>CAZCCZ010000012.1:0-73665 GCA_964497495.1 uncultured Oscillospiraceae bacterium
CCGGAAACCCGCTGATCCATCTGTTCCTTGTCAGTCATGCGTGTGACAACCTCCTTAAGTGACCAATCCGGCGTGCTCGCGCCGGCGGTGATTCCGATCGTTTCCGTATGAATATCCGCGAAGCCCGGCGGAATATCCGCCGCGCGCTCCACCAGCAGGGTGCGCTCGCAAATGCGCTTGCAGGTCTCGTACAGTTTGCGGGTGTTGGCGCTACGCAGGCCCCCCACCACCAGCATGGCATCCGCCCGGGCGGCCAGCCGCCGGGCTTCGGACTGCCGGAGCACCGTGGCGGTGCAAATGGTGTCCTCCACCGTGAGGTTTACGACCTTGCGCCGTAGCACCGTCAGGATGCCTTCCCATTCCTCGTGCGGGAAGGTGGTCTGGGAAACCGCCAGCGCCTCGTCCATTTCAGGCAGGGCTTCCGCGCTTTCCAGATCGTGCACGGTGTGCACCGTTCCGCCGCACCAGCCGATGGTGCCCACGACTTCCGGATGGTCGTCGCCGCCCACCAGCACCACCGTCGCGCCCGTCGCGCTGTATCCGGCCACCAGATCATGGAGGCGTTTGACGAACGGGCAGGTAAGATCAATGGTTTTGATTCCGCGTTCGGCCAGTTCCCGGTACACCTGCGGCGCGACCCCGTGGCTGCGGATGATCGCGGTGCCCCCGGTCGCCTGCGAAGGCGAGTCGACCGTGTGCACGCCGTGCTCCGCCAACCGACGGATGACCTCCGGGTTATGCACCAGTTCGCCGATGGCGACGATTTCCTTTTCCGTCTCGGCGGCCTTCATGGTCTCGACCACCGCGCGGCGAACGCCCATGCAGAATCCGGCGTGTTTGGCCACGATCACAGGCATGCGGTACCCTCCGGAGCAGAATCAATGTTGCTATTCGGCGGAACTCTCGTGATTCCTTCTTTTTAACAGCATTTTTTCACGCGAGTATCACGCAAGCGGTTTGAATGCCGTCTTTTTCACCGTTCGGCCGCCCGGTGCGCCAGCGCCATGTCCCGATACAGCGCGGTGATCAGGGAAAGCACTTCTTCGCAGGTTTCGCGGTTTATGCCCTTGGCGGCGATTTCCGCGACCGAGAACGGCTTGCCGTAATAACAGTCCGTACGGCGGAACAGGCGCATTTTACCGGTCAGGTACGCCGGCAGCAGCGGCACCCCACCCCGCAGGGCGATCATCGCCACGCCGCTCTCCATTTCCTCCATCAGCGTCTTCTTATAGCGGGTGCCTTCGGGGAAAATGCCCAGCACGTGGTTCTCCTTCAACGTCTTCAGGCAGGCGCGCAGGGCGCCCATATCCGTGTCGTGCCGGCCCACGGGAATCATGAGCGTGTTCAGGTAAAGCGCCTTCATCAGCGGGTTGCGGATCAGCTCCCGTTTGCCGAGATAGCGTATCTGGTAGCGCTTCACCTTCCAGCCGACGGCGAAGGGGTCCAGCATGTGGTTGTGGTTCCCGATCAGGATGAAGGGCGCGTCCAGATCCGCATTCTCCAGCCCGTGGTAGCGCACGGGCAGAAGCGTGTTGAAAACGAAGGCCGAAAACGCCATCGCCAGCCGGTAGGTGAAGGTGAAACGCTCGCGGGGCCTTGGCAGCTTCATCTTTTGCCTGAGCAGTTCAAGCACCGCGGCCTCCGCCTGTTCCTGCGTCATGGCGCTGGTGTCCAGCGTTACGGCGTCTTCCGCCGCGCGCAGCGGGTCGATCTCCCGGGTGGAATCCTGCCGGTCGCGCGCGATCACGTCCCGCAGAACGGCGTCGTAATCCGACGCCTGCCCCTTGTTAAGCATCTCGTCGTAGCGGCGCCGGGCGCGCACCTCGGCCGAGGCGGTCAGAAAAACCTTGAGCGTCGCGTTTGGCAGCACACGGGTGCCGATGTCCCGGCCGTCCAGAATGATGGACTGCCGCGCGGCGATCTCCTGTTGCATGGCGACCATCCGCCTGCGCACCGGGCCTAGCGTTCCGCAGTCAGACGCGGCCATGCCGATTTCAGGCGTGCGGATGAGGGCGGTCACGTCCTCGCCGTCCACGTAGGTATGCTGCTTCCCGTCGATGAACCGCACGTCCATCCGGATGCGCTCCGCAAGCGCCGCCATCGCCTCGGGGTCGGAGGCGGAAAGCCCCTCTTTGAGCGCGCGGTACCCGAAAGCGCGGTACATCGCGCCCGTGTCCAGGTGCGGCACCGCGAGCTTTTTTGCCAGATTGTCCGCCACCGTGCTCTTGCCGGCCCCGCCGGGGCCGTCTATGGCGATGGTGAAAGTTCGCAAAGGTTCCATTCCCTTCGTGTGAAAATACGCTTTATATCGCCCTGTGGCCCAGCCCCACGCAAATTTCATCCAGATGGCCCAGCCCGATGCCGAAGAATACCGCCACCGCCACGTGATCCTGGTAGCGCGCTACGCCGATCTTGCCGCCCACGCTCATGCCCAGCGCCTTGGGGGTGATCTGGTTGAGCGCCTCGCGCGCCGCGCCCGCCACGCCGCCTTCTTCCAGATGGCTTTCGCCGATCACGCCTTCGCGCCGCGCGGCCACCACCGCGCGCTCCACGATCTTGATGATCGAGGGCACGAACTCGCCGCCGAAATCCGCCGCCGCGGTTACGATGCTTTCCAGCGCCAGCGTCTTCTTAATCAGCAGTTCTTCCTCCCGCGAGCGGGACATGCTCATTTCAATCGCCGCGCGCGCCACGTCCCGGCTTCCGGGTACAATCTGCCGCTGCATACGCAGCCCCCTTCCATGCGTCTCGCACAGACGGATACGCTCTTTCCCGCTCATTATACCATGCTTTCCCCTCATGGCAACCGTTTTTCCGGTTTCGCGCCGCTC
Organism: uncultured Oscillospiraceae bacterium; assembly: GCA_964497495.1. Lineage (GTDB taxonomy): Bacteria > Bacillota > Clostridia > Christensenellales > Aristaeellaceae > CAXXOK01. Next base: position 2,832 of record CAZCCZ010000012.1, read on the forward strand.
GCGAAAAGCCGCCGTATCCGGAAACGAAAAAAGTTCCCCCGACGGAAAACCGGAGGAACTTCTGAACTCCCAAAGTGCCGCTGCACCCGTCTTTTTCACCCGCTATGTAAGCAGGTTGGTGCCCTACCGCCGGCTTTAGCCTTCCCCTGGCGTCTTGCGACGGGGGCCTGACAGCCGCCGACGAACGTGGGCTCCATGGATGAAGTGTGGGTAAAAACAAGGTGCTGGCGCACACCCCAGGATGATCCTGCGTTTATTATAAAGCTCCCGCGGAGGGATGTCAAGCGCGCCGGAAACGAAGAACGCTCGCCGGGTCAGCGGTTTTCGTACATCTTCCGGTAATAGTCCCGGTAATCGCCCGCCAGAATATCCTCCCACCATTTGCGGTGGTCCAGATACCAGCGCACGGTGCGGCGCATGCCGTCCTCGAATTTCGTCTGCGGCTGCCAGCCCAGTTCCTGGCTGATCTTGGCGGGGTCGATGGCGTAGCGGCGGTCGTGCCCCGGGCGGTCGGTCACGAAGGTGATCAGGCTTTCCGGCTTGCCCAGTTCCCGCAGGATGGTTTTCACCACGTCGATGTTGGCACGCTCGTTGTGCCCGCCCACGTTATAAATTTCCCCGTTGCGGCCCCGGCGCACGATCAGGTCGATGGCCGCGCAGTGGTCCTCCACATACAGCCAGTCCCGTACGTTCTCCCCCTTGCCGTACACGGGCAGGGTCTGGTCTGCCAGCGCGCGGCTGATCATCAGCGGGATCAGCTTTTCGGGGAACTGGTACGGCCCGTAGTTGTTGCTGCAACGGCTGACGGTTACGGGCAGCCCGAAGGTGCGCGCGTAGGCCATCACCAGCAGGTCCGCCCCCGCCTTGCTGGCGCTGTACGGCGAGGAGGCGGTCAGCGGGGTTTCCTCGGTAAAGAACAGGTCGGGCCTGTCCAGCGGAAGGTCGCCGTACACTTCGTCGGTGCCTACCTGGTGGAAGCGCCGGATGCCGTAGGCGCGGCAGGCGTCCATCAGCGCCTGCGTGCCCAGAACGTTGGTGCGCAGGAACACCTCCGGGTCGGTCACGGAACGGTCCACGTGCGTTTCCGCGGCGAAGTTCACCACCACGTCCGGCTTTTCCCGCTCGAACAGGGCGTTGACGCAGCCGCGGTCGGCGATGTCCCCGCGCACGAAGGTGAAGTTCGGCGCGGCGGCCGCCGTTTCCAGCGAGGCCAGGTTGCCCGCGTAGGTGAGCGCGTCCAGGCAGACGTATTCGTCCTCCGGATGGCGCGTCAGTTCGTATTCGCAGAAATTGGCGCCGATGAAGCCTGCGCCGCCGGTGACGAGGATTTTCATGGTTTGCGTCCTCCCCCGTTACTCCGCTTCCGAGCGGTCGTACTGGATGCGGCCTTCCGCCACGCGCTTCAGGTGTTCGCCGTACGGGGACTTGCCGTAGCGCTCCGCGGCGGCCAGCAGCATGGCCCGGTCGATCCAGCCGCGGTGGTAGGCAATCTCCTCCAGCGCGGCGATCTTGATGCTCTGTCGCTTTTCGATGATCTGCACGAAGCTGGTGGCGTCGGCCAGGCTGTCCATGGTGCCGGTGTCCAGCCACGCGAAGCCGCGGCCCATCACCTTGGCGGTCAGCGTGCCGTCCTTCAGGTACAGGTCGTTTAGCGAGGTGATCTCCAGCTCGCCGCGCGCGCTGGGCTTCACCTTTTTAGCCAGTTCGCACACGCGCCTGTCGTAAAAATACAGGCCGGTGATGCAGTAGTTGCTCTTGGGGTGCGCGGGCTTCTCCTCCACGGAGAGCACGCGCCCACGCTCGTCGAACTCCACGATGCCGAAGCGCTCCGGGTCGTTGACGAAATAGCCGAAGATGGTGGCCCTGCCGTTCTCGGCGTTCTGCACGGCCTCGGCCAGCATCCGGGAAAAGCCGTTGCCGTAGAAAATATTGTCCCCAAGTACCATGGCGCAGGGTTCGCCCGCGATGAATTCCTCGCCGATCAGAAACGCCTGCGCAAGCCCGTCCGGCGAGGGCTGCACGGCGTAGGAGAGCGAAAGGCCGTACTGGCTCCCGTCCCCCAGCAGGGCCTCGAAGCGCGGGGTGTCCGTGGGGGTGGAAATAATCAGAATTTCCCGGATGCCCGCCAGCATCAGGGTGGAAAGCGGGTAATAGATCATGGGCTTGTCGTACACGGGCAGCAACTGTTTGCTCGTGACCATCGTGAGAGGATACAGCCGCGTGCCGGCGCCGCCCGCGAGGATAATCCCTTTCATGCCGAACGCCTCCCTTTCGTCAGACCGGCCCGGGGCCGTTATGTTCACTTGAATCGACGTTCCGTTCCCGAAGCATTATACAGGAAACCCGCACCGCGCGCAACGGGTGCGGCCGGGGGAACCGAGGTACGCGCGGAAAAGGCGCCCCGACGGTCTCGCCCGGAACGCCTTTTCCCCGGCAAGCGGGCGGGCTTCCCCCCGGAGGAGGAAGCCCGCGGAAAATCATGCGGTTTTATCGTTTTCGCGCCTTCCGGCACTCCGGGCAGAGGCCGTAAATATCCAGCCGGTGCCCCTGAATCTCGAAACCCGTTTCATCCGCCAGCGCCTGCTCGTACTGGCCCAGCGGGCAATCGGAAATGGGAAGGATCTTCCTGCACTCGGAGCAGACCAGATAATGGCTGTGGGCCGCCCGGTCGATCACGTAGGCCATCTTGTCGTTTCCCGAAAGGGTCACCCGTTTGAGCATCCCTTTCCGGCTCATGCACTCCATCGCGCGGTACACCGTGGACATGCTGATCTCGGTATGCCCCGCCATCAGTTCCAGAAACACCTCGTCCACGGTAAACGGCCGCCCGCCCGCCGCCATGATGTCGAGTATCGCCGCGCGTTGCCGCGTGTTCTTCAATCCGCACGCCTTCAGGCGTTCTTCGTACTGGTGTTCGTCGGGCATGGCACAGGCTCCTTCGAGAGGCGGTCGGTCGGCAAACGCTTCCATAAACCTGTTGCTAGCGTAGCATAATCCGGCGAAAATAGCAACCGGACGCGCGCCGTGCCGCGGCCCAAATGCGCGCGCCGCACTTGTAAGGCCCGCGCCCCCTATGGTATAATAAGTTTTACGTATGGGCACACGTCCATCGTGGAAAACCGGCCGCGGGAAAGCCGGCGGCGGAACGGACGGGAGGCGCGAAACGCGCATGAGCGGCAACGGGCAGCCGGGAGTCGGGCAGCCTAAGGTCTTCGACCGTGAGCTGACGTGGCTCCAGTTTAACCACCGCGTGCAAATGGAAGCCGACAACCCGGACAACCCGCTTTTGGAACGCGCTAAATTTCTGGCCATCGTCACCTCCAACCTGGACGAGTTCATCCAGGTGCGTTACCATATCCTGATCGAGGACGCGGCGGGCCCCAAAGGCCCTCTGCCGTCCCCCTGCGGGCTGACGAACGCGGAGGTGCTCGCCCTCGCGGACAAGGCTATTCTCCGCCAGCAGAACCTGCAATACCTGCTGTACGAAGGCATCCACAGCGAACTGTACCATCAGGGCGTTCGCCTGTACCCCATATTCCAGTTGACCGACGCCATGCGCGACCGGATGAAGGAAATTTTCCTGGGCGAGCTGATGAGCCGCCTGCAGCCCCAGCCGTGGGGCGAGGAGCTGTCCCCGCACCGGCAGAAGCGCCTGCGGTTCCTGATCCGCCTGAAACCCAAAAGCGGCGCTGCGGAGCGGTACGCGGCGGTATCGATGCCCGGTTCCCCGCGGCTGTACGAGCTGCCCTGCACGGAGGACGCGCGCTGCTTCGTCCGGCAGGAAGATTTGGTGAAGATGTTCCTTCCGCTTCTGTTCCCGGAGGATACCGTAGAGGAAGCCTCCCTGTTCCGCATCCTCCGCAATCAGGATTTCCCCATCGCCGAAGGCGGCGACGTCGCCACAGCCGTGCGGGAAATGCTGCTGGAGCGCCGCACCGGGGAAGTGCTGCGGCTGGAAGCGGAGGAGCGCATGAGTGCGGAAATGCTCGCCCTGCTCACGAAGCGTTTCCACGTGCCGCCGGAGCACCGCTACCGCGTCACCGGCCCGCTGGACCTCAACAAGCTGATGATGTCCCTCTACAGCCAGCTGGACAGGCCGGACCTCAAATACCCCCGCAGCGAGCCCGTACCCGTCGCGGCGCTCGCGGGTTCCGACGTGTTTGCGCGGATCGCCGAACGGGACTGGCTGCTGTACCATCCGTACCACAGCTTCGAGCCCGTGCTGAACTTCCTGAACCGCGCGGCGGAAGACCCGGACGTGTGCAGCGTGAAGATGACGCTATACCGCGTGGGCAACAACAGCCCCGTGGTGCGCGCGTTGGCGAGGGCGGGCGAGAACGGCAAGCAGGTGACCGTGCTTTTCGAAGCTCGGGCGCGCTTCGACGAGGAGAACAACCTGTCCCAGGGGGAACGCCTGCGGCGCGCGGGCTGCCACGTGATCTTCGGCATCCCTTTCTATAAAACCCACAGCAAGATCCTGCTGGTCACCCGTACGGAGAACGGCCGGTTTAAGCGTTACCTGCACCTGGGTACCGGCAACTACCACGACGGCACCGTGAAGCTTTACACCGATTTCGGCCTGCTGACGGCCGACCCGCAGCTGTGCGAGGACGCGGCCCGCTTTTTTTACGGGCTGGAAGGCGACAGCCCCGCCGCTTACGGAGCTAAGGAAATCGTGGAGGCTCCCGTGCGGCTGAAGCCCAGGCTGCTGGAACTGATCGCCCGTGAAAAGAAGCACGCGCTTTCCGGCAGGCCCTCGGGGATCCTGGCGAAAATGAACTCGCTTCTGGACAACGAAGTGATCGCCGCACTGTACGACGCCGGCAACGCGGGCGTGCCCGTCCAACTGATCGTACGTGGCATCTGTACGCTCATCCCGGGCGTGCCGAACCAGAGCGAGAACATCCGCGTCGTCTCCATCGTGGGCCGGTATCTGGAGCACGCGCGCGCCTTCCGCTTTGAAAACGGCGGCAAACCGGAGCTTTACCTCTCCTCGGCGGACTGGATGCCCCGCAACCTGCTCACCCGCGTGGAGCTGATGTTCCCGGTCAAAAGCAAGGCATGTATGACCGCCGTGGAAAATATCCTTGCGCTGCAGCTTGCGGATACGGAGAAAAACTGGGTACTCCGCGGTGACGGCGTTTACGTCCGCAGGGCCGGGGAGGGCCTCCCGCCGGTCAACGCGCAGGAAACGCTCAACCGGGAAATCGAAGCCGTGTGCGCGGGCCGTCGCCCGTGCGCGGCACAACCCGAGGGAAAGGCGAAGAACACATGAATTGGAAAGAGCGGCGCATACGCGCCAAAGAAGATATCGACGCGGTGCTGGCGCGCGACCCCGCGGCCAGAAGCCGGCTGGAAGTCCGCCTGTGCTATCCCGGTTTGAGGGCGCTCAAGTCCCACCGGGTGGCGCACTCGCTGTACCAGCACGGGCATTTGCTACTGGCGCGGCTGGTAAGCCAGCGCGCTCGGCACCGCACGGGCATCGAAATCCACCCCGGCGCGGAGATCGGCCACCGCGTGTTCATCGACCACGGCGACGGCGTGGTGGTAGGCGAAACAACGATTATCGGCGACGACGTGACCATCTACCAGGGAGTCACTCTGGGCGGCACCGGCAAGGACGTGGGCAAGCGGCACCCGACCATCGGCGACGGCGTCACCATCGGGGCGGGGGCCAAGGTGCTGGGCCCCATCACCGTGGGCGACCACAGCAAGGTGGGCGCTGGCGCGATCGTCCTGAAAAACGTGCCCGCGGATTGCACGGTCGTGGGCAACCCCGGCCGGATCGTAAGGAAGAAACACCCGGAGACCGGTGTGGATCTGGACCAGATTCACCTGCCCGACCCCATGCTGGAACGCATGGAAGCCCTGTATACGAGGCTTTCGCATATGGAACGCTGCCTGGCCAGGCACGCCCGCCGCCTCGGCTGCGAGGACGCGGACGGCGCGCCGGAGGAAACGGAGGACGACGCCGCGCGATGTACCGGCGACTGTTCCACCTGCCCAGACGCCATGCCGGTCGAAAAGGAGGATCCGTATGCAGATTTATAACAGCCGGAGCCGAAAAAAAGAGGAGTTCATCCCGCTGACGCCGGGCAAAGTGCGTATGTACGCCTGCGGCCCGACCGTATACAATTTCTTTCACATCGGCAACGCGCGCCCGTTCATCATCTTCGACGTTTTACGCCGCTATTTCGAATTCCGCGGGTACGAGGTGACGTTCGTGCAGAACTTCACCGACATCGACGACAGGATGATCCAGCAGGCCAACGCGGAAGGGATCACCGTAGGCGAACTGGCCGAGCGCTTCATCGCAGCCTACTTCGAGGACGCGAAGGCGCTGGGCATCCGGCCCGCCACGGTGCACCCGCGCGCGACCGAGCACATCCCGCAAATCGTCGAGCTGATCCGGAAATTGGTAGACCGGGGCCTCGCCTACGACGTGGACGGGGACGTGTATTACCGCGTGCGTGCCTTCCCGGGCTACGGATGCCTGTGCGGCCAGAACCTGGACGATCTGGAGAGCGGCGCGCGCGTAGACGTGGAGGAGCGCAAGGAAGACCCGTTGGATTTCGCCCTGTGGAAGAAGCAGAAGCCCGGCGAACCCGCGTGGGACAGCCCGTGGGGCCCCGGCCGTCCCGGCTGGCACATCGAGTGCTCGGCCATGAGCATGACCTACCTGGGCGAGACGTTCGATATCCACGGCGGCGGCAAAGACCTGCTGTTCCCCCACCACGAAAACGAGATCGCCCAGAGTGAGGGCGCCACGGGCAAGCCCTACGTGCGGTACTGGATGCACAACGGCTTCATCAACATCGACAACGAGAAGATGTCCAAATCCAAGGGCAACTTTTTCACCATCCGCGACATCGCCAGGGAATACGATCTGGAAGCGGTGCGCATGTTCATGCTTTCGGCGCACTACCGCAGCCCCGTCAACTTCAGCCGGGAGATGATCGCGCAGGCGGCAGGCAGTCTGGAACGGCTGTACGGCGCGCGCGACCAGCTCGCGTTTCTGCAAACCACCGCCGAGGACCGCGAGCCCGACGCGGAGGAACGGGCCTTCATCGCCGCGGCGGACGAGGCGCTTCAAAAATTCAACGCCGCCATGGACGACGACCTGAACACCGCGGACGCGCTGGCCGCGCTGTTCGATCTGGCGCGAGAAATTTTCAAACTTCCGCAGTCGGGCGTAAGCCGCGCGGCGCTCGCGCACGCCGCGGCGAGGCTCGCGCAGCTGACGGACGTGCTGGGTCTTCTCTCCAAACAGGCGGACGGCGTGGCCCCCGAGGTGCAGGCGATGGTGGACGAGCGTGCCGCGGCCCGCAAGAACCGGGACTGGAAGAAGAGCGACGAACTGCGCGACCGCATACAGGCCGCCGGATACATTCTGGAGGACACCCCGGCTGGCCAGAAGGTACGCAAAAGCGTGTAAACCGGCGAAGGAGCGGCGGCCATGAACGGACGGACGGCGGGTTTCCGGGCGGCGGCGGTTTGCCTCGCGGCGGCGCTGGTCGCGTGCGCGCTGCTGTTTTCGGCGCACCGGAAGGCGAGCCCGTTCTCGGCTCCGCTCCCCGTCACGGCCCGCGGGACCGCCTACGGCGTGCACGCGGCCGTCTCGTGGCCCCACGGCGACGTGGACGTAAACGCCGCGACCGCGGAGGAACTGCAAGCGCTCAACGGCGTCGGGCCCGCGCTGGCGCGGGCGATCGTCTCGGAGCGCGAGGCGAACGGCCCCTTCGATTATCCCGAGGATTTAACGATGGTCAAGGGCGTCGGGGCCAAGACGCTCGCCAAGTTCTACGACCAGCTGAATTTTTCTTCGCGCGCCGGCGCGTTTTAAACCCGTTCGCCCGGGCGACGGCAGGAGGCACTTACGCATGTATCGACGCTTCACCAAGCGCGCGCTGGATATCCTCGTTTCGGCGGTCGCCCTGATCGCGCTCGGCCCGCTGATGCTGGGGATCGCGCTGTGGGTACGGCTGGATTCGCCCGGTCCGGCGCTGTTCCGGCAGAAGCGTGCGGGGAAAAACAAGGTGCTCTTCGAAATCCTCAAGTTCCGTACCATGCGCACCGACGCCCCGCACGACGTTCCCACGCACCAGCTTGCGAATTCGGGCCGGTACATCACCCGCAGCGGCAGGTTCCTGCGAAAGACCAGCCTGGACGAGCTTCCGCAGCTCATCAATGTCCTTACGGGGCGGATGTCCCTTATCGGGCCGCGCCCGGCGCTGTGGAACCAGGACGATCTTCTTGCCAAACGGGACGAGTACGGCGCCAACGGCGTGCTGCCGGGGCTCAGCGGCTGGGCGCAGGTCAACGGCCGGGACGAACTGACGCTGGATAAAAAGGCCATGCGGGACGGCGAATACGCCTGCAACGTAAGCTTCGCGCTGGATGTGAAGTGTTTCTTTCTGACCGTCGTCAAGGTGTTCCGGGGCGACGGTGTTGCGGAAGGCGCGGAGAAGGAGCGCGCGGCCCTCGGCCGTTCCGTAAAAAAGAAGTGCTCCGCGCCGGACGCTTCCCGAACGGAGGACAAACCATGAAGCGGGTGCTGATCGCGGGGGCGGGCAGTTATATCGGCCAACGGCTGGCCGCGTGGCTGGCCGCCGCGCCGGAGGCGTTTGAAGCGCAAACGCTCTCCCTGCGGGGAGACGGCTGGAAAGCCTTCGATTTTTCCGTTTTCGATACGGTCGTGCTGGCGGCGGGCATCGCGCACCAGAAGGAAACGCCGGAAAACGCGCCGCTCTACGACGCCGTGAACCGCGCGCTGGCCTCTGAGGCCGCCGCCGCCGCGAAACGGGCGGGCGTGAAGCAGTTTATCTTTTTAAGCTCCATGAGCGTGTACGGCCTTACGACGGGGCGCATCACCGCGAAAACCGTTCCCGCGCCGAACACCGCCTATGGGAAAAGCAAGCTGGCCGCCGAGCGGGAACTGAACGCGCTGGCGGACGACCGTTTCCGCGTGGCCGTGCTCCGGCCTCCGATGGTCTATGGCAAGGGTTGCCGCGGCAACTACCCGAAATTATCCGCGCTGATTCGGAAAACGCCCGTGTTCCCGCGGGTGCGCAACGAGCGCAGCATGATTTATATCGACACGCTCTGCGCGTTTCTCGCGGCGCTGATCGAAAGCGGCGAGGGCGGGCTGTATTTTCCGCAGAACCGCGCGTACGTCGATACCGGCGAGCTGGCCGCGCAAATCGCGCTGGCGCACGGGAAACGGCTGTGGCGGCCCCGCGGTGCGGGCTGGCTCCTGACCCTTCTGGCCAAACGCGTCGGCGCCTTCGGCAAGGTGTTCGGCACCCTCACCTTCGACCAGTCGATGAGCGCCGCCTTCCGGCCCGTTAAGGAGCTTTCCTTCGCGGAAACCGTGCGCGCCACGGAGGCCGAAGGATGAAGAAAAAGGTGCTATTCGTCGCCACCGTGCTTCGCGGGCACATCCTCGTGTTCCACCTGCCCTACATGCGCTGGTTTCAGGAGCAGGGGTACGAGGTGCATTGCTGCGCCCGTAACGACACCGGGGAAGTAACCCCGACGGTGCCGTATTGCGACCGCTATATCGACCTGGCTTTCGAGCGCAACCCGCTCGCTCCCGGCAACCGCGCCGCGTACCGGCAGTTGAAGCGGCTGATCGACACGGAAGAGTACGCCCTGATCCACTGCCACACCCCCGTGGGCGGGATGCTGGCGCGGCTGGCCGCGCGCGGAGCGCGCAAGCGGGGCGCGCGCGTCTGCTACACCGCGCACGGGTTCCATTTCTATACAGGCGCGCCGCTTCTCAACTGGCTGCTATACTACCCGGCGGAAAGGTTCCTGTCCCGCTTCACCGATCTGCTGATCGTCATCAACGCGGAGGATTACGCACGCGCGAAGCGTTTCCATGCGAAAAGAACGGCGCTGGTAGCGGGCGTGGGCATCGATACGGCCCGTTTCGGCGCGGCGGCGGATCGCGAAGCCGTCCGGGCGGGGCTGGGGCTTTCCAAAGACGAGCCGGTGGTGATCACGGTGGGCGAACATATTCCGCGCAAAAACCACGCCGCCTGCGTGCGGGCCGTGGCCGCGGTACCCGGCGCCACGCTGCTGCTGTGCGGCGTGGGCGAGCAGACGGAAACGCTTCAAAGACTGGCGGAGGAACTGGGCGTTACCAGCCGCGTGAGGTTTTTAGGGTTTCGCGGGGACGTGGCCGCGCTGCTGGCCGCCTCCGACGCATTTCTGTTCCCTTCCCGGCAGGAGGGGCTGCCCGTATCCCTGATGGAGGCGATGGCCGCGGGGCTGCCCTGCGTGGTTTCCCGCGTGCGGGGCAACGCGGACCTGATTACGGACGGCGAAGGCGGCTTCCTGTACGCGCCGGACGACGCGGCGGGGTTATCCGATGGGTTGCGTAAGCTGCTGGCCGCTCCCGCCCTGCGCGCGGCGATGGGCGCGCGTAACCGCGAGACGGCGCGGGCGTACGGCCTGGAAACGGTGAGGGCGCGCATGGCCGCGCTGTACCGCGAGGAACTGGAGGAAACGCGCTGATGCCGACGATTCTTTTTCTGATGAAATATCCGCTGCTCCGGCAGGAAAGCCTGAAAGCCAAGTTCGACGGGCAGATGGCCGCGGCGCGCGCGCTGGGCTGGAACGCTTACTGCATCGGCTGGGATGAACGGGGTATGACGCTGATCGGCGGGGAAAAGCCCGTGTTCCTGCGCCGCTGCGCGCTGGCGGGCCTGCGCGGGTACGACCACACCCTAGTCTTTATCGACCTCATGGCCGCCGCGCGCGAGGCGATGCGCCGCATGCCCGTGGACGTGCTTTACCTGCGCTACATGCCCACCTTCGCGGGCGCGCTGAAAACCGTGCGGCAGCTGAAGGCGCAGGGCGGCAGGCTGATCGTCGAATACCCCACGTACCCGTTCGCGCTGGAAAACGCGCGCTTTTTCGTCCGGCGGCAGGTGTTCCGCTACACCGGCCGCGTGCTGGAAAAGATCCATCCCTCGGTGGACCTTTACGCGCTCATCGGCGAGCCTTGCGACGGTACGCTGAACGGACGCCCCGCCGTGAACATCGTCAACGGCGTGGACACGGACGCCTTTCCGCTTCACAGACCCAACGCGGGCGACCCGGCCGTGCGCTTGCTGGCGCTGGCCAGCATGAGCGGCTGGCAGGGGTACGACCGCATTCTTCGGTCGCTGGCCGCCTACCGGGGGGATGCGGATGTGCGCGTAGAGTTCGTGGGCGGGGAAGGAGACGGTTCCCTAGCCGCGTGGCAAGCGCTCGCGCGGGAACTTGGCGTTGCCGACCGCGTTACGTTCCGCGGCCCGCTGTACGGCGAAGCGCTCAACGACGTCATCACCCGGTGCGACGTCGGGGTGGGCAGCCTGGGCCTGTACCGTTTCGGCCGCGCGCAGGCCACGCCGCTGAAACTGCGGGAGTACATGGCGCGGGGCCTGCCGTTTCTTTCGGCGGTGGACGATCCCGCCCTGCCCGACAACGGGGACTACCACCTGCTGGTGCCCAACGACGACACGCCCGTCGACATGGAAGCCGTCGTCGCCTTCGCGCGGCGCGCCAAGCAAAACGCGGAGCTTCCCGCGCGGATGCGGGCGTACGCGGCGGAGCGCCTGTCCTGGCAAACTGTGATGCGAGCCGTGCTGGAGAGGGTCGGCGTATGAGTAAAACGCTCGTTTATTTCAGCACCTGCGGGCTGACCGACGCGGGCGCGCCCACGCCGTTCCTGCTGCAGGAACTGCCCTGGCTGCTCGCGCGTTTCGACCGCGTGGCCCTGTGCGACCATACGGGCGTGGCGGAGCTGACGGAACCCGCGCCGGAGTGCGTGCGGGTTTCCCGCCCGGCGCTGGGCGGCCTGCGCGCGTGGCTGCGCGCGCCGTTTTACCCGGAGCTTTGGCGCGAGCTCGCGCGCCTGAAAAAGGACGGGATGCTGTCGCCGGTTCACGCCGCCAAACTGCTGATCTTCACCGTGCGCGGCTTCCGCATGCGTTACTGGGCGGAAACTTTATTTCGAAAGGGCGAGCAGACCACGCTCTATTCCCTCTGGATGAGCTACGACGGGTTCGCGGCGGCCCTGTGCCGCCGGGGCCATCCGGATATGCGCGCCGTGGCGCGCGGCCACGCCTTCGACATCGACCGGACGCGCAACCCCATGAACCCCTACCTGATGAAGCGTTTTCTGGCGAAAACGCTGGACGGGCTTTACCCCATCGGCGCGGACGCCCGGCGAAAACTGCTGGATTGCGCGCCCGTGCCGGAAGGCAAGCTGCGCGTGCTGGGGCTGGGTTCTTCTGGCGGGGAGGCGACCGCACGCTTGCCAGCGCCCTTCTATGGGGACGGCGTGCTGCGCGTGGTCAGCTGTTCCTCTCTGGTCGCCGTCAAACAGGTTCCCCTGCTGATCGACGCGCTGGCGGGCTGGAAGGGCGCGCCAGTCCGGTGGACGCACGTAGGCGGTGGGCCGGAGGAGGCCTTCGTGCGCGCGTACGCCGCGCAGAAGCTGGGCGGCCTGTCGGGCGTAACGTACCAGATCACCGGAACGGTGCCCAAGGAGCAGGTGCAGTTAATTTACGCCGAGCAGGCCTTCGACGCGTTCGTGAACGTAAGCCGCAGCGAGGGCGTGCCCGTATCCGTGATGGAGGCCATGCGCGCGGGGCTGCCGGTGGTCGCCCCGGATATCGGCGGCCTCCCCGAACTGGTGGATGGCGAAAACGGACGGCTTTACCCACCGGAAGGCGGCGCGGAGGCCGTGCGGGAGGCGCTCGCATGGCTGGCGGGGCTTCCGCGGGAGCGGGCCGAAGCGCTGCGCGCGGCCTCGCAGGCGCGCTGGAACGAGCGTTGCCGCAGCGACCGGCTGCTGGAAATGCTGTTTCCGGAGGCTGCGAAGGAGGCGGGAACGAAGTGAAGAAAAGCGTGCTGCTCGTCGCTTCCCTTTTCGCGCCGCAAAACGCCATCGGCGCGGTACGCCCCACCAAGCTGGCAAAATACCTGACCCGCATGGGCTACGAGGTTACGGTGCTGTGCGCCGAACCGGCGGAGCCCATGCGCGACCCGCTGCTGGCGCGCGATCTGGAAGAATTGAAAGACGTTCATATGCTCCGGGAGCGCAGCCTGCTGCGCTTATGGAAGGAACACAAGGGCCGCGCCGAAAACAAACCGGCGCCCGCGCCGGGCGCCTCCGCCGCGCGTCCCTCCGCGCAAAAGAGAAACGCTCTGGCGGACGCGGCGTACCGCTGGCTGCGCCAGCGCGCGGACGCGGCTTTCGCCCAAGCCTGCCGCCGGGAACTGCGCGCCATGGAGCGGCGTTTCGACGTCGTGATTTCCACCTACGGCCCGGCGAGCGTCCACGCCGTTGGGCGCCGCGCCAAACGGCGCGGGTTTGCGGACCGGTGGATCGCGGATTTCCGGGACGACGTCACCGTGCCGTTCGGCTGGCAGAAGGGCCGGATTCCCCGCCTGTTGGGACACGTACGCAGGGATGCGGACGCGGTCACGGCCGTGTCTGCGGGCTGTCTGCGGACTTTGGGTTTTCAGGAAACGGGCCGGGTGATCTACAACGGCTTCGACGCGGAAGACCTTCGGGGCCTCGATTTCCCGCCCAAGGCCGTTGACCGGCTGACCTTCGTTCACTGCGGGCAGATGTACGGCGCGCAGCGCGACCTGTCCCCGTTTTTCCGCGCGCTTCGGGAACTGATCGACGAGGGCGCGGTCGCGGAAGCAAAGATCGCGCTGGCGTATGCCGGGCGGGACACAGGCGGCTTCGCCCGGCAGGCGGAAGCCGCCGGGTTGGGCGAATGCCTGCGGAACTACGGCTATCTGCCACGTGACGAGGCGCTGAAGCTACAAAAATCGGCGCATATTCTGCTGCTGGCCGCGTGGAACAAGCGCGCCCGGCAGGGCAACGTGCCGGGCAAGCTGCTGGAATATCTAATGCTGGGCATGCCCGTGCTCTGCTGCGTCTCCGGGGATATGCCGGGCAGCGAAGCGGCGGACATTATCCGGCGCACGAACGCAGGGGTGTGCTGCGAGCAGGCGAACGCGGAAACGGATGATCCGAAGCTGAAAGAATACGTAAAAATCCAGTACGACCGCTTTATCAGCGGCGAGCCGCCGCTTTTCGCCCCCGACGCGGAGGCCGTGGCGGCCTTCGGCAGCGCGGGCATGGCCGCCGCGTTTGCGGAGATTATGGAAAGCCGTCCGTAAACGCTCCCTGAAAGTCGGGCCGGCTTTACACGCCCGGGTCGCCGCTGTATACTACCGCATGGATTGGATGTGATCTGGCATATGAAGGTTTGCGTGGTCGGGCTTGGGTATATCGGCCTGCCGACGGCGTTGATGCTGGCCGCCCACGGGGTATCCGTCACGGGCGTGGACCGCAACCCCGCCGTGGTGGGCAGCCTGAACGCCGGAAAAGTGACGTTCGAGGAAAAGGGTCTGGCGGAACTGTTCGGGCAGGCGGTCGCCCAGGGCATACGGTTTTCCACGGCTTACGAAGCCGCAGATATTTATATCGTCGCGGTCGCGACGCCCTACGAACCCGAAAGCAAAAAGGTCGACGCCGGTTTCGTCGTCGGCGCGGTGGAGAACATTCTGGACTGTTGCGGCGACGGGGCGATCATCGTGGTGGAATCCACCGTTTCACCCGGTACGATCGACCGCAGCGTCCGCCCGTTGCTCGCGGCCCGGCAGCGCCGCGCGCATCTCGCGCACGCGCCGGAAAGAATCATCCCCGGCAACATGCTTTACGAGCTGGTGCACAACGCCCGCACCGTCGGCGCGGACGACGCGAAGGTCGCGGAAACCGTCCGGGACATGTACGCTTCCTTCTGCCGCGGCGAAATCGTGCTTACCGACATCCGCACCGCGGAAATGAGCAAGGTGGTGGAAAACACCTTCCGGGACGTGAACATCGCCTTCGCCAACGAACTGGCGCAAATCTGCCGCGAGGGCGGCATGGACGTATACGAGATCATCCGCATCGCCAACCTGCACCCGCGGGTCAACATTCTATCCCCCGGGCCAGGCGTGGGCGGGCATTGCATATCGGTCGACCCCTGGTTTCTGGTCGGCGACTATCCGCGCGAGGCCAGGCTGATCCGCGCCGCGCGGGAGATCAACGACGGCATGCCGGACTTCGTGCTGGAGCGGACGCTGGCCGTCATGCGCGAACGCGGCATCGCGGATTTCGGCCGCGTGGGGCTGTACGGACTCACCTACAAGGAGAACGTGGACGACACGCGGGAAAGCCCGACCCTGCAATACCTTGCCGCCGCGAAACGGCGGGGGCTGCCCGCGCCGCAGGTATACGACCCTTTCGTAAAGACCGTGATGGCGGATTGCCAGCACCGGACGCCGGAGTCTTTCCTGAACGCGTGCGACATGGTGGTCGTGATGGTCGGCCACGACCAGCTTCGTGCCGACCCGTCGCTGCTGGCGGGCAAGACCGTGCTGGACACGCGGCATATTCCGGGGCTGGAAAACGCGTATCGTTTATAATAAGGCGAAATCAGGCACAATAAAAAGTAAATCCTTTCCTCAAACCGTTTTCAGCCCGCTCAGGGTGTGGTATACTGATGGTGTGCCAACCTCTATGAACGCACGACACCGGCGGGAGGAATCGTTATGAAAAAGTGGATACCGTTGCTCGTTTCCCTCGTTTTGCTTCTCGGCGTCCTCGGGACGGCGGGTTTCTCCTCGGCGGAGGAAGCAGCCGTCGCCGTTTCCTTCACGACGGACGCCGTCACCCTGGCGGTGGGAAAAACCGCCTCCGTAAAGGTCAAGGTTACCCCTTACGCAGCGTCGAAAAAGGGCGTTACGTATGCTTCCAGCGACGAAAGCGTCGCTACGGTCGCCACTAACGGCAGGGTGACCGCCGTGGCGGCCGGGCAATGCCAGATCATCGCCGCCAGCAAGTACGATCCCGCGGCCACGGCTTCCCTGCCCGTAACGGTCGTCACACCCGTGAAAAAGATAACCGTTTCGGCGGACAGCGACACGCTCCTCGCAGGACAAACGCTGCAATTGAGCGTGGCCTACGAACCGGCGGACGCCACCCAGCAAAGCGCGGTCTTCTCCTCGCTTAACAAATCCGTGGCCACAGTGTCTGAAACAGGCCTGGTTATGGGCGTCAAGCGCGGTACCGCGAGCATCAGCGTGAAATCCGCGGACGGGTACGCGAAGACCACCGTCAAGCTCACCGTCCAGCAGGCGCCCGAAAGCGTGACCGTGTCCCCGGAAAAGGCGGCGGCGGCCGTGGGGCGCAAGGTGACGCTCAAAGCCACCGTGCTGCCTACCAGCGCGAACGACAAGAGCCTCACGTGGACGTCGGCGGATGAGAGCGTCGCCACCGTAAGTTCCAAAGGCGTCGTGACCATCGTAAGCGTCGGCACCACCACCGTAACCGCGACCTGCAACGGCGATCCAGCCGTGAAGATCGTCGTGCCCGTGCAGGGGCTGGAACTGGCCCAGAGCGTCGCGTTCGACAGCGACACGTACTCCATGCTCGTAAACGGCACCGTACAGCTCAACCCCATCGTGCTGCCGGACACGACCACCGACAAAAGCGTGACCTACAAGGTGAACAACCGGAAGATCGCCACGGTGGACGAAAACGGCATTGTCACGGGCGTAAAGGGCGGCAAGACGACCGTTTACGCCTACACCGCGGACGGCAGCAAGAAAAGCGCCAAGACGACCCTGCAGGTCATCGTGCCCGTAACGGGCGTGAGTTATAAATACAAGGACGTGCGCGTGGGCGCGAAGAGCTCCGGCACGTTTACGGCCGCCGTCTCCCCCTCGGACGCGACGGACAAGAGCATGACCTGGGTCAGCAGCGACGAGAGCGTCGCCACCGTCACCGGCACCACCAACCGTTTCCGGATCAAGGGACTCAAGTGGGGCCGCTGCAAGGTCACCGGCACCACGGCCGACGGCGGATATACGGTGGAAATCAACGTGAACATCGGTTCCCTCAAGCTCGCGGTCACCGCCACCGACGTGACCATCAAGGACGGCAAGCCGTACCTGACGCTGAAAAACGTATCCGATATGAATATTTCGGAAGTGCGTTTCGAAATGAAGGGGTACGATTCCGCGAAGCAGCCGATCCCGATGAGCACGGTGGGCGACAACACCGTGCTGGAAGGCGCCTACGAATCCTCGCTCGCGCCGGGCGAAAGCACCCTGCACGGCACGTTCAACTTCTATAACAGAAGCAACTACCCCAACCTCGCCATCCTGCAGTTCGCCATTACCGGCTGGTCCACCGACACGGGATATTACGATTCCAACGGCAAGCTGCTGTACAACTACAACATCGGCGAGGACAGCTGGATTTGGGTCACTTATCCCGCGGGCGCGATCTGATTCCGGTCGGTCCGTTCCATACGAAGGCGGCCGCACATACGGCCGCTTTTTCCGTCGGTAATTCCGGAAAGAATTTATCATCGCGTTATCGTGCTACTTGACTAAAGCGTTAAAGTGTGCTATCCTTTTATCACGGCGGGCGCCCATGGTATCAGGCGGGATGAAAGACGCCGGATGAAACGCATTGCGGGAGGGTTTATGGAACAACGCGGAGAAGCGCGGCGCGAACAGCTGATGGGCCGCCTGCGCGAACTGTACGAAAGCCTCGGCTACACGCGCTTTTCCATGCGCAGGTTCGAGGAATACGCGCTCTATCTGGAAAATAAGAGCTTTCTGAAAAGCGAAAGCGTGCTTGCCTTCACCAACCCGGACGGGAAACTGATGGCCCTGAAGCCGGATGTTACGCTTTCCATCGTCAAGCATGCCCGCAGGGAGCGCGCCGGGGTGGAAAAAGTTTATTACAAGGAAAGCGTCTACCGCCTCGCGGCCACGGCCAGCGAGTTCGTGGAGATCGACCAGATGGGCGTGGAGGCGATGGGCGCGCTGGACGGTTATACCGTGGGCGAGGTGGCGCGCCTCGCCGTGGAGAGCCTCCGCCTCACGGGCGCGGCTTACGTGCTGGATATCAGCCACATGGGCTTCGTTTCGGGGCTGATGGAGGCCGCGGGCCTTTCCGGGGAGCAACAGGCGCGGCTGTTCGCGCTTATCCGCCAGAGAAGCGCGCACGAGCTGGCCGCAGCCGTGGAACAGGAAAACGTGGCGCCGTTCTTCGCCCGGCGCATCGTGGAGCTCGCCTCGCTGTCCGGCCCGTTTCCGCAGACGCTGGAACGCGCGCAAGCCGTGGCCGTGAACGACGGCATGCGCGCGGCGCTGGCGGAACTCCGCTTCCTGTACGGGCTGCTGTCCGCCGCGGGTCTGGGCGACCGGCTGCTGCTGGACTTTTCGATGCTCAACGATCTGGATTACTACAACGGCATCGTGTTCCAGGGCTACGTGGAAGGCGCGCCGCGCGCGGTGCTTTCCGGCGGCCGATACGACTACCTGATGCGCCGCTTCGGCAAGGAGGGGGACGGTATCGGTTTCGCCGTCTATCTGGACGAGCTGGCGCGGGTGTTGAAAGACCGGCGCGCCTGGGACGCGGACGTGCTGGCCCTTTACGCCGAAACCGACGACCCCGCCAAAGTGAACGCGGCGGTGTTCGGACTGGCCGCGCGGGGGCTGCGCGTACGGGCCGCCGCCGCACGCCCCGCCGATTTCCACGCCGAAAAGGTGATGGTCTTCGACGGCGAAACCTTCAAGGAGGTGCCCTGACATGCTTAACATCGCGCTGCCCAAGGGCCGCCTCGGGGACAAGGCCTACCGGCTTTTTCGCCTCGCCGGGTACGGCTGCCCCGCCATGGAGCGGGAAGACCGGCGGCTGGTGCTGCCGGACGAGGCGGGCCGGGTGCAGTACCTGCTGGTCAAGCCCAGCGACGTGCCCATCTACGTGGAGCACGGCGCGGCGGACGTGGGCGTGGTGGGCAAGGACGTGCTGCTGGAAGGCGGCAACGACGTGTACGAGCTGCTGGATCTGGGTTTCGGCGTCTGCCGTATGTGCGTGGCTGCTCCCGTGGGCTTCCGCGAGGATCTGGGCGCACCGCTGCGCGTGGCGACCAAGTACCCGGCCATCGCCAAACGGCACTACGCGGGCAAGAGCCGGGAGATCGAAATCATCAAACTCAACGGCTCCATCGAACTCGCGCCCATCCTTGGCCTTTCGGACGTCATCGTGGATATCGTGGAAACCGGCTCCACCCTGCGGCAAAACAACCTGGAAGTGATCGAGGAAATCCTGCCCGTCAGCGCCCGGTTCATCGCCAACAAGGCCGCCGCGAAGTTCAGGGCCGCGGAAATTACCCCGCTGGCGGAAGCGCTGGCGGAAGCCCAGCGCAAAGGAGAAGAAGCATGATCCGCATTATCCGTTACGAAGGTCAGCCGGTGGAAACGCTGCTCAACCGCGCCTCCGCGCCCACGGCGGACGTGACCGCCGCGGTGGAGAACGTTCTGGAGCAGGTGCGCCTGCGCGGGGACGAAGCCGCGCTGGACCTGACCGAGCGTTTCGACGGCGTGCGCCCGCAAAGCCTGCTGGTTACGCAGGCGGAAATCGACGCGGCGTACGCCGCCGTAGACCCGGAACTGATCGCCGCCATGGAGCTGGCCGCCCGCAACATCACGCGCTTCCACGAGCGGCAGAAGCGCGACGGCTTCATCGACGCCAAAGAGGACGGCGTGGTGCTGGGCCAGCGGGTGCTTCCGCTTGCCAGCGTCGGGCTGTACGTGCCCGGCGGCACGGCGCGTTACCCCAGCAGCGTGCTCATGGCGGCCATTCCCGCCCGCATCGCGGGCGTCGGCAGAGTCGTGATGACCACCCCGCCGGACGAACGGGGCGGCGTGCCCGCGGTGATCCTCGCGGCGGCGAAGCTCGCGGGCGTTTCCACGGTGGTCAAGCTCGGCGGGGCGCAGGCGATCGCCGCGCTGGCGTACGGCACGCAGACGGTTCCGCGCGTGGATAAGATCGTCGGCCCCGGCAACGTGTACGTGGCCACCGCCAAGCAGCTTTGCTTCGCGCGCGGGCTGGTCGCCGTCGAGATGGTGGCCGGGCCCAGCGAGATTCTGGTGATCGCGGACGGGCAATGCGACCCCGCCTTCGTGGCCGCGGACCTGCTGAGCCAGGCGGAGCACGACCGGCTGGCCTCCGCATGGCTGGTAACCACGAGCGAAGCGCTGGCGGTAAGCGTGCGGGCGGAACTGGAAACCCGGCTGGCCGCCCTCCCCCGCGCGGAGATCGCCCGGGCCTCCGTGGACGGCAACGGTCGGATCCTGGTGGTGCCCGATCTGCCGACCGCCGTAGCCGTTTCCAACGCGATCGCGCCGGAGCATCTGGAACTCTGCGTGGACGACCCCTTCGCGCTGCTTCCGCTGGTGACCAACGCGGGCAGCGTGTTCCTTGGCCGCTATTGCCCCGAACCGCTGGGAGATTATCTGGCCGGGCCCAACCACACGCTGCCCACCTCCGGCACGGCGCGGTTCTCCTCCCCGTTGGGCGTGGACGACTTCGTAAAGCGTTCCAGTTATCTGTGTTACACACGCGAGGCGCTGGCGAAAGTCGGCGCGGACGTGCGGCGCTTCGCTCTGAGCGAGGGGCTGGCCGCCCACGCCGAGGCCGTAGCCGTACGCACGGAGGCAAAACCATGAGCGGTTTTCTTCTGCCCCGCCTGCGGTCGCTGACCCCTTACGTGCCGGGAGAGCAGCCGCAGGATAAAGCCTACGTGAAGCTCAACACCAACGAAAGCCCCTTCCCCCCTTCCCCGCGCGTGCTGGACGCGCTCGACCGGGACGCGGTCGCCGGGCTCAACCTCTACCCAGACCCGCTGGCGCAGACCCTTCGGGAAACCATCGCCGCGGAATACGGCCTGAAAGCGGAGAACGTGTTCGTGGGCAACGGCTCGGACGAGGTGCTGGGCTTCGCCTTTCAGGCCTATGCGGACGAGACGCGCGGGGCCACCATCCCGGACGTGAGCTACGGCTTCTACCGCGTGTACGCGCAGTTTTACCGGGTTTCCCCCGTCGTCGTGCCGCTTAACGAGGATTTTACCCTGTCGGTGGAGAAGTTTCTCGGTCAGGGCCAGCTGGTGGCCTTCGCCAACCCCAACGCCCCCACGTCCGTGGCGCTGCCGCTTGCGGATGTGGAGCGCATCGTGGCGGGCAACCCCGGTTCCGTCGTGCTGGTGGACGAGGCGTACGTGGATTTCGGGGGCGAATCCAGCGTGCCGCTGCTCGGGAAATACCCAAACCTGCTGATCGTACGCACATACAGCAAATCCCGCTCGCTGGCGGGCGGGCGGCTGGGCTACGCGCTGGCCTCCCCGGAGATCGTGGCGGACCTGAACCTCGTCAAGAACTCGTTCCACCCGTACAACATCAACCGGCTCACCATGATCGCGGGCATCGAAGCCATGCGCGACCACGAATATTTCGCCTCCTGCGTAAGCGCCATCGTGCGGCAGCGGGAGGAAAGCGCGAAGGCGCTGAAGGCGCTCGGGTTCACCGTGCTCCCCAGCGCGGCCAACTTCCTGTTCGCCTCGCCGCCCGGCATGGACGGGCGGACGTACTACCGGAAACTCAAGGAGCGCGGCGTACTGGTACGCTACCTGGATCAGCCGACGCTTACGGGTTTCGTACGCATCAGCGTGGGGAGCGCCGCGCAGATGCGGGCCCTGACGGACGCCACGAAGGAAATTTTGAAGGAGGTACGCGCATGAGGAAGGCCGCCGTTACCCGCAAAACCGCGGAAACGGACGTTACGCTCGCGCTGGAGCTGGACGGTTCGGGCAAGGCCGACGTCGAAACCGGCTGCGGGTTTCTGGACCACATGCTCACGCTTTTCGCGCGTAACGGCCGGTTCGACCTGACGGCGCGCTGCAAGGGCGATACCCATGTGGACGACCACCACACCGTGGAGGACGTGGGCATCGCGCTGGGGCAGGCGCTCAAGTCGGCGCTGGGCGATCTGCGCGGCGTCACCCGCTTCGGGGATATCGCCCTGCCGATGGACGAGGCGCTGGTGCTGGTCGCCGTGGATTTGAGCGGCCGCTGCACGCTGGGTTATCACGCCGCGATCCCCGCGCAGAAGGTGGGCACGTTCGACACGGAGCTGGGCCGGGAGTTTTTCCAGGCGGTCGCGCGCGAGGCGCGTATCACCCTGCACATCCGCCAGCTTACCGGGGAGAACAGCCACCACATTCTGGAGGCCATGTTCAAAGGCTTCGGGCGCGCGCTGGGCAAGGCGGCCGCCGTCAACCCGGCCTTTGCGGACGAGATTCCCTCCACGAAAGGCGTACTGGGGGAAGAAGCATGATCGCGGTCGTGGATTACGGCGTGGGCAACCTCTACTCCCTCACGTGCTCGCTTGCGCACGTCGGCGCGGAAAGCGCGGTAACGCGGGAGGAAGCCGCGCTGCGCGCGGCGGAAAAGATTATATTACCAGGCGTGGGCGCCTTCGGCGACGCGGCGGACAAGCTGCGCACGCTCAAACTGGACGGGTTGCTGAAGGAGCTTGCGGCGGCGGGCAAGCCGCTGCTGGGCGTTTGCCTTGGAATGCAGCTGCTGTTCGAGCATAGCGCGGAATACGGCGCGCACGAAGGGCTGGGGCTGATCCGCGGCAGGATCGTCCCCCTCGCGCCGGTCGCCGGAGACCGCAAAGTGCCGCACATGGGCTGGAACAGCCTGGACATCGCGAGGCCTTCCGACCCGCTGATGGCGGGCATCCGGCCGGGCGATTACGTCTATTTCGTGCACAGCTTCTACGCCGCGGACTGCGAACCCGCGTTGGTCGCCACAGCGGATTACGGCGCGAAGGTCGCGGCGGTTGTACGCAGCGGAAACGTGTGCGGCACGCAGTTCCACCCCGAAAAGAGCGGCGAGGTCGGCCTGCGGATGCTGGCATCTTTTGCAAAGGGGGCGGCGTAATGCTCGTCTTTCCCGCCGTAGACCTGCGCGGCGGCCGCGTGGTGCGCCTGACGCAGGGGGATTATAACCGGATGACCGTCTACGGGGACGATCCCGTGGAAACCGTAAAAAGCTTTTGGGCCGCGGGCGCGAAGTATCTGCACGCCGTGGACCTGGACGGCGCGAAGGACGGAAACCCGCAGAACCGCGCGGTGATCGCGGAATTCGCCAAACTGCCGCTGTTCGTGCAGGCGGGCGGCGGCATGCGCACGGAAGCGGACGTCGAACGCACGCTTTCGCTGGGCGTGCGCCGCGTGATTCTGGGCACTGTGGCCGTGGAAGATTTCGCTTTTACGGAGCGCATGGGCCGTAAATACGGAGACAGGCTCGCCGTGGGCGTGGACGCGCTCAACGGCTTCGTAGCCGTGCGCGGCTGGAAGCAGATCACCAATCTGGACGGCTTCGATTTTTGCCGGAGGGTCGCGGACGCGGGCATCCGCACCTTGATCTACACCGACATCGGGCGGGACGGGATGCTGATGGGCGCCAACCTCGCGGCCTACGAACGGCTCAAGGCCGTTCCCGGTCTGGACGTAATCGCAAGCGGCGGCCTGTCCTCGCTGGAGGAGATCGAAGCGCTCCGGGCGCTGGACCTGTACGGCGTGATTGTCGGCAAGGCGCTCTATACCGGCGGGCTGAAGCTGTCCGAGGTGCTGGCCGCGGCGCGTGAGGAGGGAAAGGCATGCTGACCAAACGCATTATCCCCTGCCTGGACGTGCGTAACGGCCGCGTGGTGAAGGGCGTGAATTTCGCGGGTCTGCGCGACGTGGACGACCCCGTGGCGCTGGCGCGGTTTTACAACGATTCCGGCGCGGACGAGCTGGTGTTTTACGACATCACCGCAAGCTTCGAAGGCCGTCCCCTTTTCGCGGACGCGCTCAGGCGCGTGGCGGCGGAAGTGTTCATCCCCCTCACCGTGGGCGGCAGCATCAACTCCCTTTCCGATTTCGACCGGGTGCTCAAGTGCGGGGCGGACAAGGTGAGCGTCAACACCGGCGCGGTCCGCAACCCCGCGCTGATCGGCGAAGCCGCCAAACGCTACGGTGACCAGTGCGTGGTGCTTTCCATGGACGTGAAGCGGGTGGACGGCCGTTTCCACGTGTTCGCCAAGGGCGGGCGTGAGGACACGGGGTTGGACGCCGTGGAATGGGTGAAATTCGGGGAAGCCAACGGCGCGGGCGAGGTGGTGGTGAACTCCATCGACACCGACGGCGTGCGCGGCGGGTTCGACCTTGAAATGCTTTCCGCCATCGGGAACGCCGTCAGCCTGCCGCTGATCGCTTCCGGCGGCGCGGGTAAAAAAGAGGATTTTCTGGCGCTTTTCCAGCATCCGCGCGTGGACGCGGGGTTGGCCGCGAGCATCTTCCATTCCCGCGAGGTGGATATCCGGGAACTGAAACGCTACCTGAACGACAACGGCGTGCCCATGCGCGTGTGACGGAGGCCATATGACGTTTGAAGAAATCGAAAGCCAGCTGAAATTCGACGACAAGGGATTGATCCCCGTGATCGTGCAGGATTACGCGACCCACGAAGTGCTGACGCTGGCCTACATGAACCGGGAAAGCCTGAAAGTCAGCCTGGAGGAAGGGCGCACCTGCTTCTGGAGCCGCAGCCGCAGCCGTTTGTGGCGCAAGGGCGAAACCAGCGGCAATACCCAGCGGATCGTTGCCCTGCGCGCGGACTGCGACGGGGACGCGCTGGTGGCCGAAGTGAAAAAGGCGGGGCCCGCCTGCCATACCGGCGCGGAAAGCTGCTTTTTCACGGGCCTGTACGAGGACGCGGAGATCAAGCCCTTTTCCCTCGGCGCGCTGTACCGGCTGGTGGAGGGGCGGAAAAGCGAGCCTAAGGAGGGCAGCTACACCACCTACCTTTTCCAGAAGGGGCGGGAAAAAATCCTGAAAAAAGTCGGCGAGGAGTGCACGGAGGTGCTGATCGCCGGGGCGAAGAACGACGCGGAAGAAACGGTCTACGAGCTGGGCGACCTGGCCTATCACGCCGTGGTGCTGATGGCCGAAATGGGCATTTCTCCGGAGGACGTGCTGCGGGAACTGGCGCGCCGCCACGTGATCGACCATAAGGTAAAACAGGAGCGGATGCAATGAAATTCCTGTCCAACGCGCACACGCACACCACCTACTGCGACGGGCGCAGCACCGTTCAGGAACAGCTGGCCGCCGCGCGCGCGCTGGGGTTCGTCAGCCTGGGGTTCTCCGGCCACGCCATGCAGGGCTTCGACTGGAAGTACTGCATGAGCGCGGAGGGTCAAAGCGCCTACCGCAAGGAGTTGCGCGCGTTGCAACGCGAGTGCGGGGAACGGGGTCTTGCCCCGAAGCTGTACGTCGGTCTGGAACAGGACGCGCTGGTGCCCGCGGCGGAAAAGGCGAAAAACCGCGCCGATTTCGATTATATCGTCGCTTCCGCGCATTATTTTCCGGAACCGCTGTCCGGCGAGTGGGTTTCGGTGGACGGCGACCCGGAGCTGTTGAAACGCTGCGTGGCGGAGCGCTTCGGCGGCGACGCGCTCGCCATGGCGGAAGCCTATTTCGCGCTGCACGGCGGGGCCGTGGAGAACGACCGGCCGGACGTGATCGGCCATTTCGACCTGGTGCGCAAGTACTCGGAGCAGATTGGGCTGGACACGGGCGCGGCGGCCTACCGCGCCGCGGCTTTGGCCGCGCTGGAACGGGCGCGGCGCGGCTGCGGCCTGCTGGAAGTCAACACCGGGGGCATCGCGCGCGGGTACGAGGTTACTCCCTATCCGGCGGGCTTCCTGCTGGACGCCTGGCGGGACATGGGCGGCGACGTGACCCTCACGTCGGACTGCCACGACGCGCGGTTTCTGGATTGCGCCTTCGACGAAACGCTGGTCATGCTCAGGGCGCGGGGGTTCCGGCGCGTGCTCCGGCTGGGCGCAGGCGAGGCGCCGTGGGACGAAGTCGCTTTATAAACCTCTGGAAAAGCGCCCGGCGGGTTGACAGCCCGCCGGGCGCTTTGATGATTCGCTTACCGGTTTACGCCCGCCGGCTGCGCCGTTTCGCGCGCGTCCCGTATTTCCATCCACAGGTACCACGCGACCCCAACGATGATCACGCTGCCGCCGATAAACGTGTATTTCGTGGGCGCGTCCCCCAGCACCAGGTAGACCACCATCGGCGCCGTGACCATGTTGGTCAGCAGCACGGCGGAAACTGTCGGGGCTTTGATGTATTTCAGCGACACGCTTTGCATTGTATGCCCCAGCAGGGTGGGGAAAACAGCCAGCCCCAGCGCCCACAGCAGGTTAACGGGTTCCAGCCCCGCGGGCGAAGCGTCGCCGATCAGCGCGAAAACGGCCATCCACACGAAGGTGAAAAAATACACGACGGCGGTGTAGGTGTTCACGTCCAGCGCCACGCGGATCTTGCGCCCCAGCATCGTGTACAGCGCGAACAGCGCGGCGGCCGCCAGCGAGTACAGGTTGCCGGACAGCGTGCCCGCGGTGCCGCCGAGGTTGCATACCACCACGCCCGCCGTGGCGATGATCATGCCCACCAGCGCCGCGCGGGAGGTTCTTTCGCGCAGGAACAGCGAGGAAAGCAGCGCCGTGATCAGCAGGCTGATGCCCGATATGGCGCCCGCGGCGAACACGTCCGTCTGCGTCAACGCGATCGCCCAGGTCGTAAAATGCAAGGCGAGCACCGTGCCCGTAAGCGCGCTGTACCAAAACCACTTTTTCGGTACGTGCAGCAGCTTTTCCCGAAGGTTGCGGTTCAGGAACGTCACCGGCGCCATAAGGACGAGCGTCAGCAACAGACGCAGGGCGTTCACCCACAGGGGGCTCAGGCCCGTGCGGTAGGAAAGCATATAAAACAGCGAGGAAACCGACGTGCCCACCGCGGCGGTCGTCAGCGCGGCCACGCCGATACGCGACCCCGCCATCCGTCCGTTTTCCGGGGCGGAGCTTGCCTGGCTCATAAACGGCACCTCCATACGGGTTCCACGGGGCAGTATACCGCCGCGGCCACGCGCCGTCAATGTGCAAAACCGTCCGTTCCCGCACGCGCGGGGCGGGGTGCCGCGCGTTTCGGCCCGAACCGTTCCCATAGTGACAAATCTTCGATATCTATGGTATAATTCTGTTTTGGGAATGCTTTGCAAAGGAGGGAGCGCCGGATGCACGAGAACACGGCGGCACCGAGCGCCGCAAAGCCCCGCCGCGCCGTGCGCCTGCTGGCTGTGGGCTGCGTGCTGCTGCTGCTGGCGGGCGTGCTGCCCCTGTACGCGATCTCCTTTTATAATCACCCCTATTACGACGATTATAACTTTTCCCAGGGCGTGCACGCCGTATGGGCGGAAACGCACAGCCTGCCGCAGGCCCTTTCCGCCGCGTTTGCCGGCGCGCAGAACGTTCGCGCCACCTGGCAGGGCACCTACACGGGCACGCTGCTGACCAACCTCCAGCCTGGGGTATTTTCCGAAAGCCTGTACTGGCTCACCACCTTCGTATTGCTCACGGCGTTCCTGCTGTGTTTCGGTTATTTTTACAAAACCGTATTCCGCACCGTGCTGGGCGCGGGCCGCGCGGAAACGGTCTGCGTTGTTTGCCTCGCGCTGTTCCTCACCACCCAGCTTCTGCCGGGTGCGGACGAGGCGTTTTTCTGGTTCAACGGCGGCGTGGGCAACACGTTCGTCTACTCCCTGCTGGCGCTCTCGCTGGCACTGATGATCCGCCTAGCCACCGCCAGGCGCGGCGCACCGTGGCTGACGCTCGCGCTGTTCCTGCTCGTCACGCTGCTGGGCGGCGGCAGCTACGGCGGCGGGCTGTTCGGGCTGCTGATCTTCCTTATCGTGTGCGTTTTCGCGTTCGTTCAAAAAAACCGTTACCGTTTCGTGTACGTTGGGCTCACGGCGTGGTTCCTCGCCTGCTTCGCGTACAGCATGGTCGCGCCGGGCAACGACGTGCGCGCCGCGATGATCGGCGCGCATCCCTCGGCGGTCCGGGCCGTGCTGCAGTCGCTTTACTACGGCGTGGCGCTCATCGGCAGTTCCTTCACGTTGCCCGTGGCGGCCGTGGGGCTGGCGTTTGCGCCGCTGTTGTGGAAACTGGCCGGTGAAAGCCGGTTCGCCTTCAAGCATCCGTTGATCGTGCTGCTCGCGGGCGCGTGCCTGTTCTGCGTGCAGCTGACGCCGCCGATTTACTCGGGCGTGTTTCTGGGCGGCGACCGCATCAGGGACACATATTATTACAGTTTCGTTTCGATGTTCCTGCTATATGAAACCTATCTGCTGGGCTTTCTCGCCCGCCGCCGCGAGAAGCTCGGGAAACCTGCGTTCGCGCCCGCGCCCGCCGCGCTTCGCGTCCTGCTGGTGGTTTCCGCGTGCCTGTTCGCGCTGGGTATTCTGGGTTTCAAGCAATCGGGGGAAACGCTGTACGGCCCCATGAACCTGGCGGGCGGCAGCGCGGCGCTCTCCGTCGTTTCCGGCGAGGCGGCGGCATACGACCGCCAGATGACCGCGCGCGAGGCGCTGCTCAACGACGCTTCGCAGCCCGTGGTAACGCTCGCGCCGCTCACGGCGGTGCCGAACGTGTTCATGGACGACCTGCTATTGCCACACGCCGAGTACGACGTGCGGCCCGCCCTGCGGGGTTACTACGGCAAGGAAGCCGTGCTGGTGGAAGGGGGCGACGCGCAATGACGGGCCGCCTCTCGCTCTCCCGCCGGGCCGTTGCCTGGCTGTGTATGCTGCTTCTGCTGGCGGGCGTGCTGCCCATGTACGCGCTTTCGCAGTACAACCACGCGTTTTACGACGATTTCGGTTTTTCGCTGCTTACGCGCGACGCCTGGCGGACGGAGGGCACCGTGCCCGCGGTGCTCAAAGCCGCCTGGGTGAACACTTTCGGCAATGCCGAAGGCACGGTGCGCGGCACCTACAACACGTGGGAAGGCACCTACGCCAGTTCTTTTCTAAGCGCTCTGCAACCCGCGGTTTTCGGCGAGGGCGCGTATTGGGCAACGACCGTCCTGCTGCTGACGGCGTTCCTGTTTTCGGTTTGGTTCTTCCTTTCGCAAACGCTACGCGGTGTTTACGGCATGAACCGCGGCGCGGTGACGGCTGTTTTCGGTTTGCTGGGCTTCGTACTGACGCAGTTCGTGCCGGATGCCGCGGAAGCCTTCTATTGGTACAACGGAGGGGTGGCTTACACGCTGCTGTGGTCGGCCGCGTTGCTGGGCGCGGGGCTTTGGCTCCGGTTCGACCGCGCCGCGGGCGCGGCGCGGCGCATCCTGTTGTACGCGCTCCTGCTTGTGCTGACCGTTCTGGTGGGCGGCGCGAAATACAGCACGGTGCTCACGGCGGCGCTGGCGGCGGTATGCTATACCGCTTGGGCGTTTTTCCATAAACGGTCCGGCCGGTGGGCGTACCTGTCGCTGACGCTCCTGCTGCTCGCCTGTTTCGCCTTCAGCGTCCGCGCCCCCGGCAACGCCGTGCGCGCGGCCACGCTCTCCGGCAGCCTGGGCGCGCCCAAAGCCGTGCTGGAGGCCGTCTACTTCGGGCTGGCGCTTGTGGGACATTCGTTTTCGCTGCCCCTGCTGGCGAGCCTCGCCCTGCTGGCGCTGCTGGCGGTTCCGGCGCTCCGGCAAAGCCCCTTCCGTTTCGCCCATCCGGTGTGGGCCACGTTGTTGTGCCTGTGCCTGTTCTGCGCGCAGCTGGCACCCACGCTATACACCGGCAACTATCTGGGGGACGGGCGGGTGCTGGATACCTACTTCTACACGCTCGTGATCCTGCTTACCCAGCTGACCCTGTACTGGACGGGCTGGTTTCTGCGCAGGCGCGAGCGTCTGCTCAGCCCGGCGTCCGCGCGGGACGCCCTGCCGGAGGGCGCCCAGGTGAAGGCCGTTCCCCTGCTGATCGTCGCGGGGATGCTGTTGGTCGGCTGCGTCGCCTACAGCCCGGACGGCGCGGCAAGCTACGGGCCCCAGAACATGGCGGGTGGAAGCGCTCTGCGTTCGCTTGTGAACGGACAGGCCGCCGCTTACGACGCGGCCATGGACGCGCGGGACGCGCTGCTTAACGACCCCGCGCGAGCGGACGTAACGCTTGCCCCCGTCACGTTTGCGCCTCCGTCCTTCATGGGCGACGCGCTGGAAAGCGACAACCTCGGCTACGTGCTGAGCCTCTACGCGGACTATTATGATAAAGCGTCCGTACGCGTGGCGGGAGGGGAGGAGTAGCATGCCGCTGACCGGAAAGAACGCGCTGATCACCGGCGCCAACCGCGGCATCGGCGCGGCAACCCTCGCCGCCTTCGCAATGGAAGGGGCCAACGTGTGGGCCTTCGCCCGCAAACCGGACGAGGCGTTCGAGGCCCGCTGCCGCTCCCTTGCGGAAACGCACGGCGTGTGGATCAGGCCCCTGTACGCCGACCTGACGGACGAGGCCGCCGTGACCGACGCCGTGAAGGCCGCCATGGCGGACAAACTGCCGTTGGATATCCTGGTGAACAACGCGGGTGTAATGGGCGAGGACAAGCTTTTTCAGCTTACCTCCGCCGCGGAGATGCGGGCGCTGTTCGAGGCGAACTTCTTCGGCCCTCTGGCGCTCACCCGGCTGGCAACACGCTGGATGGCGCGCAAGCGGCAGGGCGCGGTAGTCAACGTCGCCTCCGTCGCCGGGCTGGACGGAGACAGCCGCCTCGATTATTCCGCCAGCAAAGCCGCGCTGATCGCCGCCACTAAAAAGCTCGCGCGGGAGCTTGCCGGCGCGGGCATCCGCGTCAACGCCGTAGCCCCCGGGTACACCGACACGGGCATGACCCGCGCGCTGGGCGAAAAGATCGGGCAGGAAGCCGTAAGCCGCAACCTCCTCCGCCGGAAGGGGCGGCCGGAGGAAATCGCCGCCGTCATCGCGTTTTTAGCCGGGGACGGCGCAAGCTTCGTCACCGCGCAGGTGTGGCGCGTGGACGGGGGCATCGTGTAAGCCGCACCAAATTCCCCAAATGAACGTGAGGAGCAAAAACGACCGTGAGCAACGAGCAGAAGTACCTGAACGCCTTTATGGAGACTCTGGAAGCGACCGCCGAGGAGGCCCCGGGCCTGGTATACGGCGAAAGCAAACTGTGGGACAGCGTCGGGCACATGGCGCTGATCGCCGCGCTGGAGGACGCCTTCGACATCATGATGGAGATGGACGACATCATCGACCTGAGCTCGTTTGAAAAGGGGAAGGAGATACTCAGGAAATATGCTGTGGAGATTTGACCGGTATCAGACGAACGTCGCCGTGGAGGACGAGTTAGGCCAGCGGCTTACCTACGCGGAGCTGCGCCACGAGGGCCGGCTGCTCTGCCAGCAGGCGGACGGCCGCTGTCTGGTGTTCTGCCTGTGCCGAAACGTCATGGGCAGCTTTCTGGGCTACGTCTCCTTTTTAAACGGCGGCGTGGTACCCCTGATGCTTCCGGCGGATATGGACCCGGCGCTTCTCCGGAAGCTGTACGAGACCTACCAGCCCAAGTACGTCTGGGTTCCCTCCGAGTTCGAGCTGGAAGACGGCTGCTGCCGCTACGAGCGTTTCGGCTACCGCCTTCTGCAAACGCCTTTC
Organism: uncultured Oscillospiraceae bacterium; assembly: GCA_964497495.1. Lineage (GTDB taxonomy): Bacteria > Bacillota > Clostridia > Christensenellales > Aristaeellaceae > CAXXOK01. The sequence continues at coordinate 34,314 of CAZCCZ010000012.1, forward strand.
GGGGATGCCGCGCGCCTCGCGCCGGATCTGGCCCTGCTGCTGACCACCAGCGGCTCCACCGGCAGCCCCAAGCTGGTGAGGCAGAGCTACCGCAACATTCGCGCCAACATGGATTCCATCGTGGAATACCTGCACCTGCTTCCGGACGAGCGGCCCGTGACCACGCTGCCCATGCACTACACCTACGGCCTGAGCATCCTCAACACCCATCTGGACGTGGGCGCGACGATCCTCCTGACCGACCGCAGCGTGACGCAGAAGACCTTCTGGACGTTCTTCCGGGATCAGGGCGCCACCAGCTTCGGCGGCGTGCCCTACACCTACGAAATGCTGGATCGCATGCGTTTCACCCATATGAAGCTGCCCTCTTTGCGCGTAATGACGCAGGCGGGCGGCAGGCTTTCGCCGGAATTGCATCAAAAGTTCGCCGAATGGTGCAGGGACACGGGACGGGAGTTCATCGTGATGTACGGGCAGTGCGAAGCCACGGCGCGCATGGCGTACCTGCCGTGGGAAAAGAGCCTGGACAAGGTGGGCGCGATGGGCGTGCCCATTCCCGGCGGCGCGTTCGAGCTGATCGGCGAGGACGGCGCGCCGGTTACCGAGCCGCACGTAACCGGAGAACTTCGCTACCGGGGCGAAAACGTCACGCTGGGCTACGCAACCTGCGCCGAAGACCTCGTGAAAGAGGACGAGCGCCACGGCGTGCTGGACACCGGCGACATGGCGCAGGTGGACGAGGACGGGTATTACACCATCGTGGGGCGCAAGAAGCGGTTTCTAAAAATGTTCGGCAACCGCGTCAATCTGGACGAGGTGGAGCGGCTGCTGCAGGCGCGGTTCCCGAAGGCGGACTGTGCCTGCGGCGGACGGGACGACCACCTAACGGTTTTCTGTACGGACGAGGCCGCCTATCCCGAGATGCGCGCCTATCTGGCAGAAAAGACGGGCCTCAACCCGGGCGGGTTCTTTATGAAGGTCGTGCCCGCCATTCCCAGAAGCGACGTGGGCAAGACGTTATACCTGGAGTTGGAGAAGTACGATGACTGACGAAGCGGCGCTGCTTGCCCTGCCGCCTTACGGGCTGGCGCGGGCGGAGAAGCGGGCGTTCCTCGCCGCCGAACTTGCGGCGCTCACGCGCCGCCACGCGGCGGCCTGCCCCGAGTACGGAAAGATGCTCACGGCCGCGGGCGTTTCGCCGGAGGCGGTAACGTCCCCGGAGGCCGTTCCCCCGCTGCCCGTGCGGCTTTTTAAGGAGTTTTCCCTGAAAAGCGTTCCGGACGACGCGGTGTTTAAGACCCTTACCAGTTCCGGTACCACGGGGCAGCAGGTGAGCCGCATCTACCTCGACCGCGAAACCGCCGCACTGCAAAGCAAGGCGCTGGCAAAAATCATGAAAAGCACGCTGGGAAGCGCGCGCCTGCCTATGATCGTGGTGGACAGCCCCACCGTGGTTAAAGATCGCGCACTGTTCTCCGCACGCGGCGCGGGTATTCTGGGCTTCAGTCTTTTCGGGCGCGACCGGTTTTTCGCGCTGGACGAAGCCATGCGGCTGGATCTCGACGGGCTGACCGCCTTCCTTGCCAAACACGAGGGCGAAACGATCTTCCTGTTCGGGTTCACCGCCATCGTATGGCAGCACTTTTACGAAGAGCTTGCCCGCCTGAAGCAAAAGCCCGACCTGCGCCGCGGCGTGCTGGTGCACGGCGGCGGCTGGAAAAAGCTCGAAGACCGGGCGGTGAGCCGCGAACGGTTCCGCGAGGCGCTTTACGAGGTTTGCGGTATCCAACGCGTGTTTGATTATTACGGCATGGCGGAGCAAACCGGCTCCATTTACATGGAATGTGAGCAGGGGCATTTGCACGCACCCGTCTGGGCGGACGTGATCGTCCGCCGCCCCGCCGACTTCTCCGTGGCAGACGTCGGCGAGACGGGGTTGATCGAGGTGATCAGCGTGCTACCCCGAAGCTACCCCGGCCATGCGCTGCTCACCGAGGACGAAGGCCGGATTCTGGGCGAGGACGACTGTCCCTGCGGCCACAGGGGAAAATACTTCGAGGTGCTGGGCCGCGTAAAGCGCGCCGAGGCAAGGGGGTGCAGCGATACCTATGAGCCCGTCCGGTAACGCTTCCCTGCGCGTGCGCTGCGGCCTTGCAGATCCCCGCGAAGCGGCGGGCGCGCCCGCGCTGCCCCCGTTCGACCCGCGCGCGACCGCCTTCCTTTCGGACCTTTCCGCCGCACTGCTGGCGGACGGACGCACCAGAGCCTACCCCGACGTGACGACCTTCGCGTTCTTCTGCCGCCGCGCCAACCTGGTAACCCTGCGCGCCGGTTGCGGCGACCTGTCCGGCCGCTTGGGGCGCGGGCTGGTGTTCCACATCGCGCCGGGCAACGTGCCTGTAAACTTCGCCTATTCGCTGGTTTCCGCGCTGCTGGCCGGCAACGCGAACGTCGTGAAGGCTTCCAGCCGGAACTTCGCGCAGACGGAGATCGTGTGCGAGGCCATGCGGACGCTGCTTCGCGGCGCGCACGCCGCGCTGCTTCCCTACGTGAACGTGGTGGAGTACCCGCGCGAGGCGCAGCGAATGACCGAGGAGTTCAGCGCCCTGTGCGACGTGCGCGTGATCTGGGGCGGGGACGAGACCATCCGCCGCGTCCGACAGGCCCCGCTGCCCCCCCGAGCCTTCGACGTGACCTTCACCGACCGCTGGTCGCTGCTGGTGGCGGACGCGCGGGCCGTGGCCGAAATGGACGAGCCCTCGCTTGCCGCGGCGGCGCAGGGGTTTTACAACGACGCCTACCTGTTCGACCAGAACGCCTGCACCGCGCCGAGGCTGGTGTACTGGCTGGGCGAAGGCGAATCCCTTGCCGCCGCGCAGGAACGCTTCTGGCGGGCGGTGCGCGCGCACGCCGCGCCGCGCTATCCCATCGACGCCGTAACCGCGGTGGACAAGCTGACCGCGCTCTACCGCGCGGCCCTCGCGCTGCCGGGCGCCGCGCTTACGCCCATGCCGGATAACCTGGCCGTGCGCATCCGGCTTACGGAACTCGCGCCGGAGGCGACGGACCTCCACTGCGAAGGCGGCTGCTTTCTGGAATACGCCTCCGCCGGGCTGGAGCCGCTGGTACCGTTGCTGGGGAAGAAGGCGCAGACCGTTTCCGTGCTGGGCGTCGATCCCCGAATGGTTCGGGATTTCGTGCTTTCGCGGGGCGTGCGCGGGGTGGACCGCGTAGTGCCCGTGGGCCGCACGCTGGACTTTTCCCTCGTCTGGGACGGGTACGACCTCGTTTCCGCCCTTTCGCGGCGCGTCGCGGTTGGTTGACGCCGCCGTCCGTTCCCCCATCGTCTATGGTAAAGAGGTGCGTTATGGCGAAGCCCTTGCTTTCCTTCGTGGTTCCCTGCTACCAAAGCGCGGAAACCGTCGGCACGGTGGTTCGGGAAATCGCCGACACGGTGAAAACCCGCGAGGCGGAGTTCGACCACGAAATCATCCTCGTCAACGACGGCAGCCCGGACCGGGTGGCCTCCGTGATCACGGAGCTTTGTAAAACCTATCCTCAGATCGTGTTCGTAAACCTCAGCCGCAATTTCGGGCAGCACAGCGCCCTGATGGCGGGCTTCGCCCGCGTGCGGGGAGACGTGGTCGTCTGTCTGGACGACGACGGCCAGACTCCCGCCGGCGAGTGCTTCAAGCTCGTGGACAAGGTACGCGAGGGGTACGACATCGTCTACGCGCAATACTCCAGCCGGGAGCAGAACGCCTTCCGCATTTTCGGCAGTCGCTTCAACGCCGCGTGCAACCGCTTCTTTTTCGGCCAGCCGGCCGACCTGACGGTGAACAGCTATTTCGCCTGCCAGCGTTTCGTGGTGGATACGGCGCTTAAATACCCCAACCCGTTTCCCTTCGTTTCCGGACTGCTGCTGCAAAGCGTAAGCCGCTACTGCAACGTGCCGGTCACCCACCGTCCGCGCACGCTGGGACGCAGCGGCTACACGCTGCACAAACTGGTCTCCCTGTGGACGAACGGGGTTACGGCGTTCTCCATCAAACCCCTGCGCTTCGCCAACTATCTGGGCTGGATCACGGCGGTCGCTGGTTTCATCTTCGCCGTCGTCACGGTCATCCGCAAGATCGTCACCCCGAACATCGAAGCCGGCTGGTCCTCGACCATCGCGGTGCTGCTGGTGCTGGGCGGTATGATCATCGCGCTCATCGGCATCATGGGCGAATATATCGGCCGCATCTACCTGAGCATCAACCGCTGCCCGCAGTACGTCGTCCGCAACGTCGTGGACCGCCGTCCATCCGAGGTGTGCGCGTGCACGGTGGAAGCGCCCGCCGCAAAGGAGGCCGACAAGCCATGAAGATCGTCCACGCGACGTTTGAAATGAAGAATCTGGGCGTAGACGCTTACGAAATCATACCGGGCGAAGGCGACACAGCCGCGGATTTCGCCCGCGAGGAGCGGCGGCTTCTGGCCGAGGGCACGCAGTACCTGGTGGTGAAAGCCCCCGTGAACAGCGCGGACTGGCTTTTCGGCCTTCCCGCGCTTGGTTACACGTTCGTAGAGACCGTATTCCGCGTGGCCGTCCGACGCGGCGAATACCACATGCCGCAAAGCGTCGCGCGCTTCGACCGGGGGCTTACCGTAACCGAGCGCACGGCGGAACCCGATCGCGAGCGCGTGTACACGCATATCCGCACCGGGGTATTCAAGAGCGATCGCGTCTCCATCGACCCCGCGTTCACCCCGGAACAGGCCGCCAACCGTTACGTCAACTGGCTGCGGCAGATGCTGGGCGGCGGCGGGAAGTTATACGAGGTGCTGCAGGGGGAAAAGCCCGTGGGCTTTTTCGTAATCATGCGGGTGGACGTGAAAACCGTGGACCCCGTATTGATGGGCCTGTACGACGAGGCCAACGACCGCGGCATGGGTGCGCTGCTGCACAAGAAAACGCTGGACACCTGCTTTACAATGGATTGCGAACGGATCACTTCCACCATCGTCAGCAACAACGCCAAGGTGCTGCGGGTATACGTCAACGCGGGCGCGGCGATCACCGACGTTCTTTACACCTACGTAAAGCACGTGCGCGGGAAGGACGCAGTGCAATGAAACCGGAAAGTACCGTTGATCAGAAGGGCATCGCGCGTTTTCTGCGCGTGCCCCCGAAGGATTTTCTGCTTTTGCACGCAACCCTGCTGCTCTACTCGGTGGCCAGCGTGTTCGCCAAGGGCGCGGGCAACGATCTGGTTCTGCGCGAGACGACCGGGATAATTATTTTTCTGGCATTGGAAGCGTTCACCCTCGGCGTGTACGCGGTGCTCTGGCAACAGACGCTCAAGCGGATGCCTCTCGGCTTCGCGTACAGCAACAAGGGCGTCTGCACGCTGTGGACCTGCCTGTTCGGGCTGATTTTCTTCGGCGAAAGCCTCACCTGGGGAAAGGCGATCGGCATTATCGTGGTGCTGGCAGGCGTGTGGCTGGTGGTGAGCGAACATGAGTAGCGGCGTCGTGATCTATCTGATTACCCCGCTGCTCTCGGCGGTTTCGCAGCTGATGCTCAAGAAGGCCGCGGATAATCCGAAGCACACGGGCATCCGGTTTTACGTGAATCCTACCGTGATCCTCGCCTACGTGCTCTTTTTCGGCTGCATGGTCCTAAACGTCGTGGCTCTGCAGACGCTGGAGCTTACGGTGGCCAGCGTTCTGGAGGCGTCCGGTTTTCTGTACGTCATGGCGCTGGGCGCGCTGTTCCTGAAGGAAAAGGTGACGCCGCGCAAGCTGCTGGGCAACGCGCTGATCGTGACGGGAATCGTGATCACGCTGGTGGTAAAAATTTAAGGAGCGTGGGATGATGAAACATCTCGGCACGAAACGGTTGGAAACCGACAGGCTCATTCTGCGTCCCTTCGCGCCGGACGACGCACCCGCGATGTACCGCAACTGGGCAAACGACCCGGAAGTAACCAGATATCTCACCTGGCCGGTCCACGCGGGGACGGACGTGACCGAAAAAGTCCTCGCGGGCTGGGTTTCCCGGTACGGCGAGCCGGATTTTTACCAGTGGGCTGTCGTGCCCAAGGACGTGGGCGAGCCGGTGGGCAGCATTTCCGTGGTGCGGCGGGACGATACCGTGGGTTCCGTGCACATCGGCTACTGCATCGGCAGGCGCTGGTGGCGGCAGGGCATCACCAGCGAGGCGCTCCGCGAACTGCTGCGGTTCTTCTTCGAAGAAGTCGGGGTCAACCGCGTGGATTCCCGCCACGACCCGCGTAACCCCAATTCCGGCCGGGTTATGGCAAGCTGCGGCATGACGAAAGAGGGTACGCTGCGACAGGCCGATCACAACAACCAGGGCATTTGCGACTGTACGATATACGGCATTCTGGCCGACGAATATTTCAGGCGCTGAACCCGCCCCGCTTTTCCGGGGCTTCCGGAGCCGTGCTCCGGTCAATAGAAGGAGGAACCCGCCATGCAGACCCAACCGACATCCCAAACGAAACCAATTATCTTTTCCGGCATCCAGCCCTCCGGCACGTTGACGCTGGGCAACTATATCGGAGCGCTGAAAAACTTCGTGCTTCTGCAGGACGATTACGACTGCGTCTACTGCGTGGTAGACCTGCACACCCTGACCGTGCGGCAGGACGCGGTGGAACTGCGCAGGCGCAGCCTGGAGGTGGCGGCCCTTTACATGGCCGTAGGCCTCGACCCGAAAAAGAGCCTGATCTTCTGCCAGAGCCACGTAAGCGCCCACGCGGAGCTGGCGTGGATATTGAACTGCTTCACCTACGTGGGGGAATTGCAACGTATGACGCAATATAAGGACAAGTGCGCCAAGCACGCCGACAACATCAACGCCGGGCTGCTGACCTACCCCGTGCTCATGGCGGCGGATATTCTGCTGTACCAGACGCATCTGGTGCCCATCGGGGCCGACCAAAAGCAGCATCTGGAGATCACGCGGGACATCGCCCAGCGCTTTAACGCACTGTACGGCGACGTGTTCACCATGCCGGACGCCTACATCGGCAAGGTGGGCAGCCGCGTGATGAGCCTGCAGGAGCCCACCCGCAAGATGAGCAAGTCCGACCCCGAGGACACCTACATCGCGTTGCTGGACAAACCAGAGGATATCCGCCGCAAAGTGAAGCGCGCCGTTACGGACAGCGACGGGGAGATCCGTTTCGATCCCGCGAACAAGCCCGGCGTCAGCAACCTGCTTTCCATCCTGGCCGCGCTCACGGGCGAAACCGCGGAACAGGCGGCGGCCTCGCTGTCCGGCCTGGGTTACGGGGAACTGAAAACCCGCGTGGCCGATTGCGTGATCGACACGCTGGCCCCCGTGCAGGCGGAGTATAAGCGCATCATGGGCGACAAGGCCGCCCTGCAGGCCGTGCTGGACGGCTGCGCGCAGGAAGCTTCCCGCCGCGCCAACCGGACGCTGGACAAGGTGAAGCGCAAGGTCGGCTGCGCGGCGCGCGGCAAGGCCTGAATTGGCGAACGTCCGTTTTCCGCCGATACGTCCCTTTCCCCCTCCCCCACAGCCGCTTTAAAGGAGCAAACCCCATGAACGAAAACCGTCAATATGACGTTATCATCATCGGCGCAGGCCCCGCGGGAATTTTCACCGCTTTGGAAATGACCGAGCGCAAGCCCCTGAGCCGCGTGCTGATCGTGGATACGGGCCGCGCCATCGACCGCCGCTTTTGCCCCGCGCGCGTCAACGGACAGTGCGCCCACTGCGACCCCTGCGCCATCGTGCACGGCTGGGCGGGCGCGGGCGCGTTCAGCGACGGCAAGCTGAGCCTCTCCGACGAGGTGGGCGGCCAGATCAGTGAATATATGGGCCACAAGCGCGCCATGGAATACATCAAGCGTGCGGACGACCTGTACCTGCGTTTCGGCGCCAGCACCGTGGTGCACGGCCGGGACGACCGCCGCGTGGAGGAGATCGCCTACCAGGCCAGCCGGTACAACATCCGACTGATCCCCTGCCCCGTGCGCCACCTGGGCACGGAAAACGCGGGGCCGGTGCTGGGCGCGATGCACGACCATCTGGTGGAGCATACGGACACCACTTTTCTGGAACTGACCACCGCGCAGGATATTCTGGTGGAGGACGGCCGCGTGGTCGGCGTTACCCTGAAAACCAAAAACAGCGAGGTATTCACCGCCCGCGCGCCCTTCGTGGTGGCCGCTCCCGGGCGCGGCGGCGCGCAGTGGCTTTCCGAAACCGTGGGCAAGCTGGGTTTGCGCACCAAGAACAACGAGGTGGACATCGGCGTGCGCGTGGAAGTGCCCAACGCCATCATGGACGGGTTGACGAGCGACCTGTACGAGGCCAAGCTGGTGTATTACAGCGACACCTACGAAAACAAGGTGCGCACTTTCTGCATGAACCCCGGCGGCGAGGTGAGCCAGGAGCACTACGAGGGTGGCATCGCCGTGGTCAACGGCCACAGCTACGAGGACCCCGCACGTCGCACCGGCAACACCAATTTCGCGCTTCTGGTGAGCACGTCGTTCACCGAGCCGTTCAACCAGCCCATCGAATACGGCCGCTACATCGCGCAGCTGGGTAACATGCTTACCGGCGGCCCCATCATGGTGCAACGTCTGGGCGACCTGCTGAAAGGCCGCCGCACGGATACCAGCCGCCTGCGGAAATCCACCACCATTCCAACGCTTTCCACCGCCGTGCCCGGCGACTTGAGCTTCGTTTTGCCCGCGCGCCATTTAACCAGCATCATCGAAACGCTTCGCGCGCTGGATCATCTGGCCCCCGGCCTGTACAGCCAGAACACGCTGCTGTACGGCGTGGAGGTAAAATTCTACTCCAGCAAGGTACTGGTGAGCAACGATTTTGAAACCGCCATCCTGGGGCTGTACACCATCGGGGACGGCGCGGGCATCACCCGCGGGCTGATGCAGGCCAGCGTGACGGGGATGGCCGTGGCGGACGACATTGCCGCGAAAGGGTAACCCTTACCCGGAGTTTCGAAAATACCCCTCCTGAAATCTGCGTCTGCGAACGCAAGGGAAGCCGCATCCGACGATGCGGCTTCCTTTGCGTTTTCATTGATATAAAAACCTGTCTACGGCTTCCCGGTTCCTGTCCAGGTTGGGCACCAGCACGCTCATGCCGTTGCGGGTTTCGCTGCCGTATCCGTTGGATACGGGCACGGTAAGGCCCGAAAACGTAACGTCGTCGAGGTTCAGCAACACCGGGATCAGCGCCACCGCGTCCGCCGTCGTAAGGTCGGTCCTTACGTCGGTTATGCAGTCGGCCAGAATATTCGTAAGCGTCAGGGCGTCCATCCCGCGCAGGCGGGCGTAAACGGCTTCCAGCACCTTGCGCTGTCGGCCTACGCGCTGAAAGTCGCTGTCGATCTTACGGATGCGGCTGTAGCACAGCGCCTGTTTGCCGGTCAGGTTCTGCGTGCCGGATTGCGCAAGAAGCTGGTCCCTTTCATTATATCCGTTCTGCGTGTTGTAGAATTTCAGAATCGAATTGAGTTGTACCCGTTCCCGCTCGCTCACGTCCACCGTTACGCCGCCGATGCGGTCCACCAGCGTGACCATCAGGGAAAAATTGACCGCCACCGTGCGGTCCACGGTGACGCCGAAATTGTTTTGAAGCGTTTGCTTCAGCAGTTTCGCGCCGCCGTACACGTAGGCGGCGTTCAGGCGCGTCTTGCCGTGGCCGGGGATGGAAACGTACAGGTCGCGCAGGAAGGAAACCATCCGGATATCGCCGGTTTCAATATCGACCTGCAACAGGATCATCGTATCGCTTCGTCCAGGATCGTCCACGTGGTACGCGTCGGTGCCGATCAGCAACACGCGGAGCCTTCTGCTGTCGTCAAGCGCCAGCACGCCGGGCAATCCGTTCGGGGTTTCCGTAGCCGTCGGGGAGGGGGCAGGCGCGCCCGCGATGTCCGCCTCCAACTCGTTGAGGGAGGAGGGCGGGCGCGTGGCCGTCGGCGTCTCGGCGGCCGGTTGGGCGGGAGAGGTCGTATCCGCGTGGACGAGCCACGGCTTCACGGTCGGGGGCGCGAGCAGCGCGCCGGAGGGCGCCGTTTCCGCCCATGCCGGGTTAAGGCAGGGCAATACGAGCGCCGCCGCCAGGAACAGCGCCGCCAGCGAGACAATTCTCCCCTTCCGGTTGCGTACGTCCATCGCGTGCCCTCCAGACGTCGTGCCAGGCAGCGCTGTGGTCTTTGCCGGGTTTCGCCCTGCTCAGGTAAAATCCGTGTCGAACTGCACCACCACTTCGTAACGGGGGTCCAGCTCTTTGGCGTATGCGGCCAGCCTGCGTTCCAGGCCCTCTTTGTCCGTGTAGCCGTCCGGCAGGAGGCAGTCGAAGACTAGGCTGGTTTTCTTCTGCCCGGGTACCATGCGGAAATCGTGCAGCGTCAGGCGCCGGTCCACGCCGTACAGGAAAGCGGTGATCTTTTCGTGCACGTCGTTCACGGCGGGGTCGTCCGTCACGGTGGGGTCCATGTGGATGGTCACCGCGATGCCCAGTTCGTTTTGCAGGTCGCGCTCGGCCCTGTCGATCACCTCGTGCACGGCCACGATATCCCCGTGGGCGCTGACTTCCGCGTGCACGGAGGCGATGCAGCGTCCGGGCCCGTAATCGTGCACCACCAGGTCGTGCACGCCGAGAATGCCGTCGTAGGCAAGAAGCTTCTGCTTGATGTCGCGCGTCATCGAGGGGTTCGGTTTTTCGCCCAGCAGCCTGTCCACCGTGCTCTTGCACACGTTCAGCCCGGTTTTCAGTACGAACAGGGCGACCACCGCGCTCATGTAGCCGTCGATGCGCCAGCCGAACAGCTTATGCAACACGATGCTCAACAGTACGGCGCTCGTGGCCACCACGTCGCTCACGCTATCCTTGGAAGCGGCCCTGAGCGTTTCGCTGTCGATGGTACGCGCAATAAAGCGATAATAGAAAAACAGCCACAGTTTGGCGAGAATGGAGAAAGGCAGCAGTACAAGTACCGGCAACCCCACCGTCAGCGTAGAGGGATTGAAGATACCGTCAATGCCCTCGTAGAGCAGTTTGCCGCCCGCCACCACGATCAGCGCCCCCACGGCCAGTGCGCCCAGGTACTCCATGCGCCCGTGCCCGAAGGGGTGTTCCCTGTCGTCCGGTTTCCCGGCCAGCCGTACGGAAATCAGCGCCATCACGCTGCCCGCCGCATCCGACAGGTTGTTCACGGCGTCCGCGGTGATGGCCAGCGATCCGCTTAAGATACCCAGTAAAAACTTGACGGCGGAGAGCATCACGTTCACGGCAACGCCGGTTACGGAGCCGAGTGTGCCATAGGCGGAACGTACCTTTTGATCCGCGGTGTCGTTGGAATTCTTAATAAAATGCCGTATCAGCCAAGCGGTCAAGGCCGTCGCCCCCTTTCGGTGTCGCCGTTCCCCCATGCCGTCGGGATGCTCTCGGAAGCGGACGCGGGCACGTCCGTTCCGGTTTGCGGTTCTCTGGCGCTTCGGAGCGTAGTTTGGGTATTATACATCGATTCGTTCTGGAATGCAAGTATCTGGGAATTACTTTTTTAGCCGGGAACCCCGGCACGGGGTCCCGGTTCACTCCGAATTTACCCCCTCGCATTGACGAACCGCCCGCACCGCCTTATAATGGAACGGAAACGGATGCCGAACCGCCGGAATGGAGAAGGAGAACCCATGTACGCGACAGCGATCCCGGGCGCGTGGAAGAAAGCCCTTTGGCGGGGCCTTGCGGTCGCCGCGCTCTGGGCGGTCGCGTACCTGTTCAGCCCTCTGGCGCCGCTGATGGCGCTGACGCTGCCGCTGGCCGTATATCCCGCTTTCGCGCAGGGCTACGCCTGGTTTGCGTTCGCGCTTCCGCTGGCCCCTGCGACCGCGTGGTTCGCGGCGGGCGGGGACGCCGTACTGGGCCTGACGATCCCGCTTTGCCCCTATCTGTGCCTGTTCGCGGATGTTTTGCGGCGGCGTTACCGGCTGAGCCTGCACGGTGAGGCGGTCGCCAGCGCGGGCGCGTTCGCCGTGGGCGCGGTGGCCATGCTGCTGCGGCTGAGCGTTCTGTTGGGCGGCTCGCTGTTTCCGCGGCTTGCCGAAACCGTCGTTGCCAGCGTGGGCCAATCCGTCACGGGCGGCAACCTGCTTTACCGGCTGGTATCGGTCGGGTACCTTACCGTTCCGGAAACCTACGCCGATTCCGCGGCCCTCCAGCTGGGCAGCCTGATCCTCATCGCGCCGTCGCTGAAGCAGGAACTGCTCAACATGCTCCGTCTCCGGCTGACCGAAGGCCTTACCGATTGGGTTCCCTCGCTGCTCGTGCAGGGCGCGGTGCTCGTGGGCGGGTTTTCCGCGCTTTCCGCGGCCCGCGTCCGCGCCAGGAAAACCGGCGGCGAGCTCCCACGGTTCTCCGCTTTCCGGCTTACGCGCCAGGAACAGGGAGCGATGCTCGTTCTGTGTATCGTGACCCTGCTGGCGGCCTTCGCGGGCGACGGATTCCCCGCGCTGCTCTCCTCGCTGACGTACGCGGGCTTCTCCGCCGTTTATCAGCTTCTGGGCGCTGCGGTGGCGGTGGCGCTGTTGGCCGCGCGCCGGCCGGAGCGAATCGTCTGGTACGGGCTGCTGGCCGCGTTTCTGTATATCGTCTTTCCCATCGGGCTGTTCATGCTGGGCATGGTGGACCAGTTCGTCCACCTGCGCGGCGACGGCCCGCAAACGCCTAAGGAGGAATAGAAAGTGAAAGTCATCCTGCTGTGCGACGTGAAGAGCATCGGCAAACAAAACGAAATCCTGAACGTATCCGACGGGTACGCCCGCAACTACCTTTTCCCGCGCAAGTGGGCCATGGAGGCCACCCCCTCGGCCGTTAAAGAGGTGGAGCGCAAGCACGCTCTGGAAGACAAGCTGGAGGCTGAGCGCCGCGAGGAGGCCCTGAAGAAGGGGGCCGCGCTCAAGGGCAAGGTGATCCGGCTTACCGCCCGTTGCGGCGAAAAAGGCCGCCTTTACGGCAGCATCACCACGCAGGAGATCGCCGACGCGCTCAAGGCGCAGTACGGCATCGAAGTGGACAAGCGCAAGATCGACTGCGAACCCATCCGCCAGACTGGCGAATACGAAGCGACCGTGAGCGTTTACGCCGGTATCTCCGCCAAAATGAAGGTGGACGTAACGGCCGCGGACGCGAAATAAAAGCGCTTTCCGGAAACGGGAAGGCGGAAGCCGCGGGAAGGAGGCGAGCCGGTTTGGAAGCGCAGGAGCTTGCGCGCGTCGCCCCGCCCAGCAGCGTGGACGCGGAACGGTCCGTGCTGGGCGCTACCCTGCAGGATGCGGGCGTAGCCACGTTCGTATTCGAAACCCTTTCCCCGGACGATTTTTACGCCGCCGAACACCGCGAGATTTTCGACGCCATGCGCTCGCTGCACGTCGCGGGTTCGCCCATCGACGTGATGACCGTCGGCAACGAGCTGGCGCGGCGCGGCACGCTGGACGGGGTGGGCGGCACCGCCTACCTGCTGGAAGCCTACCGCTACGTGCCCACCACCGCCAACACTCGCTCCTACGTGCAGATCGTGCTGGAAAAAAGCACGCTGCGCAGGCTCATTGCGGCCTGCCGCCGCATCGAGGAGCAGTGCTACGGCCAGATGGAACCGCTGGAAGTGGTTCTCAACAACGCGGAACGCGCCATCTTCGAAATCGCCATGAAGCGCGGGAGTATGGAAGCCCTTCAGCCGCTCAACGCCGTGCTGGAGCGGACATTCGATAAAATCGAGGAAATGAGCCGCCTGAAGGGCAAGCTCGCGGGCGTGCCCACGGGCCTGTACGACCTGGACCGCCAGTTGACGGGTCTGCACGGCGGCGAGCTGGTTATCGTCGGGGCGCGCCCCGGCATGGGCAAAACGGCGCTGGCCCTGTCCGTGGCGCATTTCGCGGCGATCCAGACGGACAAATGCGTGGCGGTGTTCAGCATGGAAATGCCGCGGGAGCAGATCGGCATGCGTATTTTAAGCAACGCGGCCGGCATCAACATGCAGCGCGTGCGTAACGGCATGCTGAGCGACGACGAGTGGATGAAGCTCGGCGACTGCCTGAACCGCCTGAGTGCCTGCCGCATCTTCATCGACGATTCTCCGGGCCTCACCCCCACGCAGGTGCGCAGCCGCTCCCGCCGCCTGATGATGGAGCAGGGGCTGGACCTGATCGTGGTGGACTACCTGGGGCTGATGAACTCCGACAAGCGCGCGGAGAACCGGCAGCTGGAAGTCAGCGAGATCAGCCGCGGCCTCAAGGCCGTGGCGCTGGAACTGAAAGTGCCGGTATTGGCCTGCGCGCAGTTGGCGCGCGCCAACGTGAACCGCGCCAACAAGCGCCCCCAGCTGAGCGACCTGCGCGACTCCGGCAGCATCGAGCAGGACGCCGACGTGGTGCTCTTCGTCCACCGCGAAGGTTATTACCAGACGGAAACGCAGGAAGAAAACCGGCCGGACGATACCGAGGGCGAGATTATCGTAGCCAAGCAGCGCAACGGCCCCGTGGGCACCGTGAACGTGGAATGGCAGGCCGAGTTCGCCCGCTACGTCAACCCGCCCGGTACGCGCGTGCCGGTCTACGCGGACGCGCGGTAAACCGTCCGCCGGTTTTATTCGGACAGGAATGAGGATGGACATGCAGCAGGAACCGATCGCAACCCTGGGCAAGGATACCAAATTCGAAGGCTTTCTGCTGGTACGCATGAGCGAGCAGCGCACCGGCAGCAACGGCGGCAAGTATCTGGATATGAACCTGGCCGACCGCACGGGCGAGATCAACGCCAAGGTGTGGGACGGCAACGTACCCCCGCCCGCGCCGGGAAGCGTGGTGAAGGTGCGGGGCGCCACGCTGGAATACAACGGCCGCCTGCAGCTGCGCGTGGAGAAGCTGCGCGCGCCGGATAATACGGACGACGTGGATATGTCCGCGCTCACCCCCTGCGCCCCGGAACCGCCGGAAGAAATGTTAAAAGAACTGGACGAAGCCGTGGCGGCCATCGCCAGCGAACCTCTGCGCAAGATCACCGCGGAAATGCTGGCCCGAAGCCGGGAGAGGCTCGTATACTTTCCCGCGGCCCAGCGCATCCACCACGCGGAGCGCAGCGGCCTGCTGCACCACACCACGGGGATGCTTCGGCTGGCCCGCGCGGTGCTCCCGTTGTACCCGCTGCTCAACGCCGATCTGGTAATCGCGGGCGTGATCGTGCACGACCTGTGCAAAACGGAAGAACTGAGCAGCGACGAGATGGGCGTGGTGAAGGACTACACCGAGGAAGGCCTGCTGCTGGGGCACATCGTGCTGGGCGTCACCCGTATCGCGGAAGTTGCGAAGGCCGTGAACGTTACGGGCGAACCCGTAACGCTGCTGGAGCACATGATGCTCAGCCACCACGGCGAGGAAGCCTACGGCAGCCCCCGCAAGCCCATGTTTCCCGAGGCGGAAGTGCTGCATTGGTTGGACCTCATGGACGCGCGCATGAACGAGATGGAGGCGGCCATGGAACGGCTTGCGCCCGGCGTTTTCAGCGAGAAGATCTGGTCGCTGGAACGCAGGCTGTACAAGCCGCAGTACGGCGAGCTGACGCCGGAAGGTTGACGCTTCCAAAGCAAGATGGTACAATGTCGTTGCATACGTACGGGCACCGCTCGGCCCTGCATACGGAAAAATGATTGGACGGACGCGCATTCCCGCGCGCGCCAGAATCGGAGGAGACCTTATGAAGCGTAAATGGCTCGCGGCGTTGTGCCTTGTGATGATCGCGGCGTTGCTTACGGCCTGCAACGGTCAGCCACAGTCCAACCAGAAGTTCGCGGAGGTTACGCAGTATCTGGGCCCCACGGCGACGGCTACGGTCGCTCCCACGAACGCCCCCGCGGACGGTTCCACGGACGGCAGCGTTTTTTCCAATAATCCTTATCTGTCCAACACCGATTCGGGTTTTACCCCCGAGGATGCGCTTGGCGAGGAAGATAACCAGGACAATGGCGTATTCGACGACGGCACAGGGGTCGGCGGGCAGGCGGAAGCAACCGTCTACGCCTACGCGGGCAGCACCCCCATTCCGCTGGACCCGATAGACGCGCCCACCGCCACGCCGCGACAGGCGCTGAGCTTCACCTACGTCCAGTACGACCTCCCGGCGCTCGGCCTTTCTTTCCAGGGCCCCGCGGGCTGGGTGCCCGACGAGAGCGTCAGCGAAATGTAT
Source organism: uncultured Oscillospiraceae bacterium (assembly GCA_964497495.1). Lineage (GTDB taxonomy): Bacteria > Bacillota > Clostridia > Christensenellales > Aristaeellaceae > CAXXOK01. The sequence continues at coordinate 50,572 of CAZCCZ010000012.1, forward strand.
ACGCTTACCGAGCCCGAACAGCAGATCAAGGACGGGCAGCTCGGCATCCTGAAAATCTACGCGACGCCCGTCAGCAGCACCTACACCGAAAGCAACCTGGTAACGGAGATCAAACAGCGCTTGAGCGACATCAGCGCCACCAACTTCAAGGAATGGAAACCCAGCTACACCGCCACCCGCTTCCTGATGGGCAACAAGGGCGTATACGCCAACTACAGCGGCACGCTGGTCGACGGAACGCAGGTAGGCGGACGCGTTCACGCAGTATCCATCGATAAAAAGCTGTACTGCATCGAGATCGTCTACCCGCTCAATTTCAAGGACGATTACCTCAGCGTTTTCTCCAAAATGCGGGAGACCATTAAAAGGACGGGTAACTAAACAAACGGTTTGATCAAACGGGCGTGCGAGGGCGATACTCCCTCCGCGCCCGTTTTACGTTCTCGTTACGCCCGTCCGGCGACATCGTTTTGTCGCATGTTTCACGGTTACATAAACGGTGTAAATTAATTACGGACAACATTACGTATATAATTCTCAATGAAATTATTAGCAGACACGACGCGAACGTCTCCGCGCGGAAGCTCCGGGAGAGGACGGCTCGAACGGCAAGAATACGGCAAGCCCGACGGTTCACCGGCTTCGGGCGTGTTGCCACAGCGGTGGTCCTACGTGTTTTGGAACCCGCAGAGTAAGGAGAGGATGGCCCGAGCAGCGACGAATATGGCAAGCCCGGGGCGCACCGGCCTCGGCGCGTTACCATATCCGGAGTTCTGCATGTATGAGCCCACGAAGCAAAGAAAAACGCCTCCCCCGAAGGGGAAGCGTCTCTTGCAACCGGAAGGTTCCGGCGGCTTCTTAGTACTGGTTGTTCTGACGATTACGCTCGAAGCACTCGCGGCAGTACACGGGGCGATCTCCACGGGGCTGGAACGGCACCTGGGTGGTGCAGCCGCAACCGTCGCAGATCACTTCGTACATCTGGCGCTCGCCACGGCCGGGGTTCTGGGTGTTGCGGCGCGCAGCACGGCAGGCGGGGCAACGGCTGGGCTCGTTCTGGAAGCCCTTGTCGGCGAAGAACTGCTGCTCGCTGGCGGAGAACACGAATTCGGCGCCACAGTCGCGGCAGGTCAGGGTTTTGTCTTGATACATGATGGTTTCCCTCCAAATAGTTAGTCTGTGTCCCAGATTTTCCAGTGATTCGGGTATTGGGTTTCCAATCCTTCGGACATAGACGAACGAAGAGGGAAGAACCTAAACCGTATACCATGGCTGGGTCAACGCGAGTATTATAGCATGACGAAAAGCGTTTGTATACTGTTTTCAATAAATTTCTTCATCTCCGAAAGCCCGATTCCCGGTCTCCGAAAAGGCACATGCTTCCATATTCCTGTCAACAGGCCAGTTTAGCGACTTTCAGACACTTTTCAAAAGCTGACCGTTCCGATATAGTAAAGACGTTTATACGGGCTGGCGCGCAGGCGCCGCCGGAAAAGGAATCATGGAGTATGGAGATGGATTACATCGATCTCGGCCGGAGGATACGCAAGCAGCGCGCGCTGCGCGGCTGGACGCAGGAAGCGCTCGCGGAACACGTGAACGTATCCACATCCTTCGTGGGCCACGTGGAGCGCGGCACGCGCAAAGCAAGCCTGGAAACCCTGGTTTCCATCGCCAACGTGCTGGACGTCAGTCTGGATTACCTGCTGTCCGGCAGCATGAACAACAGCGTCATCGGGCCGATGCCCAAAGGCCTCAACAGCCAGCAGCGCGTGGCGCTCAAGGAAATCCTTTCCACCATACAGGACAACCTGTCCGAATGGGAAAAGGACGATTGACGCGCATGCCTGTACGCGCCGTCTCAAAAAAGAAAACGAAAAACCGCCGGTGAACGGCGGTTTACTATTTCCCGGAAACGTTACGCTCCGCGCGCATACTAACACTCGGCGTCTTTCAGCATGTCGTCCACCACGTCCCGCATGGTGTACCTTCCCGCGGGCCTGCCCGCCAGAAACCGCGCGGCGCGCAACGCGCCCTCTGCGAAGAGCGCGCGGCTTTCGGCCCTGTGGGTCAACAGAAGCTCTTCCCCGTTACCGTAGAAACCCACCTCGTGTTCCCCGGTCACGGTGCCGCCGCGTACCGCGTGGATGCCGATCTCGTCCGCGGCGCGTTGGGCAACACGGCCGTGGCGCCCGTAAACGGGCTCGGCCCGCCCGTCTCTTTCCGCCTTTACGGCCTCGTACAGCATCAGGGCGGTGCCGCTGGGGCTGTCCAGCTTGCGGCGGTGGTGTTTCTCCACGATTTCCACGTCATACCCTTCGCCCAGCGCGCGGGCGGCCATGGCGGCCAACCGGCGAAGCAGGTTGGCGCCCAGGCTCATGTTCACGCTTTGCAGCACGGGCAGCGTCTCCGCCGCACGCGAGATCAGCGCCTGTTCCTCCTCGGTATAGCCCGTGGCGCACAGCACCAAAGGCATGCGTGCCTTTTGCGCGTAAGCAAGCAGCGCGGGCAGCGCGTCCGCGCGGGAAAAATCCACCAGCGCGTCCGCGGGTTCCGCGATCTGCGCGTATTCCCTTACGAGGGGAAAGGCACCCGGCTTGCCGTCGTATGCCACATCCACGCCGCAGGCGACCTTTACGCCCGCTTCCCGCGCGGCGGCGGCAAGTTCCCCGCCCATGCGTCCCAACGCGCCCCCGATGATGATTTTCATAGGCGGCCCACCGTTTACAGCTTCACGCCCGCGTCGATAAGCGCCAGGCGAAGCTTTTGCCGGTTTTCCGGGCCGATGGGCACCAGCGGCAGGCGCAATTCCCCGTCGCACAGGCCCATCATCTCCAGCGCGGCCTTGCACGGAATGGGGTTGACCTCCGCGAACAGCGCACGGATCAGCGGCATCAGGCTCAGTTGCAGGTTTCGGGCGGTATCGGCGTCCCCTTTCAGGTAACTTTCCGCCATCCGCACCATAACGCCCGGCAATACGTTGGCGACCACCGAGATCACGCCCCGGCCGCCCACCGCCATGATCGGGAGCACCGTGTCGTCGTTGCCGCTGTACAGGGTCATTCTGTCTCCGATGCGGTTGATCTTCTCCATGACATAGGGAAGGTTGTAGCTGCTTTCCTTGAGGGCGATGAAACGGTCGCTGTCTTGCGTAAGCCGTTCCAGCGCCTCCGGGGAAATGTCGATGGTGGTGCGGCTGGGCACGTTGTAAATAATGATAGGGAGCTTCGTATGCTCGGCCACGGCCATGAAATGCCGGTGCAGGCCCTCCGGCGAGGTTTTGTTGTAATACGGGGTCACCACCAGCTGCGCCGCAAGCCCCAGATCTTCGTAACGGTTGGCGGCGTCGATGACGTTCTGCGTACAGTTGCTGCCCGTTCCGGCGATAACCGGTATCCGGCCCGCCGCTGTTTTCACCACCGTGCGCACGACCAGTTCCCGTTCCTCCGCGGTCATGGTGCTGGGTTCGCCCGTGGTTCCGCACGCGACGATCGCGGCGACGCCGGCTTCGATCTGCCTTTCCGTCAGCCGCTCAAGGGCGCCGGTATCCACCCCGCCGTGTGCGAACGGGGTGACCAGCGCGACCGCGCAGCCCTGAAACAAAGAAGACATTGCGCAGGCCTCCTGTCTCTTTGAGAATCCGGTATCCGTATCGTCCGGCCGCGCAGGCGCCTTCGGTCGGGCGCCTACCGTCCGTTATCTGTGTTGGATATAACCCGTTTTGCAAAGGTATTCCGCGCTCAGCACCCCGCCGCCCGCCGCGCCGCGCAGCGTGTTGTGGCTGAGACAGACGAATTTGTAGTCGAACACCTTGTCCTCGCGAAGGCGGCCGATGGTGATGCCCATACCGTGCTCGAAATCCCGGTCCAGCCTCGTCTGCGGGCGGCTGGGGTCCTCGAAGTAGTGCAGGAACTCGGCGGGGCTGCTGGGCAAGCCCATCTCCGCGATGGCGGGGCGGCAGTTCTTCCACCTGTCCAGGATCTGCTCCGGCGTGGGCTTCTTGTTAAATTTAACGCTCACCGCGGCCATATGGCCGTCCACGCACGCTACGCGCAGGCATTGCGCGCTGATGTTCGGCTCCGTGGCGTTCACGATCAGCCCGTTTTCCACGTGCCCGAAGATCTTCATGGGTTCGCGCTCGCTCTTCTCGTCCTCGCCGGGGATGTAGGGGATCACGTTGTCCAGTATCTCCGGGAAGGTTTCGAAGGTCTTGCCCGCGCCGCTGATGGCCTGATAGGTGCACGCGATGACGCTGACCGGCTCGAAATCGAGCAGCGGCCACAGCGCGGGCACGTAACTCTGGATGGAGCAGTTGGGCTTTACCGCGATAAATCCGCGTTTCGTGCCCAACCGTTTACGTTGCGTATCGATCACCGCCGCGTGCGCACCGTTGATCTCCGGGATCATCATGGGCACGTCCGGCAGCATCCGGCTGGCGCTGTTGTTGCTTACCACAGGCACCTCGGCCCTGGCGTAGCGCTCCTCCAGCGCGAGCGTTTCGTCCTTTTTCATGGCGACGGCGCAGAACACGAAGTCCACCCGGGCAGCCACCGCGTCCACGTCGGAGGCGTCCAGCACGGTCATGTTCGCAAATTTCGCGGGAATCGGTTTATCGGCGAAGGCCCAGCGTTTATCCACGGCCTGTGTGTAAGTCATACCCGCGCTGCGGCTGCTGGCCGCCAGGCAAGTGACCTCGAACCAGGGGTGGTTTTCAAGCAACAGGAGAAACCGCTGGCCTACCATACCCGTCGCCCCGATGATGCCGACCCGATACCGTTCCATACCGAAAACCCCTTTTTTCCGGGCGTCCGTCGCCCTTTTCCGAGGGCTGCGGCCACCCGTAAAATACCAGCAAAGCATAACATGATCGTTTCCCGTTGTCAAACGGGATTCCGCACCAAAAGGCGCGGCCAAAGGGCTTTGCGTTCGCCCGAGGGCGCGATTTCTGAACAGGCAGAATAAGAAGTTGTCCGAAGAGTGCAGGGGCGAGCGGAAAGCCCCTGTTGCACCCAAGGGCGCATGTCTTATACATAAAGCCAATATACTTGAAGGACGTGCGAAGGTTTCCAAAGGGCGTACGCAAAGGCCCGATCGCTCCATCTACGCAGGCTGCGCTGCCGTTTGCCTGCTTGTTTCGCTCTTCCCCTGCGGGTCGCTCGCGGTTGCGCCGTGGTGCCCGCTGGGCACACGCTTCCCTTCGGTGCTTTTGGTCGCGCCTGCAAGCGCGATTCCCTGACAATAAGAGAACATACGGAGAACCCCGGTTCTTTGGCGCCGATTATTTCAGCGCATCGTGCAGCAGCGCGGCCAGTCTCTCCGGGTCGGCCTTGCCGCGGGTAATCGCCATGGCCTTGCCCATCAGCGCCTTTTCCACGCCGGTCTTGCCCTTCCGGTAGGTTTCCACCAGATCGGGATTCTCGTTTATCGCGCGGCGCACCGCATCCGCGAGGGCGGCGTCGTCCCCGACGGAGAACAGGTCGTGTTCGGCAGCGTACGCCTCCGGGTCGCAGTCTTCGGCGAACAGAGCGGCCAGTATCTTCTTGCCGGTGGAGCTGTTTACGCGGCCGCCCGCCGTGAGGTCAGAAAGCTGGGCCAGATGCGCGGGCGAAACGGGCAGCGACTCGCGACCCTCCGCAACGGGCCGGCCGTTCTTTTCGGCTTCGGCAGCGCGTGCGCTAAGGAGCGCGAATACCTCGCCCTGCAAAAGGTTCGCCACGCCCACGGGAGTTTCGGCGGTTTTCACTGCTTCCTCGAAGTACTCCGCCAGCCAACGCTCCGCGGTGATCTGTTCCGCGGCGTAGGCGGATAGCCCGTATTCCCGCATGTAAGCCTCGCGGCGCTCGTCCGGCAGGGCGGGAATGGCGGCCTTCACCTCGGCCATGTCCTCGTCCGTCAGCCGGGTCTCCGGCAAGTCGGGGTCGGGAAAATAGCGGTAGTCGGAGCTGTTCTCCTTGCGGCGCATGGAGTAGGTCTTGCCCGTTTTCTGGTCGTAGCGCCGCGTCTCCTGCACGATCTCCTCCCCCGCCTCCAGCGCCGCTACCTGCCGCTCGTACTCGGCCTGCACGGCGCGTTCCACGCTCTGGAAGGAGTTGAGATTCTTCATTTCCGTGCGCACTCCGTAAGGCTCGCCGGGGTGATGGATGCTCAGGTTCACGTCGCAGCGCAGGCTGCCCTCGTTCATGCGGCAGTCGCTCACGTTGATGTAGGTGAGGATGGCGCGCACCTTGCGCAGGTAGCCTACGGCTTCCTCGGCGGAGCGGATGTCCGGCTCGCTGACGATCTCGATCAGCGGCACGCCGCAGCGGTTCATATCCAGCATCGTGCCGTTCTCGTCGTCGTGCAGCAGCTTGCCCGCGTCCTCCTCGATGTGGATACGCGTGATGCCGATCTTCCGCTCGCCCGCCGCGGTCTGCACGGTCAGCCAGCCGCCTTCGCACAGCGGCCGGTAAAACTGGCTGATCTGGTACGCCTTGGGCAGGTCGGGATAAAAGTAGTTTTTCCGGTCGAAACGGCTTACGTGATGCACGTGGCAGTTGAGCGCGAAGCCCGCCATGGCCGCGTGGCGCAGCACCTGGGCGTTAAACACCGGCAGCGCGCCCGGAAGCCCCATGCACACGGGGCATACGTGCGTGTTGGGCTCCGCGCCGAAGGCGGTGGCGCAGGAGCAGAACACCTTGCTTTTCGTGTTCAGCTCCACGTGGGTTTCCAGACCGATGACCATTTCCCAGTTCATGCCTTTTCGCCTCCCCTGCCAAGACGTTCGTAGGGCCGGAGACCCTCGTTGGGTTTAGCCGCGCGCTCGTACGCGGCGGCGACGGACAGCAGCTTGGGCAGGCTGTCGCGCGCGCCCATCAGGCTCATGCCCACGGGCAACAGTTTACCGTCCTCCATCGCGTGGCCGCAGGGCACGCTGACGTTCGGCAGCCCCGTCAGGTTGGCGGGCACGGTGTACAGGTCGCCCATGTACATTTCCATCGGGTCGTCGGTCTTCTCCCCCAGTCTATAGGCGAAGGTGGGCGCGACGGGCGAAAGCAGCGCGTCGCACGCGGTAAGCGCCTGCCCGAACTCGTAGCGGAGCAGTTCCCGCGCCTGCTGCGCCTTCAGGTAGTACTGATCCTGATAGCCGCTGCTCAGCGCGAAGGTGCCCAGCATGATGCGGCGCTTCACCTCGATGCCGAAACCCTCCTCGCGGCTTCTGCGGTAAAGCTCGTCCAGATCGGCGTACTCCTTGACCCGGTAGCCGTAACGCACGCCGTCGAAACGGGCCAGGTTGCTGCTGGCTTCGGCGCTGGAAAGCACGTAATAGGCGGACAGCGCGTACGGCAGGGACGGGATGTTGACCTCCGTTACGGTCGCGCCCATTTCCTTCATCTTCTCCGCCGCGGCCTGCACCGCACGGTACACCGGCATCGATAGGCCCTCGCCGAAACACTCCTTCGGCATCCCGACCGTCAGCCCTGCCAGCGTTTCCAGCGGCATCAGCGGGCATTCGGGGGAAAGCTTCGCGTCGCTGGTGGCGTCCAACGGGTCGCGCCCCGCGATGACGCCCATCAACAGCGCCGCATCCTCCGCGTTCCTGGCCAGCGGACCGATCTGGTCCAGCGAGCTGGCAAACGCCACCAGCCCGTAGCGGCTCACCGCGCCGTACGCGGGCTTGACGCCCACCACGCCGCAGAAGGAGGCGGGCTGGCGGATGCTGCCGCCCGTGTCGCTGCCCAGCGCGATCGGCGCCATGCCCGAAGCCACCGCCGCCGCCGCGCCGCCGGAGGAGCCGCCCGGCACGCGGTTCAGCGCCCACGGATTGCGGCAAACGCCGAACGCGCTGTTTTCCGTGCTGGAGCCCATGGCGAACTCGTCCATGTTGAGCTTGCCCAGCAGCGGCATGCCCGCCCCGCGCAGTTTGACGATCACGGTGGCGCTGTAGGGCGATACGAAATCCGCCAGCATCTTGCTGGCGCAGGTGCATTTGCGCCCTTCCACCAGCATGTTGTCTTTCACGGCCACGGGCACGCCGTCCAGTACGGAAAGGGGCTTGCCCACCCTGCGGCGTTCGTCGCTGGCCGCGGCCTCCGCCCGCGCGGTGTCCGCGTACACGTCCAGATAGGCGAAGATCGCCTCGTTTTGGGCGCAGATACTGTCCAGATACGCCTCCGTGATTTCCACGGAGGTCAGTTCACCACTTCGGAGCGCGTCGGCCAGCGAGCGCACCGTCAGTTTGCAGATGTCGGGATAGGTTCGCATATCGGGACTCCTTTCCGGACCTTGGGAAAAGCGACAGCCGGTTCTACTCGAAGGTCTTGGGCACGGTGACGTAGGGGCCGCTGACGGTTTTGGCGTTCATCAGCACTCTGGCCAGCGGGAAACTCTCCCCCATCTCGTCCGGCCGGGTGTTCTCCCCGCGTTCGTTGCGCGGGCGCGGGGCCTGCGGAGCCTGCCTGTCCAGCGCGGCCAACTCGCCCGCGAAGTCTACGATGCCCATAAAATCCTTGTCCATGGCCTGCTCGTCGCTTGTGGAAAGGCTGAGCATGCTTAAGAGCGCGGTGTTCTGCACGGTTTCCCGCGTCACCCGCTCCTCGTGCTCCCGCTTCATATCCTCCGCGACGTTCACGCCCAGTTTCAGTTCTTCCAGCTGCTTGGGGTCCACGAAATCCGGCGCGCCCGTCATGGGGCAGCTCGCGTCCTTGATTTTCGGGAACGCAATCACCTCGCGCAGGGAAGCGGCGCCGGTCAGCAACATGCAGAGCCGGTCTAGGCCGAAGGCGAATCCCGCGTGCGGCGGCGTGCCGTAGCGGAACGCGCCCAGCATGAAGCCGAAGCGCTCCCGCGCCTGTTCCCGGCTGAAGCCCAGGGCACTGAACACGCGGCTTTGCACGTCCGGTCGGTGGATACGCACGCTGCCGCTGCCCAGTTCCACGCCGTTCAAGACTACGTCGTACGCCTGGGAGCGCACCAGCGGTTTGGTGGCGTCGTCCTGCATAAGGTCCAGGTCTTCCTCGAACGGCATGGTGAAGGGGTGGTGCATGGCGGCGTAGCGGTTCTCGTCCTTCTTGTATTCGAACATCGGAAAATCCGTGACGAGGGCGAACTGGAACACGTTTTTGTCGATCAGGCCCATCAGCTCGCCGCAGCGCACGCGCAGGGCGCTCAATACCCGGCGAACCACGTCGAGCTGGTCGGCGCAGAAAAGCAGGAAGTCGCCTTTCTCCGCGCCCGTTTTTTCCTCGAGCGCCCGCCAGCATTCCGGGCCGAAATATTTCGGCAGTATGCTGTTGATCTCGCCGTCCGGCTTGTACAGGATCCACGCCATGCCCTTGGCGCCGAGCTTCTGGGCGTAAACGGTCAGCTGTTCGATGGTCGTGCGGGTGAAAACCGCGCCGCCGCCCTTTACGTTGACGCAGCGCACCACGCCGCCGTGTTTGAGCGCGCCGGTGAACACCCCGAAGGTAGTCTGCTGGGCCACGTCGCTCACGTCCACGATAGGCAGACCGAAGCGCAGGTCGGGTTTATCGTTGCCGTAGGAGTCCATGGCTTCCTGCCACGTCAGGCGCTTGAAAGGCACGTCCAGCGGGCGCTTCATCATGCTCTCGAAAAGCCGCGTGAACAGGTCGGTCAGGAACGAAAGCATGTCCTCCTGGGTTACGAAGCTGCGCTCCATGTCCACCTGCGTAAACTCCGGCTGGCGGTCGGCGCGCAGGTCCTCGTCCCGGAAGCAGCGGGCGATCTGGTAATACTTGTCGATCCCCGCGACCATCAGCAGTTGTTTATAAATCTGCGGGCTCTGCGGCAGGGCGTAGAAGGTACCCGGGTGCACGCGGCTGGGCACCAGATAGTCCCGCGCGCCTTCCGGGGTGGACTTGCACAGGATGGGCGTCTCCACCTGCAAGAAGCCCTGCTCCTCCAGAATACGTTCCGCCTCGCGCTGCAGCGCCGAGCGGAAGAGGAGAGCTTCGTACATCTTCGGACGGCGCAGGTCCAGGTAGCGGTATTGCAGGCGAAGCTCCTCCCGCACCGGCTCGTCGTCGGTCAGGGAGAAGGGCAGCGCTTCCGCCGCGGAGAGCACTTCCATGTGCTCGGCGGCAAGCTCCACCTCGCCGGTGGGGATGGCGGCGTTATAAGTGCTTTCGTCCCGCAGGCGAATTTCCCCGGTCACGCGCACCACGCTCTGGTTTTTCAGCCGTTCCGCAGCGGCGAAGCTGTCCGCGTCCACGATGGCCATATTGAACACCGTTTGCAGCGTACCCTCGCGGTCGCGCACGTCCACGAAGATCACGCCGCCCATGTCGCGGCGTGTGAGCACCCAGCCGCACACGGCCGCGCGGCGGCCGATGTGCTCGCGGCGCAGGCTGCCGCAGTAATCCGTACGGTACATGATCGCGCCTCCTCCTTGCCGATGGCGAAATACAAAAACGCCTTCCGCCCCGAATTTCCTTTCGGGGCGGAAGGCGATGCTCTCGTCTTCCGCGGTACCACCCGCATTGGCCGCTTTCGCGACCCGCTCTTTGACGGAAACGGCGGCAGCTCGATAGGCCGGCCATTTCCCTCCGCTGTATCGGGCGTTCCCGTCCGCGCCTACCGGCCGCCGACAAAGCGGTTTTCGGGCGGATGCTCGGGGCTGTTCTTCTCTCCGGCGAACCGGCCGCGTTCCCAGCATAGGCGGCTCTCTTTGCGATTCGGCCCGGAGGTACTCTTCCCTTCATTGCCTTGCGCGCATTATACAGGCCGCGTATGGGTTTGTCAAGCCGTGAAAAGGTAAAACCCGTGAAAAAACAAATCCGTATTACGCATACTGTTACATACGATACGCCGAATCGCCTTGACGCGTCCCGGCGCGAATGCTAGAATGAACAAAAATCGGCTGTTTTCAACCGTTTTGGAGGTCTCCCATGAAAAGGATCGCCGCCGTGTTGCTGTGCCTCGCGCTGTGCCTGCCCGTGACGGGGCTGGGCGAGGAGTATCTGGTTTCGGAATCGTCCGGCGTTTCGGCAACGGCGAATTCCGCATCCGGAGGCTCCGCCGCCTTCCGGGCCGCGTTGGCGAAGCTGAACGAGGGCAGCCTGCTGGAAGCGGCGAACGCCTTCACCGGGCTGGGCACGGCAGACGGCGCGAACCTGTACGCCGCCTACCTCCAGGGCCTGCTGTTGCTTCAACGGGACGACCCCGCCGAAGCCGCGGAACAGTTTTCCGGTCTCGGCGGCTTTCTGGACAGCGCGTACCGCCTCGCCCTCTCGCAGGGGCTTCAAAAACACCGTTACGTGCAGGACGGTAAATTCGGCTACGTGGATTTCGCCGGCGCGTGGGTGGTCGCGCCCCGGTACGACTGGGCGGAGCGGGTGTTCCGCGCGGAAAGCGCGCGGACGCACGACCGGAACGACGCGGCTTTCGCGCCCGAAGACGCGTATACGGTGGCCGCAGTGTATAACGGCACGACCACCGTGGGCGAAGAAGACACCGTGCCGCTGGAAGGCCGGTACGGCCTCGTGCGCAGCGACGGTACGCTGGTCGTTCCCGTGGAATACGCCGACGTGCTCTGGACGGTTGCCGGTTTCGCCGCCGTAACGGACGGCAAGAACTGTTATCTGTACAATCTTTCCACGGCGGCCCCCGTGGGCGACGCGTACGAGGAAGTGGGCGGATACGCGCAGGGCTACGTGAACGTGAAGCAAAACGGCCTGTGGGGATACCTGAACCCCGAAACGGGGGATTGGCTGGGCGACGGGTGCGTTTGGGAAAGCGCGCTGCCTTTTTCCGAAGGCATGGCGGCCGTGTCGCTGGGCGGCCTGTACGGGTTCGTTGACTTAACGGGCCGAACCGTGATCGACCCACAGTACGCGGACGCGGCCTCCTTCGGCGAGGGGCTGGCGGGCGTGAAGGTCGCGAAACGGTGGGGCTTCGTCAACGCGAAAAACGAAATGACCGTCCAACCGGCCTATACGGCTGTGAAAGTTTTCCGGTACGGCCTGTGCGCGGTACGCAGGGACGAGCTTTGGGGCCTTATCAATGCGGACGGCACAATCGTGCTCAAGATCAAGTACGTCGAGATCGGGGAGTTCGACCCGGTGGTTCGCCGCGCATGGTTCAAACAGAACAAGCTTTGGGGGTTGGTGGCCGCGGACGGAACGGTCGTGCTGAAACCCGCGTGGGGTTCCCACGACGAGTTCAACGGCAACACCCTGTGCCGCGTGGCGTACAAGGGCAAGTACGGTTTTATCGACGCAGGGGGCAAGGCCCGCGTGCTGGCGGATTACGACGCCGCCTCCCCCTACCGCGCGGGCGTGGCCGCGGTGAAGAACGCGGACGGATCGGTATCCTATATCAATAAGGTGAAGAACGCGTTCTCCGTCGAAACCAACGTGCCGGTGGAATGCCGGTGCGGGTTCATCGAGGGGCGCACGATCACGGAAACGGAGCATACAGCGGCCGATGAAAACGGCGAAACGCAGACCGCCGTGGAGCGGAGCATCGCCTACCGCCTGTACGGCCTTACGGGCCAACCCGTCTCCGTGGCACGGTACGAAGGGGACTGACGGAACCGACAAAGGGCCGCCGCGCTTCCACAAAAAGCGCGGCGGCCCCTTTGCATGCTTGTCCGTATTGTTTCTGTTCGTTTGTAAGGGCTTGTTCCCTGCCACCCCGTGGCCAACAACGTAATGGGCCTTTCCGGCAATCCGGGGGCCTATTCGTACAGTTTCAGCCAGCCCTCGCGGACGCTGTCCCAGGCGTACCGTTTCCCCAGCAGGGCGCGGGCGGCCTTCTCCCCGTCCGTAAGCCGATGCTCCAGCGCTTGCGTAAGCAGCGCGGGCACCTCGGCAAAGTCCGTGAACTCGGTGGTCTCGATGCCCAGCTCCTCCAGCTGCGGGTAACGCAGCCAGCTTGCCCGCAGCACCTGCGCGCCCGCGTACAGGTATTCCTGTAAACTGGCGGAAAAGGCGTCCGTGGGAATGGCCAGCACGAAGGCGTCCGCCGCCAGACGCAGGGTCGCGCTTTCGGTGCCGTCCATAAACTCGGTCAGCACCAGCGTATGGCAGGGCATGGCTTCCGCGGCTTCCCGGACGGTGGCGAAGTAGCCGTCGTCGTCGCTGCCGTAGGTCATCTGCAGCACCAGCGACCAACCGGCGAGCGTTTCGGCGGGCAGCGTCTTGAGGTTCTCCAGCAGTTGCAAATGCCGGTGCGTGGGCGACGCGTTATACCCCAGACAAATCACGGGTCTCTCGGGCGGAAGGCCGAAGTGCGCCTTGCAGGCGGCCTTGTCCGCGACGGCGCGCACGCGGTCGATATCCGCGAAAACCGTCTGCCCGAAGTAGACCAGCGCGGTCTTGCGCTCCGCGGCTTCGCCGAACAGCTCGCCCACGCGCTTCACGTGCAGCGCCGAATGCACCGTCACGTGGTCGCAGGCGTCGATATAACGCCGCATCCGCCGCAGTTCCAGCCCCGTGGAGCGCATCAAATCACTGCCCCAGAAGCTGCACACCCACCGGGCCTTCGGGAAAGCGCGATGCAGCCGGTACCCCAGCGCCAGGTCGCGCTGGGACAGGTAGTGGTTGTGGATCACGTCGAAGGGCCCCAGACCGGCGAGCGACCGCGCATTGGCGCTGACGCGCGCCCACATCCGCAGCCGCGGGATCCGCCGGATCACCGGCAGCTTATGGCTGTCCCGATAGACGGTTACGCCGTTTTTACGGTAAAAATCGCGGTACTTCCCGTTCCGGCCCCAAATGGGGAACACCGTGACCTCCCAGCCGGCGGGTAGAAGCAGGTTTTCCACGTAACGCTTCGTCCAGAAGCTGTCCGCGTCCGCGATCAGCAGGATTCGTTTGCTCATGTGCGGTCCCCTCCGTCGTCGGTGGTCTGCCGGGCCCGGCGTTTCAACGCCCCCGCGCCTTCCCGGGTGATCTGCCTCGCCGTGTTCCACAACGTGGCGATCTCTTTGCGGAACAGGTACAGCGCCAGCGCGTATACGGCGATCAAGAAGGCGTATTTGGCAACCGTCCAGTCCCGGAGCAGGTAATTTCCCAGCGACGCAGCCAGCATCAGCCCCACGGTATAGCCGAGGTAGCGGTAGCTCTCGATAGCCTTGTAATACCGCTCCCCTGCCGCCGTGCGGAAGGCCAGCGCCGCAATGGCCGCGCCCGCCGCCGCCATGGCAGCGCCCGCATCCTTGAGCCACGGGATGAGCCCGTAGCACAGCGCCACGTTGAGAACCGCCGAGGACAGAAAGATCACCGTATTCCAGTAACTCTTCTTGGAAATGCCGATGCCCATGCCCGTAGTCTCCCCCAGGCAGTAGCAGATGGGCGTAAGGAACAGGAACGGGAAATAGACCACCGAGCCGCGGAACCTCGCCCCGAACAGCAGAAACACCACCGCCTGCAACAGCGTCACCGTAAGGCCGAAGCCGGTCAGCAGGCAGGCCATCAGCCGGTGCACTGTATAGAAGCGGCCCCTGTCGTCACTCGTATAATGCTCGTATACGTAGGGCGCCCAGTAGGTGTTGAAGCCCGTCTGGATCACGTTGACCGTGGAGGCCAGTACCAGCGCCGAGGTGTACACGCCCACGGCGGAAACGTCCATCAGGTTTCGCAGCACAACGGTCGTCACCGAAGAATTAAGCCACGTCATCACCGAGATCGGGATCAGCGGCGCGGCGAAGGCGGCGATCTCCTTCACGAAGGGCGGGTCGGCCTGCCGCAGGAAATTGCGGTCGAACCGGCGGCGCTGGATAAAGGTGAACGTAAGCGTCAGCAGCGCCATCAGCGCCGTCAGCAGCAGGATCGCGGGCTTGGCCTGCGCGCTTTTAAAGGCGACGGACAGGTACGCCAGTTTGGTAAGAATTACCTGAATCACGCCCTGCAGCGTGTACAGGCGCGCGTTCTGCTCCATCCGGTAGGAAAGCGACAGGTACCGGAACTGCACCAGGCAGAAGCCGTACACGCACAGGCAAAGATAAACGCCCAGGTCGGGCGCATCCATCACCTGGGCGCTGAAAAAGCGCCAGCCGAACAGCATCAGCAGGGAGGAAAGAAGGCTGAACGCCAGCGACGTGCCCGTGCAGAAGGTGAGCATTCCCGCACGGGTGCCCTTGCCGGGCGGTTCCCGGAAGAAGCGCACGTACGCCTGATCCAGCCCTAAAAAGCAGATGGAGGCGAACAGCGAAGCCAGGGTGCTGAACATATTCAGCTTGCCCATTTCCGTGGTCGTGAACAGCCGCGTCGCGATCGGCGTAGCGATGAACCCGATGGCGAAGGATATCCACGTGGTCAGGGAAAAGCCGACCATGTTCTTCAGGAATTTCTTTTTTGACGACTCCATCAGGCTTTCTGCCCTTCGCTGTTCTTCGGCACCGTTACGCTGAACTCCGTCTCCTCCGGCACGCTCCGGCAGGCGACCGAGCCGCCGTAGGCGTCCAGCGTCTGCCGCACGATGGAAAGCCCCATGCCGCGGCCCTCGCCCTTGGTGCTTACGCCCGCCTCGAAGATGCTTTCCAGCATGTCCTTCGGCACGGGCGCGCCGTTGTTGACCACCGTGAAGGTGAACGCGCGCAGGTCTTCGGCGATCGTGATGCGGATGGCCGGGTTCAGAACGGGCTTCACCGCATCCATGGCGTTGTCGATCAGGTTGGCAAGCACCCGGCAAAGTTCCCAGCCGGGAATGGTCAGCCCCTGCAGAGCGCTTTTGATATCCAGTTTCATGTCGATGCCGCGCTCCGCGCACGCGCCCGCCTTAACCTGCAGAAGTGCGTTGACCGCGGTGGATTTGGTGCTTAAAAAGCTTGAAACGGAGCGGATTTCCCCGTATACCTTTTCCAGGTAGTCCGTGGCGTCCCCGTATTCCTTCATTTCCATCAGGCTGTATACCACCTGCAAATGGTTGAGGAAGTCGTGCCGCTGGGCGCGCAGGGTGTGGTTGAGCGTATCCATCTGCGTGTTGGTCTGCTCCAGCGCCTCGATCACGCGGAGGCGGCGGCGGGTTAACAGCGCCTCGCGGATATCCAACAAAGCGCCCCAGGAGGCCGTCAGGCCTCCCAGAATCGCCAGCGTCTGGATGAAGCGTCGGTTGTCCGCCGTGACGTCCGACAGCGCCACGTACAGTACGAATCCGAAAAGCACGGCGATTTCCGCGACGTTTACGATCACCGCGTACAGGGATGCCTTCCCTACGTCGATCTCCCGGCTGGGTCTGCGGCTCACGGCTTTTTCCTTTCCCCGAACCTGCGCTCCTGGCGCGCCTTCAGCTTCGCTTCGTTTCCCTGTTCACCGGGGCGGTAATACACCTTATTTTCGTATCCTTCGGGCAGGTACGTCTGCTCCACGAAATGCCCCGGATAATCGTGCGGGTACTTATACGCGGGCGTGTTCCGGTGGTCGATGGCATAGCTTTGATCCCGCAGGTATTCCGGCACGGCGGAGAACCCGCCCTTTTCCGCGTCCGCCATGGCCGCCCCCAACGCCTCCACGACGCTGTTGCTCTTTTCCGCCGTGCAGATCGCGATGATCGCCTGCGCCATGGGGATGCGCGCTTCCGGCATACCCACAACTTCCAGCGCCTTGGCGGCGGCGTGGGCCTGCAGCATGGCCACGGGGTCGGCCAGCCCCACGTCCTCGCTGGCGTGCACGATGATACGCCGCATGATGAGCTTCGGGTCAACCCCCGCGTACAGCAGCCGGGCGAACCACAAAAGCGCCGCGTCCGCGTCGCTTCCGCGCATGCTTTTGATGAAGGCCGAAAGCATGTCGTAATACAGGTCTTCGTCCAGCTTTAGAATCGGCTTCTGCACGCTCTCCTGCGCCGCCTCGAGGCTGATGTGCCGGTACGGCGCGGGGTGGGCCGCGTCCGCGGTTTCCGGTGTGGTGAGAAAGGCCAGTTCCAGCGCGGAAAGCGCCACGCGCACGTCTCCGTCCGCAACCCTGGCGATATAACGCAGGGCGCCCGGTTCGCATACCACCGCGTACCGGCCGTAGCCGCGCTCCTCGTCTGCAAGCGCGCGGTTCAGCGCCGTTTCCACCTCGTCCACGGTCAGCGCCTCGAACGCGAACACGCGGCAACGGCTCACGATGGCCGGGGTCATGCTGGCCATGGGGTTTTCCGTCGTGGAGCCGATGAACCGCACCAGCCCGGTTTCGATGGCGGGCAGGATGCTGTCGCTCTGCGCCTTGCTCCAACGGTGGCACTCGTCCAGCAGCAGGTAGGTGGCCTTGCCGTAGCGGGTGCGGCGCTCCCCGGCGTCCTTGAGCACCTTGCGCACGTCCGCCACGCCGCTGGTGACGGCGTTGAGCTTTTCAAACGCGCTGCCCGTCATGTTGGCGACGATGTAAGCCAGCGTGGTTTTTCCGCAGCCCGGCGGCCCCCAGAAGATGCTGCTTTGCATCTTGTCCGCCAGAATGGCGCGCCGCAGCAGCCGTCCTTCCCCCACCAGCTTTTGCTGGCCGATGAACTCGTCCAGCGTGCGCGGGCGCATCCGGTCGGCCAGCGGGGCCTGCGTGGGGTGCCCGTCCACGGCGCTCCACAGCGTCTGCTGGTCGTTATCGCTCATAACATCTCCACGGACGCGCTCAGGCCGTTATCGGTCAGCGTGAACAGCGCGGGCGTGCTGCCCAGCGCCAGCAGCGCGTGGCACATGCCGATGCCCAGGTCCAGCTTCTGCCCGCCAATACCAACGGACACGCTTACGGCGTTGTCCCCCAGGCGCCTGATGCGCCACGGCTGCAAATTCATGGCGCTGGGGGCGATCTGCACGTATTGCGCGATTTCCTTAAACACCGAAGGCAGGGAATCGAACTCCGGGCAAAGCGCGAAGATGTCCTTGCGTTTCCGGCGGATAGGCATATCCGGCAGCTTTTTAGCGATGCCCAGCGGGATCAGCGCGACGATCTTTTCTTTTTCGCCCGTTTTCAGCCCCACCTGCCCGCGCCGGTACGTGCCGGACACCCAGCAGCCGCCCAAGCCCAGCTCTACCGCGCGCAGCAGGAACATTTCCCCGCTGACCCCGGCGTTGACCACGCTGCGCGGCTCTCCGTCCGTGACGATGACGGCGGCGAAGCGCTGTGCGTTTTCAAACTTTACAAACAGGGAACCGAGCGCGGGCTGGAACAGGGAGTTTTCGCATATGCCCAGCGCGATGCGCACGCCGGGCATCGCCAGCGAGTCCGCGGCCGCCAGCAGTCCGTTCCACTGCGTCGTGTCGGGCGCCGCGGCGAAAGCGCGGCAGCTTTCTCTTCGCTGCGCCGCCTCGAACAGCCCGGTGAGCTTCGTAACGTCGTAAAAACCGTTGAGATTCCAATTGCCGGCCACTGCGCAGGCCCCCTTGCCAAACGGGCGGAAAGCCCGTTGATCAACCGACTCCAAGCTTTCATACTATACACTTTTTACGGTCAAATGGCAAGCTTGGGGGTGCCGCATCTGAGGATGCGGGCAGGGGCTTTCCGCTCGCCCCTGCACCCTTCGGGTGGCTACTTAATTAGCTGATTTCTATGTTTATTCAAAGGATGTGCCTTGTGGGGCACAGTAGGGGCTTTCCGCTCGCCCCTGCATCTTTCGGGTGGCTACATATTTTACCGGTTTCTATGTTTATTCAAAGGTTGTGCCCTGTGGGGCACAGCAGGGGCTTTCCGCTCGCCCCTTTTATGCGGTTTAATCGTCGTACATGGCATTACCATGCCATACGCTTGTTGAACCGCTCACCTGCGGGTTGCTCGTTGCTTTGCAACGGTGCCCACAGGGCACACGCTTCCCTCCGGTGCCTATCGGGTCGCCTTCTTACACGGCGGTGTGCGCGCGAGGGGAATCGCACTATGAGTACAGGACAGTCGTCCGCCGCTACCTGCGGTAGCGTGACCGATAATCCTGTCCGTCTGCCGTGCGACCCCTCGCGCGCTCCGCCTGCTGGCATTCTGGCGATAGGCGAATTTTCTATCCGGGTTGGCAACACCTTTGAACGATTAACCAGCCGAATAGAGGTCTCACCCCCGCTTGCGCATTGTGGCTCAAGGGGCGCGGCGCTCCCTCGTAGGAAGGACTGGACCGTACAACGCCGTGACGGCGTTGAAGCTGTATAACAGCTTCACAACGCAGTCTCGGCGTTGTACATTCCTGTACTCCGAGAGGGAGTCCGCGCCCCTATGCGAACGCAAGCCGCGAAGGTTCCCAAAGGGCGACCGCAAAGCCCTTTGGTCGCACCCGTAGGTGCGATTTTTCTTACTCACCCTTTCGCTTCCTTCAAGGAGTAAAAGAAAGGAACCCCCTCCAACTTGGAAGAGGTTCCCGTAAGGGGCGCGGGGGCGCCGAAACGCCCCCGACCCTTTTCCCTTTTGCGGGCAAAAACGTTATACTCAGCCCAGTTCGGAGAAGTACTTGATGGTGCGCACCATCTGCGTGGTGTAGCTGTTTTCGTTCGGTGTCCTCCTTCGGAGGCCATCGGGGGTGATACTGTTGCGATACAAGGATTTTAGCTGTATCGCGTAGTCGTTTTTCACTTGAGAATTGCAGCAGTTTACTGCGCCCTTTTCCCTTGGTTTAATCCGTTCAGGATTTAGTTTACCATGCTTGATGAAGGATATCAAGAGGGGCTTTCTTCCGATGGTTCATACATACCCTGAATATCTTCAAGCGCTTTTTTCATCTTCTCTTTTACGCTTTCCGGCGCAACGATCCGCACATTCTTCCCAAGGCCAAACACCCAACCAAAGAACTGATTGCTTACGGCAACGGAAACGGTGATTTTGAAGTGCTTCTCATCCGCCTTCATGACCACCACATCCCGCCCAAATCGGTCAATCACAGCGCCAATAAAGCGGTTGGAAAATACCATTGTGACTTGCTCAATTTCGCCACCAAACATAGAGAAGGTGTATTTGGTGTAGGCGGCCATGTCGATCTTCTTGAACTCCTCCGCCCCGATACGGTCAATGCCTGTAGCCTCCGCCTTCTCCATTTTATCCACGCGGAAATGCTTGAACTTGCCAGCGTCCGCATCGTAGGCCAAGAGGTAGTAGTTGTCATCCGCATAGATCATGGCAAAGGGGCTGACGGTATACTTTGCGCCATTCTTGAAATACTTGCGCTGTTTGCTCAAATCAAAATCGAAATACTGAAAACTGATTTGGGAGTTGTTTGAAATCGCGGTATGAATCGCGTCCACGTTGTAATGGATGGATGTGTTCATGCTCTTCACACGGTTGGCAACGACCACCTGTCTTTGCAGGGTTTGCGCCTCGTGCTTGCTGCAAAGGCTTTCCAGCTTCTTAATGATTTCCCGTGTTTTAGCTTCGGATAGGAACTTGGAAGACTGGATGCTATCAATCAGTAGCTTGATTTCGGAAAGCTGAAAGAGCCTGCCGGACAGCCGATACTCGGTTGATTTATGCTTGTCCGAAAGCACCTCATAGCCCAACTGTTCCAATGCTGTAAAATCTTCATAGATGCTCTTGCGTTCGGCTGTGACCCCATTCATCGACAACAGTTCCAAAATACGCTGCATGGTTAAGCCGTGATGCTCATCGGTATTCTCTTCAAGGATACGTTTTAGTGTGAAAAGCTTCAACTTCTGGCCTTCGGACTTCAAGTTTGTACAACTCCTTAGAACTATTGCATATCATTTAGCGATTGACTACATTTACCAACGAAAATCATCAACAATCTTTGAGAATGCGAGTACCATTTCGTTGACATCCTGATACCTCTTTGTCTTGTCTGCATCAAGACCCTTGTGAACGAATTCTTTCAGTGAAGCATTCGATATTTTGTCTGTGTTTGTTCTTCCTGTCATAACAAAAAACAATACTCTTGTAATCGCATAGGTTTCATGTTGTACTAAATATGCATTAAACCCATCCAACCTCAGGGTTGGATCATTAAAATAACCTTTATAATCTCCACTGATTGTTGTTAGTTTAGAATCGGGCAATTTTACAAGACCAAAATCCGCCACTTTGACGACTTTAACATCATCATAAACCTTGATGAGTATGTTTTTAGGACAAATATCTCTATGTAGTATGTCTTTTGAATGGATATGGGCAAATGCACGTAAGATTTGATTACATATATTTTTTCGTTCGTTAAAACTAAGCTTACCGTTATTTTCAGCTATGTATTGATCTAAGGTGCTATCCATCAACTCCATTATGTATTCATTCGTTTCGTCATCATAATTATAAACTTCTACGATATATGGAGAATGAAGTGATTTCATTTGTTCAAACTCCCTTTTAAATCGCTCTATTTCTTTTGCAGTTAAATCTTTTCTCGCTCTTTTTAAAACAAAATAGCGATCATAAAAACCATCCAAAAATTTATATACAAGAGCATATGATCCCTCGCCAATCATTTTAAGTGGCGCTATATTACTTTTACGGTTTGAAGGTAGGCTGATTGATTGTTCCGCAACTGATCTCCAACAATACATTGATCTTCCTGATACATGAGGCGTTTCATATAATTCATAGCCATCATTACGCAACAATGTATTGATTTTTCTAAGAAATTCAACCCATGGTTCTGCATCGTCTCTCACACATGGATTGAACATTTCACAAATGAATTTTAAGAAAGGCTCATCATTGCCACCATTCAACCTAAATCGTGAGTCGCTAAATACCCATCCAGTTGACCAGTCTGCGTTATAGAATGTGTGTTGTCGAATATCACCTTCTGCGTTTCTATATCTATTATCAGTTGATGGCAGGCTGGTAAGATCATACAATCTTGATAAGAACCCAATTTCGTCAATCTTCCCAAAATACTGCATCTTATACTCAGCAGTTATTTCTACTGGATATCCTGGCTCATGAGGATCAAATGGATCAGTTTCTATAACGGTTTCATGCTCTGTAAATCCATAACAAATTATATCAGTAATATTTTTCTTTGTGAGGGCGGTTAATTTACTCAAGTTATTTCTCCTCCTGATAGCCAAGGCGTCTATTGTTCATAATCTATAATATCACGAATTCCCTTACAAAAATACAATATGCCTTCATATGGGCATGAGGAAATTTTTTGATTTTCCGAGAAAATTTTGGTATAATATTAACAGTGAAAAGAAAACTGTCAAACCCTGTTGGACAAACGCATTCAAACCATCTATCCCATCCGCCACATACTGTTGGAAGGAGTGATTTTGTGGCACAAATCGGTATCCGCTTGACTGACCAAGAGAAAGAAAAGCTTGCGGCGGCAGCACAGGAAAACGACCAAACTATTTCACAAATACTACGGATGCTTATCCGTAATTATATTTAGGAGATTTCAAATGGAAAAGAATGAACTTGACGAAGCAGAATTCGAGTATGAATGGTTAAGCCGTTAGGCTTACGAGTTCAAAATACTGACCCTCCTTGCAGTTCTCGCTGATAATCACCTTGCCTACCGTGGCACGTTGAAAGAGATGTGTGAGTTCTTCGGGGTTAAGAGCGGCGATTGCAGCAATAACAGAAACATTAAAAGCGCAATCGATGTGTTGGAAACAGACGGCCTCCTCAAATCCATACAAGATGGCCGAACTTTTACGCTAACGCTATCCAAAAGGGCAGAACAGCGCTCGAAAGTGATTCGCATCCAAAAGGAATGGGTGGAGATTGCCAAGAGCTATAAAAGTGAAAATCCAAATAACAGCGTAAGCTGGATGGCCTTATTGAAGGTATTGCTTTACCTAATCAATAATGAGCGTGAGATCATTAGGACAAGCGACATTGCAGAAGAACTTGGTTTATCTACAAGCACTGTTAAAAATGCCAAGAGAGCTTTAGTAAAGGATGTTAAGGCAATCGTATCGGATAAGCAGACAATTATTGATGTAAGCGGTGTATACCGATGCTTAGGCTCTACGATCACTGTTAGAGCATGGCTTGACGACTAACCGTCATCCCCGTTACCAAATTTCGGATCACCGTTCCAAAAGTGTGTGAAATTGCTCTAAATATATGTATTTAGTATTGGGGGCAATATTACACACTTTTTCGAAAGAAATACTATCGGCAATGATTCATCGCCTGCGCGATGAATCATTAAGCCGCCAGCCCGCCGCAGGCGGTCTGAGACCGTCCCGGATTTTGTGTAAACCTCCAAGCTGTGATAGGATAGAAACAGCATGGAGGTTTCTTG
>CAZCCZ010000013.1:0-44847 GCA_964497495.1 uncultured Oscillospiraceae bacterium
CCAGCAACCTGCACCTGTGGTTCGGGTGGAACGAGAACTGGATCAAGATGCCGGTAGACATCCTGCTGTTCTTCCTGAGCTATTACGTGCAGCGGCGCTGGGTTTTCGGCGGCGGCGCGGCCCGGGAGAACGGCGGGAGGAAAAAGAATGCGTAACGAATGGCGTAAACCGCTTTCCTTGCTGGCGGTGTTCTGGATGCTGGTACCTTCCCTTGCCTCGGCGGTTGGACTTCCCCTGGACTTTTCCCCCGCGCCCGCGGCGAACGAAGCCTGTTACCTGAGCGATACCGAGTACCGGGACGATACCCTGCACGTGTGGATCGAGGACGTGGAGCGCGACGACAGCGTGTACCACGTGGCGCACGTGGAGATCGCCGACCCCGGCCAGCTGCGCGCCGCGCTCTCCTGCGAACCGGGGGAAACCGCCAAGGTTGCGGCCAGCGTGATCGGCAATGCCTACAATGCGGTGGTCGCCGTCAACGGGGACGGCTACCTGTACCGCACGTCCGGGTACGTGATCCGGCAGGGGCAAACCTTGCGCAAGTCCGCCGCGACGGATCTGGATTATCTGCTCATCGACACCGCGGGGGATTTTCACGCCCTGCGCAAGCCCTCGAAGAAAGATCTTTCCGCGGCTCTGAAGGAATACGACGTCGCGCAGTGCTACTATTTCGGCCCCGTGCTCGTGATGGACGGCGAGGTGCAGACCGTGTACAACCAGTACGGTTTCGCCGCGCAGGACAGGAGCCCCCGCACCGCCGTAGGCCAGACCGGGCCGCTCAGCTACGTGCTGGTGGTGGCGGACGGACGGCAGGAGCAGAGCCGCGGGGTTACGCACAAGCAGCTGGCGCAGTTCATGGGTGATCTCGGCTGCACGGTCGCCTTCAACCTGGACGGCGGCGGCAGCAGTACGCTGCTGTTCCACGGAAAGGTTTTCAACAGCGTCAGCGGCGACGGCGAGCGCGAGATCAGCGATATCCTCTACTTCGGTACGGGCGTAACCGGCGGCTGACGGTTTCACCGCCTCCGGGCGCGGGTATCCTAAGCGCTGAAAGCGTGCGGAGCCTCCGCCGACGGACGTCCTCCGCGGATAGTCTGTAGAAAAAGAGGTGTTGCCCTATGCGGTACGGATGGTTTAGGCGCGGCCTTGCCCTTGCGTTCGTCTGCCTGCTGCTGCTCGGCGCGGCGGCGGCGGAGACGGCCACGGACGTTTCCCCCCTGCCGTGGGACGATTCCCCCGGCTACCAGCCCAACCCCGACGATTATTCCCAAAACGGCTACTACGACGCTTCCATCCGCGTGGATATCACGAGGGTCCGCTACGAACGCGCCTACTTCTACGTGGCGGACGTGCAGATCAAGCACGCCAGCCAGATCCGCACCGGCCTTGCCGCCACGCTGGACCGCAGCGCCAGCAAGATCACCACTATGTCGAAATACTACAACGCGGTGCTGGCCATCAACGGGGACAACTACACCAGCCGCGATTACGGCCTCACCATCCGGCAG
Source organism: uncultured Oscillospiraceae bacterium (assembly GCA_964497495.1). GTDB lineage: Bacteria > Bacillota > Clostridia > Christensenellales > Aristaeellaceae > CAXXOK01. The sequence continues at coordinate 1,509 of CAZCCZ010000013.1, forward strand.
GGCGAGACCCTGCGCGACAAGAGCAACGACCTGTACGACATCCTGCTGATCGATTCCGAAGGGGATTTCCACATCGTCAAACGCGATAATCTGGACATGCTGGACTTCTACCTTTCGGGCGGGCTGGACATCCGCAACGCTTTCGCCTTCGGCCCCGCGCTGGTCATCGACGGGGAAAAGCAGGCGATTCCCGAAAAGTACAGCTTCGCGCCGCATTATTACAACCCGCGCACGGCCATCGGCCAACTGGGGCCGCTGCATTACGTGTGCGTGGTCGTGGACGGCCGCATGGACGACAGCGAAGGCACCACCGTGGAAATCCTCGCGGATTTCATGGCCAGCCTCGGCTGCACCCAGGCGTTCAACCTGGACGGCGGCGGCAGCGCCACGCTGGTGCTCAATAACGGGATTTATAACAACAAGGCACTGTCCAACGAGCGGAGCGTGAGCGACGTCATCTACTTCGCCACGTCGGTGGACCCGATCGACTGGTAAAAACTTTACGGCAACAAACGGCGGCCCGGGGCATACGCTCCGGGCCGCCGTTTTGCGCCTGTTCGCCTTTGCGCCCCTCGCCGGAAAGGCCGCCGCGTTCTATTCCACGAACGACACCAGAATGTCCGTGTCCGACGTGAAACGGTAAATATCGTCGATCACGCCCGCGGGGGTTTCCAGCGCGAAGGGGATCAGTTTCAGGATCATGGCGGGCAGCATGCGCGCCTTGTATTCGTTCAGGAAGGTTTCGTTGAGGTTGAAGAAATCATTCTGCGGATAGGCCTTCTCCACGAATACGCTCTTGTCCACGGCGGACAGCGCGCCTTCGAACGCCAGGGACAGCGCGGGCTTCAGGGTGTCCGGGTGGATCCAGCCCACGTTCAGGGCTAACGTATAGGGCAACGCGGCCGCGTCTTTCGTCCAATCGAAGCGGAAGATCAGGGGCGGCATCGGTTGCGTGAAGGTGTAACCGGAAGCGGTCAGGGTCAGGTTGCCCGCGCCGCTCAGATCGCCTTCCCGCGGAAGGCCGTCGCCCTCGGCCGTCAGTTTCACAGCTTCCTCCCCGTTCAACGTCACGGTCAGCGCGGCGCTCAGGGCCGCGCCCGCGCCGGAGGCATCCCAGCGGTAATCGAACCCGACCACGTAGCCCTCCGAGGTGGGCAGCGTGAGGGTAATGGATGTTACGCCGTCTTCAACCGTTTTCACGAACAGGTCGGTATCCCCGAGGGTGCAGGTAAGGCCCGTCGGCGTTTCCGTAACGGTCATGCCGTTCTCGTCGGGGTCGAGGTTATCCAGCTCGTTTTCCAGATTGCCCAGAATGCCCAGCGCCATGTCGCTGGCGTACGCTTCCGTCAGCAGGCAGGTGAAGAAGTAATAGGCGCGGCCCAGTTCCTCGTCGTCGGTCACGATCAGGTCCAGCGTCTCGCACAGCTCATACAGCTTCTCGTACGGCACCACGTAGGTGACCGTTCCGTCGGCGGCGGGAACCTCCGCATCGCCGGCGTCCGCGGGCGATGCGACGAAAATGGCCGTGGGGCCGTCCGCGCCGCCGATGACCGCGACGGAGGAAGCGTCCGCGTCTGAAGACGTATCGTCTTGCACGTCCGTGTCCGCATCCCCGTCGATATTCGTTTCGCCGTTCCGGGCGGCCTCCCGCGCGTCGGTCAGCATGTCCCGGACCGGGGTATAATAGCTGTTCCCCAGCCAGTAGGCCGCGTCCGGGTACAGCAGCAGCGCCAGATACTGCGTGGGCAATTCCATGTAATAATAGGGTTTCAGCATGAACTCCAGAAAATTGTGCATCTGGAAATGCAGCGATTCGTTGTTGAGCGCCGGGGAGGTCAGGTACCGGTAGCTGTGGTATCCGTCGTACACGAAGGGGAGCTTCTCCTCGCCGTTCAGCCGAAGGGCGGCGTTCAGGTACACGCGGCTGTCCGGCGTGAACATCGCAAGCGAATCCATGGAGCCTTTCAGATCCAGCTTGTTCAGGAACGTTTCCCACGCGCCGAAGTGCGCCTTGCCCTGCGGAAAACCGTCCGCGTGCAGGGAAAGCTTAAGCGTAAAGTCCGCGTGGGTCACGTCGCCGTCCGGCAGGTAGGTGTCTGCGGAGGCCAGCGCGGGCAGCGCGCACAGGCACAGCGCCAGAACGAGCGCGCACAGGCGGTCGAATAACGGATGCTTCATGGGAAACCTCCTTCGTCGCGTCGGCGCGACCCTTCTTCCCGTAATAACGGATCACAGACGGAAAAGCCTGCGGCGCGGGAGGGTCACTCGCCCTTGGCCTTATGCGCCGCGCGCGCGCGCTCCTCGTGGTTCAGCTCCCGCTTGCGCATGCGCAGGTTCTGAGGGGTGACCTCCAGCAGTTCGTCGTCGTCGATGAATTCCAGGCATTCCTCCAGCGTCATGGGGTGGACGCTGACCAGCTTCAGGCTGTCCTCGCTGGCGCTGGCGTTGCGCATGTTGGTGACGTGCTTCTGCTTGCACACGTTCACCACCAGATCGTCCGGGCGGGCGTTCTGGCCGCAGATCATGCCCTTGTACACCTGCGTCTGCGGCGTGATGAACAGCGTGCCGCGCTCCTGGGTGTTGAACAGGCCGTAGCTCGTGGCCTCGCCGGGCTCGAAGCAGACCAGCGCGCCCGCGCTGCGGTGCGGAATGTCGCCCTTCACGGGTTCGTACCGTTCGAATACGGCGCTCATGATGCCTTCGCCGCGCGTGTCAGTCATGAACTCGCTGCGGTAGCCGAACAGCCCGCGGGAAGGAATGAGGAACTCCAGCCGCACGCGGTCCAGCCCGTGCATGCTTTCCAGCGTTCCGCGGCGGCGGCCGATTTTCTCGATCACCGCGCCCGCGTAGGCCTGCGGCACGTCCGCGACCATCCGCTCGATAGGCTCGCACTTCTTCCCGTCGATCTCCCGGTAGATCACCTGCGGCTTGCTCACTTGAAACTCGTAGCCCTGCCTGCGCATGTTTTCAATAAGAATGCTCAGGTGCAGCTCGCCGCGCCCGCGCACTTCGAAGGCGTCTGGGCTGTCCGTCTCGTTCACGCGAAGGCTCACGTCCGTCTGCAACTCCCGGAAAAGCCGGGCGCGCAGGTGGCGGCTGGTGACGTAGGTGCCCTCCCGTCCCGCGAAGGGGCTGTTGTTGACGCTGAAGGTCATGACCACGGTGGGCTCCGTAATGCTCACGAAGGGTAGCGCCTCTACCGCGGCGGGGTCGCATACGGTATCTCCGATGCCGATGTCCTCCAGCCCGCTCATGGCTACGATGTCCCCCATGGAGGCGGTTTCCGCGGGCAGGCGCTTGAGCCCGTCGAAGGTGTACAGGCTGGTGAGCCGCAGGGGCTGGCTGGTGACGCCGGTGTCGTAGTTGGTCTTAACCACGGTCATGCCCGTGGCGAGCGTGCCGCGGTTGATGCGCCCGATGCCGATGCGCCCTACGTAATCGTTGTAGTCGATAGTAGAGATCAGCACCTGCGCGGGGCCTTCCATGTCGCCCTCGGGCGCGGGAATGTGCTCGAGGATCGTTTCGAATAAAGGCTGCAGGTCGGTGCCGGGTTTGGCCGCGTCCAGCGAGGCGGTGCCTTCGCGGGCGGAGGCGTACACCACGGGCTTGTCCAGCGCGGTTTCGTCCGCGCCCAGCTCGATGAACAGATCCAGCACCTCGTCCACCACTTCGTTGACGCGGGCGTCGGCGCGGTCGATCTTGTTGATCACGACGATCACGGGGAGCTTCAGGTTCAGCGCCTTCAGCAGCACGAAACGGGTCTGCGGCATGGGGCCTTCGAAGCTGTCCACCAGCAGCAACACGCCGTCCACCATTTTTAGCACGCGCTCCACCTCGCCGCCGAAATCGGCGTGGCCCGGCGTATCCACGATGTTGATTTTCGTGCCATGGTAGTGCACGGCGGTGTTCTTGGCCAGAATCGTGATGCCGCGCTCGCGCTCGATGTCGTTGGAATCCATGACGCGGTCCATAACCTGCTGGTTTTCCCGGAACACGCCACCCTGCTTGAGCATCTCGTCCACGAGCGTGGTCTTGCCATGGTCGACGTGGGCGATGATGGCGATGTTGCGAACCATATGTTCGTATTCTTCCTTTCTTGGGGGCCGCGCGCGGTTATGACCGGCGCGCGTTATTCGTAGGTGACGCGGCTTGCGGTTTCCGCCAGTTCCAGACCTTCGTTGTTCTCCAGCGCCAGCCGGATGGACCACTCGTTTTCGAACAGCAACACGTGCCGCCCGTCGCCGTCCGTCGCGCGCCCGCTGGTGGAGGTGAGCTTAAGCCTGTCCGGGGGCACCGGTGTTTTCACGATCCAGCGCACGAAGCGGAAGGAAAGCGTGTCCATCAGCATGCTCACGCCGTATTCCGTGCGCAGCCGGTGGGTCAGCACGTCGAACTGCAGCATGCCCACCACGCCCGCCAGCAGCTCCTCAAACCCCGTTTCGCTGCGGGTGAAAAGCTGGATGGCGCCTTCCTCGGCCAACTGGGTAACGCCTTTGAGGAACTGCTTGCGCTTCATGCTGTCCTCCGGGCGCACGCGGGCGAAGTGCTCCGGGGCGAACACGGGAATGGAGCTGAAGTGCAGCCGGGGGCCGTTGGAAAGCGTATCCCCCAGGTGGAAGTATCCGGGGTCGAACAACCCCACGATGTCCCCCGGGTAGGCGGTTTCCACCGCTTCGCGCTCGTTGGCCATGAACTGCTGGGGTTGCTTTAGCTGAATGGTCTTGTCGTCCCCGCTGAGCCACACGTCCATATCCTTGCGGAACTCGCCGCTTACCACGCGGATGAAGGCCAGCCGGTCCCGGTGCGCGGGGTTCATGTTCGCCTGAATCTTGAAAACGAAACCGCTGAAGAAATCCGCCTCCGGGCGAATTTCCCCCAGGTCGCTCCCGCGGGGGAGGGGCGGCGGCGTGATGCTCAGGAACGCCGTCAGGAACGGCTCCACGCCGAAGTTGGTAATGGCGGAGCCGAAGAACATGGGGGTGAGCCCGCCGTGAAGCACGGCGTTCTTATCGAAGGGATCGCCCGCCGTGTCCAGCAGCTCAACCTCGTTTCGCAAGCGGTCAAGGTAGTGCTTTTCCAGCCGCCGGGCTGCCTCCGGCGAATCCGGCGTGAGGACGGTTTCCTCCGCGCGGTTCATGCCGTGGTTGCCGCCTTCGAACAGGCGGATCGTGCCCGAATCGCGCAGGTATACGCCCTGAAAATCCCCGTCCACGCCGATGGGCCAGTTCATGGGGCAGGTGCGGATGCCCAGCACGTTTTCGATCTCCTCCATGAGCGCGAAGGGGTCCTTGGCGGCGCGGTCCATTTTATTAACGAAGGTGAAGATGGGGATGCCGCGCATGCGGCAGACCTTGAACAGCTTCACCGTCTGGGCTTCCACGCCCTTGGCCGCGTCGATAAGCATCACCGCCGCGTCCGCGGCGACGAGCACTCGGTAGGTATCCTCGCTGAAATCCTGGTGGCCCGGCGTATCCAGAATGTTGATGCGATAACCGTCGAACTCGAACTGCATGGCGCTGGACGTAACGCTGATGCCGCGCTGTTTTTCGATATCCATCCAATCGCTCGTGGCGTGGCGCTCGGCCTTGCGCGCCTTCACGCTGCCCGCCTGCCGGATGGCTCCGCCGTAGAGCAGCAGCTTCTCCGTCAGCGTCGTTTTGCCTGCGTCGGGGTGGCTGATGATGGCGAACGTCCGGCGCTTTTCGATCTCCTGCCTGTACGCGCTGGTGGTGGGAAGTTGGGTCATTCGGGTCGGCGCCTCCGCTTCGGTCGGATTGGGAAGGTATCCAAACAAAATATTGTACAATGGCGTGTACGCGCGTGTCAAGCGGAACGGCTTTTCGGCCCGGCCCGGCATTTCCGGCAGGCTTTTTTCCGTCCATCCCCTTGCGGGAACGGGCCGTTTATGGCACAATATCATACGAGCATTCCCCCGCGCGGGCCGGTTTTCGTTCGGAAAATCCTTCCGCCGCGCCGATGCGCAGAAAGGTGAAGAAACGCCTATGCAAAACCCGCAGTGTGTGGTGATTCTGGATTTCGGCGCACAGTATACGCAGCTGATCGCGCGTCGCGTACGCGAGTTCGGGGTTTTCTCCGTGGTGCTGCCTTACAGCGCCGAACTTGCGGAAATCCGTTCCTACGAACCCCAGGCCCTCATCCTTTCCGGCGGCCCCTCCTGCATTCTGGACGCTGACGCGCCCCGTTGCGAGAGGGGCATATATGATTTGGGCGTGCCGATTCTGGGCATTTGCTACGGCATGCAGCTGACCGCCCTGTACCTGGGCGGCGAGGCGGGCTCTTGCGACCTGCGGGAATACGGGCGGATGCTGATGACCGCGGACGACCGGGAAACGGGCCTGCTGGCGGGCCTGCGGGAACAGAGCTACTGCTGGATGAGCCACACCTACCAGGTGCTGAAGATGCCGGAAGGCTTCCGGCGCATCGCGCATACGGACAGCTGCCCCGTCGCGGCCATGGCGGACGATACGCGCCGCATTTACGGGGTTCAGTTCCACCCCGAAGTGACCCATACCGAGGAAGGCCGCAAAATTCTGGAGAACTTCCTGAAAAGGATCTGCGGTTTCAGGGGAGACTGGAACATGGAAGCATACGCGGAGCTCGCCGTGCGGCGGATCCGCGAACAGGTGAAGGACGGCACGGTGCTCCTGGGCCTGAGCGGCGGCGTGGACAGCGCCGTGGCCGCGGCCCTGATCCACCGCGCCGTGGGCAAGTGCCTGACCTGCGTGTACGTGGATCACGGCTTCATGCGCTCCGGCGAGAGCGACCAGGTGGTGGAGGTATTTACCAAAACCTTCCCCGTGGAGCTGATCCACGTGGACGCGAGCCGCCAGTTTTTCGAAGACTTGAAGGGCGTTACCGAGCCGGAGGAGAAGCGCAAGATCATCGGCCGGGATTTCGTGGACGTGTTCAAGCGCGAGGCCGCCCGGCTGGGCAAGCGCGACCATTTCGCGCAGGGCACGATCTACCCGGACGTGATCGAAAGCGGCAACACCAAGGGCAGCGCGGTGATCAAGAGCCACCACAACGTGGGCGGCCTGCCCAGCGAACTGGGCTTTACCAGCCTCGTGGAGCCGCTGCGGATGCTGTTTAAGGACGAGGTGCGCAAGCTGGGCCTTGCGCTGGGCCTGCCGGAAAGCCTGGTGTACCGCCAGCCGTTCCCCGGCCCCGGTCTGGCTATCCGCGTTATCGGGGAGCTGACGCCGGAAAAGGTGCAGATCGTGCGCGAAAGCGATAAAATCCTGCGCGACGAGATCGCCGCAGCGGGCCTCAACCAGTCGATATCGCAATATTTCACGGTGCTCACCGGCGCGCGCAGCGTGGGCGTGATGGGCGACGAGCGCACCTACGCCTACGCCGTGGCCATCCGCGCGGTGACGACCGACGACTTTATGACCGCCGACGTGGCGCAGATTCCCTATCCGTTATTAAACCACATCGCGGGGCGCATCGTAGGCGAGGTGAAGGGCGTCAACCGCGTGCTGTACGACATTACCACCAAGCCGCCCGCGAGCATCGAGTGGGAATAAGGGAGGAGACGAGATCATGTCCTGCTACTACATCATCGGCGTGCGCATGGACAACCGTGTGGGCAACGCGCTTAAATTCCAGGAAACGCTCACGAAGAACGGCTGCCTTATCAAAACCCGTCTGGGCCTGCACGAGGTCAGCGCGGGCGTTTGCGCCAACGACGGACTGATCGTGCTGCAGCCCTGCGGGGACAAGGCGGAAGTGGAACGGCTGACGGCGGAGCTGAACGCGCTGCCGGGCGTCACCGCCAGGCTGATCGACCTGAACTGATCCGTTGGACGAACAGAATATCCGCCTGACCAACCGTCAGGCGAGGCGCTTTCTGCTGCTCAAGCACGGGCTGCTCGGCAGGCACAGGTTCGCGGGCGCGCCCGGCGCGCTGGCTTTCGTGCGCCAGGCGGGCTGTATCCAATACGACCCGGTGGACGTGTGCGGGCGCAATGCGGAGCTTACGCTGCAATCCCGCGTGAAGGGGTTTACCAAACAGACGCTTTATAACCTGCTCTACCGGGAACGCAGCCTGGTGGACTATCCCGATAAAAACCTGTCGATCCTCCCTACGGAGGACTGGCCGTACTTCGAGCGCTTCCGCCGCGCCGCGCGGGAAAGCGGGCTCCGTTTCCCGGAGATCGCGGCGCTGGAAACGGCGGCGAAAGCGTACATCGGGGAGCACGGAGCCGTCTCCTCCGGCGGTCTGCCGCTGGAAGGCGGCGTGTACTGGCATTCCGCCATCCACTGGAGCGGCGGGTGGGACGGGGACACCAACGCCGCGCGGGCGGTGCTGGAGCAGCTGTATTCCACCGGCGAACTGGTGATCCACCGCAAGGAAGGCACCCGTAAGTTTTACGATCTGGCCGATAAACACCTTTCCCCGGCGCTGCTGGCCGCGCCCGACCCGCGGCCGGACGACTTCGAGCATCGGAAATGGCGCGTGCTCCGGCGCATCGGCGCGGTGGGGCTGCTATGGAACCGCCCTTCCGACGCGTGGCTGAACATCTGGGGGTTGAACGCGGCGGAACGCGACCGCGCGTTCGGCGACCTGCTGGCAGAGGGCCGAATCCTCGGGGCGACGGTCGAGGGCGTGAAGGACACGCTCTGTTTCCGCGCCGAAGACCTGCCGCTTGTCGAAACCGCCGCGCGGGACGAGCCTTTCTCCCCGCGCTGCGAGCTGCTGGCCCCGCTGGATTGCCTGCTGTGGGACAGGCGGCTGATCCGCGTGCTGTTCGGCTTCGACTACACGTGGGAAATCTATACGCCGCCCGCCAAACGAAAATACGGCCACTACGTCCTGCCGCTCCTGTACGGGGAGGGGTTCGCTGGGCGCGCGGAGGCGGCCGCCGACGTGAAAACCGGAACGCTGACGGTGAAGAACGTGTGGTACGAGGACGGCGTGAAGCGGACGAAGAAACTCCAAACGGCCGTAGACGGGTGCTTGGAACGTTTCGCGGGGTTCAACGGATGCGGAAAGATCGTTTTTGGGGACGGCGTTCGACCGTAAGCCGGGAATCATCCGCGCCGCAGGAAAAGAAAACACCGCAAATCCAATCCGCCCCTTGCGCACGGGCGGGTTCTATGGTATTTTTACTAGCAAGCCGGGGCCTGCCGCCCGCGGCATCCGTCCCGTAGCCTGTTCCCTTCGAATCCCCACCCGCAAGGAGGTTTCCCCATGCCGAACTTTTCCCTGCCGGACGAGGTGTTTACGGCCGCCTGCGAAGCGTACCCCACGCCCTTCCATCTTTACGACGAACGGGGCGTCCGGAACACGGCGCGCAGGCTGAAAGCGGCCTTCGCATGGAACCCGGATTTCCGGGAGTACTTCGCGGTCAAGGCGCTGCCCACCCCCGCGATTCTGCGTATTCTGGGGGAAGAAGGCTGTGGGCTGGACTGCGCGAGCCTGACGGAGCTGAAACTGGCGGAGGCCTGCGGGTTTACGGGCGACGCGGTCATGTTTTCCGCCAACGACGTGCCGCCGGAGGAGTTTGCCCTGGCCCGGCGGCTGAACGCGATCGTCAATCTGGATGACGTCACCCACATCGCGGAGCTACGGGAGAACGGCGGCATCCCGGAAACGGTCTGCCTGCGCTTCAACCCTGGCGGGCATTTCCGCGTGGGCAACGCCATCATGGGCGACCCGGGGGACGCCAAGTACGGCATGACCCGCGCGCAGCTGAGCGAGGCCCTTCAAAACGTGAAGAAGGATGGCGCGAAGCGCTTCGGGCTGCACGCGTTCCTGAGCAGCAACACCACCGACCCCAGCTATTATCCGGCGCTGGCGCGCCTGCTGTTTGAAACGGGGCGGGAGCTGATTACCGAAAGCGGGCTTACGCTGGCGTTTATCAACCTGTCCGGCGGCATCGGGGTGCCGTACAGGCCGGAGGAACCGGAAGCCGATATCGAGGCCATCGGCGAGGGCGTACGGCAGGCCTACGAGGACGTGTTTACGAAAAACGGCGTAACCGGCGTGGCGTTAAAGACCGAGCTCGGGCGGTACATGACCGCGCCGCAGGGCTGGCTGGTGACCCACGTGACGCACGAGAAGCGCATCTACAAGCATTATCTGGGGCTGGACGCCTCCGCGTGCGACCTGCTGCGCCCCGCGATGTACGGCGCCTACCACCACATCACCGTCGTCGGGAAGGAAGCCCTGCCCCACGACGAAAAGGTGGACGTAACGGGCAGCCTGTGTGAGAACAACGACAAGTTCGCCGTGGACAGAATGCTGCCCCGAACGGAGATCGGCGATATTCTGGTAATCCACGATACGGGCGCCCACGGGCTGAGCATGGGTTACAACTACAACGGCAAGCTCCGCTGCAAGGAAGTGCTTCTCCGCGCGGACGGCGGCTTTTCCCTCATCCGGCGCGCCGAAACGCCCGCGGACTATTTCGCCACGCTGGACGCGGACCCCGCGTACCCGAAGCTGAAATAGACGATTTGTTCTCCGCGCTTCTCTACCGGCAAAGGTGGCGCTCCACCCAATAGAGCACCAGCTTCTGCCCGGCGGCCGTGCGCCAGTCCGCCTCCAGCGCCGTGTGGCACGCCTGCCCCAGCCCTTTGCGCTCGTGGTGGCAGTAAAGACATTCCAGCGGTTCCAGGCCTGTGCCGTGTAACGCGCACAGGCCTTTTTGCAGGAACGTGCACCCGTTGCCTGCGTAAATTTGCAACGCGTAGTTCCCCTCGCAGCCGCGAAAGGCCGGCGAAAGCACCCCGAAGGTGAGCTCCGGCGACAGCTCCAGCATCATGCGTCTTGCGTAGCCCGCGTTCATCGCGCGCTCCGCCTCCGCCACCGTCCACCAGCCGGGCCGCGCGCAGTAGCCGCGGCAGACGTCGCAGCCGCACGGTTCGGAGGGTGGGAAACGCCGGTTGAGGGCTACTTCATCCTTCTGCTTTTCCATGGTTCTCCCCCGCGGCGCTTTTCATGAGGCCGCAGAAAAAGCGGAGCGTGCGCACCATATAGGCGACGACTTCGTGCCCGTCCGCGAGGCCGTATTGGGACATGATGTATTCCTTGGTCAGTGTGATGGAAACGTAGTTGTACTGCTCCGCGAACATCCGCGCGTCCACGGCGCCCACCATGCCCCTGTCCCGCATTTTGGCGATCAGTCGCTCGTAGTAGTCCGCCGGTTCCCGCACGACGTACCGGTAATACATTTCGGCGGCGCGCGCGTCCCGGAACTTTTCGTAATTGATGATCTGCGCGGTGTTGGCCAGCGTGCCGCCGACGCTTTCCCCTACGTGGAACAGGATGGCCTTGAAAATCTCCTCCGGCTCCATGAAGGAAAGCATCCGGTCCAGTTCCGCGTCGGAAGGCCGGGTGCCGGGCACGAGGCGGATAAAATCGTCGTACAGCGCGGTGACGATGTCCGCCTTGCCTTGAAAATGGTTGTAGATCGAGCTTTCCCGCACGCCCGCGCGTTTGGCGATGGCCCGCACCGGCACGCCCTCGCAGCCGGAACGGGCGAACAGCTCGGCGGCGGCGTCCAAGATCTGGCGCGCAGTCGCCAGCCCTTTTTTGTTTTTATGAACCGTCGGTTTCGGCTGCACGGTCGTTCACGCTCCTCGCAGCCATTATACTAACGATCGTTCATAAAATCAAGCAGGATACAATCAAATGTTCGTTTTATAAACCACGGGGGGATTTGCCGACGCACGTCAGGCTTTGAAGCTACGCAGGTACACCCGATTGCCGTCGGGATCCAGAAAGCACAGGTTGCGCGCGCCCCAGGGCCTGTCCGCAGGCGGGGAAACGATCTGCACGCCCATATCCAGCAGCCGCGCGTATTCCGCGTCCACGTCGTCCGTGGTGAAGGCGAGGCACGCGTTCTGGCCGCCCGCGGGGATGTCCGCGTCGTGGTAGATCGTCAGCATCGGTTCCCCGGCGACCAGCTTACGGTGTTCGCCCTCCCCGCCCTCGCCGGGAACGCCCAGCAGGCGGCCGTAGAACGCGGCCATGCGCGCCACGTCGCTGGTAAGCAGGCAGATTTCTCCGATATACATGGTGTTTTCTCCTTTTCAAAGGAAGGCGTTCCGTTTGTCCGTCACCGGAATCATACCATTTTCAGGGGGCGCGGGCAAGCGCGCCCGCGGGCCGCGGCGGGAAGCGCGAAACATTGACGCTGCAAACGTTCCGTGATATCATGAGGCGGTGTTGCGGGCATGGTGGAATGGCAGACACAAAGGACTTAAAATCCTTCGCTCCGGCGTGCGGGTTCGACTCCCGCTGCCCGCACCAGCGTCGGCCGGAGGCCGTTTTCGGGGAAGGGCGATCCCTTCCCCGGCCTTTCCTTTAACCGACGGAATGGTTACGATTCAGAACGGGAGCCGGATAAACGTCGCGGGAAAGCGAGTTTTCCCTTTTCCTCCGGTTCCTTGCTTACGGCTATGGATTCGTTTGCCGCCCTATTTTTCTTACGGGAGGCGATACCCATGTGGATTCTCTTCGCCTTCGGTTCGGCGCTGTTCGCGGGCCTGACCGCCATCCTCGCTAAAATCGGCATCCGCAATACGGATTCGGACGTGGCGACCGCCGTCCGCACGGTCGTGGTGCTGCTGTTTTCGTGGCTCATGGCGTGGATCACCGGCAGCGTGGACGGCCTTAGTGCCGTATCGGGGCGCACGTGGCTGTTTCTGGCCCTGTCCGGGCTGGCCACGGGGGCTTCCTGGCTGTGCTATTTCCGGGCTTTGCAGCTGGGGGACGTGAACAAGGTCACGCCCGTGGACAAGTCCTCCACGGTGCTCACGATGCTGCTGGCCTTCCTGTTTCTGGGCGAGCCGTTGACCTGGCTCAAGGGGCTTGCGATCCTGCTGATCGGCGGGGGCGCGTACCTGATGATCCAACGAAAAGCCGCGCCCGTGGCGGTGGAGGTTGAGACGGAGGCGAAGCGGCGCAAAAGCCCGCTGTGGCTGATCTACGCGCTGGGCTCCGCGGTGTTCGCCAGCCTTACCGCCATCCTTGGCAAAATCGGCATCGAGGGCGTTAACTCCACGCTGGGCACGGCCATCCGCACCGGCGTGGTGCTGGTGCTGGCGTGGGCCATCGTGTTCGCGCGGGGCAAGCAGAAAACCATCCCGGCCATCGACCGGCGCAGCTACCTGTTTCTGGTGCTGTCCGGCTTCGCTACGGGCGGTTCCTGGCTGTGCTATTACCGCGCGCTGCAAACCGGCCCGGCCAGCGTGGTGGTGCCCATCGACAAGCTGAGTATACTGGTCAGCGTCGCCTTCGCGCGCGTCGTGTTTGGCGAAAAACTGACGGTCAAGAGCGCTGCCGGCCTCGCCATGATCGTGGCGGGGACGCTGGTGCTGCTGATCTGACGCGCCCACCCCGCACAGGAAAACCCGGCCCCGGCGTAGAACGATACGCACAGCGTCACCGAAAAAGGAGGCCGCCCATGCCGCCGCTGGTCAGCATCTGCTGCGTTACCTACAACCACGCCGGCACGGTCGCGCAGGCGCTGGAGGGGTTCCTCGCCCAACGGGGGGACGTGGACGTTGAAATCCTGGTACACGACGACGCTTCTTCCGACGGCACGCCGGAGATTCTGCGCCGGTATGCCGAAAGGTACCCCGGCGTGGTCAGGCCCCTGTTCGAAACGGAGAACCAATACCGCAAGGGCACGGCCATGGACGCGACGTTCAACTTTCCGCGCGCCGCCGGGAAATACGTGGCGCTGTGCGAGGGGGACGATTACTGGACCGACCCGCACAAGCTGAGAAAGCAGATCGACTGCCTGAACGCCCACCCCGGCATCACCTTCTGCTTTACCAACGGTACCGTGCTGGACGAGAGCGGCGCGGCCCCGGAACGGACGTTTATCCCTTATTACCCCGAGGACGCCGCCTTTTTCACCCCCGAGACGCGGGCATACGACCTGGGGCAGATCACGCGGCTGTCGTTCATCCCCACGGCGTCGTTCCTGTTCCCGCGCGCGGCGTTGGATGCGGTTCCCCGCGAACTGCTGCTGGCTCCCTGCCCTTACGGCGACCTGCGGCTGAAACTGCTGCTCACCGCCGTGGGCGGGGCGGTGTACCTGCACGAGAACACCTGCGTCTACCGCCTGAACGCGCAAGGCTCCGCCATGGCGGGCTGGGGCGCGGAAGCCGCGGAGCGGACGCGGACGCGCTGCCGGCAGGCCGTCGCGATGCTCCGCGGCGTGGACGAATTCAGCGGCGGACGTTTTCACGCGGATTTGCTACGCCTGGCGGACGACCAGTACCGCGTGATGCTGGTCTCCGCGCCCGAGCGCGCGATGCTCCGCGACGCCGACGCGCGGCGCGTGTACCGTACGCTGCCGCCGGCCGTGCGGCTGAAATGCCGGGTGAAGATGCTGCTGCCGGAGAAGGCGTTCCTGCGGTTGCGCCGGATTGTGAAACGGGCGTAAGGAAACCGGGCGTTCTCCTCCGCCGGAAAGAAGGGAAAAATATGCGCATCAACGTGGCGCGCAGTTCCATGCCGCCTTTCGAGGAATACTGCGCGGAAATCCGCGGGCTGTGGGACAGCCGGTGGCTGACCAACAACGGCGAAAAGGCGCTCGCGTTGGAGGAGGCGCTGAAGGCGTATCTGGGCACGCCGAACGTGGTGCTGTTTTCCAACGGCCATCTGGCGCTGGAGGCGGCTATCCGCTCGCTGGGCCTTTCCGGCGAGGTGATCACCACGCCGTATACCTTCGCTTCCACCACGCACGCGCTGGTGCGCTGCGGCGTGACCCCCGTGTTCGCGGACGTGAAGCCGGATGACCTTACCCTCGACCCTTCGAAGATCGAAGCGCTGATTACCGAACGCACCACGGGCATCGTGCCGGTGCACGTGTACGGCAACTATTGCGACGTTTCCGCCATTCGGAAAATCGCGGACAGGCACGGGCTGAAACTGCTGTACGACGCGGCGCACGTGTTCGGCGCGACGCTTGGCGGGCGCAGCGCCGCCGCCTTCGGCGACGCGGCCATGTTCAGCTTTCACGCCACCAAGGTGTTCCACACGGTGGAAGGCGGCGCGATCGCCTGCGAAAGCGGCGAACTGGCGGAAAAGCTCCGGCTGGAGCGCAATTTCGGCATTACCGGGCCGGAAACCACCGTATCCGTGGGCGGCAACGCGAAGATGAACGAGTTTCAGGCCGCCATGGGGTTATGCAACCTGCGGCATCTGGACGGCGAGATCGCGAAGCGCCGCGAGCTGTGCGCCCGGTACCGCGAGCGGCTTACCGGCGCGGACGGCCTGCGCCTGTGCCCCCTGCGCGAGGGGGATAACGCCGCTTATATGCCCGTGCTGTTCGACGGCTTCCGTAAAACGCGGGACGAGGCGTTCGCGGCGCTGGCACGGCGGGATATTAACGCGCGCAAGTATTTTTACCCCCTCACCAGTGCGTTCGAGTGCTACGCGGGGCGTTTCGACCCGGCCGCGACCCCGGTGGCCAAACGCGCGAGCGAAACCGTGCTGACCCTGCCCCTCTACGCGGAACTGGCTGCGGAGGACGTGGACCGCGTGTGCGACATCATCCTGGAATAGCGCGCGAAGGAGAACGTTCTTGAGCGAAACCAAGAAGCGGACGGCCGGGAGGTCGTTCCTGTTCAAACTGGCGGAAAGCGTGGGTACGCAGGGCGTCGCCTTCGTCATGGGCATCGTGCTGGCGCGCCTGTTAAGCCCGGAGGATTACGCTACGCGTGCGATCCTGCTGGTGTTCGTCAACGTCGCGCAGGTGTTCGTGCAGAGCGGCCTCAACACCGCGCTCGTTCAGCGGCTGGAAGTGGACGAGACCGACTTTTCCAGCGTGTTTTACTTGAGTCTCGGCATCTCGGGAGTTTGCTACGCGCTGCTGTTCCTCGCCGCCCCGGCGATCGCCGCTTATTACGGTCAACCGTCGCTGACGGCGCTGATGCGCGTGATGGGGCTGATGCTGTTTCCGGGGGCGCTGGTGTCCGTGCAGCAGGCGGTGGTGGCGCGCCGGATGGCGTTCCACCGGCTGATGGTGGGCAGCATCCTTTCCACGACGGTTTCCGGCATCGTGGGCATCGGCATGGCGTACGGCGGTTGCGGCGTCTGGGCGCTGGTTGGGCAGCAGATTTCCTATCAGGTCGCGCTCGGCGCCATCCTGCTGATTCTCGTCAAATGGCGGCCGCGGCTGCTGTACTCGTGGAATAAGGTGAAGTCGCTGTTCTCCTTCGGGTGGAAGCTGCTGGTTTCCAGCCTGATCGAGACCGTGTATAACAACCTGCGCACGCTGGTGATCGGCAAGATGTTCACCAAAGACCAGCTCGGCTTCTACAACCGCGGCAGGCAGTTTCCGGAACTGCTGATGAACGCGGTCAACGGCTCCATCCAGAGCGTGATGCTGCCGCTGTTCTCCGGCGAGCAGGAGCGCCGCGAACGGCTGAAGGCCATGATGCGCCGCACCGTGATGGTGTCCTCCTACCTCGTTTTCCCGCTGATGGCGGGGCTGGCGCTGACGGCGCGGCCCATGGTGAGCCTCCTTTTAACGGATAAGTGGCTGCCCTGCGTGCCCTTCGTGTGGATCTGCTGCGCGGATTTCGCTTTTTACCCCGTGCATACCAGCAACCTGCAGGCCATCAACGCCCTCGGGCGCAGCGATGTGTTCCTGCGGCTGGAGCTCATCAAGAAGGCGTACGGCGTTATCATCCTCGTCGTCACGGTGCTCTGCTTTCCCACGGCGTACGCCATCGCTGCGGGCAGCGTGGTAAGCACGCTGATCGGCACGTTCGTCAACGCCGCGCCCAACAAGAAACTGCTTGGCTACAGCTACGGCGAACAGGTGCGCGACCTGCTGCCCTCGCTGGGCATGACGCTCGTCATGGGCGCGGCGGTGTGGCTGGCGGGGATGCTGCCGCTGGGAAACCTGCCGCTGCTGCTGGCGCAGGCCGCGGTAGGCGCGGGGGTGTACGCCGTGCTGTCCGTGCTGTTGAAACCCGAAGCATATCGGGACCTGATCGATATGGCGCGCGCCCTGCGCAGCAAACCGACGCCGGACGGGGAGGCGAAGTGACGATGAAAACCGTGCTGCTGACCGCCGTGGGCTCTGCGGCGGCGCACGCCGCGCACGCGTGCCTGAAAAAAGCCGGATACCGCGTGCTCGGCTGCGACATCTACCCGCGGGCGTGGAACGTGACGGCCGGGGAGGTGGACGCTTTCTTCCACGTCCCGCCCGCGGCGGACGCGGAGGCCTACGCCGCCGCGCTGCTTTCCATCGCGCGGGCGGAGAAGGCGGACTTCATCGTTCCCCTGACGGACGTGGAGGTGGACGCGCTTTGCGGCCGCAAGGCGGCTTTCCGCGCCGAAGGGGTCACCGTCTGCTGCCCGGACGCACCTGCGGCGGGCCTCTGCCGGGACAAGCTGCGCATGGCCAAAGCGTTGGAGGCGGCGGGGCTCTGCGCCGTTATCCCCACGTACACGGCGGACACGCTGCCCGCAAACGCCGCGTTTCCCCTGCTGCTTAAGCCCCTGCACGGGCGCAGCAGCGAAGGCAAGACGGTGGCGCGCACCTCCGGGGAGCTGAAACTGGCGCTGGGCGCGCGGGACGACCTCGTAATCCAGCCCTATCTGGAAGGCGACGTGTACACCGTGGACTGCGCGCGGGACGAAGCCGGGAACGCCGTAACGCTGACGCGGCGGGAGCGCCTGCGCACGGTCAACGGGCTGGGCACCGCCGTGGACATCTGCCCCGGCCACCCGCTGGACGGGGCCTGCAAGCGCATCCTCGCGTTCGCGGGCATCGTGGGCGTGGTGAACGCGGAGTTTATTCGCCACGGCGACGAATACTTCTTTCTGGAAGTCAACCCGCGTTTTTCGGGCGGCGTCGGGTTCAGCGTGCTGGCAGGGTACGATTTCCCCCTTGCGATGATCCTGTGCCACGAGGGGAAGCGGCTGCCTGCGCCGTCCGCGTTCCGTCCCGTGACGCTGGCGCAGCGGTACGAAATGAAGATTACGGGGGAACCCGAACCGTGAGCGGGGGCGGGATTGTCGCGCCCGGCCTGCCGAGGATGGTCGCGGTCGTGGGTACCAACGCCTCCGGTAAAAGCGGGCTGGGGGTGGAGCTTGCCCTGCGTTACGGCGGGGAGGTTATCTCCGCCGATTCCCGGCAGGTATACCGCGGGCTAGATCTGGGCAGCGGAAAGATCACCGCGGAGGAAATGCGGGGCGTTCCCCATCACCTGCTGGACGTGTGCGGACCGGGGGATTTCTTTTCCATGGCGGATTACCAGCGGCTGGCCTACGAAGCCGCGGACGGTATCCTGACCCGCGGGAAACTTCCCTTTCTGGTGGGCGGCACGGGGCTGTACGTGGACGCGGTTGCAAAGGGCTACGCGCTTTCCGCCGTGAAGCCCGATTTGGCCTACCGCGGCGAACTGGAAGCCTACTCCACGCCGGAACTGTATCAAATGCTGCTGGAGCGCGCGCCCGGCACGGACGCCGACCCTAAGAACCGCAACCGCGTGATGCGGATGCTGGAAAAACTGCACGACGGGGACGCCGGGCACGGCGCGTTAAGCCCCCGTTACCGCGTGTTTACGCTGGGCGTTACCTGGCCGCGGGAGGAACTGTGCCGCCGCATCGACGAACGGCTGGCCCGCCGGATGGAAGCCGGGCTGGAACGGGAGGTGCGGGGACTGCTGGCCGCGGGCGCGACGCCGGAGTTTCTGCGCGGGCTGGGGCTGGAATACCGGTACGTCAGCGCGTGGATACTGGGGGAGATTCCGTCGCAGGAGGAAATGCTGACGGTTCTGGCGCGGGAAATCAAACGTTTCGCCAAGCGGCAGACCACGTGGTTCAGGCGGGATAAGAACATCGTATGGCTGGATATGGCCGCTGACCCCTTTGCACAGGCCTGCGCCGCCATCGACGCGTTTCTGGCCGAACCGTAGAGACGGAAATGAAAAACGGGCCTTAAAGGGACACTTCCTTCCAAGGCCCGTTTTTCGTTATGCGAAAGCCTTTTTTACTCCGCGCCCCACGGGAAATCCATTGCGGCCAGAAAGCGGCTTTCAAACCCCGGGTCGCCGCCCAGCGGAACCAGCTCCGTCTCCCGCGCGATGCGCTCCGCCTTTTCCCGCAGGCGGGTATCCAGTAGCAGCGCGGCGGCGCCGGCCAGCGCCGCGTTGCCCACGGCCTGCGCCCTGCCCGCCAGCGCCGCGGGAATCAGCCCCACGGCCACGGCGGAGGAAACGCTCAGCCTGCTGCCGAAGCCGCCCGCCAACCACAGGCGCTTTACCTGCGCGGGCGTTATGCCCGCCGCCGCCAGCAGGGTTTCCACCCCCGCGGCCACGGCGGCTTTGGCCAGTTGCAGGGCGCGCACGTCCCCGGCCGTCAGGCGCACGCCGCCCGCGATGATAACGCTCGGCGCGTCCAGGACGCCCGTGCGGTCGATGCGCCCCAGCCTCAGCAGCGCCGCCACCGCGTCGATCAGGCCGGAACCGCAGAGGCCCGCGGCCTCGACGTTGCCGATCACGCGGCTGCCCAGCCGCCCGTTTTCCACCCAAACCCGGTCGATCGCGCCCGTTACGCCGCCCAGCCCCTGCGATATCTCGCCGCCCTCGAAGGCGGAACCCGCCGCGGCGGAAGCTGCGTACAGCCTGCCGCCGTGCCACAGCATCAACTCCCCGTTGGTGCCGATGTCCATCAGCAGCGTCGTTTCCGGCCCGCCGCAAAGGCCCGTCGCCAGCGCCGCGCAGGTGAGGTCCGCGCCCATGTACGCCCCCGCGCACGGCGGCAGGTACGCGGGCACGCCGTCCACCGGCTCCTCGAAACCGAAAAGGCAGTCCGCCCGGTAAGGCGCCGCGGCCAGCGTTTGCGGGCCGCGCCCGGTAAGCAGGTAGAGCATGGCGGTGTTGCCGGTTACCGTCAGCGCCTCCGCAGCGGCCGCGCCCGCGCGGGCGCAGGCTTCCGCCACGGTCTTGCCGACCGCTTCCAGCGCCAGCGCGCGCAACCGTTCCCCGTTCCCGGCGAGCGCAGCGGAAACGCGGCCCATCACGTCCGCGGAGACGGCGGTCTGCGGGTTGACGGCGGCGGCCTCGCCCAGCGACCGGCCGGCCGCAAGGTCGTATACGCGCGCCGCGACGGTGGTGGTACCAAGGTCCACCGCCGCGCCGATCCGGCCCGCCATCGGGAACCCGCGAACGGGCTCGGCCGCGTCGGTTTCGATGACCGTCCATTCCCGTTCGGGCGGAAGCTCCGCCGCGCAATCCCCGGTCAGCCGCGCCTGGCAGGCCAGCCGTCTGCCCGCGCGCCGCTCCGCCCCGTTGGGCGGGGACGCCGCGCCGGTCAGCGAGAGCACGGCGCAGTTGCCGCATGTGCCGCGGCCCCCGCAGGGCAGAGGCAACGAAAAGCCCGCCGCCGCCAGCGCGTCGGCCAGCAGGGGCGTGCCCGAAAACACGTATTCTTTTTCAACCGGCCCGCGCCGGATCGTCAGTTTCGGCATGTGGGGCCTCCCCAATCGGCGGCTGCCTCCCGCGCCCGGCGGGGCGGAACAGGAAAGCCCGCGGCTTCCCGCCTACAGCGCGGCGCTGTTGAACAGGGCCATGGCCCGCTCCCGCACGTCGCCGGGCAGACGGCCGGACAGCCACAGGTTCAGCCAGCGGCGGCGCTCCTTGCGCGGATGGGCTTTCAGGTACTTCGCAATCTGCCACGCGCGCTTTTCGCGGTCGAGCATCAGCAGGTAGAGGACAAACCAGTCCGCCAGCGGCGAAAGCGGAACGGGCACGCCGTGCACGTCCGTGACGGAAGCGATGTGCTCCTGATCGAAGGGATACAGAAAAACCGCGTTCTTGCGGCGCACGGCGAAACCGCAGAGCAGGTCGAAATCCACCCCGTCCAGCCGGTATTCGGTAAACTGTTTCGTGGCGAATACGGGGTTGGGGTTCTGCACGGGCAACTGCTCGGCGCCGGTAAAAAGCATGGCCTGCTCCGCGGCGGGCATTTCGCCTTCCGCAATCACCAGATCCACGTCGTTAAAGGTTTCCGCCGCGCCTTCCAGATAGAGCAGCGCGGATGCGCCCACCGCCCACGTGACGCCCGCCGCGTTCAGCGCACCGGCGGCCTTGGCAAGCACAACGGTCTTCTCTTCCGCGTTCACGGCGATCCCTCCCCCGGGAACAGGCACGTGCCTGCGTATTACTGCTACCAGTATAACGAAAGTGCGGGCGCTCCGCAAGGGAGAGCCCGCATAAAATCAAGAATGTTATCGGCCGGGCCGGTTATTTTCCATCCGTTCCCGTTCACAGCTCCGCGCCGTTGGTTTCCATCACGCGGCGGTACCAGAAAGCGCTGTCCTTGGGTACGCGCCGCTGGGTGGCGTAATCCATGTACACGAGGCCGAAGCGCTCGTGGTAACCGCTCGACCACTCGAAGTTGTCCATCAGCGACCAGGCGAGGTAGCCGAACACCTCCACGCCCTCGTCCGCCGCGCGGCGCAGCGCCAGCAGGTAGCGGTGCATGTAATCGATCCGGTTGGGGTCGTGCACCTGCCCGTCCAACGATACGGCGTCGTGCGCGCTCATGCCGTTCTCGGTGACGAACACCGGCTTGCGGTAGCGTTCCCACAGGAAGCGCGGCCCCCAGTACAGCAGTTCCGGCGTGACGAACCAGCCGGTGGACGTGCGCGGATGGCCCTCGGGCCAGGGCATCCGCTCGAAGCCGGTTCTGCCGCCGCGGCGCACGCGGAAACCCTCGTAGTAGTTGAAGGCGCACCAGTCCAGCGGCTGGCGGATCAGCGGAAGGGACTTTTCAAAATCCTTCGGCAGATACTGCCCGTAATGGGAAAGCGCGTCGGCGGGATACTCGCCCAGCATTACGGGATCCAGCCACCACGAGGGGCTGAAAGCCCAGTCTGCCGGGTCGGGCGTCGGGTTGGCAAAGTAGGCCTCGCGCGCGGTCGCCACGTCCTCCGGCGAATCGCTCGCGGGCAGGGGCGCGGGCCCGCAGTCCACGAAGCCCACGCGCGCGCCCGGCACCAGGTCGCGGATGCGGCTTGCCGCCAGCCCGTGCGCCAGATGGAGGTGATGGCTGGTGGGAACGGCGTCCCGCGGCGTCAGCGTCAGCCCCGGCGCGTGCGTGCCCCGCACGTATCCCAGCCCGATGACGCACGGCGGCTCGTTGAAGGTGAAGAAGTCCTTGACGCGGTCGCCGTAACGCCGGGCCACGAGCGCGGCGTAGGCTTCGAACCACGCCGGAAAATCCGGGTTCTGAAACCCGCCGCGCGCCTGCAGGGCGCTGGGCAGGTCCCAGTGGTATAACGTCAGGAAAGGCCGGATGCCGTGCGCGAGCAGGCTGTTGATCAGCTCGTCGTAAAAACGGAGGCCCTCCTCGCAGGGCGCGCCCGTGCCTTCCGGCAGCAGACGGGGCCAGGAGACGGAGAAGCGGTAGTTCTTAACGCCCAGGCTCTCCATCAGCGCGGCGTCCTCGCGGAAACGGTGGTAGTGGTCGCAGGCGACGTCCCCCGTATGGCCGCCGTACACCTTGCCCGGCGTAAGGCAGAAATCATCCCAGATGGAACGGCCCTTGCCGCCCTCGTACGCCCCGCCCTCCACCTGAAAAGAAGCGGTCGCCGCGCCCCAGATAAAGTCTTTCGAGAAGCCCATGCGCACCCTCCGGCGCCGCGGAAGCGCGGCGTTTCTTCGTAAAAAAGATTCGCAACGATATTACCGGAAAACGGACGCGTTGACAAGAGGCGGGGTGAAATTTACAGGTCGCGTCCGCGCCGGGGGTGTACGGCTGGCCGATTCTGTGATAAAATCAGGGGGCTGAAGAGAAAGAAAGCAGATCATACGGCCGCGGCGGACGGGCTGGGGGCGAAGACCTCCGTGTTTCGCGCACCGCGGCGGGCCGGGGACGGTCGGAATAAGCGAACGGGAAAGGAGCGAACGGTGATGGAAACGGAGAAACGCGAAATAGAACAGCTGGATTACGACGACGAGATACCCGACCCCGAGGAACTGACGCTCCCGCCGCGCGACGACGAGGCCGACGCGCTGCGCAGCGCCGCCAGGCACCGCCTGGTGCCCGCCGACGAGGACGTACCCAACGACTGTTTCAGCGAACGGATGCTGTAGAGAACCGTTGACGGAAAAGTATTTTCGGCAAGGCGGAGGCGCCGTTCAAGGGCCTCCGCCTTGTCGTATCGTTCTCTTTCGTTAATCCTGCGCCAGGACGATTACGCAGTCCTCCGGGCTGAAAACGTAGCTTTCCGTTTTATCGGGATTGACGAGAACGCTCGGTTTTCCTCCGGCGTTTTGCAACCGAAGCCCCAGCAGCGTCTGCCCCGCCCGCAAGGCGGCCGCCGCCAGCGTATAAAGGTTCACGGGCACGCCCGTTTCCACGAACCGGGACACGGGATGAATGTAGACCTCGTTTCCCTCGTCCGTTAACAGCTCCTCGAACAGCGGGCAAAGCGCCCGGTTCTGGGAAACCTGCGTAAGCACCAGCGCCGCCAGGTTGCTGCCGACCACGAAATCGTTCACGCGGGCGCGGGTGGCCAGCGCCTGATTCTTTTTACTGAGCATTTCGCTGACGACGACCGCCGGCGCGGGATGCCGCCGGTAGTAATCGCTCAGTTGAAGCAGAACGGTGAGCGTATGCGCGTCCGCGTCGCCTCCGCCCTTTTCGGACAGGACGATGATACGTTCGGGGCTCGTTTCCAGCAGCTTTTCCAGCGCGCGGCCGTCGTGGAAGTCGCAGGCTTCCCTGCGGACGAGCAGGTCGCCCAACCGCTCCTCCTTCGGAGCCACCGCCCCGGAGGCGACGGTGAGTACCGAGCCCTTCGCGGCGTATTGAGAAATTTCATTAACAATGTCATCCGTCAGCCGGTTATATCCCAGAATCAGGATGCGGAGCGGCGTTTCCGGTTCCGCGTCCCGGATGCGGATGCGGGCGGCGTCCGTCGGGCCGGGGGCCGTTTCAGGCACGGCGGCGCCCTGACAGGCTTCGATTAAGATGATTTGATCCTCTGCGCCGACCGTGGTGCCGGGGGGCGGGTTCAGCAAAATCCGCCCGTCGCGCCGCAGCCCCATCACAGCCGCCTTGCGGTAGCGGAGCACGGCCTCCGAGAAAGATGCGCCCGCAAGAGCGCACGCCGGTTCCATGTATATTTCATCGCCCCGGTAATCGAAAAGCTCCTGATACACCTCGGCCAGCCCCGACTGGCGGCAGGTCTGTGCGAAGATGCGGGAGATGAGCGTTTGAAAATACAGAACGTCCAGCCGGGACCCGCCGGCGATGCGCGCCGCTTCCGTGTTCTGCTTCCCGGTTACGACCGCGGATATGTTCACAGCTTCCGCCGCGTTGCAATCCCCGAGGATTGTCGCGGCCGCGAGGATTCCCTTAATGATCTGAAAATCGCTTTCGCCCAGCGCGATCACGTGCGCGCACTGCTCCACGCCCGCGTTTCTCAGCGCCGAGAAGCACGTGGGGTCGCCTTTCCGGCAAATGATGCGGGCGTGCTTCCGCTTCGGCAGGCACGCGAGAAGCTGTTCCTCCACGGCGCACCTGTCCCGTTCGCACAGCACGACGACCGCGGGACTTCGCGTTCCGCCGCCCGCGTCGGCCAGTTCCGAAAGGATCGTGGGAAGATGCTCATCGTACCCGAGGATCAGGGTGTGATTCTTTTCCAGCACCTTCGCGTTTCCGTGCCTCAACGCTTCCAGCCGCGCATGGAAGGCGGACGTGATCAGACCGATGAGGATGGAGGTCACGAACAGGCCGCACACGCCCGCGAAGATCATCGGGACGATATACCCCGGGTTTCGCGTGGCGTAGTCGCCAGACACGTTGCCCGGGTCCAGAATGTGCATGAAGCTGTTCCACAGCGAATCCGCCGCGTTTCCGGCGGCGTCGGGCGCGCACAGCCGGGCCGCCGCCGCGACGGCCACCGCCACGAAAACGGTAACGAGGAACAGCAGGCCGATCATGGCCGCGAGGCCGCGGGACATCCATTGGTCGAACTGGTAAGAGAACTTTTCCCGGAAACTGTGTTTCTTCATGGACGACGATCTCCGCTTTCATGATAATACATAATATGGGTAAAATGTATCACAATGCCATTCAGCTGTCAATGCGGAGACAGCCACGTTACGGACAGGGGTTACATGGGTTACACCACCATACGAACATGTAACCCATGTTTGATCGCCGGAGGTTTCGGCCCCCAACGATCCGTCATGTTGTGTTTTGTTCGCCGAAATGCTATAATTTTCCCAGACGGACGGCCCGTTCCGGCGCCGTTGCCGAAAAAGAGGTGAGAGCATGGCGGGCGTAACCTATAAATGTCCCAATTGCGGTTCGTATCTGGCGTTTAACCCCGACGACCAGCACTGGAAATGCGACTCCTGCGGCTCTGTTTTCGATGAAAAAACGCTGCTTGCCAAGGCGGACGGATACCAGCGCGAAGCGGAGGCCGAACAGCAGGCGGAACACGCGCACGACCACGAAGAACACGCGCGCGAAGCCGAACAGGCGCGGCCTTCCGCCGATACCGGCAGCCAGGTGGTGTACCATTGCCCCAGCTGCGGCAGTGAGATCATCACCGACGAAACCACCGTGGCCACGCGCTGCTACTATTGCCACAACCCCGTGGTGCTTCAGGGCAAGCTGACCGCTGATATGAAGCCGGACGAGGTGCTGTCCTTCGCCATCGGCAAGGAAAAGGCCGTCGAAAGGTTCATGCAGTGGGTTTCCAAAAAGAAGTTCGTGCCCAAAGGGTTCTTCTCGCGCGACCAGATCAGCCGGATGGAGGGTGTGTATTATCCGCACTTCGTCAGCCGGTGCGTGGTGGACGGCCGCTACGAGGGCGAAGGCCGCGAGACCACGGTGATGGACGTGGGGCAGTACATCGTGACCACCACCAAACACTACGCCGTCACCCGGCGCGCGGATATCACCTTCCGCAACGTCATGCGTCCGGCGTTAAAAAGCGCCGACCGCAAGCTGAGCGACGGTATCCACCCCTTCCCGCTGGAGGAGGTCAAGCCTTTCTCCGGGGCATACCTCACCGGCTTCCTGGCCGAACGCCGCGACCTGAACGAGCAGGAGGCCACCGCGGACGTGGAGAGCGAGCTTTCCGGCTACGTAACGCCGCTGCTGACCGAGACCATGCACTATACCAGCTACTCCGGCTCTTCCAGCGCCGCGATGAAGGATAAGCAGTGCAAGTATACGCTGCTGCCCACCTGGGTGCTGACCTATACGAAGGCGGGCCAGAAGGAACCGTATTACTACGCCATGAACGGCCGCACCGGCGAGGTATGCGGCAAACTTCCCGTCGACCGGAACAAGCTCTGGCTGGCCGGGCTGGGCGTGGCGGCCGCCTGTTTCGCACTGTTCTGCGTGGCGGCCTACTTTCTGTTTTAGGGGGTGCGGAAGATGAAAGCTTACCGTAGAATATTCGCGCTCCTGCTGGCGCTGGGCCTGGCGTTGAGCCTCGCGCCCGCGCTGGCCGCGACGCCCGGAGGGCGCGTTTTCGACAACGCCGGCCTGTTCACCGCCTCCGAAGAACGGGAGATCACCGACGCGATCACCGCGTTCCAGCAGGCCACGGGCATGGACTTCGTGGTGCTGACCAACGACGACGAGCAGGAGGAGGATTCCCAGCAAAAAGTGGCGGACGATTTTTACGATCAGGGCGGTTTCGGTCTGGGCAGCGAGAACAGCGGCGCGCTGTACTATATCGATATGTACAACCGGCAGGAGTACCTGTCCACCACCGGCGCGATGATCGACTATATGACCGACGCGCGCATCGAACTGGCGCTGGACCAGAGCAACCCCAACCTGCGTGCGGGGCGTTACGCCGCCGCGGCGCTGGCGATGATCGCCAAGGTGCAGGAGTTCGTGAAGGCGGGTATCCCCGAGGGACAGTACCGCTACGACGTGGTCACGGGGCAACGGCTGACCGCGCGCCACAAGGCGCTCACTTCGGGCGAGATGATCGCCGGCGCGGTGATCTGCCTCGCGGTCGGCCTGATCTTCGTGATGATCGTGCAATCCCGCTACAGGCTCAGGGGCAGTACGTACCGGTATGATTACGCAGCCAACGCCGACGTGAAGATGCTGGAAAGCACCGACGAGTACCTGCGCACCACCGTAACCCGCACCCGCAAGGCGCCGCCTCCGAGCAGCGGCGGCGGGGGCGGCGGCGGAAGCGGCGTGCACTTCGGCGGCGGCGGCGTCAGCCACGGCGGCGGCGGCAGAGGGTTCTGATTCCTGCCGGATAGCGGGAGGTCGCCGTGATCTCCCGCCTTTCGGCGAAGCAAGCGAGGTGCGCGGCGTTGAATCATCCGGTTCGGTACGCAACGGAACGGCTGGCCATGCGGCTGCTGTTTTGCGTCGCGCTGCTGCTTTTCCTCGTCTACGCGGTTCCCCTGCTGTGGGATACGCTTTCACCGTTCATCATCGCCCTGCCTATCGCGGCGGCGCTACAGCCCCTGATCCGCTTTTTTGAAAAGAAGCTGCGGCTGCACCGCGGGTTCGCGGTGGCGTTCTGGGTGCTTCTGTTCAGCGCCGTAGCGTTCTTCCTGATCTACTGGTTCGCCAGCTTCGCCGTGGGCCAGGTCGTTTCCGCCGCCAACAACGCGCCTACCGTGGTCAACGGCGTGATCGACGTGCTTCGCGCGGCCAGCGACCGGGTGCTGAGCGCCGCGGAAACGGCGTCCGTAAGCGTAAGCGATACCCTGCGCGAGTCCGTGAACACCGCTTTCAAATGGCTTGGGGAGCAGGCCACGTCGCTGGCGGGGCAATCGCTCAACTTTCTGGTCGCCTTCGCAACCGGCCTTCCCTACGCGCTGATCTATGCGAACTTTCTGATTCTGGGCGTGTACTTCATCTCCAAGCGGTATCCGGAACTGAAAACCCGCGTTTTCGAGCGTCGCGATCAGGCGGAAAGCAGTACGCAGGGCAGCCTGACCATGCTCAGGCGCTCGGCGGTGCAGGGAGCGCTGGGCTACGTGCGGGTGCAGCTGCTGTGGTTTCTGGTGCTGCTGGGGCTGGCGTCCGTATACTTCCACTTTACGGGTTTCCAGTACGCCGTGCTCATCGGCGTGGTCGCCGCGCTGTTGGAGATGATCCCCCAGTTCGGCTGCGGGCTGCTGTTCCTACCCTGGGCGCTGGTGGCCTTCATCATCCGGGACGAGCGCTCCGCCTGGCTGATTCTCTGTTTCTACACGACGTATTCGCTGCTG
This sequence comes from uncultured Oscillospiraceae bacterium, assembly GCA_964497495.1. Taxonomy (GTDB): domain Bacteria; phylum Bacillota; class Clostridia; order Christensenellales; family Aristaeellaceae; genus CAXXOK01. The sequence continues at coordinate 29,727 of CAZCCZ010000013.1, forward strand.
CGCCGGTTGCTGGACCCCAAGCTGCTGGGGGATAACATGGGCATGTCGCCCCTGCTGTCGCTCATCGGCATGTTCGTGGGCATGCGGCTGGGCGGGATAATCGGCCTGATTCTGGGGCCCATCGCCATTCTGGTGCTGGTCAGCGCCGTGCGTGCGCGCTTTTTCGACGGCGCGGCGGCGGATACCCGCCTGCTGATCGGCTACCTGCAGGAACGCTGGAAACGCGACGGGGGCGAACCCGGAGCACCCAATACGGCCGAACCGGGAAAGACGGAGGAAAAGTCTGATGCCGAAGCCTGAAAAGCGGCGCTGCAGCTGGCCGCGCGGCGATTTGATGGTCACTTACCACGACGAGGAATGGGGACGCCCCTGCCACGACGACGGTAAACTGTACGAAATGCTCTTTTTGGAAGGCTTTCAGGCGGGGCTTTCGTGGCTGATCGTGCTGAGCAAGCGGGAGGCGTTCCGCGCGGCGTTCGACGGCTTCGACCCCGAAAAGATCGCCGCTTACGGCGAAGCCGACGTGGCGCGGCTGATGGTCGCGGAAGGCATCATCAGGAACCGGCTGAAAATCCTCGGCACGATCGCCAACGCGAAGGTCTTTCTGGCGATCCGGCAGGAATTCGGCTCCTTCGACGCCTATCTGCAAAGCTATATCCCCGGCGGGCCTGCGGTCAACGACATCGGCGCCGTTACCGACATTCCCGTACGCTCGCCGCTGAGCGACGCGGTTTCCGCCGATCTGCGCGCGCGCGGCATGAAATTCGTGGGTACGGTGACGATCTACAGCTTTCTGGAATCCGTGGGGATCGTAATCGACCACGAAAGGGACTGCTTCGTGCTGAAAGAACTGGCGGAAGCGGAAAAATGACGACGAAACGATGAGCAAGGCGGCCGCCTCGATGAAGCGGCCGCCTTTTTCGTGGAAAATCGCCTCGTGCCGAACCAAAACGGTTGTATATCTCTCTATATAGGCGAAACCAATTGGCGGAGGAACACGATGGACGAAATGCAATTCACCGAGGCGGTGCGGCGATACGAGAAGCTTCTGCTGCACATCGCCTGGTCGATGCTCGGCAACGAGCAAGACTGCGCGGACGCCGTTCAGGAGGCCCTGCTGGCCGCGTGGCGGGGACGCAACCAACTGCGAAACCAACAGGCGGCGCGAGCGTGGCTGACGCGCATTCAGGTGAACGCCTGCAAGGAAACGTTACGCAGACGGAAGCGCACGCGCACGGAAGAACTGCCGGAGGAGTTGCCCGCGCCGCCGCGCGTGGATAACCTGCCTTTGCAGGAAGCGCTCGCCGCCCTGAACGAGAAGCTGCGCCTGCCCATCGTGTTGTATTATCTGGAAGGGTTCTCGGTGAGGGAAATTTCCCGGACCCTGCGCATACCGACCGGCACGGTGAAAAGCCGTATGGCGCAAGGACGAAAGACGCTTGGCGAACTGTTGAATACGGAAATCACGTAAACGGGGTGACGAATGTGAAACTGGATTCCGAATGGTTGGGTTCCGCCTTCCCGGAGCACAGCGCGGTTTTCGATCTGGCGGTGGATCGGACGCTCAACCGCATCCATACGCAGGCGGAACTGGAACGGCAAATGGCGCGGAAAACGCAGCTGAGGCGCGTAGGCGGCTGGGCCCTCGCGGGCCTGCTGGCGCTCGCGGGCGTGCTGGGCGTCGCGGAAGGTGCGCGCTTGGGCGTGTTCGATTTCCTGCTCGGGCGGGAGGACGTTCTGCCGCAGGCGGACGAGCTGGTGCGAAAGGACGCGGCGGCGATGCGGATCGGCCAAACCGAGCTTGCGGCCACGGAGACCGTATTCGACGGGGCCGCGCTGCGCATAACGCTGAGCGTGCGACGGCCGGATATCGGCCGCCCGCTGACGGCGGAGGATCTGGATGCGGACGGCGACTTCGCGCGGGCGCTGGCGGACGACGGCGTAACGGCCCTGGGAGGCTTCGACTGGTTTACGGTGGACGGCATCAAGTACGGCATGACGGCGGGAAGCGGCGGGGAGACGGTTACAGGCAAGCAGGACGGCGAAGCGGCGGTCTACTTCGAGCTGCGGTTCGCCGACACTCCCCTGCCGGACAAGGACTTTACCGTCGGCCTGCCCTTGGGCGGGAACGGCGCGGAGCTGCTGAACATCCCGATCGTGCGCGCTTCCACGGCCGCCGTACGGGACGCGACGCCCGCCGAGCCGTTCGCCGTGGGCGGGGGAACGCTGACGGTACTGAAGGCGGCACTGTCCCCGATCCGCACGTACGTCACGATTAGGCTGGATTTCCCGGAAAGCGTAGGCGAGGAAGCGGCGCAACCGTATCTGGACGCGTGGCGGAGTTACTGCCTGGCGGACGCGCAGGGGAACGCGGCGTGCGAATTGGACGAACCGTATGGCGACGGCCTGCCCGCCGGAGAAACGGACGACGCGCGCCACCTGTGGGTGCAGGCCGAGGGCGCGCCGGTGAAGGACGCGCCGGAAACGTTGTACCTGGCCCCGATAGCATACGACGAACAAGGCGGCCTGTGCGCGGACATGAGTCTGGCCGTGCCGCTGGCCGAAGAGAAGGAGTGACGAACGATGAAGATGAAACGAACGATGAGCAAACGGCTTGCGGCGCTTGCCGCGATAACGGCGGCCCTGTGCCTGTGCGCCGCGCTGCCTCCGGGAGCGGCGGCGGAAAGCGATGCTTTAACAATGGCGCAATACCGGGAAACCGTGCCGGACAGCGTCCAGTTCGTGATCGACGGGCAAACGTACGACGTACCCGTCACCCTGCCGGACGAGGACACGCTGCCCGTAATCGTGACTCAAATGGCTACGTTCAACTCGACGGACGCCCATACGGTCTATCCCCTTCGGAAGGGGTTGCCGAAATACGTCCGGGAAGCGTCCCTTGCGTGGGATTACGACGGTTCCCCCTTTCTGGACTTCTCGCAGGAAGCGTCCGACGGAAGGCTGGAAGGCAAGGCGGACGCCGCCGACCGCGCGGCGTTGCCGGAAGGCTCCGCCCCGCCGGAAAACGACGCCACGGTAGACGACGTCATGAACCTGATTCAGACGAACCTTTTGCGCTTCGATTGCGACGTTCAGCCCGACCTGCGCGTGCTCCGGGCGACGGCCATGAGCGGTCTGTACCGGATGAAAAAGGTGAAGGCGAGCGACGGCACCGCGACATGGACGGAATACGCCGTGGACGATACGAAGCCGGTGAAAAACGCGGGCAAGGGCAGCTGGGAGCTTGCGATTGCGCAGTACCTGCACGGGGCGCAGATTTTTGCCCATTACGACCCGTACGGCCGGTATAATCCGCCTGCGGAGGCAGGCGAGTGGTACAGCCATTATGATATCTACGCCCACTACATGGACGTGGAGAACTTTAATATCCATCTCGGCCTGGCCAAAGAGACAGGGGTCGTGAAGGAGAACGCCGACCTGCTGCCGTTTGACCGGATCGTGGAGAGCATTCGGCAGCGCATCGACGAAGGAAAGCTGAAAAGCATCTATGGGCTCACGCTCGGGTACTCGGTCAAGATCGCCAAAGGGGACGCTTTTTGGGCCGAGAAAATGGACTTCAACAACAATTGCCGTTTCGTACTGGTGCCGGAATGGCGCATCCTCGGATACGACCTGAAGGATTATAGCAACACCAACGTCATCGGGTACAGCCAGCCCGACCGGGAGGCGATCCTGGACCCCGGACATGCCAGCCCCTACGGGCTGAACTACGAGCTTCGGCTGGACGCGGCCACGGGGGAACCGGTGCTGGACTACGCGGCGATGAAGTACGACCTGAACGGGGCGCAATAAGCCTTACAGGCAAACGGTCGGGGAGGCGGGCGTACGCCCGCCTCCCCGACCGTTCCGTTTCCCCGGCAAAGAGCCGCGATTATCTCGCCAGAATTTCTGCGTCCATGGGGATGGAATCCGTCATCGTTCCGTCCAGATAGCTGGCGTAGGCGCTCATGTCGAAGTAGCCCGTGCCGGACAGCCCGAACAGGATGGTCTTGGCTTCGCCGGTTTCGCGGCACCGCACCGCCTCGTCCATGGCGCAGCGGATGGCGTGGGCGCTTTCCGGCGCGGGCAGGATGGTCTCCAGCCGGGCGAACTTCACCGCCGCGTCGAACACGGCGGTTTGCTCGTAGCTCACCGCTTCCAGATAGCCGCCCGCGTACAGCTTGGAAATAATGGGGCTCATGCCGTGGTACCGCAGGCCGCCCGCGTGGTTGGGCGAGGGGATGAATTCCGCGCCCAGCGTGTACATCTTTGCCATGGGCGTGATCTTGCCGGTGTCGCAGAAATCGTACTCGTAGCGGCCGCGCGTGAGGGAGGGGCAGCTGGCGGGCTCCACCGCGACGTAGCGGGTGCCCTTCCGCTTGCCCTGCAGCGTGTCCCGCATGAAGGGGGCCAGCAGGCCGCCCAGGTTGCTGCCGCCGCCCGCGCACCCGATAACGACGTCCGGGTACTCGCCGAACTCCGTCAGCGCCTCGTAGCTCTCCAGCCCGATCACGGACTGGTGCAGAAGCACCTGATTGAGCACCGAGCCCAGCGCGTAGCGGCAGTCCGGCGTGGTTACGGCCTTCTCCACCGCTTCGGAGATGGCGCAGCCCAGACTGCCGGTGGTGTTGAGGCCCTTGGCCAGAATGGCGCGGCCCGCCTGCGTGGTGTCGCTGGGGCTGGCCAGCACGTTGGCGCCGAAGGTGCGCATTACGTCCTTGCGGTAGGGCTTCTGCTCGTAGGAACCGCGAACCATGAACACCGTCAGTGCCAGCCCGAAGACCGCGCAGGCTTCCGCCAGCGCCGTGCCCCACTGGCCCGCGCCCGTCTCGGTGGTCAGCGATTTCAGGCCCTGCGCCCTGGCGTAATACGCCTGCGCAAGCGCGGAGTTGAACTTGTGGCTGCCGGAGGTGTTGTTGCCCTCGAACTTGTAGTAGATGTGCGCGGGGGTTTTCAGGGCCTCCTCCAGACGGTAGGCGCGGATGATGGGCGAGGGGCGGAAGATGCGGTACATATCCTGCACAGGCTTGGGAATCTCGAACTCGGCCGTGTCGTCGTCCAGTTCCTGCTTAATCAGCTCGTCGCAGAACACGGGGCGCAGATCGTCGAACGCCACGGGCTTTCCGGTGCCGGGGTTGACGAGCGGATCGGGCTTGTCCCGCATGTCGGCGCGAAGGTTGTACCACGCTCTGGGCAGCTTCTCCTCGGGCAGGTAGTACCGGTAAGGGATGTTTTTCACGGTGGGTTCCTCCTTCGTAATTTTTCGCCGGTTGCAAGGGACGGTGTGAACCGGGGGTTTTTCCGGGAAACAAAAAAGCCTGCCCCATATTCCTATGGGACAGGCTTGATCTTTTGCCTGCGGTACCACCCGTATTGCCGATTGCTCGGCCGCTCGCTTTCGCATACCAGCATATGCGCTTCGCGGATAACGGGTGAAGCTCCCGTCGGTCGCTAGCGGCCGGGCCCGCGCCCTTCGCCGTTCGCTCCGCCCTCGGCGGTCCATTCAGCGTGTGCCCTCATGCCGCACTCCCACCGCCGGCGGCTCTCTTTGAATCGGGCGAAGCGCCTACTCCTCCGCGTCACAGGTTTATGGAAGCACTATACCCGAAGCGGAAACGGTTGTCAATAGCCGGAATGAAAATTTCCATACGGGTTCCCGCCGCTTTGACGGCGACCCGCTTTCCAGACGAACGCGGGCCGCCCCGCATCTCCGCGCTAGAAACTCTGGCTGTCTGTGGGGTTGTTAAGCACGCCCAGCACCACCAGCAGCTGCAGCGCGCCCGCGATCAGGGCGTTGAAAGCGTCGCTTACGCCCGTGTCGAACACGCCCAGCAGCACCAGAAGGGATAACAGCTGCGCCGCGATGGACGTCCACACCACAGGGGATTTCAAACGGTTTTGATCCATGCTCGTTCCTCCTATTCTTCGTACAGGGCGATTTCGTCTATTCGCCTGTCCGCGGCTTTCAGCTGTTCGCCCAGCACGTCCAGCCGCTTTTCCGCGCAGTACATCCGGTCGATCACCGAATTGTGCTTGTCCACCTTCTTTTCCAACTGCTCCAGCCGGTAGTTGATCAGCTTGTTGGATACCAGGATGCCGCCGAACGTGCCGGCCAGCGTTCCCAGCAGCGACAGCAGCGCGACCAGAACGCCCTCGTTCATCAGGCCTGCGCCTCCTCCGCTGCGGCCTGCCGGGCCGCCGCCAGCGCCGCCCACGTCTGTGGGCCTACCACGCCGTCTACGGCAAGGCCCCGCGCCTGCTGGAAGGCGCGCACCGCCGCGCCGGTGGCCGCGCCGAAATCTCCGTCCGCGCCGTAGCCGCCCAGATCGTAGCCCAGACCGCCCAGCCATGTCTGCAGGCGGCGCACCGCGCCGCCCCGGCAGCCCTTTTTCACAGCATAGAAGGAGGCCGGGTCCGTTGCGGCCGCCGTGGCCGACGAAGAAGCCGCCCGCACCGTTCCCGCCTCGGCGTCCTCCGCCCGCGTGAGCGCGGCCTGTTGCGTTCCGGTCAGCCCGTAATCCACCCACGGAGCCAGACCCACACGGTTCCAACCGCCGTTGGGGATCGTTTTGCCCGCAAACCTGCTTTCGGCCACCATCCCGCGGGAACTGCTGGCGTGTAGCGCGCAGTCGCCCAGATATACGCCCATGTGCTCCGCGTTGCCCATGCCGTCGCCGACGTATTTCGCGGGCGCGCCCTCCGCCTCCCAGATGAACACCAGCGCGCCGCCCGGCACGCAGCCGAAGGCATCCGCGCATGCCTCGGGCGTACCCGTCCAAACGCACCTGCGCCAATGCGCGTTGCTGCCCGCGAGGTCGCACTCGGCCTTTGGCACGCCGCAACGAATCAGCAGATATTCCGCCAGCCCCTGGCAATCCATGCCGGAAAGCGACATGCCGTTGGAAACGTACGGTATGGCCGTCTGCCGCGCATAGGCAAGCAGTTCCTTACCGGCGGCAATCAGCGCCGCGTTGGTGATGATCGTTGCCATGGCAAAGCCTCCCCGTCAAATGAGCGGGCGTCGACGCCCGCTCGATGCCCCGAACGTCCGGGATTTTTACAGCTTCCCGGTCAGTTCCGCGTACTGCGCCTCGGTGATCCGCCCCACCGCGAAGAACACGTCGATCTTCTCCCGCAATCCGTCCGTGGCCCCGCGCTCGATCAGCCGCTTCAAGACCTCATACAGCATCGCTTACACCTCCCCGGAAAGGCCCAACTGCGTCAGGGCCAGTTGATATTGCGTATCCACGATCAGGCTTTCCAGCGCGTCCAGCCGGTCGTTCACCACGTCTCCCGGCGCCGGTTCGGCGGGCGGAAAGGCGGCGGCCAGTTCCGTCGCAGTGGCTTCGTCCGTCCATGCGCCGTTACTCCATCGGGGTTTCAGCGGCGTGTGCGTCACTCCGTTAGTCACGATCAGCGCGTCGTTCAGATAATCAACGGCCTGTTCGCCGTCCCGAAGATTGTAGCCCGGCAGCTTCCCGGCTTCGCCCTGCTGCACGCAAAGCTCCACCATATAACCGTTTGCGTCCACGATGGTTTTCATGGGTATCCCTCCTTATCGGTCGATGCAGGTATAGCGCAGCGTGACGCTCAAAGCGGTTTGCGCCTCATAGGAGCCTTTCCAGATCGTCAACTGCGTACCGGTGAACGTATCGACGTATACGCTATACGCAGAGGCATCGGTATAAGACACCGCTGATAGAGCATATTTCGGAAGCGGAGAGTTGCCGTTACCTAAAACGGACTTTTCATAAACCACCGTACGAAACGTCCCGAGGCTGGAAATCCCGTGCGCGATGCTGTTCATCCCGTTTGCGAGGGTCGCCACGACGGTTTTCTCGTAGATTTTTCGCCCGTCCGTCCACAGCTCGCCGGTAAAGTGCTCCGCATAAAGGCAGGCTTTTCCGGTGACCTGCTCCCATGGCGTCCACGGGCCGCCGTTTCGGCTGCGGTAGTACACCGGCCCGTCGCTCGTATACGCCCATTCCGACTGATACCCCGCCGTGCCCCACATGATGACTTCCAGGTTGAAATACGGCGTCGGCAGCGTCCCGGTAGTCACTTCCGGCCAGCAGTTCCACAAGCCGTTGTGCGGCGGCTCGTCGATGTTGAAAGCACCGGGATTATCCGTGCATACGTTCGGGAGGCGCACATTCAAGGCGTTGTTCAGTTGGGTGATCAGGTTCAGCAGGTTGCCCGCCACGTCCCCGGAAAGTGCGTTTCGCACGGAGACGAACCAGTTGTCGAACGCCGCCTCCCGCCCCGTCCGGAAGGCCGCGAGATCCGCCGCGATCTGCCGGTAGTAGGCTGTGGTGTCGGTATCCGCGATGATCGAGGCCACCACGCCGCAGCGGCCGGTGTCCAGCCGGGTGTCGGTGATGCGTTCCTGCGGGACGGTCGCCGCGCCTTTGGCGATAAAAAGGTTGGCCAGCCCCAGCTCCCATACGCTCGCGTTGCGCGTCAGCGCCGGGGCGGCGGGCGACGCGGCTGCGGTTCCCTTGACCACATACAGGTCGATGGACAGCGCCGACAGCGTCAGGTTCAGCCGGAGAACCACGCTGTCGATGCGGTCCTGCGCCGCGTCCGCCGCCTGCACGGCCAGCGTGCGGTCGGCATCCTCGTATACCTGCCGTCCGTTGATGTTCGCGTAGCCCGGACGCACCTTCACCGTCATGCCCTCGGCCGCCGCGACCTGAAAACAGGTGGAATCGTTGCCGAACACGCCGTTGCTAAAATACCGGGACAGGATTTTCGCAAGCACGTCCGAACTGTACGCCCTGCTGTAAACGGGGTTTCCCTGCGCGTCCTGCGTCACCGTGGAATCGAAAGGCCATGATACCGCCATCGTTACGCCCTCCCTCTCTGGTAGACCGTGGGGAGCTTGTCCCCGAACTGTATGCCGACTGTGTGCGCGTTGTTTTTCCAGACCTCGTTCACCTCGACGACGCGGGCCTCGAACGCGAGTTGCAGCCGGTCGTCCATAACGTCGCACTTGTCGCCGAGGTCGTAATCCGCAAGGTAGCGGAGGTTATTCTGCAGCACGTTCGCGTCGATGTTCAGGATGCGCGCGCGGCTGTTAAGCGCCTGAAACGCGGCGGTGCGCACCGCGGCCAGAAAGGCTTCCTGCGTCTGCCCCTCCTCCGCCGCCAGCCCCGTGTCCACGTACAGAACGCGCAGGGGTTCGGCGAGATCGGCGCGTACGTCCACGGTCAGCGCGCCGCCGTCGTAAACGGCGACGGCGTAATTGCGGTAATCGCTGGAATCCCGCGTGAGCGTCAGCGTATCCACGGTGCCGAACCCCCGGCTGAACACCGCGTATGGGTTTTCACTCTGGCTCTGGCTGCGGTCCAGCCCCCGCCACACTTCGTAAAAAAGCGTTCCCGTCCGGAAATCCAGCCGGATGCGCTGCCCCAGTTCCTGCAGCCGGAGCAGCCCGTAGGTAACGTCGCCCAGAAGGTCGCCTTCCGCGTCGAAGGCCGCGTCCGCGCCCAGCGGGGCGGCGGCAGGCACGGTGACGCCCGTATCCGCCAGATACGCGGCCGCCAGCGCGCGGCATTCGTCCGCCAGGTTGCCCGCGGCCTGGCAACGGGGATAAATCGCCTTCCAGTTCAACATCCCCTCCAGAAAAAAGCCGCTGACCAGTACGAAATCGCCCTTCACGTTGTGCTCCGTCTCGATCTTTTCCACCATGCCCGTTTCCGGCCGCTCGCGGGTGTAGACGTAGGCTACGGCCGTGTCCCAATCGGCGGCGCGGAGCTGTAACTGAAAATCCCCCGCTTCGTAATACCGCCGGTTCCATTGGATGTTGATGCAGACAAGCGCCTTCACCGGGCGAAAGCCCGCGTCCAGCCCCAGCAGTTCCATGGCTTCACGCTCCCGTTCACGGCGTTCAGGTGCCGACATACCGCTTATTGAAGTACACGTAGACGTCCAGCAGGTTAGAGCCGATATCGGCGGAATAGCCCACGCGGTTGGCACCCACGGCGAATACGATGCCGTCGAAGCTGCCGGCCCGGTCCAGCCTCATGGAGACGTTGACCCCGTTCAGGGTCACGGCTTTTGTTTTCCCGTCGATCACCAGCGCGTCCCCCTCGTGGAGCGTGCCCAGGAACCGTACGAACCCGTCCCCCGCGATCAGCTTCGGGTTGGTCACCGTGCCCCGCGCGGTAAGCACGGCTTTGCAGCAGGCCGCCGCGTCGCCGTCGTTTTCCAGGCACACGGTTTCGGCGTAGGCGTATTGGCCGTACAGGCGTCCGCACCCGGCGGGCGCCGCGTAGGGGTACCCGCAGCGGGGCTTGATGTCCGCGATGTTCTGGCCGAAGCCGTCCGTGCTCAGGAAATAACCCTCGGGCATCAGAAACGAAAGCTTGACGGTCAGGGGCTTGAACGGGTTTTCCACGGGCACTTCCAGCCCGTCCAGCCTGCAGTCCGCAGCAAAGCGTTTCACGCCTTCGCGGGTCACGTACACGTCGTAGGGCAGCCGTGCGCTGAAGAACGAGGTGACCGCTTGGCGAAGCACGCCGTTTAAGGCCGCCTGCCGCGCCTTCAGCGTGAACGAAAGCGCGCGGCTGCCCACGCGCGCGCCGGTGACCAGATCGCCGTCCCCTACGGCGGCCTTCTGGGTGAACACCTCCACGTTGGGCTCGTCCAGCCCCTCTGCGGATACCAGCCCCAACGCGCCGCCGTCCGCGGCGAAGGCGCGCCCGTCGCCGCGCACCCATTGAACGGTGATGCCGCTCATGCTTCCGCCTCCTCTTGTGCGTTCTTAACCGCGCGCGCCCGCCAGCCCGTAGGCCGCCTGTCTGCGGACGGCCCGCGCCACCTCGTCCGGCGCCTGCATGGGCGACTGGAACGTGATGTTCTGCGTGACGTTCGTCACGCTGTCTCCGGCGGCGGCCGCCTGCGGGCCAGGCACGGGAAGGGTTACGGCACCACCTAAGACGGCTGCGCTTACGCGGCCCGCGTCCGGCAGCGCGTAGCCCGCGCCGGTTTTGCCCCGTACGGCGGCCAGCAGCGTGCCGTCCAGCGCCCGTTGCCCCACCGCGGCGCTCTTTCGCACGCTTGCGCCGATGGCGGGCAGCACGCTCGCGGCCATGGTATCGGTAAAGCCGCTCTGCACGCCCAGCGCCAGGTAGCGGCCCACCTCGTCCCGAAACAGTTTGGAAGGGCTGGAAATGCCCGCAGCGCGCCGCGCGGCCGCCAGCGCGTTATAGACGATCCGCGTAAGCGCCGCGTCCAGCGCCGGGCCCATGCCGCCGGCCCCGCTTACGATGCCGGATACGATGTTCCGGCCCGCGGCCAACCCGCCCGAATACCCCGCCGCGCTTGCAGCGGATGTTGCGGCGGCAACGACGCTCCGGACGGCTGTGGCCGCCGCCGCGCTGCCGCGTGCGCCCGTAGCGAAGCTCGCCACCCAACGCCTGCCGGAGGCTTCCGCCTCGTTCAGCTGCGCTTCTCCGAGGGTAAAGGCCGACAGCACGCTTTGACCCAGCACGGTCAGCGCCGCTTCCAGCCGGACCATGCCCTCCAGAAAACCGGCGTCGTCCAGTTCGACGGTGAATACCACCTGCCCGTCGCTTTCCGCCATCGTTCACACTTCCTTTAATTTCACCAGCACGTCGGCCGGGTTTTCCCCCACGGCCAGCCTTCGGTCCAACTCGTCCAGCAATGCCTGCTCCGCCCGGCCCACGCGGGGGAGGATGGCGACCTGTTCCTTCATGCGCCGCACCGCGGGCCTGTCCTCCGGAGCTACGCGGCTTTCGTCCAGCGCGCGCAGGCGCACCCGCGCGCCGAAGGGCGTGGCCTCGGTAAGCCCGGCCAGCAGTTCCCGGAATTCATACCAGTGCAGGGACGCCCGGAGCAGGTCGACGCCGTACTGCTGCCGGAAGGAGGCGTACAACACGCCCGCGTCCCGTTCGAAATCCAGGAGCGGCGGCCCTTCCGGCTCCTTAACGTCATTTCCCGAAACGAACGCGGAAAACAGGCAGTCGGCGTCCGGCGGGGGCACGCCCAGAAAAAAACGCCGGGCCAGATAGATCAGCTTGGCTGTGCCCTCGCGGTCGGGGTCGGCAAGCCGTCTCAGGCAGGCGAGCACCGTGCGGAAATCCGGGTCGATCCGGTACGCCTTTCTGTCCGCCGTGCTTACCAGCTCCGTAACCAGGCACTCCGCCGCGGGGCGGGACAGGGTGAACGCGGGCGTGGAATCAGGGCGCATCGATTTCGTCTCCGTCCCGCATGGCCAGTTCCGCGTAGTGTTCGGCGGCTTCCCGCGCTAGCGCGCCCAGCCATTCCACGGTCAGCGCGAGGCTGACCGGCTTCCCGTCCGCGATCACGCCCGCCGCGCCGCTGCCCAGCGCTTCCTCCAGCAGGGCCGTGGCTTCGCCCGCGACGGCCAGTACGGCTTCGGCGCCGTGCTCTTCCGCCGCGAAACGTTCGTACCGCTCGTACAGGGCCCGGACGCGCGTGAAAAGCTCCAGATCGGTCAGCCGAAGGACGAACGCGTGCCCGTTGATCCGGATGCTCGGGTTTTCCACCCGCAGGGTCAGCTCCCGCATAAACTGCCTCCCGAAAACGGCGAGGGCGCGGTTCAATCATGGAACCGCGCCTTCGCCGGATTGTGAAACCGCCCGTCCAGCTTTTGACTACGATGCGGCGGCGAAGCTTTTTTCGGCGATGTTGAACATGCCTTCCGTCAGGTCGCCGCTCTGGTGGAAGGTCCCGCCGAGTTTCGTGACGCTCTTGGGGTCGCCGGCGGGCGGGTTGGCCTCTACGACGATGGTGAACAGGCGCGCGGCGTATGTGTTCGTAAGGGTGGAAACCGGCGAGGCCATGTCCACGCTCACGAGTTTACGTTCGCAGGCGGCGCCGGTCTTCTGCCCGCGCGCGATGGCCGCCAGATCGTCCACCACCGGGTCGCCCTTCACGTACTGTGCCTCGTAATTCCAGCCGTTTTCGTAACCGGTGACGGCGCAGGTGGAGTTTACGTCCCCCACGAAGGCGGTCTTGTCCACCTTGGGGTTGTTGTCCTCCTCGCACTTCACGAAGCCCGCGTTGACGTAATGAAACGCCACCGCGTCGCCGGAAGGAATGCCGTAGTATTCGCGGATCAGGTTGCGCGTGATTCTCAAGGGTCTTACCTCCTTACCGAATGGGGCTGAACGGGTCAGTCCGCCGAGTATTCCACCGTCAGCGCGCCGCCGTAGAGCCAGCGGGTTCCGTCCCGGTCCACGTAGGCGGGCGCGGCGTTCAGGCGGACGGCGGTTATCTGCCAGCCGTCGCCCGCGGGCAGCGGCGAGGCTTTCACAAGCGCCTCGCACAGCAGGCACAGCGTATCCAGCGCGACGGTCTGGTCGGTATGCTTGCAGGCCAGCGCCACGTCCAGCGCGACGGACGAGCCGCCGGCCAGCGTTACGGCCTGCGCGCGCCCCGCGGACGCGGCCATGCTCAGGCCGTCCTCCGCGGGCAGCGCGCCCATCTGCACGGGCGCGAAGAGCGCCAGCGCGTCGATCATCTCCCGCAGGGCGGCCAGCACCTGAGCCTGTATGCTCATATCAGCCGCCTCCCAGCTTCCGGGCTGCCAGCGCGGCCCATGCGCGGAGGTGCAGTGCTTTGGCCTTCTCGCACCACCGCAGGCTCGCGCCGGGGTTCTTCTTTTGGGACGGCCTGCCCGCGTAGTACACGCGCCGCGCGTAGGGCGTGCGCCAGACCAGCCGCCCCAACGCGAGGTCGCTGGCGGTAATCGAGCTGGCGATAAGCCTGCCCGTGTCGTCGCGCGCGTAGCGGTTGCAATCCGCAAGCACCTGCGCGGAGACTTCCGGCAGGGCTGCACGCAGGCGGGTGGTCAGGCCGCCCGGCAGCCCTTCCGGGCGGAGTACGAGTTTTATGGTCGACTGGTGCATGGTTTCACCTCCGTGGCATTGGACGGCTACCCGCGCAGGCCCGCTTCCACGTGGTGCAGCCTGCGGCCGTCGTACAGCAGATCCACCGTTTCCACGCGGTACCGGACGCCCTGAAACACCACCCGCTGGCCCGCGGCGAAGGCCACGTTCCGCGGGAGACTGTTGCGCGCGTCGTACAGCAGCAGCGCGGTGCGTTCCGCGCTGGTTTCGTCCCGGATGACGGTTTCCGCGCCGCCCGGTTCCACGCGCACGCGTCGAAGTTCCGCCAGCGTCGTCAGGGTTTCGCCGCCGTTGGCGTCCGTGGCGGCTTCGGCCAGGGTGGCGCCGTGGATAAGCATCGCGCGGGGAATGGGCCGCATGGAAAGCACCTCCTTAAGCGGTTTGGGACAAGAGTGTTTTACCGAATCGGCCTCCGCTCCGTCGCTTGCGGCGGGGCGGAGGCCCTGTGTGAATGAATGGTTCTTAATCGCACTGCGCGTAGCTGATGAGCAGCGGAAGCAGCGCGGCGGCGGCGGGGCAGTGCGCGCCGGCGCCCACGCCCGCCGTGAAGCTGTACTTGCCCAGGCTCGCGCTCGCGGCGGGCGCTTCCGTCGCGCCCGCCACGCCGCCCGCTAGGCTGACGGCCTGCGTCTGGTAGGCCAGATACTGCCGCAGCGCGCGCCCGACCAGAACCGGCAGGGCGGTCGCGTCCTTCTGCGCGTAGAAGCACAGGGTGCGTGCGTCCAGCATGCTTTGGGCGAGCGTAAGGCAGGCGGCGAAGTCCTCCGGGGCGGATTCCCCGGTGACGGCCAGATATTCTTCGGCGGTCAGGTTCATGGTCAGGCCTTGAGGTTCGCGGCAGCGAGCGCTACGTAGCCCGCGGCGACCACCTTGCCGTCCTTGAGGCCGACCACCTCGATCACGTCGCCTTCGGAAGCGGCGATCTCCGTGGCGCCGCTGGTGAGCGCCGTGCCCGCGTAGCTCACGCCGCAGGCCGCGCGCGCGGCCGGGTTGCGCGTATACTTGTAGCTGGTGGCGGAGGTTTGCCCGGACACGGTGAGCACGGTGGTGCCCGCGGCGGCGCCCGCTACGGCGGCGAGGGTTACGGCCGTCGGCGCGTACACGCAGCGCACGCCCTTTTGCCGCAGCACCTTGTGCGCGTACACCATGCGGCCCTGCACGGCGGAAGCCCCGATGTACTTGCCGCTGCCGTCCAGACTTTGCAGGCGCACGGGGGCCTGCCA
>CAZCCZ010000013.1:44857-67505 GCA_964497495.1 uncultured Oscillospiraceae bacterium
GACGCGGGTGGCGAAGCGCGGATGGCCGCAGACGATTGCCAGGTTGGCGGTGTCGTCGTTGAACTCGATGACGTTGAAACCGGCCAGGCGGCCGATGGCCCCGGACTGCTTCACCTCGTCGCCCAGACTGGAGGCCTGCGTGAACTCGGGGCTGCGTACCACGGCGGCGATCACGTCCGGCGTGCACAGGGCGTAGCGGCCCTGCGCGGGAATGTTGTCCTTGCTCATCTGCGTGCGCTGATCCACCAGCACGCCGTATACGGTGTCCTTGTCCAGCACGCCCACGCCCACCGCGGTGCCCCCGCCCAGCAGCGCGGTGGCGCCGTCGGCGTCTATGGCGCGGCCGAGGGAATACCCGGCGCTGTCCAGCCGCTCCGCGATCAGGGCGTCCGGCACGGAGGCGGCTTCGTAGCCGTCGATGATTTCGTTAACGGCCTTGTCCCTGTCGATGGGGAGCGTGACGTAGGCGGTGCTGCCCGTGGTGGGAGCCAGGCCCGCCGCGCGGTCGTAATCGCTCGCGGCCACTTCGTCGTCCCGGGTGGGAATCTTCACCGCGCCCGCGGCGGGATCGCCGTCGTAATCGTTGTTGAAAACCACGCCGTCTTTTAAAACCAGCTCGTTGCGGAGCTTGGCCAGCACCAGGTCGCTGTAGCGTTCCTGCGATTCGTTTGCCATGATCGGTTACCTCCTGTTTTGTTTTGTTTGTTTTACCGGCGCAGCGCGGGGTTCTTGCGGTAGAAGGCCTCCTCCACGCCGCTCAGCTGCGGCGCGCCGCCGGAGGACACCTTCTGCGCCCACGCGCCGCGGCCCGCCGGATGAAACAGGTAGCCCTTGCGCTGCTTCAGGGCTTCCAGCGCCTCCCGCACGCCGGTCACGGCGCCGTCCTCCCCTACGGATAGCGCGTCGCCGGGTATCAGCTGCAACGCCACCTCCGTGTCCAGCAGGCCCATTTCCGCGCCGACGCTTTTCACCTCGGCCGTCAGAAGCCTGCGGACGACGGTTTCGTTGGCGGCGGCCAGTTTCTTTTGCGCCTCCGGCGGCAGTTCCTCCGCGCGCGCGTTGTCCAGCATCCGGGCCAGCTCCGCCTCCGGAACGCCGTTTTGCTCGGCCATGGAGCGCAACACGCTGTTTTCGGCGCGGCGCTTGCGGCCTTCCACCGCCTTGAGAAGCGTGCTTTTCAGTTCTGCGCCGTCGGCGGAACCGGGTTCGGGCGCGGCTTCGGCGGGAACCGTTTCGGCCGACGCCGTGGGGGAGTCGCCCGCCTCGCGCGGGAACCGGGCGGACAGGGACAGGAATGAAAACATAGACGTACCTCCGTTTAACGCCCGTCGGCGATGGATTCCGTTTTAAGGCCGTCGCCTGCGCCGATGGATATGAAAAAACGCTTCCGCGACGAACGCAGGCGCGTTTTCCGTGGGTACGGCGAGGGCCAATCCCCGATGAATTCCGACTCCGGCGCAAGCTGCGGCGGGGTTTCCGGCGGCGTGCCCGCGCCGTTTTCCGTGTCCGCCGCCTTTCCCTGCTCCTTTGCGATCTCCCGGAGCTGTTTCACGGCGTCCTCCTCCGAGCAGCGCGTAAGCGCCATGATGGCGCGCCGTTTGCTCATCAGCCCGGCGTTTACCAGCCTGAGGGTGCGCTCCGCCGCCGCGCCCGCGTCCTCGATCACGGAATCGTCGAAGCTTACGCGGGTCCTGACCTCCGGCGGACCGCCGGTCAGCCAGCTCAGGGCGTTCACCATGCCGCACAGGGCGCGCTCCAGCGGCTTCTCGTTGCGCTTCAGGCTTTGGTACAGGTCGCTCTGCTCGCTGATCACCTCGGTGGCCGTGCGCGCCGTGGCGCCGTCGAACCGGTAACGGCCGGTGCCCAGCCCGCACTTTTTGGAGATCAGGTCGATCATGCGCTGGAGGCCGGCCTCGTGCTCAGCCGCACGCAGGGACATATCCAGCGGCTTCAGGTCGTCCGCCCCGTCCTGGCTTTGCTGGTAGACGTAGAACAGCACGTCGCTCGGGTCGAAGATCGGCTGCATGGAGCCGTCCTTCTGCATTTCGATGTTGGCCAGCGACTGCGGCACCATCACGCGCTTCTTACCCAGCACGAATTCGTTGACGTAGCTGTCGAAAACCAGGTCGGCGGCTTTCAGCTGGTCCACGGCCATGCCGAACACGCTCATACCCAGGGGGGAGTCGGGTTCCAGCGCGTTGACCACGTTGGGTCGGATGATCTGGAACAGCGGCACGGGCGAAGGCAGGCTTTCCGTTTCCACCCCGTCGGGGGCGGGCAGCTCCGCGCCCGCGTCGTCCAGCCAGGCGTTGCGGATTACGTAGCCTTCCGGTTCCCGCGCGTGAATCTGCACGTAGTACCCTTCCGTGGTGTCTTTGCCCGAACCCAGCACTCGGCGGCTGCCGAAGGCGCACTCCGTAATATGGTCGCCGTCCCAGCGCAGGGGAAAGATCAGGTCGCCGCGGATATAGTCGATGGTCGGCAGCCCTTCCCCGTCCGGAAACTCCACCAGCGCGCCGGTGCCCAGCGCCATCGTCCATTCCACGAGGCGGTTGGCGCGCTCCATGAATGCGTTCTTTTCCAGAATGCCGGGCAGCGCCGGAAAGCCTTCCGCGACGATTTGCACCTTTTCGTTTAAGAGCAGGGTGGCGAAGTCCTCGCAGACGGTCTTGGCCATGCCCAGGCGGTAGCGCGTCAGCGTGCGCCGCGAGGCGCCCACGCGCATGGCGTAATCATGGAACTCGCTTACGTAGCCGCGGTACCAGGCCAGATATTCGCGGATATGGGTGCCGCTGCCGCCCGCGGGCGTGCGGTAGCCCTTCCGCTCCAGATAATCCAGTATTTTTCCGTTTTCCATAGGTTGCCTCCCAGTGCCTAAAGGCAGGATTTCGCGGCGGTTTTGCGCGCCGCGGCGCATGCAGGGAGTGCCGCGCCTGTGGGCGCGTGCAGGGGCTTTCCGCTCGCCCCTGCACTCTTCGGGGCGGCCCCCTCCTTGGAAAGCCGCTTTTGCGGCTGTTAACCATTACACGGAATGGGCCGTTACCCAGTGCCTAAAGGCAGGATTTCGCGGCGGTTTTGCGCGCCGCGGCGCATGCGGGGAGTGCCGCGCCTGCGGGCGCGTGCAGGGGCTTTCCGCTCGCCCCTGCACCCTTCGGGGCGGCCCCCTCCTTGGAAAGCCGCTTCTGCGGCTGTTAACCATTACACGGAATGGGCCGTTACCCAGTGCCTAAAGGCAGGATTTCGCGGCGGTTTTGCGCGCCGCGGCGCATGCGGGGAGTGCCGCGCCTGCGGGCGCGCCAAAGGGCTTTGCGATCGCCCTTTGGGAACCTTCGCAGCCCCTCGAGGCAAGTGTTTTTCATTGAGGCGGATAACGGGAGAAATGCTGAGTATCTCCATAAGGGATGTGGACGCTCCGAAGGGTGCAGGGGCGAGCGGAAAGCCCCTGCCCGTACCCGAAGGCCCGCGGGCGCACCGCGGCGGAAGGCGGCTTTTCAGGCCAGCGCCGCCATCTGCTCCATGTAAGGCTCGAAGGAATATTCCATGGCGTCCAGACTGTCGATGTTGGTGGTGCCGTCGTCCAGCCGCACGTCCTCGGTCACGTGGCGCGCGTCCCACAGGGCGGTCAGCAGCGCCTCTCGGGTATGGACGCACGGCGCGAGAATGCGGTAGCGCCCGCCCGCCATCAGGCGGCACAGAAACCGGATACGCCCGTTGATCGGCCCCTTTTGCGCCTTACGGATCTCGAAAGGCAGACGCTCCCGCGCGCACGCGGCGCGAAGCCCCATAATGAGCGTAGGCTCCGCGCTGTCGCAGTAAGCGGCGCGCGCGCCGTAACGGGCGGCGCACGCGCGGGCGAAATCCACGAACGCGGCTTCCAGCCTTTCGGGGGTGATTTCGCCTTTGTGGTACCATTCGGCCAGCGTGACCATGCCGCGAAAACCGCGCTCGAAGCCCGTGCAGCAGAAGGCGTGGCCGGAGGCGTTGCCGCCGAAGTCCACGCCCAGCGCCGCCGTTGCGAGGAGGTGTTCGGGCAGTTCTGCCTCCTCCAGCAGGAAGCGCGCGGGGTCGTCCGCGAAAGCGCGGTATACCGCGCCTTCCGCCGCCACCCACAGCCCGCGGATATACCGGTCGTAGTATACGGTACCCGCGTAATCGGCCTTCATGCGGGCCACGACTTCCGGAGGGTTGAAGGGGTTGTCGTCGATGGAGTAGGCCTGCTGGTAGAGGGCGTCCCCGCCCCGGTCGAGAAACTGCTTGAACCAGTGGGTGGGGCCTTCCGGGTTGCAGGTGCCGTCGAACAGACTGTACGCCTTGTCCAGCCTGCTTTTGAGCATTTCAAACACGTCCCGCTTCCAGGCCGTCACCTCGTCTCCGTAGCCGTACTTGACGGACGCGCCCCGCAGGCGGTTTACCTGCCGCACGCTGTCCGCGCCCATGCAGTGGCAGGGCTGACCGAAGAGCACGGCGACGCCGTCGCCCCGGATGTCACTCACCAGCGCTGGGCCGTAGATCGCCTGCATGGGGAGAATGAGGTTGCGGGTGATCGTGCCGCGGGTCGCGCCCAGAATCACGTTGAGCCCCTCGCGCCCCCGGCCCGCCAACAGGCGCTCCGGTAGAAGGAGGTAATCCCCGTACGTTTTGCCGGAGCGGGTAGCCCCGGTCTTGACGTTCCATACCTTCGTGGCGCGGCGGCGGTATTCGCGCTGTTTCTCGCTCATCACGGGCATTCGGGGCCGCCCTCCTTTCCGGCTTCGGTATCCAGCCTGCGCATCAGTTCCTCCACCTGTGCCACGCCCTGCTCGCCGTCGCCGTCCGCTTTCGCCACGTCCCGCAGAATCTTCAGCGTCGCGGACAGGCGCTTCAGGCCCATGCTGTCCACCGGCGCGTCCACCACCTCCAACAGCACGCGCTCCTCCACCGTTTCCATCACGGGCCTGCCGGAGGCTTCCGGATCGTCGTAGGTCATTTCCCGCACCTTGCGTTTGTGCCGGACGATCTGCTTATCCAGCTCGTCCGTCGCGCGCGCCAGCTGGGCGGTCAGCCGGTCGCCGATGGCCTTGAGCTGCGCCATACGGTCGGCGTCGCAGGCGGGCGCGGCGGCTTCCTCCGTTTGCCGTGCGCGCCTGGTCTGCGCCCAGCCTTCCCGCGCGGCGCGGTTCCGGAGCGTGGAAGGGGCCACGCCGTGCCTGCCGGCCAGGGCGCGCAGGCTCAGGGACGTTTGAAGATACTCGTTTCGCAACTTCTGCCAGTCGGTTGCCACACGCTTCGTTCACCTCGCGCCTGTCGCTCCGCCGCCCGACGCCCGGCAGACGGAACCGTCACTTGGGGCCGTGGAAAGAGCGACGGCGCGCCCGGCTTTCGCCGGGCATGCCGCGCCTTTCCGGGAATGAAAATGCGGCGCGGAGGGGGTGAAACCGCGCCTGCGGGAGGGTGCCGGACGATATCGTGTTGGGACGCAAGGTCTGGCCGGTATTCAAGGCGGCGATGAGGCGAACCCCAGCCGCCGGTTTGGCGCGTTTGGCGCCGCGGGCCCGCCGCGTTCCCTCGCGTTGACCGTTGGGTTCCCTGCCCGCATTTCCACGTTGCCAGTATATAACGGGAATACGTCCGGCTGAGTCCGGCGTAACGGGAAGCTTTTAATCCGCATCAACCACCCACTTGACCAAACCCCGGCCCGTAAACGCGCGTATTCCGCTTCCCATGCGAACGGCGAAGGGGCGGCCCGGCCGCTTCCCTTGCCGCGCGACGTATCCCGGTTGTTTTTTCCCTGTCGTTTCATCACGAATATGCGGCGGGACCCGCGCGTAGCCTTGTCTCCGATTAAGAAGCCGTGTTATAATGCGAACGGGAAACCGTACCCCGGCCGGCGAACCCAATCGCGCGAGAGGTGAGGCGGATGATCCGACAATATACCGCCGAAGGGCTGAAACTCGCCGTGAACGAGCTCCGCGCGGTTTTTGATCTCGTGCGCGTGGTGGATCCCGTGCGGATGACCGTGGTGGACCCGGACGGCAGAGAACCCGAAACCGCCCGCAACAGCGCGGACTGTACGTCCCTTTGGAACCGGCGAAGCGAACGCTGCCTCAACTGCGCCGGGCTGCGGTCGATCCAGGAGGGCGAAAGGCAGGTTAAGTTCGAGTTTGCCGAGCGGGAAATATACCACGTGTACGCCACGCCCGTGGAGATGGACGGCCGCAGGCTGGTGATGGAGATCATCATCCGGCTGGACGACCGCGTGCTGCTGGACGTTTACGGCGCCAACGGGTTCATCGACCGCATCACGTCGTACAACGCGCGGCTGCAGCTGGACGAGTCCACGGGCCTGTACAGCAAGCGGTATTTTGAAGACCGGCTGCGAATCCTGTACAGGCGCGCCGTGATGAACAAAACCGACGTCGCCGTGGCCATGCTGAGCGTGGACGGCCTGCAACGGTTGGCCGGGGAGTACGGGCAGCAGGTGGCGGACGAGGCGCTGATCGCCATCGGGCGCCTGCTGACCGCCAACATCAGCCGGCGGCGCGGAGACTTCGCGGCGCGGTACGGCACCAACACCTTTACCCTCGTGCTGTACAACATTCCCGGCCTTCGGATGCGGGAACGCGCGGCGGAAATTATGCAGCGGCTGGCCGCCCTGCGCCTGGGAGCCTATGGAAGCGCGGGCCTGGAAAACGCGATGGGCGTTTTCATGCTTTCGGACGACCGGAGGGTGGAAGCCGAAGATATTCCGCAAATCGTTGCCCGGCGTATGCAGATTGCGAGCACCGCGGGAACGAACCGGATCTCCTTCCACGACCGGTAAGCGTCCCCCTAAAACATTCGTATCGAAAGGAAGCGTATCCCCTGATGATTGCCATCGGTTGCGACCATGCGGGCATCGATCTGAAACCGGACGTGATTGCCGTGCTTCAGGAACTGGGATTGCCCTACAAGGATTTCGGCACCTTCACCCACGACAGCGTGGACTATCCAGTATACGGCGAACTGGCCGCGCGCGCCGTCGCCTCCGGGGAGTGCGAACTGGGCGTCGTGATGTGCGGCACGGGCCAGGGCATCGGCATCGCGGCCAACAAGGTGCGCGGCGTGCGCTGCGCCATCTGCGCCGATTGCTATTCCGCCAAAATGAGCCGCGAGCATAACGACGCCAACATGATCGCCCTTGGCGCGCGCGTACTGGGCAGCGAGCTGGCCCGGATGGTGCTGCGCACATGGCTGACCTCGAAATTCATCGGCGACCGTCACGCCCGGCGTGTTGGGGAAATCAACACGCTGGACGAAGGCGGCACGCTGAAATCGTAGTTGCGCCGGGAACCGGACGAACGGCACAGGGAAACAGGCGCGTCCCGGAAACGAGACGCGCCGTTTTTCAGGCTTTGGGCTTCCGGTTCGGAAGGGAATGCCGATGAATAAGACGCTTCGCGCCAACCTGCTCCTGCTGCTGACCGCCGCCATATGGGGCGTGGCTTTCGTGGCGCAGGACGTGGCGATGGATACCATGGAGCCCTTTACCTTCAACGCAGCGCGGATGCTGATCGCCGCGCTGGTTCTTTTACCCTGCATCCGCCTGCTGGACGCGTTGGAACGCAGGCGCGCCCCGGCGGAGGGCGGCAAGGGCCAGGCCTACGCGCGGAGCCGGGCCCGCCTGACGCCGGAAAAGCGGCGCAACCTGATACTGGGCGGCGTATGCTGCGGCGTGGCGCTGTTCGCCGGTTCCAGCCTGCAGCAGTTCGGCATCAAGGCGACTTCGGCGGGCAAGGCGGGGTTCGTGACGGCGCTCTACATCGTGCTTGTGCCGCTGAGCGGCCTTTTCTTCAAACGCTCCGTGCGCCGCAACGTATGGATGGCCGTGGGGCTTTGCATCGTCGGCCTGTTCCTGCTGTGCGTCACCGACACCTTCACCGTGAGCGACGGCGATATCGCGCTGCTGCTGGGCGCGGCGGCCTACACCGCGCACATCCTGCTGATCGACCATTTCTCCCCGCGCACCGACTGCGTTCGTATGAGCTGCCTGCAGTTCTTCGTGACCGCGGCGCTTTGCGCGGTGCTGATGCTCTTTACGGAGCGCCCGTCGTTTTCCTCGCTTCTGCGCGGCTGGGTACCGCTGCTGTACGCGGGCGTTTTAAGCGGCGGGCTGGGCTACACCCTGCAGATCGTGGCCCAGCGGGACACCAACCCCACCGTGGCTTCGCTTCTGATGAGCCTGGAAAGCGTGTTCGCAGTGGTGGCCCAGTGGCTGATCCTGGGCGAACTGCTTACCTCCCGGGAACTGCTGGGTTGCGGGCTGATGCTCTGCGGCATCGTGCTGGCGCAGCTGCCCGCGCGGTTTGCCCGCCGTACCCGGCGTCTTCCGGATTGTTAACAGTATGTTCATGATACTTTCACCCAAACGTCACCGTGCGGGACGATACTCTGCCCGTGAATGTTGAGAGGATACTCTCCGCCATCACGAAGGGAGGGTTTGACATGAAGGCGAACAACAGTCCGGATACGTCCAAAAAGCCCCTGGCGGGCAAGGACGGCAAACCTGTTCCGACCACCAACGGCGCAAAGCCGCCCATCGGAAAAGATTGCAAAACCACGGGCAAGGCTTAACGGGTAAAAGCAGAACCACCGGCGATGCCGGTGGTTCTGCTTTCGTCAAAAAAGTGGGCAAGCCACTTTTTTGAGTTCCGGGCTATGCTTGCGGCGATGCCGCAAACTTCCCGCCCGCCCGGCGAAGCCGGGCAATACGAATACAGCCGGAGGGTTTCGACCCTCCGACACCACCCATGGAACGCGATTATTTTTCAACAGAAAAATCACGGTTATGGCGGTGATTCATGAACCGGGAAAAGATCATGTCGTTGGATTGCGCACGGGGAGCTCGGCCATCCGTTTCGTTTACGGACAGCCGTTGCGCCGCCGAGGCAGAAGGCGGAACGATGCGGGAAACGCCGCTCAGGCTTTCGGGTACTTCGCCTTCTCCTGACGCAGCACGGTTTTGAATTTCCAGCCGCCCTGTTTGGCGGCGTCTTTGGCTATTTTGGCCAGTTCGCCCAGATCCAGCGCCAAGTCCACCACCTTGCCCTCGGGCCCGAACCGGACGATCTTCACTTTTCGAAACAGCGTGGCGCCGGATTGAACGCCGGTTTCGTAACCGCCGTCCAACGAAATCCCGCCGCCGCTTTCGGTGGTTTTCTGCCACATGAAAACGGTCTTCTCCGTTTCGTCGGCCAGGAGATACGCATCCAGAACGAATTTCTTTTTTCCGACGCTCCAGCCCGCGTTGAGGAACTCTGCGTGGATTTCCACGTCGGAAGCTTTACCCGCGGTAAAGACGATTCCGATCTTTTCGTAGGCCTGTGTGATCTGCGCGAGAACCGACGTTTTGGACATGGCGGCCACTCCTTTCGCGGCGGTCGTGCTTTTCGGCTTCCCGGCCCGCTTCGGCGTACCGGGGAACGACGGGGACGCGGTTCGTTTCGGTTTCCCGCCCTCCCGGGACGCGGAATCTTTTCGGGGCGGACGGTCGGGGCTGTTCCCGCCGTCGAACTGGATGATCTTGCGCACGAACCGGTAACCGCCCACCAGTGTGCGCTGGCCCGCTTCGCCCGGCAGCGTTGCCGCGCGGCCCAGGGGGTTACGGCGCAGGTTCGTATAGAGCGCCTTGTCGAAATCGAGGATGGTCTGCCACATGCGGCGGTTTAGCGCTAGGCTGTCCTCCGTATCCTTGATGTATTGCAGCGCGGTCGTGGTGGCCAGCATCCCCGCGCAATAGTTGAGCATATATCCGCACAGGGTTTTGGGGAGCGCGCGAAGCTGCGCCAGCGTATAGCAGGTCGCCACCGCTTCCGTCATGCGGGTCAGCTGGTCCAGCCGGCCCAGGATGTTTTTTTCCGCGATGGACTGGTCCGCCCGGCCGATATAGTAGCCGTAAAGCGGCTCGTTGAGGTAGTAGACCCGCCGGGTATAGGGCAGGGGCTGGTAGATGTACAGGTTATCCTCGTAAAATGTGTGTTTGGGCAGTTCCAGCGGCATATCACGCAATAGTTGCGTGCGGTAGACGAGAGAATGGATCATGAACTGCTTATGCACCGGAAAACGGCGGACGTCCTCCCACGGCATCACCCTGCCGGGGGTAAGGCTGACGCGGTAGTTGACGGTAAACACCGCCTGCCGCCCGGCCTGATCGTACACATAGTCGTTCACGATCAGGTCGGGCGGCTCCCCTTCGCCCGCGAAGCCGCGCAGGGTTGCCAGCAGTTTCGCAAGGGACGCGCCGTCCAGACGGTCGTCCGAATCCACGACCTTGAAATACAGGCCCTGCGCGCGCCGGAGGCCCTGGTTGATCCCCTCGCCGTGGCCTCCGTTTTCCTGATGAACGACGCGTATGATCGCGGGATGGCGCGCCGCGTATTCGTCGGCGATCGCGCCGGTTTCGTCTGCGGAGCCGTCGTCGATCACGATCACGTCCAGCTCCTCGCCGCCGGGCAGGAGCGAGTCGAGGCAGCGCCGCATATAGGCCGCCGAATTATAACAGGGCACGGTCACCGTGAGCAGTTTCATAGGCTACCCTTTCCCTCGCTCTACAGTTTCGTGAACGCCGCGCCGCGGAGCGCGCGGGGGCGGACGGGGTATCGGCTCAGCTTCTCTCGCTTAGCGCCCGCGCCGTCTCCAGCGCGCGGCTTACGATGGCGTCGATGTTGTAGTACCGGTATTCCGCCAAACGCCCCAGCAGGGTGAGCGTTTCGCAGCGGTCGGCTTCCCGCCGGTATTCGGCGTAGCGGGCCCGGCTCTCGTCGTCCGGGATGGGGTAATAAGGGATGTCCCCCTCTCCGCAGGCGCGGGGGTATTCCCTTGCGACGGTCGTTACGCCGTCCAGCTTCTGCCCCGTCAGCTTCTTGAACTCGGTGATCCGCGTGAAAGCTTCGTCCACGGTATAGTTCACTACGCCCGCCGGCTGGAAGCTGTCCTCGGCGAGGGTTTCGAAGGCGAAATCCAGCGTGCGGTAGGGGAGCCGCCCCAGCCGGTATTCCAGCAGTTCGTCCAGCGCGCCGGTATAAATAACCGGTTCGCGGCAGGGTTCGCCGCCGATGCGCAGCGTATCGCCAGCAAGCGTCAGGCCCGCATCCGTTCCAAGCTCCACGCGGATGCGGGGGTGGTCCAGCATTCTGGTAAACAGGGCGGCGTAGCCGTCCGCCGGCATTCCCTGCCAGGGATCCTGAAAATAGCCGCAATCCTCGCTCACCAGCACCGGCACGCGCTTCATGGCATCCGGGTCCAGCGCGTCGGGCGCGACGCCCCACTGCTTCAGGGTATAGAAGCGGAATACGTTCTCGTATACGTAGTTTGCCAGCTCGCGCAGTTCCGGTTCCTCGCGCCTGAGAAGGTCCAGTATGGCGACCCGCGCGCCGTACCCGTAAACCCCGCGAAGACGCTCCTCCAGCCGGGCAGCCTGTTGCGCCGGGAACGCCGCGCGCAGGGACAGCAGGTTGAAAGGCACGGGAAGGAGTGTTCCGTGAACGTTTGCCAGCACCCGGTGCCGGAGGGGATACCACTCCGTGAACCGGCTGAGGAAATCGAAGGCGTTCCGATCCTGTGTGTGGAAAATATGGGGGCCGTACCGGTGCACCAGCACCCCCGCCGCGTCTTTCTCGTCATAGGTGTTGCCCGCCGCGTGGGGACGCCGTTCCAATACCACGACCTCCGCGTTCCCGTTTTCCGCCAGCGCGCGCGCGGCGGTGCAGCCCGCGGGCCCGGCGCCGATGACCCAGTAACGCATGGAAACGCTCCTTTTTCACCCGAAAGGTCCGTTTATCGCCGTCGGGCAGAACGTACCGATAAACAAAGGCCCCGGCGCCGGTATCGCCGAAACGGTACCGCGGCTGCGGGGCTTGGTGCGGGGCGGTACCGGCCGGTTCGAACCGTTTCCGGTTTTATACGGGGTAACTGTGCTCCGCCATATTCAGTTGCCGTACGGCTTTCGGCTCCATACGGGGGTCGTACAGGCAGCCTTCGTGCGTCGCATTGATCCTGTGCGTGGTTTTCACCCACACCTTCTGGTGGCGGAAACGGAACAGGCCCCAGATCTGCGCGAGCGCCACGATGACGGTGTTGAGCATCAGGCTCGCGATGTTCCTGAACAGGGAAAGCGGCCGGAAGCGCTCGCCGTTGTCCAGCCAGTCCGCCACGTAGAAAAGAACGATGAAGGAATACAGGAAGATCAGCAGGCTGGGATAGTTTACGGTAAACCAGTCCCAGAAGGTAAGGGTCGCGTCTGTGGTCGCAAGCAGCCCCGTCCACTGGAACACCTGCAGAACGGCGCTCAGCGCAAGCTGGATCATCATGATAATAAAGGGCGTAAGGCTGTATACGTATAGGAAGGTGCTCAGAAACTCGCCGAAACTGATGCGCTTTTCCCGGAAGGCCCGGATGATGCGCCGGGTATTTTTAAAGCATACGAACCAGTGCCCCTGCGCCCAGCGGATGCGCTGCCGCAGGCTCGCGCGCCAGCTGGTGGGCTTTTCGTCGTAGATACGCACGTTGTTGTTCCACAGGATGCGCTTGCCTTCGCACGTGGCCTCCACCTGCAGCTCGAAGTCCTCCGTCAGCGACATGGCCGTCCAGCCGCCGCGCCGGGCCAGATAATCCGCGCGCACCGCGAAGCCCGTGCCGCCGATCACACTGTTGATGCCGATGCGGCTCTTAGCGTACTGGAAAAACCGGTTGGTGATGGTGTAGCTCATATAGTAATAGAGCGCCACCAACCCCTTCTTGTTCTTGCAGCCGAGGTAACACTGTACGATGTCCGCCTCCGGGTGGTCCAGCAGTTGGCTGTTGACTTCCCGGAACAGGTTGGTGTCGATGCGGTTGTCCGCGTCAAAAAAGATTACCAGATCGTACTTGTCTTTATATCCCGCCAGCGCGTTCAAAGCCTTTTGCAGCACGATCGGCTTGCCGGTCGGCGCGTCGGGACTCTCTTTGAACGTTTCCAGGACGTTGGCGCCCATCTCGCGGGCGATGGCGGCGGTACGGTCCTGGCAGCTGTCGGCGAGAATGTAAAAATCGTACAGTTCTTTGGGATAATCCATGGACTGAAGGTTGCTGATGATGCCGGAGATGACCGCTTCCTCGTTGTGTGCGGGCACCAGTACCAGATACTTCAGTTTCGGGTCATGATCCTGGTAGTCCTTGGTTACCTTCTTGAAACCGAAAATACTGATATAGAGCTGATAAACGATGATTAAAACCAGCCATAGGGTCATGACCCAGTTAATCAACCCGATGACCGTGCTAACAGCCTGCACCTTCGGACAGCCTCCGTTCCATCGTCGCGTGGTTAAACATCTTTTTATACACTGATTCGCGCGAAATGTCAATGCCGATCATAGAACGTACATTCGCCGATAAATTCCCGTAAAATGCTCAGCGGCGGGATTTCGTACAGCACGTCGTCGTCGATCGGCAGCAGGTATTGCAGGAACTTGAGCAGCCTGTGGGCCACCAGCGCTTCGGGCGCGGTTTGGGGAATTCGCGCGAGCAGGTCGAAGGTCACGTGCTTGAGCACCGGCAGCTCGTAGTGCAGGGAGGTGTTGAACATCACGTCCGCCTTTTCCTGATTGGGGAATACCCACCGTTCTTCACCCACGCGGACGCTGGGCCACATGGCGATGGTCTGCTCCGGGCTTGCGCCGCGGAACTTCACGTCCCGCGTGATGCGGCGCAGCAGCCGGACGTCCGTCGTGCGGATGCGGTTATGGTTGTCCAGATTGATGCAGGGCAGAGCGCTGACGTATACGCCGTAGGTAAGCTGTTCCGGCAGTTCGCGGGTCACCCGGTCGTTGAGGGCGTGGATGCCTTCCAGAATCAGCGGGCCGTTGCCAGCCAACGTAAGGGGATTGGTGCGGGACGAGCGGCGGCCGGTGAGAAAATCGAAGGTCGGCATCTGCACGGTCTGCGCGGACAGAAGCTGCTCGATGCACCGGCTTAAGTAGGGCGTGTCCAGCGCGTCCACGTTCTCCAAATCGGGCTGTCCGTCCGGCCCGGGCGGGATCTCCTCGCGGGGACGGTAAAAATCATCCAGCGAAACCAGTTGCGGCCGTTTGCCCAGCACCTGAAGATGTACGGCCAGCCGGTGCGCGAAGGTGGTTTTACCGCTGGAGGACGGGCCGAATACCAGCACGATCTGCGCGTTGCGGTTTACGATCTCGTCCGCGATGTGCGCGATGGATTTATCCTGAAGGGCCTCGTTTACGCGCACGAACTCCCGCATTTTCTTCTGCTCGATCATACGGTTGACGTCCGCGATGTTGCTTGCGCCCAGAATGGCGCACCACTCCTGCGATTCGTTGAACACGCGCAGGTGCTTGGGACGAGGCTGATAAGGCGCGGGCCTGTCCGGCTCGAGGGGGGAGGGCATGCGCAACACCAGCCCCGGGAAATGCGGCCGCAGCGCGAAGTGCTTCAGGTACCCCGTGGAAGGCACCATCGCCCCGTAAAAATATTCCCGCATATCTCCGATGCGGTACATCGGGATGGTATTCTCCGGCCGGTAGGCCAGAACCTCCGCCTTGTCGGGGTAGTTGTGCCCGGCGAAATACCGTATGGCCTGTTCTTTCGTCCAGACTTCCTTTTCAAAGGGCAGGTCGTCCTGCGCCAGCCGGCGCATATCCGATTCCAGCTCGCCGACCATTGCGTGGCTCATGTCCTCCCCCAGCACGCGCAGGTAAACGCCGTACCCGATGGAGTTTAAAACGCGCACGCGCTTCCCGGGGTAGAGCCTCCCCATGCTCAGCAGGAACAGGAACCGAAGCGAACGCTCGTAAATTCGGCGGCCTTCCTCGTCCCGGTAAGTAACGCCTTCCAGCGTCATGCTTTCTTCCAGCGGCGCGTTCAGATCCATGCAGATGCCGCCGCGCATGACGCCCAACAGCTCCGCCGCGTCGTCCGGGGCGATGCCACGCACGGCGTCCAGCACGGTCGTGCCGAAGGGGAAACCGACGGTGCGCCCCCGGTAGGTAATGGAAACGCTTTGGTCCGCCGTGTCGTGTTGCGGATTCATGAATGCCTCCGTACGGGTTCCGGTTGGTTATGCGTCTTCGAAAGGCATGTTGTTTTCGCTCGCCCGGGACAGGTCTTCCGGGTCGAACGTCACGCCGTGCTTGCGCTTGTACTGGTCCTGCAGAATTTTGGTGTGCACGTAAGCGCGGTTCTGCCGGTTGGCGGGCGTAACGCTCAGATGCATGCCTCTCTGCCCGTCCGGCAGCATGGAAAAACGGACTTTAATGAACAGGTGACCGTGCTGCGGACACTTGCTCAGCGCCACGTACTTGCCCGGGGCCTGCGGAGTAAGCTCGGTTTCCAACTGCGTGGGTTTCTTGCAAGCGGGGCACGCGGGCGTAAGCACGTCCGCGCTCGCAAGGCCCGCGGTGACCGAAGGAACCGTGTGCGTCACGCGGGAACGGGCGCTGCGGGGGTTATGGCACAGCTTGCGGGGTGTCTGCTCGTGTTTGAGCACGCCTTCCGGGTTCGGCAGTTTTTGAAGTACCAGCGCGGTGTAATAAGCGTCGTTGACGGCGTTGTGAAAATCGCGGTTTTCGTCCTGAGCAATTTCCAGATGCTCCATCGCGCCCTGCAGGGATTTCTGCCGCGCGCCCAGTTCGAACGCCTCGGCGTAGTAGCGCTGCACGTCGTACATCCGCGCGGGTTCGCCCTCGTACTGGAAAAAGTCGAGATTTTGCTTAAGCACGCTCACGTCGTCCGCGCCCCAGGTGAGGAACACGTAATCCTCGCCGCACCAGTCCGAAAACTGAGTGATCGCCTCCGGGAATGCCGGGGCGTCTTCCAGCTCGTCCCTTCCCAGATGGGTCATGCGCCGGACGCGCGGATGGATGTTTACGTAATGGGTCGGCTTCACGGGGATGGAAAGCTCGCCCATCACTGAAAAATCTTCGTCGAGCTTGACCGCGCCGATCTGGATGACTTCAAAAAGCAGGCTGTCGCCGATCTGACGGAACACGGGGGTGTTAAAGCTGGTCGGCTGGTTCCATTCCAGGTCCATCACAATATAGTGCATCGAAAAACTCCAGTCTGATTGCGTTATCCTTCTACCCTGCGCGACGCCGCGCCTTTTCCCGCGGCGGACGAACCGGCCAGAAAACCGGTGGCGAACGCGATGTGGAGGTTGAAGCCGCCGGTCAGCGCGTCCACGTCCAGCACTTCCCCCGCGGCGTACAAGCCCTGAACCAGCCTGCTTTCCATCGTGGAGGGGGAAAACTGCCGTACCGCCGCGCCCCCGGCGGTGACCACGGCGGCGGCCGGCGGTTCCGTGCCGCTGAACGGCAAGGGCAGCGCCTTGGTCAGCTTTACCAGCGTTTCCCGTTCCTCGCGGCGCAGGGCGTTGGCGGGCCGGGCGGGGTCGATACCCGCGAGGGCTGCCACCGTTTCGGCGAGCCGCTCCGGGAAAAGGCCCCGCAGCACGGTCTGCACGCGCTTTTTCCCCGCGCCGCTCACGTCCCTGACGATGCGCGCGTCCAGCTGCTGCTCCGTAAGGCCGGGTTTCAAATCCAGCGTCAGCCGGCACTCGGCGGGCGCGAACTCCGCCAGATAGCTTGACGCCGTAAGCACCAGCGGGCCGGACACCCCGGTGTGCGTGAAGAGCATTTCCCCGACGTCGCTGAACAGCCGCTTACTTCCGCGCGTCAGGGTGAGGCGCACGTTTTTCAGCGACAGCCCCGCAAGTGCCGGGATCCACGGCTCGCTTGCAACCAGCGGCACCAGCGCGGGCCGTGGAGGCACGATCTCGTGCCCCAGGGCGGAAAGCAGCGCGTACCCGTCCCCGGTGCTGCCGGTGGAAGGATAGCTGCACCCGCCCGTGCATACGATCACCGCGTCCGCCCGGAGCCTTTCGCCCGTATTCAGCATCAGCCCCGCGATGCTACCGTTTTCCGCGCTCAGGCTCGCCGCGCGGCTGCCGTACAGCACGCGTACGCCCAGCGTTTCCAGCCGCCGCGCGAACGCGCGGGTCACGTCGCTGGCCTTGCCGGAGGCGGGGAAGGCGCGGTTGCCGCGCTCCACCACCGTGGGGCAGCCCCAGGCGTCAAGCAGCGCCAGCAGCCTTTCGGGCGGCAGGGCCTTCAACGCGGAGTACAGGAAGCGGGGATTGCGCACCACGTTGGGCAGAAACGCTTCCGGCGTGCAGAGGTTGGTGCAGTTGCAGCGCCCTTTGCCGGTGATGTAGAGCTTCCTGCCGAGCTTCTCGTTGCGTTCCAGCACGGTCACGGCCGCGCCCGCTTCCGCCGCGGCGACCGCCGCCATCAGACCGGCCGCGCCCCCGCCTATGACCAGTACCGCCGCCTGCGTCCCGCTCACGGCTTTTCCGCGGGGGGCGCGGTTTCCCCGACCGTCCTATCCAGATAGACGCTGTGCGCGTTCCACAGGGCCTCCAGCCGTTTCAGGTGCGCGGAAAGCTCCTCCCCGCGGCGCAGGCTCAGCGCCACGATCAGGGCGTTCAGTACCGACAGCGGCGCGGCGAGCGAATCCACGAAACTGGCCATGTCCGTGTGCGCGTACAGGCACACGTCCGCCTCCTCGCCCAGCGGGCTCATGGCCCCGTCCGTCACGGCGATGACCTTCGCGCCGTTCTGGCGGGCGATCCGCATGCACTCCACCGTGCGCGTGGAATACCGGGGAAAGCTGATGCCCACCAGCACGTCCGGCTCGCCGATGCGCTCCATCTCGTCGAATACTTCGCCGATGGCGTTTTGCACCATCACCACGTCGTCGAAGATCAGGCGCAGATAATGCCCGAAAAACTGCGCCAGCGGCGCCGCCGACCGCAGGCCCATCACGTAGATGCGGCGCGCGGCAAGCAGCAGCTCCACCGAACGGTCGAAGTCCTTCTGGGACAGGTCTTCGGTGGTCAGGCGGATGTTGCGCATATCGTTTTTCAGCACCGTGCGCAGCACGTCGTTTTCCTTGATTTCCGACGCGATGTTGAAGCGCTCGCTGGCGGTGAGGCGCTGGCGCACCAGCTCCTGAAGGGCGGATTGCAGTTCCGGGTAGCCCTCGTACCCCATGGCGGTGGCGAAGCGCACCACGGTGGACTCGCTGACCCCGCAGTTGACCCCCAGCATGACGGCGGTCATGAACGCCGCCTTATCCGAATGCTCGGCGATGAACGCGGCGATGCGGCGGTGTCCCTTGCTGAGCGCCCTGCCGCGAAGGTTCAGCCGTCTGATGATTTCCTGTGTGTCCATAAGCCTCCGTGGCGTGTGATCGCCTTTCGGGAGAAAGCGGAGCCTCCCCCGGGCTGGTCCGGCCCGCCTGCGCGGGCGATAAGTCGGATGCCGGCCGGTATTCAGGCCCTCAGCGCGCGAAGGCCGCGGCGATCTCCTTTACGAAGGAGGTGAACGCCGCGCTGTGCTCGCTGGGGTTGCCCATGAAAGTGTAGGTTACGTGGCCCTTGTCCAGCCAGTCCAGGTCGCTGCCCGGTTCAGGCGGCTCCATGCAATAGTCGTTGGTCATCCAGTAGTAGGTTCCGCTGCGCGGGCTTTCCCGCCGGATGTAGCTGTCCTTGAAGTTGGCCACGGACAGCGGGGCCAACACCGGGGGCAGAATCGCCTCGGGCTCGCGCAGGGGCGCGTTCATGTTGAGGATGGTCGCGGGCGGAATTTGCAGACCCGCGTATTTCTCGGCGGTTAACACAGCAAGCCCGGCAAGGTAATCGTAAAGCACCTGTCCGGCGCCGTGATGCACGCTTACGGCCATGGCCCGCACGTGGTTCAGGGCCGCTTCCGTAGCCGCGCCCACGGTGCCGCTGTAATGCACGGCCATCCCCGCGTTGTGCCCGTCGTTGATGCCGGAGATCACCACGTCCACAGGCTCCCCGATCAGCTCGAACAGCCCCAGCCGTACGCAGTCCGTGGGGGTTCCGGTAATCGCCCAGGCCTGCACGCCTGCCAGCCCCATGTCGTATTCCTTCACGTAGATGGGGTCGGTCAGCGTGATGCGCTGGCTGGCTGCGCTCTGTTGCGTGCTCGGGGCGCACACGCTCACCTTGTGCCCGCGCTCCGCCGCGGCCCTGCACAGGGCGTGGATGCCCGTGCTGCGGATGCCGTCGTCGTTGACCAGTAAGATATGCATGGCGTCGTTATACTCCTACTCCCGCAGTTTTCCCGTCAGCGCGCCGATGACCGTGCGCGCCGCGTTGACCGCGAAGGCCACGGCCACGGCCCACCAGAAGGTGTCGAAGGTCACCGCGCCACCCAGCAGCTGCGCGGCCGTCCATACCAGCCAGGCGTCCAGCGCCACGTACAGCAGCCCCAGCGTCAGCCAGTTAATCACCTTGAGCAACAGTCGCATCACGGGCCGGAGCACGGCGTAGAGCACGCCCAAAATCGCGCCGATCGCCGCGGCCTGCGTCCAGTCCGTCATGTGAACGCCGGGCAGGTATTGGGCGCACAGAGGGATGGCCGCCACCGTGACCACGAAGCGGAGAATGGCCCCAAACACGCTTCCGACCTCCTGCCTGCCGCACCGTTCTGCGCAGTTCCCAGTATACCACAGACCGCGGGAAATGTAACGCCGCGCCTGCCGGAATTGTGCTTATCCGCGCCTTTTCACGTTGAGCGCCGCGGTTAACAGCAGGAAGCTCGTCACCGTGCTTTCTACCAGCACCACCTGTCCGTTAATGCCGATGACCGTCCGCACCGCGGGCCAGTGCAGCGCGCCGACGGTTTCCAGGTACTGGTATGCAAGCGTCAGCAGCAGCAGCCCCGCCGCGGCGAACAGCCACCCCGTCAGGCCGGTGTTGCGCACGGTAATTCCCGCCACGGGCAGCAGCAGCGCCACGCACAGGCCGAGGATCAGACCCTTGAGCAGAAACTGGAAGAAGGGGCTGAGCGCGAATAGCTCGTCCAGCCAGCGGAAAAGCACGCAGGTCAGCAGACACAGCAGCAGCGGGCAAACAACTGCGAGAAGTTTGCGCAACAGCATGGGCTTGTCCTCCTTTCCGGCGGCCGGCCGGTTACGGTTCGGGTTTCGGGGATGTCTCTACGTCGTTGGGACCGCCGATTTCCGCCTGCGTTTCCGCGCGTTCCCGGTCCGTCACGGGGGCCGAAGCGAAAAGGTCCGGGCGGCGCCGGAAGGTTTCCAGCAGGGCCTGCCTGCGGCGCCACGCCGCGATCTGCGCGTGGTTGCCGTTTACCAGCACTTCCGGCACGGCCCGCCCGCGGTATTCCCTGGGACGGGTGTATTGCGGGTATTCCAGCAGGCCTTCCGAAAAGCTTTCGTCCTCGGCGCTTTCGCTGCACCCCAGCACGCCGGGCACCAGCCGCGCCACCGCGTCCACCACGGCCATGGCGGCCGGTTCGCCGCCGGTCAGCACGAAATCCCCCAGCGATATCTCCTCGTCCACGATCAGGTCCAGCGCGCGCTGGTCCACGCCCTCGTAATGGCCGCACAGCAGGATGAAGCCGTCCGTTGCGGCGAGCGCCCGCACTTTTTCTTGCGTAAGCGGCTTTCCGCGCGGGCTCATATACAGGCACGGGCCTGGAAACCCCTGCGCGCGCACGGCTTCCACCGCATCCACGATGGGCTGCGGCGTCATCACCATGCCCGCGCCGCCGCCGAAGGGATAGTCGTCCGTGTTCTTGTGCTTGGCTTCGCTGTACGGGCGGATGTCCACCGGCGTAACGGAAAGAAGCCCCTCCGCGCGCGCCCGGCCCAGGATGCTGGCGGAGAGGAAACTTTCGAACATCTCAGGAAAGATCGTCAGAATCGCTATTTTCATACAGAGCCACCTCGGAAAGGGTTTGCGCGTCCATCACCATGCGGCCCGCGCTCACGTCCAGCCCGGTGACGAGGCGTTTCAGGAACGGCGCCATCATCGTGCCGCGCGGCGTTCGAAACACCAGCACGTCGGTTCCGCCGTTCTGCAGCACGTCGGCCACCGTGCCGATCTCGTTTCCCGCGCCGTCCTCGGCCCGGACGCCCAGCAGGTCGGCTACGAACACCTCGTTTTCGGCCAGCCTGCGCGCGTGCTCGCGATCCACGTACAGCGCCTCGCCGCGCAGGGCTTCCGCCGCGTCGCGGTCGTCTACGCCTTCCAGCGTCAGAAAGGCGGCGTCGCCGGAAACGCGGGCTGAAACCACGGAAACGGGCTCATAGGCGTCGCCCCGGCGCAGATAGATCGTCTCAAGCTCGGTGAAGCGGGAAGGGTCGTTTGTCTCGTGACGCAGCTTCACCTCGCCGCGGACGCCCTGCGGTTTGACGACCGTGCCCAGCAGCAGGTAAGGGGTAAGCATGGGGGACTCCTTTCGGCGCGGAGAACAGAGCGCGGATCCTCGCGGCGTTCAGCGCAACGGAAAACAGGCCTTGCCCGTGCGGCAACGCCTGCGGTGAAACGGATGGTTCGAATACGGCATGGCGTTACTGAATTTCCACGAAGACGGGCTTCTGGTTTTTCGCCGTCGCCGCGCGTACCACCGCGCGAATCGCCTTGGCGATGCGGCCCTGCTTGCCGATCACCTTGCCCATATCTTCGGGCGCCACGTGCAGCTCCAGTATGGTGGCCTCGGGGCCGACCGTCTCCTCCACGGTGACGGCGTCCTTGTTGTCCACCAGGGAGCGCGCGATGTACAGCACAAGCTCTTTCATGGGCTCAGCCCTCGAGAATTCCGCTCTTCTTGAGCAGCGTGCGCACGGTGTCGGTCGGCTGTGCGCCTACACTCAGCCATTTCTTCACGGCTTCGCCGTCGATTTTGATGGTGGCGGGTTCGGTCATGGGATCGTAGAAGCCGATCTCGGCGATGTTGCGGCCGTCGCGGGGACTGGTGATGTCCGCGACGACGACGCGGTAGAACGGTTTCTTCTTCATGCCCATTCTTTTGAGACGAATCTTGACCATATTGGTTTCCTCCTGTGTTCATTTCATTTATGTCAATCACATTCGTGAAGGACGCCGTGGAATGCGCCGCCCACTCGGGCAACGCGTGGACTCTCCGGCCGGAAGCCGGGGCAGGCGGCATTCGCCGCGGTTTCGGAAGCCTTACGGCGTAAGTTTTCCATGCTCTGCGCGTCAGCGGAAGCCTTTCATCATTCTGCGCGCCATGCCCTTGTTGCCCATCATTTTCTTCATCATGTCCCGTGCCTGCTCGAACTGGCGCATGAGGCTGTTGACGTCCTGCACGGTGGTGCCGCTTCCCGCGGCGATGCGCTTGCGGCGGCTGGCGTTCAGGATGTTCGGGTTGCGGCGCTCGCGCGCGGTCATGGAACGGATGATGGCTTCGGGCTTTTTCATGGCGTCGTCGCTGATGTCCATGTCGCCCAGCTTGGCCGCGCCCGGAAGCATCGAGAGCATGCTTTTCAGCCCGCCCATCTTCTTCATCTGCTGCATCTGGGTCAGAAAATCGTCCAGCGTCATTTCCCCGGGGCCGCGGCGGGCCAGCTTTTCCGCCGCCTCCGTGTCCACGGTTTCCTGAGCCTTCTCGATGAGGGTCATTACGTCGCCCATGCCCAGAATACGCCGGGCCATGCGGTCGGGGTGGAAGGGTTCGATATCGCCCAGCTTCTCGCCCGTGCCGCTGAACTTGATGGGCTTGCCGACCACGGCCTTGATGGAGAGCGCCGCGCCGCCGCGGGTGTCGCCGTCGAGTTTCGTGAGTATCACACC
>CAZCCZ010000014.1:0-1692 GCA_964497495.1 uncultured Oscillospiraceae bacterium
TGATCAACGAGCTTGCCATCCTCTGCGAGCGGATGAACATCAACATCTGGGAAGTCATCGAAGCCGCCAAGAGCAAGCCCTACGGCTTTCAGGCATTTTATCCCGGCCCGGGCCTGGGCGGGCACTGCATCCCGCTGGATCCGTATTACTTAAGCTGGAAAGCGCGCGAGTTCGGCTTCCACACCTCCATGATCGAGTCCAGCATGATCATCAACGACCGGATGCCGGAATACTGCGGCCAGCGCGCCATGCGCATCCTCAACGAGCGGAAGAAGGCGCTTAACGGCGCGAAAGTGCTGGTGCTTGGCGTGGCCTACAAGCAGGATATCGACGATTACCGCGAAAGCCCGGCGCTGCGCGTGATCGAGTGCCTGAAGGCCAGCGGCGCGGACGTGACCTACTACGATCCCTACGTGCCGCGCTACCGGTTCGAAGGCCGGGAGCACAAGAGCCTGCCCGCGCTGACCGCCGCGGCGCTGGAAGCCAGCGACCTGGTCATGGTCACCGCCGCGCACACGAACGTGGATTACGATTTCGTGGCGGAACACGCATCCCTGATCTTCGATACGAAGAACGCGATGAAGAACGTGGCGAAGCGCAGCAACATCCGGCTGCTGTAACGGCGTTTCGCGAAAAGATCCGCGGCGTTTCCCTCCGGCGTTGCCGCGGGTTATCCCTCGCGAACGCGCTGTAATCGAAAGCTGTTTCTCTCCCGCCCGGTCAAAGCGGGAAAACGTATAAGGGGGGCCCCTGACGACATGAACCCACGACTCCGGTACGCGCTTATCGGCTGCGGGCGCATTGCGCCCAACCACGTGGCGGCGGCGCTGAAAAACGCGGATACGCTGGAATTCTGCGCCGTATGCGACCCCGTGCCCGAACGGATGGAGGCCGTGCTGGCGCAGGTCCCGGCGGAAAACCGGGCCGCCGTACGCCGCTACACGGACGAACGGAAGATGCTTGCCGAGGTGCGGCCGCAGCTTGCGGCCGTCGCCACAGAAAGCGGAAAACACGCGGAAATCGGGCTTGCCTGCATCGCCGCGGGTGCGAACGTGATTATCGAAAAGCCGCTGGCGCTGAGCATGGCGGACGGCCGCGCGCTGGTCGCCGCCGCGAAAGCGGCGCACGTGAAGCTGTGCGCCTGCCACCAGAACCGTTTTAACAAGTCCATCCAGAAAATCCGCACCGCCGTGGAGGAAGAGCGCTTCGGGCGGATGCTGCACGGCGCGGCGCACGTGCGCTGGAACCGCGGCCGGGAATACTACGCTCAGGCGCCGTGGCGCGGCACCTGGGCGCAGGACGGCGGCGCGCTGATGAACCAGTGCATCCACAGCATCGACCTGCTCCGCTGGATGATGGGCGACGGCGTGGAAGAAGTTACGGCCTACACGGATAATCTGGAACACGGCTACATCGAGGCCGAGGACCTTGGCATGGCGATCATCCGCTTTTCCAGCGGCGCGTACGGCCTGGTGGAAGGAACCACGAATGTCTACCCCCACAATCTGGAGGAAACCCTGTACCTTTTCGGGGAAAACGGTACCGTGAAGGCAGGCGGCAAGAGCGTGAACGTCATCGAGGAGTGGGATTTCCGCGACGGACGCGGCGACACCCGGCTCATGGGAGAGGTCAATGCCTACAACATCATGGCCTGCGTGGAAGCGAGGGAGCTGGGTTCCAAACGGATAATGT
>CAZCCZ010000014.1:1702-66462 GCA_964497495.1 uncultured Oscillospiraceae bacterium
CGAGGAATGGGATTTCCGCGACGGCCGCGGCGACCCCGCGACCATCAAGATGGAGTTTGGCGAGAATCCCCCCAACGTGTACGGCTTCGGCCACACCCCGCTGTACGCGGACATGGCGCAGGCGATCCTCAACGACCGTGAGCCTTACGTAAACGGGGAGGCCGGCCTTCGCGCGCTGGAACTGGTGCTGGCTATCTACAAAAGCGCGGCGACCCACACGGCGGTGAAGCTGCCGCTCGGGGACTGCGCCACGACAGACTTTACCGGGAGGTTCGGCAGATGAACACCATCCACCCAACCGCCGTCGTAGACGAGGGCGCAGTGATCGGCGAAGGCACCCGCGTGTGGCACTTCACACACGTGCAGGCCGGCGCGCGCGTCGGGAAAAACTGTTCTCTGGGGCAAAACGTGTACGTGGGCGCAAACGCCGTGATCGGCGACGGCTGCAAGCTGCAAAACAACGTGAGCGTGTACGGCGGCGTTACGCTTGGCAACGGCGTTTTCTGCGGCCCCAGCTGCGTGTTCACCAACGACCTCACGCCGCGCGCCCTTTTTCCCAAAGGCCCGGAACGCTACCTGA
This sequence comes from uncultured Oscillospiraceae bacterium, assembly GCA_964497495.1. GTDB lineage: Bacteria > Bacillota > Clostridia > Christensenellales > Aristaeellaceae > CAXXOK01. Next base: position 2,283 of record CAZCCZ010000014.1, read on the forward strand.
CCACCCGCGTACTGGACGGCGCGAGCATCGGCGCGAACGCGACCGTCGTGTGCGGCCACATCGTCGGTAAAAACGCCATGATCGGCGCGGGCGCCGTGGTGGTGACGGACGTGCCCGACCATGCCCTGATGCTGGGCGTTCCCGCCGTGCAGCACGGCTTCGTATGCACCTGCGGCAAAACGCTTCCGCCGGAAGGGCTTAAATGCCCTGTCTGCGGGAGGCTGTACATGCCCGTAGGCGAGGGGCTGGAAGAGGTCAAAGCGCCGGAGGGCAGGGGGTAAGCCCTTCTCCGGCGCTTTTCAGGATTATCCAATTCTTTATCCACATGATGTGTTCATAATGCAGCAGATATTTTCCGCTCGCCCCTGCATCCTTCGGGCGGCGCCTTTATTTGTTGTATTTCTTGTTCATCAGGGGAGCCGTGCCTGCGGGCACGGGCAGGGGCTTTCCGCTCGCCCCTGCATTCTTCGGGCGGCGCTTCTGTTTGTTGTATTCTCTTGTTTGGCAGGGGAGCCGTGCCTGCGGGCACGGGCAGGGGCTTTCCGCTCGCCCCTGCACGCTTCGGAATCGCCTTCTTACACGGCGGTCTACGCGCGAGGGGCCGCACTATGAGTACAGGACAGTCGTCCGCCGCTACCTGCGGTAGCGCGACCGACAATCCTGTCCGTCTGTCGTGCGTCCCCTCGCGCGCTCCGCCTGCTAGTATTCAGGCGATGGGTGAAATATATCCGGGTTAGCTCGTTTTCTGATGGTTCGTTATCCGGTTGGAATTTCCGCCTCTGTTTCTCATATATCAGCGATAGGCAAATTATCTGAGTTGGCTTCCCCTTCGAACTCTATCCGGCTAGTATCGAGTTCGAAAGGGGAAGCCAGCCGGGTAGAGGATTCACCCCCGCTTGCGCATTGTGGCTCAAGGGGCGCGGCGCTCCCTCGTAGGAAGGACTGGACCGTACAACGCCGTGATAGCGTTGAAGCCGGAGAATCCGGCTTCATAACGCAGTCTCGGCGTTGTACATTCCTGTACTCCGAGAGGGAGCCCGCGCCCCTATACGTACGCAAGCCGCGAAGGTTCCCAAAGGGCGAGCGCAAAGCCCTTTGGTGTGCCCCACAGGGCACATTCCCGAATGAACAGGAAAGACAATAGACTAAAGAACTGCCCGAAAGGCACCGTAGGGAAACATATGCCCCAGCCCGTGCCCACAAGCGCGGCACCCCCTGCGCCCGCAGGCGCGTGCCTAAAAGAATTCCAAAGGATTATTTCCTTTGGTCGCGCGCTTGCTCGCGAAACCCCCGGCTAGTTCCCCTTCTGCTCGTGATATTCCTTTTCCGTATTCACGTTCCACACGTTGCTCTTGTCCGCAATCCCTTCCACTAGATCACGCACGGCCTCGAAGCTGGTGGCCATGGAATGGTCCATGTTGTTATAGCGGTGCTGGCCGTTGCGGCCCACGCAGTACAGGTTGCCAAAGCCGTTCAGGTATTCCGTAACCGTGCCGATCTCGGAGTAGGTATCGAAATAGGCGGGGTAGGCCTTCTGCACGCGCTCGCGGTGGGAATCCAGCACCTCGGCCCGGGCGTTGATCACGCCCATGGTGATCAACTCGTTCACGGCGAAATCCACGCAGGCTTCCTCGTCCATGTTCCAGAAATCGTCGTCTTCCGAGCAGAAGTATTCCAGCCCGATCCATACCGTATGCGCGGGGTCTTTCACCATATAGGGCGACCAGTTGTTGAAAATCTGGATACGTCCCAGTTTCACGTTGGTATCCTGCACGTAGATCCAGCAATCCGGCACAATGCCGCCAAGGGTTTTGAGATGCGTCTTGTTTTGCAGGTTCAGGCGGTTTACCAGCAGCCCGACAGTGACGAAATCGCGGTAGGGCAAGCCGTCCGCGACGGCTTTCACGCCGTCGGGCACGTCGGGCATGGCGTCCACGAGATCCTTCAGCGGCATGGAGGAAAAGAAGGCGTCGCCTTCCAACCGCGCTTCCTCGCCATCCCGGATATACCGCACGGCGGTCACGCGCCCGTTTTCGGTCTCCACGCCGGTTACTTCGCAATTGGTCAGCACCCGCGCGCCCGCCGCGCGCACGTCGTCGGCGACGGTTTCCCAAAGCTGGCCGGGGCCGAACTTGGGATAGCGGAATTCCTCGATCAGCGAAGTCTGCACCTTTTTCCGTCGCGCTTCCCGGCTCATGAACAGCTTGGATAGCATATCCTTCAGGATACCGTGGATGGAGAGCCCCTTGGTGCGCTGCGCGCCCCACTCGGCGGAAATCTCGCGCGGGTGCCTCCCCCACAGCTTCTCGGTGTACCCTTCGAAGAACATACCGTACAGTTTGCGCCCGAAGCTGTTGATATAGAAATTTTCCAGCGACGTTTCCGGCAGCTTGTGGAATACCGAATGCAGGTAGCTGAAGCCTACCCGGAACGTGGTGCCCAGGCCCATCGTTTTGAGCGTCGCCCATTTGAGACTGATGGGATAATCGAAAAAGTGTCTCTGGTAATAAATACGGCTTACCCGGTTGCGCGTTAACATCACGCGGTCGGTCCGCTGCGGGTCGGGGCCTCCCGGCGTAAGGGGCACTTCGCGGTTGAGCAGCAGATCGTCCATCGAGGGCACGCCTTGCAGGGGCATAACCTCCTGCCACCAGTCCATCACGGCCTGATCCTTACTGAAAAAGCGGTGGCCGCCGATGTCCATGCGGTTGCCGCCGTGGCGCACCGTTCTGCTGATGCCGCCGATCGCGTCGGACTTTTCCAGCACCGTGACCTCGTAGCCCGCATGCTTCTTCACCAGCTCGTACGCGGCGGTCAGCCCCGCGGGCCCCGCGCCGATCACGACGATTTTCTTCATTCTTTCAGGCTCCTTGCCTAAACATTCCCGTAACCACGAGGATCATTGTAGCATGGGCGTCGCGTAATCGCAAGCGAACGGATGTGACGGAATCGCGGCCGCGGCGGGGCGCGCTGCGCCGAATAATCCCAAAAGCGACACGTCCAGAACACGGCGCGTACACGCATCGTTCAGACAAGGCGCGTATTCTTTGTACGGATGCGGCGGCGGTTTTCGTACCCCGGGCATTCGCAGCAAAGGAGGGGTCGTTCTGTTACTGAGCCTTGTCGTAGCGTGGCTGGCCGTGCTGTTCCTGGGCCTGTCCGCCGCCGAATACCTGATCCGGAAAAGCGGCGACCGGAGACTTCGCCGCGTCTTTTGCCGCCTCCACAGGATCGTAGGCGTCCTGCTGATCGTCGCAGGGGTCGTTCACGGCGTGCTAGCGGGCAATCCGGCCGACGCGAGCCTCGGCGACGTTACGCCGGCCCCGGTGCTTTTCACGCTGAACTGGGGAACGCTGAGCCTCGTCGCGGCCATATTGCTCGCCGCCAGCTACGTGTTGCGCAAAATGCTCCGGCGGCGTTGGATGACGGCGCACAGGGTGCTGACCGTGACGTTGATCGCGCTCGTCGCGCTCCACGTTTCCGACGTGGGAATCCAATTGGGCGATCGGCTCCGTTCCATCGGCTACGCGGAAACAATGTCCGCGGACGCGTCGCCGACCGGCAGCGATTCCGGCGACGCCCTGTCGGCGGCAGCGGACTCCGCGTCGCCCGCGCTGGTCGAAGCCTCTTTGGTTGATGAAGCCGAAGCGATGTTCTCCGGCGCGACGCTGGCGGACGGCGTATACGAAGGTTCCGCCTCCGGGTTCAGAGGCGTCGTCACCGTATCCGTCACGGTTTCCGGAGGCGCGGTGACCGGCGTTACCGTAGTCGACGAAAGCGATACGCCTTCCTACTTCAGCAGGGCCGAAACGGTGACCGACACCATCGTGGAACAGCAGTCCCTCGACGTGGATGCCGTTTCGGGCGCCACCTATTCCTCCGCGGGCATCGTAAACGCCGTGGCGGACGCGCTTTCCGCCGCCGTTACGGGCGGAACGTTGGACGTGCGCGCGTTCACCTATTCCGGCCACGGTGGCCACGGACATTAAGAACGGCCTCCGGCCTTCGAGGAGGCGGAGACCCTAAAGACGATCAGGTTCTTTATCGAGCGCCGGCGGCGCGGGCCGCCCCGGTGTTCGCGTTGCTAGCCCGCTATACCGTGCTGCCGCGCTTGACCAGTTCCCCGGCGAACACCGTTTTCTGGGGCGCGGCCCCGCCGCTTAACACGGTCATCAGCGTCGAAGCGCACTGGTTGCAGAGGGTTCCCAACTTGTTATCCACGCTGGTCAACTCCGGCTCGCAGCAGAGGCAGAAACTGGAGTTGTCGTACCCGATGATGGCCAGGTCGCCCGGCACGCTGCGGTTGGCGACGCGCGCGTACTTGGCCGCGCCCACGCTCAGCACGTCCTCCGAGGTAAGCACCGCATCGAACCGCACGCCTTCCCGGTCGACGGACAACAGATAATCCCGTGCTTCGGGCACGCTCATTTTATCCTCGGCGAAAAACCGGATCAGTTCCTCACGCACAGGTACGTCTCGGCTTTGCAGGCCCGCCTTATATCCCGCCAACTTTTTCTGCCCGCTGTAGTTGCGGCTGTGGTAAAGGTATAGGATATCCTTCCGGCCCGAATCCAGCAGGGTCTGCGCGGCTTCCATCGTGGCGCGGTAATCGTCGCACAGCACGCAGTACACGTTGTCGCACGGGAACGAGGCGTTTAAAAGCACCAGCGGCACGCGCCCGGCGGCGGCGCGCAGGTACTCGTTACCCTCCGCGCTTTCCTCCACGAACGTGGAGCCCATCAGCACCATGCCGTCCACATGCTTGCCCAGAAGCAGTTCCACACCCTTCACCCGGTCGGCGTGCGCTTTTCCGGTACAGGACAGCAGGCAGTCGTACCCGCGTTCCCGAAAAGCCCGTTCCAGAAAGCTGAGCGCCTGCGCCAGGTAGGCGTCGCTCGCGTCGGGGCACAGCAGGCCGACGGTTTTCATGCTTTTCAGCCCCAGCCCCCGCGCGAAGGCGTTGGGCACGTAGCCCTGTTGCGCCATGACCGCCAGTACGAGCTCACGCGTTTTGGGGCTTACGCGGTCGCTGTTGTTGAGCACTCGGGAAACCGTCGCGATGGATACGCCGGCCTTTTTCGATATGTCGTATATATTCATGGATGCCACCCGTTCTGTAAACGCTTACGCATTTTACCGTCGTGTTATTATAAACCTGCCGTTTCGGAAAAGCAACCGTTTTTCTTGTTATTTCATGGTTTTCTCCATCGCCGTGACGTTTCTCCGCGCGCGATGCAAAAAATATCGGTTGACGAAACCATTACCGGAGCGTAAAATGGCATAAAGCAATGTAATTATTTACATTCATTCGGACCGCCCCGAGAGCGCTCCGTACGGAGGGATATTCCATGGAAAAGTTATCCGGTAAGCTTGCGGCCGCCCCGGCGCGGCCCGTGAAAGTTCTGCAGTTCGGCGAAGGCAACTTCCTGCGCGCTTTTGTGGATTATATGCTGGATATCGCCAACGAACAGGGCCGGTTCGACGGCGGCGTCGTGCTGGTCAAGCCCATCCCCTTCGGTTCTCTGGCAGCCTTTCACGAGCAGGATTGCCGTTACACCGTGCTCCTGCGCGGGCTGGAGAACGGGCAAAAGGTGGAAAAGGCCCGGCTGGTAACCTGCGTTGCGGACGCGGTGGACGCCTGCGCCGAGTACGAAAAATACGCGGCCTTCGCGCGGCTGGACACGCTCCGTTTCATCGTAAGCAACACCACCGAGGCGGGTATCGTACTGGACGAAAACGACCGGTTCGAACTGACGCCGCCCGAAAGCTACCCCGGCAAGCTGACCAAATTTCTTTTCGAGCGCGCGGAGGCCTTCGGCTACGCCGAGAACAAGGGGCTGATCGTGCTGCCCGTGGAACTGATCGACGATAACGGCGTGATGCTGGAACGCTGCGTGAAAGCGCTGGCGGAAAAATGGGGGCTGGGCGCGCGCTTCCTCCGGTGGCTGGACGAGGCCTGCGTGTTCGCCTCCACGCTGGTGGACCGCATCGTGACCGGCTACCCGCGCGAGGAAGCCGAAGCGCTCTGGCAGAAGCTCGGCTACGAGGATCGCCTGCTGGATACCGCCGAGCCCTTCGGCCTATGGGTGATCGAGTCAAAAAAGGACATCTCGGGGGAACTGCCCCTGCCGGAATGCGGGCTGCCCGTGGTCTTCACCGACAACCAGAAGCCGTACAAACAGCGCAAGGTGCGCATCCTGAACGGCGCGCACACCTCCTTCGTACCTGCGGCCTTCCTGTGCGGGCACAACATCGTGCTGGAGGCGATGAACGACCCGCTGATTCTCCGTTTCATGGAAAGCACGATCCATGACGAGATCATTCCGACGCTCGACCTGCCCCGTGACGACCTACTTTCCTTCGCGGACGCGGTTACCGGCCGTTTCCGCAACCCGTACATCAAGCACGCGCTGCTCTCCATCTGCCTGAACTCCGTATCCAAGTGGCGCGCGCGCTGCCTGCCCAGCCTTCTGCGGTACCGGGAGCTTACGGGCGCGTTGCCGAAACGCCTTACGTTCTCGCTGGCGGCGCTGCTGGCGCTTTACCGGAACGGAACGGTGCGGGACGGCGCGCTGGTCTGCCTTCGGAACGGCGAACCCTACGCCCTCCGGGACGACGAAGCCGTGCTGGCCTTCTTCGCGGCCAACCGCGACGTTTCCTCGGCGGACCTGACCCGGCGCTTCCTTTCCCGCGAGGATTTCTTCGGCTTCGACCTGACGCTGATCCCCGGCCTCGCCGCGTCCGTCGCCGAATCGCTGGAAGCGATCCGGCAAAACGACGTCCGCGCTGCGATGGAAATGGAATTTGAGCAGGGTGCCGGCAACCGGGAGGAGAACCGGTACCACACGCCGAAATGATGGGAAAACAATCTGTGAAGGAGGCCTCTCCATGGAAGTGCGCACCGCGTGTTCTCCCGCCGACGTGAAGGGTTACGATACGACCCGTCTACGGAAAGAGTTCCTGATCGAAGACCTGTTTACGCCCGATGAGATCAGGCTGGTTTACAGCCACGTAGACCGCATCATCGCGGGCAGCGCCGTGCCGATCGCCCGGCCGCTTTCGCTGTCCTCCGGCGCGGAACTGCACGCCGAATATTTTCTGGATCGCAGGGAACTGGGCGTTATCAACATCGGCGGAGCCGGGTTTGTTACCGTGGACGGCGAACGGTACGCCCTGCGCAACCGCGACGGCCTGTACTTGGGCATGGGTGCCAAGGAAGTGCGGTTTGAAAGCGCCTCGACTGTGGAGCCCGCGAAGTTCTACCTGAACAGCGCGCCCGCCCACCGCGCCTGCCCCACCGTGCTCATGAAACCGGAAAACTGCGTGCGCGTGGAGCTGGGCTCGGCTGCGGAAAGCAACCACCGCACCATCTGTAAATATATCCTGCCCGGCCAGGTGGAAAGCTGCCAGCTCGTCATGGGCATGACCACCCTGCTGCCCGGCAGCGTATGGAACACCATGCCCTGCCACACGCACGACCGCCGTATGGAGGTCTACCTGTATTTCGATCTGCCCGAAAACGCGCTGGTTTTCCACTACATGGGCGAGCCGTCGGAGACCCGCCATATCGTGATGCGCAACCAGCAGGCGGTCATCAGCCCCAGTTGGTCCATCCACAGCGCCAGCGGCACGCAGGCGTATACCTTCATCTGGGGCATGGTCGGTGAAAACCAGGCTTTCGACGATATGGACGCCGTGGCGATGGCGGATCTGCGCTGATCCCCGTATTCCCCCAACGGCTGTCCGTCAGGCTGCCTGAAAGGGCGGAGCGTTTGGCGGATAGTGTGTGGAACCGATTCCACCATTTCGGTATACCTATATATACTTGTCAATCCAAAGAATACGAATCAGAAAGGGAGATAACGGTATGGACATGATTGAAAAACTGTCCCTGGCCGGCATCGTGCCGGTCATCAAGGTGGAGGACCCCGACGACGCGGTGCCCCTGTGCAAGGCACTGAGCGACGGCGGCCTGCCGGTGGCTGAAATCACTTTCCGTTCCGACGCCGCGGAGGAATCCATCCGCCGCGTACATCAGGAATTGCCGGAAGTCCTGCTGGGCGCCGGCACGGTGCTGACCACCGAGCAGGTGGACCGCGCGGTGGCCGCGGGCGCGGCCTACATCGTAAGCCCCGGCCTGAACCCCGAAGTGGTGAAGCACTGCCAGCAAACCGGTGTGCCGGTGGTGCCCGGCTGCGCGAACCCCAGCGACATCGAGCTTGCGCTCTCGCTGGGCCTGAACACGGTCAAATTCTTCCCCGCTGAAGCGCTGGGCGGTCTGCCCCTGATCAAGGCCATGAGCGCGCCCTTCGGCAACGTGCGCTTCCTTCCCACCGGCGGCGTGAACGAAACCAACCTGCTGGATTACCTCGCCTTTCCCAAGGTGGTCGCCTGCGGCGGCAGTTGGATGGTGGACGGTAAAGCGATCGCGGACAAGGACTGGAAGAAGATCGAAGCGCTCACCCGCAGCGCCGTGGAGAAAATGCTGGGCTTCGAGCTGGTGCACGTCGGCATCAACAGCGGCAGCCCGGAGCGGGCCATGAAGGACGCCGAAGCCCTGTGCAGGTTACTGGGTTGGGAAATCAAGGACGGCAACAGTTCCACCTTCACCGGCGTCGCTTTCGAAATGATGAAAAAGCCCTTCCGCGGCACACACGGGCACATCGCCATCGGCTGCAACGACATCCGTCGCGCGCAATGGCACGTGGAACAACGCGGATTCGCAATCGACCCGGAGAGCGCCTATTATAAGAACGGCGCGCTCAAGGCGATCTATCTAATGGACGAGATCGCCGGTTTCGCGTTCCACCTGCTGCAAAAATGAGTTCCGGTTGAATACGGCCGGACGGGAAAGGGTGTACGAGTATGGGCGATACCATCGTGACTTTCGGCGAGATCATGCTCCGTTTGAAGAGTCCCGGATACGAGCGGCTGTTCCAGACCCCGGCGCTGGAGGCCACCTTCGGCGGCGGCGAGGCCAACGTGGCGGTGAGTCTGGCCAACTTCGGCTTGGACGCGCGGTACGTGACCGTGCTTCCGAAAAACGACGTCGGCGAAGCTTGCCTGCGCGAACTGCGTGGTTTCGGGGTGGATACGTCGGCCATCGTCCGTAAAGACGGCCGCATGGGTATCTATTATCTGGAAACGGGCGCGGTGCAGCGCCCCAGCAAGGTGATCTACGACCGCGCGGGCAGCGCGATCGCCGAGGCCGAACCCGGCGATATCGACTGGCAGAAGGCGTTCGCGGGCGCCAAGTGGCTGCATATTACCGGCATCACCCCCGCCATCAGCGCGGGCGCGGCGGAACTGAGCCTGGAAGCGGTGAAGACCGCCAAGGCCATGGGCCTTTCCGTCAGCTGCGACCTGAACTACCGCAAGAACCTGTGGAAATACGGCAAAACCGCCGACCAGGTGATGACGGAACTGGTGAAATACGTGGACACCATCATCGCCAACGAAGAGGATTTCCAGAAGGCGCTGCTGCTGAAGGCCGAAAGCCAAAGCGAGGTGGAAACCGGCGAGCTGAACGTGGAACAGTACCGCGCCATCGCCAGCCTGGCCATGGAAAAGTACCCCAACGTCTCCCGGGTTGCCATTACGCTACGCGAAAGCAAGAGCGCCAACCATAACGACTGGAGCGCCTGCCTGTACAACGGCCGGGATTTCTTCGTAAGCCGCAAGTACGCCATCACCGACATCGTGGACCGCGTAGGCGGCGGGGACAGCTTCGGCGGCGGCCTGATCTACGGCCTGAACGCCTACCCGGACGAAAAGACCGCGCTGGAATTCGCCGTGGCCGCGAGCTGCCTGAAGCACACCATCGGCGGGGATTACAACCGCGTGAGCGTGAGCGAAGTGGAAGCCCTGATGAAGGGCAGCGGCTCCGGCCGCGTGCAGCGGTAAACCGCCGTTTCCAAAGACGGTATGCAGAAAGGGGATCAGCGACGTGAAGAATCTTTTCTCCCTGAAAGGCAAGGTCGCACTGGTGACCGGCGCCAGCTACGGCATCGGCTTCGCCATCGCCACGGGCTTCGCCCGGGCGGGTGCGACCGTCGTGTTCAACGACATCAAACAGGAACTGGTGGATAAAGGCATCGCCGCCTACCAAGCGCAGGGAATCGCCGCGCACGGCTACGTATGCGACGTGACCGACGAAGCCGCCGTGAACGGGCTGATCGCCCGAATCGAAAAAGAAGTCGGCCCCGTGGATATTCTGGTAAACAACGCGGGCATCATCAAGCGCATCCCGATGATCGACATGACCGCCGAGCAGTTCCGCCAGGTGATCGACGTGGATCTGAACGCCCCGTTCATCGTTTCCAAGGCCGTCATCCCCTCCATGATCAAGCGCGGGCACGGCAAGATCATCAACGTCTGCTCCATGATGAGCGAACTGGGCCGCGAAACGGTTTCCGCCTACGCGGCGGCCAAGGGCGGCCTGAAAATGCTCACGCGCAACATCTGCTCGGAATACGGCCAGTACAACATCCAGTGCAACGGCATCGGCCCCGGCTACATCGCCACGCCGCAAACCGCGCCGCTTCGCGAAAAGCAGCCGGACGGCTCCCCGCATCCGTTCGACAGCTTCATCCTCGCCAAAACGCCCGCCAACCGCTGGGGCGACCCGGAAGACCTCGTCGGCCCCGCGGTGTTCCTGGCCAGCGAAGCCAGCGATTTCGTCAACGGCCACATTCTGTACGTGGACGGCGGTATCCTGGCGTATATCGGCAAGCAGCCGTAAAGCCTGCCTGAAAGCCAGGCTTGACATTCCTGTACGTTTGTTCTACAATACGACTGCGCAATCTGCGCAAGGGGTGCTGACCGTTAGGTCGGCTGAGATCGGGCGAAAGCCCGGGACCCTCGAACCTGATCCGGGTAATGCCGGCGTAGGAATCAATGGAAAAATTCCTTTGATGGATCCCGCGTTGCACTACCCGCAAGCGCGGGATTTTTCTATTAAAGGAGGATTTTCCATGAACTACAACCTGAAACGCCTGACCGAAAGCGCCGTGATGCTGGCCATCGCCACGGTACTGAGCCTGATCCAGTTCTCCGGCCCGTGGGTGCTGGGCGGAAGCATCACCGCGTGCAGCATGCTGCCCATCGTGATCATCGCCAACCGCTACGGCACCAAGTGGGGGTTGCTGACGGCGCTGACCTACAGCCTGCTGCAACTGCTACTGGGCCTGAACAACGTGCAATACGCGCCGGACGCGCTGACCGCAATCGGCATCATCGCGCTGGATTACGTGCTGGCTTTCGGCGTGCTCGGCTTCTCCGCTTCGTTCAACGGCGTCATCCGCAACCGCAGGCTGGCGATCGTCACCGGTATCGCGGTCACGTTCTTCGGGCGCTTCCTGTGTCATTTCGCCAGCGGCGTCATCATCTGGGAGGCCCTGTGGCCCAACGCGCTCGGCTGGGCGCCCGTGGTATGGTCGCTGGCTTATAACGGCAGCTATATGCTTCCGGAAATGATCCTCACCTCGGCGGCGGCTTTCCTGCTGTATAAGCCGCTCCAGAAATTCTGGCTCGGCGAGGATCTGAAGAAGCCCGTCTGACCGCCGTTGCCGCAGCCCCAAGCCTTCCGCCGCGCCTGTCCGGCGGAGGGAAAACGCTTTTCCAGTCGTTCTTCGCCGCCCGCCGCCGCTCCACGCGTCGCCGGGCGGCGTTTTGGACATATTTCTATTTTTGTCCAATAAATAGACATTTCCTGTATTCTGTTTCAATTTGGGACGCAATGGACCGTTTGGGCGTGCTGATTCCCAAACCGCCGATCTATAATGATTGTAACGGACAAGGAGGCGGGCGCAATGGCAAAGACAATTGTGGAATGGGGAAAATCGGTGGCTTTGAAACGCGTGCTTCGCTACGTCAACAAAGATTTCGACCGGAACGGCACCAAGGTGCTCAACTGGTTGATTCTTCACGACCGCGGCGGCGGCGTTTCGCACGAGGCCCGGCTGGTGAAGGACGCGATCGCCGACCCGGGCAACAATTGGTCGAAGCTCTTGCGGAGCCTCTGGACGGATATCGACGACGGCCAGCGCCTTCGCCTGTTCGAGAATTTCGTGATCAACGGCAGCATGATCGGCACGCCGCGTCAGCGCCGGTACAGCGAGAAATATCACTGCAACGTGCCCTGGGCAGTGCTGATGGACCCCACCAGCGCGTGTAACCTGCACTGCGTGGGCTGCTGGGCGGCCGAATACGGCGGCAAGCTCAACATGAGCCTGGAGCAGCTGGACGACATCGTGAAGCAGGCCACCAAGATGGGCACCTACTTCTTCATCTACTCCGGCGGCGAACCGCTGGTGCGCAAGAAGGACATCATCACGCTTTGCGAGCGGCACCCGGACTGCGCGTTCCTCTCCTTCACCAACGGCACGCTGATCGACGAGGCCTTTACCGACGAAATGCTGCGCGTCAAGAACTTCGTGCCCGCCATCAGCGTGGAGGGCTTTTCCGAGGCTACGGACAGCCGCCGCGGCGAGGGCACCTACGATAAAGTGGTTAAGGCCATGGAGTTGCTGAAACGCAAGAAGCTCGCCTTCGGCGTAAGCTGTTGCTATACCTCCCACAATGCCGACGAGATCGGCAGCGAGGCCTACTTCGACGAAATGATCCGCCTGGGCGCGAAGTTCATGTGGCTGTTCACCTATATCCCCATCGGCAAGGACGCCGTGCCGGAACTGCTGGCCACGGCCGAGCAGCGGGAGTTCATGTACCACCAGATTCGCGCCTTCCGCAACACCAAATCGATCTTCACCATGGACTTCTGGAACGACGGCGAATACGCCGACGGCTGTATCGCGGGCGGCCGCCGCTACCTGCACATCAACGCCAACGGGGATATCGAACCCTGCGCCTTTATCCATTACAGCGATTCCAACATCGCCAGCAAAACGCTTTTACAGGCGTACCAGAGCCCGCTGTTCATGCAGTATTACGAAAACCAGCCCTTCAACGACAATATGCTGCGTCCATGCCCGCTTCTGGACAACTACGGCAAGCTTGCCGAAATGGTGGAAGCCTGCGGCGCGAAATCCACCGACATGGAAAGCCCGGAGGAGGCACGCGCGCTGTGCAGCAAGTGCAAGGCCTGCTCCGAACGCTGGGCACCCGTATCGGAGAGGCTTTGGGAAACCAGCGGCGGCCCCGAACGGTGGGAGAAAAAGAAGAAAATCAACGCGGGCAAGCAGCGCCGGTACGCCCGGGAAGCCCACGCCACGGTGGACCGGATTCGCCCCACGCTGTAACGGAACCGGCGTCTGACCGCAGATATCCCCGCAGGACGAAGTTACGTTACCGGAGGCCAATATGGATAATCAGCCCGTCATCAGAGCGGCGATCCTCAACGCGGTCAGCAAGGGCATCCGCGATATCCGCCGTGACCCCAACCGAAGCATCCGCAGGCTGGTGGATTTGGGTATGCAGTTCGGCCGGGGACGGTATCAGCAAACGTTTTTCACCGACGCGCATAAAACCCTGAAGAAGCGGGACAGCGCTTATTACGCCCTCGTAACCTCGCTGATTCGCAACGCCGATCCCAAAACGCTGGAAACCCTCGGTTTCAACGTCGGCTATATGAGCTGGACGATGGGCGCGAAGGTGATCCGCGCGTATGAGAAAAGAGAAGGCGTCAACGTCCCCTGGACGGTGCTCGTGGATCTGGGCAGGCCCGCCGGACGTACGCCGGATCTGGCAGCGCTGGTGGAGCAGGGGCAAAAGCTTGGTATCTATACCTATTTCCTGTTCGCGGGCGAGCAGACCGCCGATCTGGATTCGGTGCTTCAGACGGCGGAGCGCTTTTCCGGCAGCGCGTTTTTCCTGCTTTCCACCGACGGCGCGATGAACGCGCGCCTGGCAGCGAGCGACGCGCTGCTTTGCAACACGCTCGTCGTGCCCCGCGGCGGAGACCCTTCCTGCCCGGAAATCGGCGGCGTGTTGGCGAAAAAAAAGAGGATGTTCGGTTTGAACTGCGAATATAACGCAGTAAACGCGGACACGCTGCTTTCGGACGCATTCCTGCAAAACGTGGTGGAGCAGGGCTACCCCTTCCTGTTCTTAATATCCTCCGGCGACTGCGACGAGGAAACGCGCGCGCGCGTTAACGCGAAGGTGCTGGCGATACGCGGCGACGGCCGTTATCCCCTGTTCCCCATCGACCTGTATAACGATCTTCAGCAGGTGGACCACATTATTTCGGACGAGCAGTGTATGCTCGTGCTCGGCGCGGACGGCTCGGTGCTCTATCCCGCGGGAACGGATGCTCCGGCCTTCGGGGAGCGAACGCTGGAGGAACTGATCCGGCTGACGATGCCGCGCGTCCGTCATCATCGGTAAAGGAGGCGGCGCACCGTGCCCGAAGCGAATATCACCAAACGGGCGCTGGGCGCCTCCCTGAAATCCCTGATGCAGACGAAGCCTTTCCACAAAATCAGCGTCGGGGAAATCTGCGAGCATTGCGGCATGCACCGCAAGAGCTTCTATTATCATTTTCAGGATAAATACGATCTGCTCAACTGGGTGTTTTACAGCGAGTTCATGCAATTGCTGGATACCACGGCCCAAACGGAGCTGTGGAGCTACATGCGCCGCGTGTGCGCGTATTTCGCCGAAAACCGGGCGTTTTACCTCAACGCTTTCGCTATCGACGGACAGAACGCCTTCGCCGATACCTTCAACGAAACGCTGGAAGCGATTCTGAGCGCATACCTGCATCAGGAAATCCGGGACGACGACTTCCGGGAATTTTACTGCAATTTCTACAGCGACGCTTTCCGCTGTTCCATCGTACGGTGGCTGCGCGAGCGTAAGCCCCGGAGCGCGGACGACTTCGTGGACCTGTGTCGCCGCAGCGTGGATTGCGCCATCGCGCGCGCGGCCAAATACGCGCAGGAAGAATAAGAAAACAGCCGGGCCGGAACCCCCGCGCCCGTCCGAGACAAACGATGACCCCGCTGGATTTTGGCGGGGTCATCGTTTGTCTCGCGCTTTCCTTACGCCCTGCCTTCCAGCACGGCCTGCGCCTTATCGGCGACGCTTTGCCCGTCCAGCCCGTAAAAGGCTTCCAAATAGGCCTGGTTGCCTACGATGGAGCTGTACCGGTCATTCATGCCGATACGCACCACGCGGGCGCGACGTCCGGGAAACCCGCACACCGCTTCGCATACCGCCCCGCCGAGGCCGCCGATGACCGTATGCTCTTCCAGCGTGAACAGCACGGGCACGGTTTCGCACAGGGTTTGCAGGTAAGCTTCGTCCATGGGCTTGACCGTGGGGAAACTCGCCACGCCAACGCTGTACCCGCGTTGGGCAAGCAGTTTCTGCGCTTCCACGGCGCCGGCCAGTATGCTTCCGGCGGTCAGAATATAGGCGTCCTTCCCTTCGCAGTACGGGACCGCTTTACCGGTTTCGTAGCCGCGCAGCTTTTCGAGGTCGTGGAACACGGGTTCGCCGCCGCGCCCGATGCGCAGGTAGGCCACGCCCGGCTCGGTCAGGAACCGCGCCATGACCGCTTCGGTTTCCACGCTGTCCGCGGGCGCGTACACGGTGACGCCCGGCAGGATCCGGAGCGCGCTCATGTCCTCCGTGGCGTGGTGGGTCATCCCAAGGGTTCCGTAGGTAAAACCCGCGCCGACGCAGACAATTTTCACGTTCACCTCGTGGTAGGCGCAGCAGTTGCGTATCTGCTCCAGGCACCGGAGGGTGGGAAAATTGCCGATGGAATACACCACGACGGTCTTGCCTTCCAGCGCCATGCCGGCGGCCATGCTCATCATCGCCTGCTCGGAAATGCCCGCGTTGATGAACTGGGCGGGAAACTCCTTAATAAAAGGGAACAGCACGCCGAAACCCAGGTCGCCCGTGATGAGCACGAGGTCTTTATTCCTGCGGGCCTCCTCCGCCAGGCAGCGGGTAAAGGTATCTCTCACGGTTTGTGCGCCTCCAGTTCCGCCAGCGCCGCGTCATATTCTTCGCCGCGCGCGGTGCGGTAATGCCACAGCACGTCGTTTTCCATAAAGCTGACGCCCTTCCCCTTCACGGTGTCTGCGATCACCACGACGGGCTTGCCCTTGCCGAACGCGGCTTTCGCCTCGTCGTAGGCGGCGTGCAGGGCGGCGTGGTCGTGCCCGTCGATGCGGATCACGTGCCAGCCGAAGCTCGCCCATTTCCCGTCCAGCGGTTCCAGCTTGATGGTGTTCTCCACGCTGGTCAGGGACTGGATTTTGTTAAAGTCCACCGTAACGATGAAGTTGTCCAGCCGATACTGGTTGGCGATCAGCGCGGTTTCCCACACGGCCCCCTCGTCGCATTCGCCGTCCCCGATGATGCAGTATACGCGGTGGGTTTCACCGTTCAGTTTGGCGGCCATCGCCATACCCATGGCCATGGGCAGCCCCTGCCCCAGCGAGCCGGTGCTGGCTTCCACGCCCGGCACGCCCTTGTGGCTCACGTGCCCGCTGAGCCTGCTGCCGTTCTGGCAGTGCGTTTCCAGCTCGCTGACGGGAAAATAGCCGCACTCGGCCAGCGCCGCGTAGATGCCCGCGCCCGCGTGGCCCTTGCTTAAAACCAGGCGGTCGCGCCCCGGCCATTTCGGGTTCTTCGGGTCGTGGTTCATCACGTCCGCGTACAGCACCGCCACGATGTCCGCCATGGAAAAAATACTGCCGATATGCGCGGTGCCGCCGCGGCTGGTCATATCCAGCGCGTGACGGCGCACCTTGTAGGCGAGGCTTCTGCTTTTCTCGTAGCTCATGAAAGGAACGCTCCTTTGCCGGCAGCCGCGCAGGAAAGCGCGCGGCGCGAGCCGGAAATCAATGCGTTTCGGGGGCACGGCTAAACAGCCTGCCCAGCACGCAGGCGACGGTTTGAAAGAGCAGCACCCCGTCCAGCCCGAAGGACTGCCGCCGGGCGTACGCCACGCGCATACGGTTCTTCTCTTCCAAAATGTCGCGCTCGTACGCGCCCTCCGGATCGTCGTGCCCCACCTTCTCATCCAGGCTGATGAGCCGGATGGAGCTCGGGTCGCTGATGCCCGGTCGTACCCAGAGGATGCATTGCTGCGTTTCGTCGTACCGCGCGGTATATTTCAGAAGCTCCGGCCTGGGGCCGATGAAGCTCATATCCCCTTTAAAGACGTTGAACAGCTGAGGAAGCTCGTCCATCTTCGTGCGTCTCAGCGCGCGCCCCACGCGGGTGACCCGCGGATCGTCCAGCGCGGTGGTGCCGCCCTGCCGGTCCGCGCCCACGACCATCGTGCGGAATTTGAGGATGTGAAACGGCCGGTTATGGTAACCGCCCCGGGGCGCCCGGTACAGCACGGGGCCGGGGGACGACAGCCGCACGGCCAGCGCGATGGGCAGCATGACGAGCAGGCCGGGTATCAACAGCACGAGCGCCAGTGCCAGATCGATGATCCGCTTGATCACTTTGCTGTAAAAAGGGTGGCTCAGCCTGCCGTTCCAGTACGGGAGTTCCTCCGCCGGCGCGCCGGTCTGCGCGTCCCGCTCCTGCGACCGCATCCACGGATACCTCCCATAAGCAACAGTCCCCGACGTTAGTTTTTAGAATAGCACACGCCCATGCAGAAGTCAAACGGTTCCCCCGCTTTGTTTACGTCCGGCGGGTTCCCGTTCCCGGCGCATCGGGCCGCGGCGAAGGCGCCGAAGCCCGGCTTATCGCTTTTCCGGCCGCCGGAGCGAACCGATCCCGGCGCGTGAAACCGGCCCCCTCCGGGGCGCAAAGCCCGCGGAGGGGGCCGGTCCGTATTACCGGTGCGGCTTCTTGAGCCTGCGCCGCCGCTTCACCTGCGGCTTTTGCACGTTCCGGCTCTCGCCCTTCAGGTTGAAAAGCTCGTCCCGCAGTTTGGCGGCCTTCTCGAAGTCCAGCGATTTGGCCGCGGAAAGCATCTGATCCTCGATGCTTTTCAGCAGTTCCTGCTTTTCTTCCTCGCTCATGCCCTCCTGCCCGCCGGCACTGAAATCGTTGGTGATCTTCAACAGCGCCTGCACCGTGCTCTTAACGCTCTGCGGGGTGATGCCGTTAAGGCGGTTGTAGGCTTCCTGCAGGTTGCGGCGGCGGTTGGTCTCGTTGACGGCGTTCATCATGCTGTCCGTCAGCGTGTCCCCGTAAAGGATC
Source organism: uncultured Oscillospiraceae bacterium (assembly GCA_964497495.1). Lineage (GTDB taxonomy): Bacteria > Bacillota > Clostridia > Christensenellales > Aristaeellaceae > CAXXOK01. The sequence continues at coordinate 20,424 of CAZCCZ010000014.1, forward strand.
ACGCGGCCTTCCACGTTGCGCGCGGCGCGCCCGATGGTCTGGATCAGCGAGGTCTGGCTGCGCAGGAAACCTTCCTTGTCCGCGTCCAGAATCGCCACCAGGCTCACCTCCGGCATGTCCAGCCCCTCGCGCAGAAGGTTGATGCCCACCAGCACGTCGAACTCACCCAGCCGCAGGTCGCGGATCAGCTCCGTGCGTTCCATGGTCTGGATGTCGCTGTGCAGGTACCTTACGCGGATGCCGAGGTTTTTCAGGTAGTCCGTCAGGCTTTCGGCCATGCGCTTGGTCAGCGTCGTTACCAGCACCCGGTCGCCCTTTTCCACCGTCCGGTTGATCTCCCCCACCAGATCGTCCACCTGCCCGGTAGCGGGCTTCAGCTGAATCAGCGGGTCCAGAAGCCCTGTGGGGCGGATGATCTGCTCCACCACGTTCTGCGCGATGCCCAGTTCGTACTCCCCGGGCGTGGCGCTGACGTAGATGGTCTGGTTCTGGCGCTCCCGGAACTCCGAAAACACCAGCGGACGGTTGTCGAACGCGGAGGGCAGGCGGAAGCCGTAGTCCACCAGTTCCTTCTTGCGGGCGCGGTCGCCGTTGAACATGCCGCGTATCTGCGGCACGCTCACGTGGCATTCGTCGATGAACATCAGAAAGTCCTTGGGAAAGTAGCTAAGCAGGCTGTAGGGCGCATCGCCGGGCTTGCGGCCGTCGAAATAGCGACTGTAGTTCTCGATGCCCGTGCAAAAACCGATCTGCCGCATCATCTCGATGTCGTACTGCGTGCGCTGGCGAAGCCGCATGGCGTACAGCGGCTGGCCTTCGTCCTTCAACTCCTGCACGCGCTTCTCCATATCCGCTTCGATCACGGAAAGCTGCGCGTTCATCTTCTCCCGATCCATGGCGTAGTGCGTGGCGGGGAACACCAGCGCGTGTTCCAGCGTGCTGGTCGCGTTGCCCGTCACCACTTCCACCTCGCGGATACGCTCGATCTCGTCGCCGAAAAACTCCACGCGCAGGGCGTGCTCCCGCTCGTTGGCGGGGATGATCTCCAGCACGTCCCCGCGCACGCGGAAGCTGCCGCGCGTAAACTCGAAATCGTTGCGCGTGTACTGAATCTCCACCAGCCGGTCGATCAGCTCGTCCCGCCCGATCTTCATGCCGGGGCGCATGCTCACCATCATGCCCTCGTACTCGGCGGGGTCCCCCATCGAATAGATGCAGCTGACGCTCGCCACGATGATCACATCGCTGCGCTCCCGCACGGCGGCCGTGGCGCTGTGGCGCAGACGGTCGATCTCCTCGTTGACGGAGGTTTCCTTTTCGATGTAGGTGTCGGTGGAGGCGATGTAGGCCTCCGGCTGGTAGTAATCGTAATAGCTTACGAAGTACTCCACGGCGCTGTCCGGGAAGAAGGCGCGGAATTCGCTGCAAAGCTGCGCGGCCAGCGTTTTGTTGTGGGCGATCACCAGCGTGGGCTTCTGCACCCGCTCGATGATGGACGCCATCGTAAACGTCTTGCCGCTGCCGGTGACGCCCAGCAGCACCTGGTCTTTCAGCCCGTTCTTCACGCCGTCGGCGAGGCTCGTGATGGCCGCGGGTTGGTCGCCGTTGGCCTGATAGGGTGATTTGAGCACGAAACGGTTCATGGCGTTCTCCTCCGGTTCAGGTTTCGTCCTATTATAGCACAACCGGGCCGGAATGCAAACAAGCGTTTGTATTCCGGCCCGGAATCCGAGAAACGCGCCAAAACCCTGAGAAGGGCCTACGCCTTCTGCGTAAAGCTGTTATGGCACCGGCCGCACGTGACCGTCACCACACCCGCGCGGCGCGGGAGCTTCAGCCACGCGTGGCAGTTGGGGCACCGGAAATACTTGAACTGCCTGCGGTTTTTAAACCGGTTGCGCGCCTGCCGGGAACCGGTGGACAGGCCGCTGGTAAAGGCGAGGTAGCGGCGGTTCTCGTCCGCGCGCTTGCGCTCGTTACGGGAAAACACGCGAAACAGCGTGTACACGTACACCGCCATCGACAGCAGGCCTAAAATGCCGGATTTCAAGACTGCCGAAAGCACGTAGATAATCAGGCCGCCCCAGACGAGCGCCATGGAAAGCTTGTCCACGCCGTGGCGACCCGCCATAAAGGAACGGAAAGTCTGTTTGATCTTCTGCCAAAAGGACATGCGGTTTCCTCCTTACGTTTAACAGCAATAAGCGCCGCCGCGCCCGTTCATGCAGCAGCAGTTGCACAGCAGGTTGATGAGGATAAGGGACAGGCAGGGGTTGGCGCACAGTGCGCCGGTGAACCCGCGCTGGCTGCCGTACTGCCGGTAGCTCTGCCCGCCGGATTGCAGGGTGGACAGCAGCTCGCGGTAGGCGGCCTCGTCCGGCGCCATGGCTACGGCTCTGCGCGCGTAGTTGAGCGCCGCCACGCGGTTGCCCAACCCGATGCTGACCCGCGCGCTCCAGTAGTACCAGGCGGCGCGGCGCTCGAGGATGCCGTTGAGCATCTGCGCGGCGCTGGAATAATTCCCGGAGAGCACTTCAGACTCCACGTTTTTCAGCGTCGGGTCGTACTCCGTGTAAGTTGTCTCGCCGTCCCGGTAAGCCTGCTGCTGCCCGGCACGGCGGAAAAAGTCGCCGAAGCCGAAGAAGGGGTCGAAATCCCCGGAGTTGCCGGAATTGCCGGAGTCTCCGTACCCGCCACCCGGGCCGTAGCCGCCGTAGTTCCCGCCTGAACCGTAACCGCCGTACCCATTGTAACCGCCGGCGCCGCCAGCGTCCCGATACCCGCCGCTTCCCCCATCGTACCCCTGCCCCTTGTGCTTGATGAGGATCGTGTACGCCTCGTTGACTTCCTTCATCTTGGTTTCCGCCTGGGGACTGCCGTTGTTGAGATCCGGGTGGTATTTCTTGGCAAGCTTACGGTAGGCGGCCTTGATTTCGTCGTCCGTCGCGGTTCGGGAGACGCCCAGCACCTCATACGGATCTCTGTTCATGGCCACTCTCCTTCAGCTTGTTTTGCGCGCGGTTGAGCCGGGCCTGCTTCTGCTGGTAACGCACCCACACGCCCGAATAGAGGATGTTGCGCAGGATCTCCAGATCCTGCACCAGCGGCAGAAGCTCGAACGCCTGCGTGCACTCCGCGATCACCATCGTCAGGCTGTCCAGCACGAGGCTTTCAAAATCGGTCTGTTCGCGGTACCGTACCAGCGGGTTGTACCGTTTGCGCCGGATATCCGCGGGCAGATCGTCGTAGGCGTCCATCAGGTAGATAAATCGGCCCAGCCCTTCGCCGATGGCCCGCATCGGCTGGGCCCAGTAATCGTCCCGGTAGGCGAACACCTCGCCCAGCATCCGCGCGGTAAGGTTGGCGGGGGCGTCGGCTTCCAGGCAGCGCTCCTGTTCCAGCCTGCCGATGTCCGCCAGACAGTTCTCGATGGCGGCGCACTTTTCGGGGTAGCGCTTCTCCACCTCCCGGTACGCCTTTTCCAGCAGCTTCGCCTCGGCCTTTCCCGCCAGGCTCCGGTCGTCCGTCCAGTCGTCGCGGCACTTGTGGTAGGCCAGCGCGATGTTCATATCCGCGCAGTATCCGCCGAGCTCGTTGCTTACGGCCTCCCGCGCCTTGATCGGGTGCGGCAGGCAACGGCCCCTGGTCATCGTTTCCTCCGGCTCGTAAAGCGAACTCAGGAGGATCATCAGAAAGGTCATGTCGTTGCTCAGCGTCAGCCTGCCCAGGTTGCCGTACCGGCTCGTGAGCGTGCGGCACAGGCCGCAGTAAAACGCCTGGTAGCGGAGGCGGCTGCGTTCCTTCAGCTCCGCCGGATTGATGGTCACGTACCCGAACATGAGCGCTCCTTTTCCCGGCCGTTTGGGGCTACTTGCGTTCCTGATCCTGCTTCTCCGTGGCGGTGTACTGCGCGTCCATGGCGCCGTCCTCGCCTGCGCCCGCGCCGGTGGAGCCGGTAAACCGCCCGGCGGCGGCCAGCGCCTGTTCCAGCTCCTCGCTGGCGGCCTTGAGTTCCGAATCGTTCTGGTCGTCCAGCGCCTGCTGCACGCGCTTGCGGAGCGTTTCCATATGGTCCCTGTCCTCCGGTTTCAGCTTGCGCTGGGCGCTTTTCGCCTCGTAGCAGAGCTGTTCGCCGCGGTTGCGCAGTTCCCCGCTCTGCTTGCGCAGGCGGTCGTCCGCCGCGTAGCGCTCGGCGTCCGCCACGGCGTGGTCGATCTCCGAGGAGGACATGTTGGAGCTTTGCGTCAGCACGATCTCCTGATGTCTGCCCGTGCCCAGATCCTTGGCGGAAACATTGACGATGCCGTTGGCGTCGATGGCGAACGTCACCTCGATCTGCGGGATGCCGCGCAGCGCCCGCCGGATGCCGTTGAGTTTGAACTTACCCAGCGTCTTGTTGTAGCTGGCGATTTCCCGCTCCCCCTGCAGCACGTGGATTTCCACCTGCGTCTGGAAATTGGCGGCGGTGGTGAACACCTGGCTGCGCTTCACCGGAATCGGAGTGTTGCGGTCGATGAGGCGGCTGAACACATCCCCCACCGTTTCGATGCCCAGCGAAAGCGGGGTTACGTCCAAAAGCAGCAGGCCCGTTACCTGCCCCTGCAGCACGCCGCCCTGCAGCGCCGCGCCCACGGCTACGCACTCGTCGGGGTTGACGCCCTTGCTGGGCTCGTGGCCGGTAAAGCGTTTCACGGCTTCCTGTACGGCGGGGATGCGCGTGCTTCCGCCCACCAGCAGCACGCGGCCCAGTTCGGCGGGTTTCAGCCCCGCGTCGCTCATGGCCTGCCGTACGGGGCCCATGGTGGCGTCCACCAGGCTCCGGGTCAGGTCGTCGAACTTGGCACGGGTCAGCGTGGCTTCCAGATGCTTGGCCCCATCCCGGCCGCTTGCGATGAAAGGCAGGCTGACGGTGGTGGTGGCCGCGGCGCTCAGCTCGATCTTGGCCTTCTCGGCGGCTTCGCGTACGCGCTGCATGGCGGTGGGGTCGCGGGTGAGGTCGATCTTCTCTTTTTTCTTGAAGTCCTCCAGCAGCCAGCTGACGACGCACTGGTCGAAATCGTCGCCGCCCAACCGGTTGTTGCCCGCGGTGGCCAGCACCTCGATCACGTCCCGGTTGATGTCCAGAATGCTCACGTCGAAGGTGCCGCCGCCCAGATCGTACACCATCACCTTCATGCTCTCGCCCTTGTCCGCGCCGTAGGCCAGCGCGGCGGCGGTGGGTTCGTTGATGATGCGCAGTACGTTTAGCCCGGCGATTTTCCCCGCGTCTTTGGTGGCCTGCCGCTGGCTGTCGCTGAAATAGGCGGGTACGGTGATCACCGCGTCCGTCACCTTTTCGCCCAGGTAGGCTTCCGCGTCGGTTTTAAGCTTCTGTAAAATGATCGCGCTGATCTCCTGCGGCGTGTACGCCTTGCCGTCGATCTTCACGCGGTTGTCGGTGCCCATTTCCCGCTTGATGCTGGAAATCGTGCGTTCGCTGTTGGTCACCGCCTGCCGCTTGGCGGCGCTGCCCACGATGCGTTCCCCGTCCTTCGTAAAGGCGACGACAGAGGGCGTGGTGCGCCCGCCTTCGGCGTTGGGGATAACGACGGGGTCGCCGTTCTCCAGAAAGGCGACGCAGGAATTGGTGGTGCCCAGGTCGATGCCGATGGTCTTGGCCATGTTTGAGACCTCCTCACAAGGCTGAACCCTCGTTCTCACCATGGTATCATACATGAAAAACGTGAGCAATAGATAACCCAAATATGGATAAACCGTGAACAATCATTTCTCGTCTCCGCAAAGCCGCTTGAAAAACGGCCTCCCGCGCGGTAAGCTTCTCTTGGAAAGGGGGCGGGCAAATGGCGGAAACCTACCGGAACATCGCGCATCCCTTCGAACCGGTGTGGAATACGGACTCGCTGGCGCTTGTGCTGGGCACGTTTCCCTCCGTAATGTCCCGCGGGAACGCGTTCTATTACGGCCACCCGCAAAACCGTTTCTGGCCGCTGACGGCCGCGCTTTTCGCCATGCGGATACCTTTGACGATCGCGGAGAAGCGTTCGTTACTGCTGGCAAACCGCGTCGCGCTATGGGACGTGCTGGCTTCCTGCGACATCACCGGCAGCGCGGACGGCAGCATCCGCAACCCCGTGCCCAACGATATCGCCGCGCTGCTTGCCAAAGCGCCGATCCGGGGTGTTTTTTGCAACGGTCAGGCCGCCGCCGCGCTGTACCGCCGCTTCGCGGAGACGGCAACCGGCGTGCCCGCCGTAACGCTGCCCTCCACCAGCCCCGCCAACGCGCGCTGGAAGCCGGACGCGCTTCTGGCGGCCTGGGCTCCACTGCGCGAGTGCGTTGAAAAACGGTAACCACAAACATCTTGCGCTTTCCTCTTGACAGGGAGGCGCGTTCGTACTATATTATATATGAACGTTTGCTCATATGAAGGAGTGATCAGTTATGCGGGACATCCCGGAGGCCCCCCGATGCGAATTCGTCTGCGTGCACGAGGACGTCGTGCGGCGCGCCGCCGCCGAAATCCCCGGCGAGGATACGCTGTTCGACCTGAGCGAGCTTTTCAAGCTCTTCGGGGATTCCACGCGCATCCGCATCCTCTTTTGCCTGTTCGCCAGCGAAATGTGCGTGTGCGATATCGCCACGATGCTCGGCATGAGCCAGAGCGCCATTTCCCATCAATTGGCGCTGCTCAAGCGCAGCAAGCTGGTATCCGCGCGCCGCGAAGGCAAGACCGTGTTCTACGGCCTTGCGGACGGCCACGTGCGCACGATTCTGGGGCAGGGTATGGAGCACGTAAACGAATAAAGGGGTGGACGGTATGACACGGGAGCAGAAACGGACGCTGATCATCATTCTGTCGGCCGCCGTGCTTTTCGCCGCGGCGCTGCTGATTACCCAACCCGCCGTGCGCTTCGCGCTGTTTCTGGCAGCGTACGCGCTGGTAGGCTTCCCGGTGCTGAGGGAAGCCGGGGAAAACCTGTTTCACGGCGAGATCTTCGACGAAAACTTCCTGATGTCCGTGGCGACGCTCGGCGCGCTGGCAATCGGCGAAATGCCGGAGGCGGTGGCCGTGATGCTTCTATACCAGCTGGGCGAACTGTTTCAGGGATACGCGCTGGGTAAGAGCCGCCGTTCCATCGCGGCGCTGATGGATATCCGCCCCGATACCGCCGCCGTGGAGCGCGGCGGCGAACTGCTGTCCGTATCACCGGATGCGGTGGCCGTGGGCGAAACGATCGTCGTAAAACCCGGGGAACGCGTACCGCTGGACGGCGTGGTGCTGGAAGGTGCCTCCGCCGTGGACGCGTCGGCGCTGACCGGGGAAAGCCTTCCCGTGGACGTAGCCGCCGGGGACGACGTGGTCAGCGGGAGCGTGAACCAGAGCGGCCTCCTGCGGATAACGGTAACGAAGCGCTACGAGGAATCCACCGTCGCCAAGATTCTCGATCTGGTGGAACGCGCGGGCGCGAAAAAGGCGCGCACCGAGACCCTGATCACCCGTTTCGCGCGCGTATACACGCCCGCGGTGTGCCTGGCCGCGCTGCTGCTGTTCGTGTTGCCTCCGCTGCTTGCGGGCGGCGGGTGGCGCGTGTGGGGCGAGCGCGCGCTGAGTTTTCTGGTGGTTTCCTGCCCGTGCGCGCTGGTGATCTCGGTGCCGCTTACGTTCTTCGGCGGTATCGGCGGCGCGAGCCGGAACGGTATTCTGGTGAAAGGCAGCAACTATCTGGAGCAACTGGCCGACGTCGATACCGTGGTGTTCGACAAGACGGGCACGCTGACCGAGGGCAGCTTTCAGGTCACGGTCGTTCACCCCGACAAGGTGACCGAACAGGAACTGATGCGGCTGGCCGCCACGGTGGAAAGCTTCTCCAACCATCCCATCAGCCGCTCCATTCGGGCGCATTACCGCCTGCCGGTATCCTCCGGCGCGTTGGCGGACGTACGGGAGATTCCCGGGCAGGGCGTGGCCGCCGGGCTGGACGGGCATACGGTGTACGCGGGCAACGAAAAGCTGATGGCCTCCATCGGCGTAACCCCGCCCGACTGCCCGCACGAGGGCAGCACCGTCGTCCACGTGGCGCAAAACGGCGTATACCTGGGCCATATCGTCATCTCCGACCGGGTGAAGCCCGGCGCGAAGGAGGCCGTGGCGGCACTCCGGCGGGAAGGCGTGCGCAGAACCGTGATGTTGACCGGCGACGCGCAGGCCGTGGCCGACCGGGTGGCGAACGAACTGGGGCTGGACGAGACGCACGCGCAGCTTCTGCCCGCCGACAAGGTGACGAAGGTGGAAGAATTGCTTGCGGAAACGGCGGCCCGGAAGGGCAGGCTGCTTTTCGTGGGTGACGGCGTAAACGACGCGCCCGCGCTGACCCGCGCGGACGTGGGCGTGGCGATGGGCGCGCTGGGCAGCGACGCCGCGGTGGAAGCCGCCGACGTGGTGCTGATGGACGACGATCCCCGCAGGCTGCCGCTGGCAATGCGCATCGCCCGGCATACGCTGGCCATCGCGCGGCAGAACATCGGCTTCGCGCTGGGCGTGAAGCTTTCGGTGCTGGCGCTGATCTCCTTCGGGCTGGCGGACATGTGGCTGGCGGTTTTCGCGGACGTGGGCGTAAGCCTGCTGGCGATTCTGAACGCCACTCGCGCGCTGGCGGTGAAGAAGGCGTAGTGCCTTTCCGGATAACAATCCCTACGTAAAGGAGGCGGCATGTCCGCCTCCTTTTTCTATCAACAATTTACTACTCAATATCTATTCAAATGAACTTATTCCGTTTCTTGCCGTTCCCCGTTCCTTTCCTTATCCCGTCCGCGGCCGTTGCTCTTAGCGCGGCAATTTCGTAATGCTCTTTGTTTCCTGCGTCCCGTCGTTCCTCTCCGCCTGTGCCCCGTCGTTCAAGGAACAGTTTTCGCGCATACCCTTTGTTCCCTTCGTCATATTTTTCCCTCCCCGCCTGCGGCCAGGTGCTCGGGGGGCGCGGTGCTCCCTCGCAGGATGGACAGGCTCGTCGGTCGTGTTTGCCCGCGGGCGAATGCGGACGACTATCCTGTACTCCGAAGAGGGAGTATCGCGCCCTAAATAACCGCAGACGCCCGAAGGGTGCAGGGGCGAGCGGAAGCCCCTGCCGCGCCCCGCAGGGCGCGTTCCCCTCCCCGGAAACCGCAAGGAGCACCGCCCCTAAATAACCGCAGACGCCCGAAGGGTGCAGGGGCGAGCGGAAAGCCCCTGCCGCGCCCCGCAGGGCGCGTTCCCTTTCCCCCGTAAAACCACTTTACCATGAGGAAGCAGCCCCGCTACTTCATCATCCTCGCGCACGCCGCGCAGCCCCCTTCCCCCGTTTCCCTCAGGGAAGCCGGCAGCGCGTCCCCTACGTCCTTCATGGCGAGGATCATCTCGTCGCATGGAATGGGGCACGCTACACCCGACAGCGCCAGCTGCGCGGCGGTAACCGCCTGCGCGGCGCAGCCCGCGTTACGGTATACGCAGGGAATCTCCACCAGCCCTTTGACGGGATCGCACACCAGCCCCAGCGTGTTCATCAGCGCGAAGGCGCAGGCGTCCGTCGCCTGTGTAGGCGTACCGCCGTACAGCTCCGCCAGCGCCGCCGCGGCCATGCCCGCCGCCGCGCCGCATTCCGCCTGACAGCCGCCTTCCGCGCCGCTCACCGTTGCCTGCAGAGCGATCGCCCGCCCGACCGCCGCGGCGGTAAACAGTACCAGCGTCAGCGTGTCGTCCGTAAAGCCATCTTGCTCCTGTGCCGCCAACAGCACGCCGGGCAGAATACCGCAGCTTCCCGCCGTGGGCGCGGCCACGATCTTGCCCATGCAGGCGTTGCTCTCCGCCACTGCCACCGCATACGCGCAGGCAGTGCCTATGATGCCGAAACGCCCCGCGTTTTCCGGTGCGGCCAGCTTTGCGGCCTGCCCGCCGACCCGGCCGGACAGGGAGCGCAAGCCGGGGTTCAGGCCGTCCTTCACGCTCTGTTTCATTACGGCCAGCCGTCCGGTCATGCGGGCGAACGCCGCGTCCTCTCCCGTGCCGTCCTGCTCCGCCTGCCAGCGCAGGGCCGCCCTGCCGATGCTTCCGCACCGGCCCGCGGCTTCCAGTATCTCCGCTACGGTCTGCATGGCTCGTCCCTCCCCTGTTCCTGCGGATGCGCTTCCAGATAAGCCACATGGTACACGTCCCGGAGCGCCGAAAGCCGGTCGGTCAGCGCGCGGTCGGCGGCGCCGTCCAGTTCCAGCGTCACCATCGCCTCGCCGCCCGCCGAGCAGCGGGACACGCGCATGGCCGCGATGTTGATGTGGCTGGCGGCTACCTCCCCGCTGATGGCGGCGATCATGCCGGGAGTATCCCGGTAGGTGAGCACCAGCGTGTTCACGTGGCCGGATATGGCCGTTTCCAGCCCGTCTACCGATTGGACGACGATCTCCCCGCCGCCCGTGGAGGCCGCCTGCAACCGAAGCTTCCTCCCGTCGTCGTTCACCAGATCCATGACTACGGTGTTGGGGTGGGCGTTGCGCAGCTTCGCGTCGTAAAAACGCACTTTCAGCCCCGCCTGCCCGGCCAGGGCAAGGCTGTTACGCAGGCGCTCGTCGTCCACGTCCATGCCCAGCAGCCCGCCCACCAACGCGCGGTCGGTGCCGTGACCCCGGTACGTTTTCTGGAACGACCCCCACAGGCCGATATCCGCTTCCACGGGCCTGCCGCCCAGTAACATACGCGCCAGCTTCCCGATGCGCGCCGCGCCCGCCGTGTGGGACGAGCTGGGCCCGATCATCACCGGGCCGATCATGTCGAACAGATCCATCGGCTGTTACCCCTCCTCCGGTTCTTCCCAGGCGGCGTATAACTCTTCCGCCGCCAAACGTTTCGCGCGCCCGTCCGTCACGCGCTGTAATTCCGCCGTCACGCGCTCCGTGTCCGCCAGCCTGCATACGAGCGGAAAACGCACGGTTGCGGCGAATTCCGGCGGCTCCTGCCTGGCCGGAAGGGATTTCAGCGCGTGCTGTACCTTGTCCCACAGGGAGTAAGGCACTTCCAGCAGCCAGCGCGCCGAAGGGACCATCTCGCATACGCCCGCGGCGTTCACCGCCGCGGCGCAGGCCCGGCCGTACGCACGCGCCAGCCCACCCGCCCCCAGCAGAATACCGCCGAAATAGCGTGTGACCACCACGGCGCAGTCCGTAACCCCGCGCGCCTTCAGCACCTCGATCATCGGCAGGCCCGCGGTGCCGCCCGGCTCGCCGTCGTCGCCGTAACGCATCACGCCCGCGTTCTTCCCCACGATATAGGCGTAGCAGTTATGGTCGGCTGTCTTATGCGCCTTCCGTACTATGTCCAGAAAAGCCAGCGCGGCTTCCTCCGTGTCCACCGGCGCGGCGCGGCCGATGAACCGGCTTTTCTTCACCGTTTCCTCCGTGCCCGCGTCCCGCGTCAGGGTCTTGTAGGCGTTCATATCGGTTCCTTTCGGCTTCGTCATACCGCCATTATACCGCCTCGCGCGCCCCTTCGCAACGGAATGAACATTTGTTCGCCGTATGATTGACAAACGCCGCCGATGCTTTTATGATGAAAGGTGTTTGCGGGGCTCCCGAGCCCGCTTCAAGGAGGTTCGCATGATCGTTCTGGGCATCGATCCGGGGCTGGCTACGCTGGGCTGGGGCGTGATCGAGGCCGCGGGCGGCAGACAGAAGCTCGTGGATTACGGCTGCATCTGCACCACGCCGGAGCAGACGCTGCCCGACCGTCTTCTGGCGATCCGCTCCGAAATGGAAGCCCTTCTCGTCCGCTTCCAGCCGGAGGAGATCGCCTTCGAGGAACTGTTTTTCGCCAAGAACGTAACCACGGCGCTCACGGTGGGCGCGGCGCGGGGCGTCAGCGTCGCCGTATGCGCGGCGTACACCGGCAAACTGTACGAATACACCCCCATGCAGGTGAAACAGGCCATGGTGGGCTACGGCAAGGCCGAGAAGCGCCAGATACAGGAAATGGTGAAGCTGCTGCTGAACATGGAAACCGTCGCGCGCCCGGACGACGCCGCAGACGCGCTGGCCATCGCGCTTACCCACGCCGCCACCGGCGCGGCGCGCGCGCAGTTTTTGATGAAATGAGGGGTTCGCCGTGATCGCGTTTCTCGAAGGCGCGGTACTGGAAAAGAGCGAGGGCGAAGTAGTGCTGCTGACCGGCGGCGTAGGCTTCCGGCTGCTGTGCAGCATGAGCACGCTGGCGGCCGTGCCGCAGGCGGGAAAGCCCTGCCACCTGTACACCTACCTGAGCGTGCGCGAGGACGCGCTGGACCTGTACGGTTTTATGGCCCGCGAGGAACGGGACATGTTCCTGCACCTCATCTCGGTCACGGGCATCGGCCCAAGGTCCGCGCTGCTGGTGCTGGGCAGCCTTCCGCTTTCCGACCTGCGGCTGGCGATATTGACCGGGGACGTAACCATGCTTAGCCGCGCGCCGGGCGTGGGCAAGAAAACGGCGCAGCGCATCGCGCTGGAATTGAAGGATAAGATCGCCAAAGACGCGCTGACCGGCGGCGCGGAGGCCGAGGAGTTCGCCGCGCTGGATCTGGAGGGGCCCGCGCAGGACGCGCTGGGCGAGGCCATGCAGGCTTTGAAGGCGCTGGGGTACTCCCCGCAGGAAGCCGCCCGAGCGCTCAAGGGTGCCAAAGGCAAAGCGGAAACCGCGGACGAGATGATCCGCCTGGCGCTGCGCAACATGGCGCAGAAAATGTAGTATCTCCATCGGTCCGTAAAGGAGTCTGATTATGCCCGACGACGAACGTTTGATCACCACCGGCTTCCGCGAGGGCGAGGACGAGCAGGAAGCGACCCTGCGCCCGAAGGCGCTTCGGGATTACGTGGGTCAGGAGCCGATCAAACAGAACCTGCGCATCTCCATCGAGGCCGCGCTTAAGCGCCGCGAGTCGCTGGATCACCTGCTGCTGTACGGCCCGCCGGGCCTCGGCAAGACGACGCTGGCGGGGATCATCGCGGCGGAAATGGGGCAGAACATCCGCATCACAAGCGGCCCCGCCATCGACCGCCCCGGCGACCTGGCGAGCATCCTCACCAACCTGTCGGACGGGGACGTGCTTTTCATCGACGAAATCCACCGCCTCAGCCGTTCCGTGGAAGAGGTGCTTTACCCCGCCATGGAAGACTACGCGCTGGATATCCTGATCGGCAAGGGCCCAACGGCGCGGAGCATCCGCATCAACCTGCCGCGTTTTACACTGGTGGGGGCCACCACGCGCGCGGGGCTGCTTTCCGCGCCCCTGCGCGACCGGTTCGGCCTGCTGTTCCGGCTGGAAATGTACAGCTGCGACGAACTGGCCTGCATCCTGCGCCGCAACGTGGGCATCTTGAAGGTGGAGGCGGACGAACCGGGCATCCTGGAAATCGCGGGCCGCAGCCGGGGCACGCCGCGCATCGCCAACCGGATGCTGCGCCGTGTGCGGGACTACGCGCAGATCAAGGCGGACGGCCGCATCACCTGCGAGATTGCCAAACGGGCGCTGGATCTGCTGGACGTGGACGCCATCGGCCTGGACCGGGTGGACCGCACGATGCTCGCCACCATGATGGACAAGTTCGCGGGTGGCCCCGTGGGGTTGGAAACGCTCAGCGCCATGACCGGCGAGGACGCCACCACCATCGAGGACGTATACGAGCCGTACCTGATGCAGCTCGGCTTTTTGGTGCGCACGCCGCGCGGGCGCGTAGTCACCAACGCCGCCTACGCGCATATGGGCCGCAAGCCCCTCGCCCCGTCCGGCGAAACGGACGACGGGAGCGAGCAAATGAAAATCTGAACGGAGCCTGTATCCCTTTGAAAACAAGCGATTTTAATTACGACCTGCCGGAAGAGCTGATTGCCCAGACGCCTGTGGAACCCCGCGACCATAGCCGGATGCTGGTGTACGACCGAGCGGACAAATCCATACGGCATTTGCATTTCTACGATCTGCCCCGTTTTCTTGTCCCCGGCGACGCGCTGGTGCTGAACGAAACCAAGGTGATCCCCGCGCGGCTGCTGGGCGAAAAGGAAGACACCGGCGTGCCCGTGGAAATACTGCTGCTGAAGCGCAGGGAAAAAGACATATGGGAAACGCTGGTGCGGCCTGGCCGCAGGCTGCCGCCGGGCACGCTGTGCACCTTCGGCGGCGGGTTGCTGCGCGCCGAAATCCTGTCCACGCTGGAAAGCGGGGGCCGCATGGTGCGTTTCCTGTACGCGGGCGTGTTCGAGGCCCTGCTGGACAGGCTGGGGCAGATGCCGCTGCCCCCCTACATCCACGAGCATCTGGCCGACCAGACCCGCTACCAGACCGTATATGCCAAGGAGGAAGGCAGCGCTGCCGCCCCCACCGCCGGGCTGCACTTTACCCCGGAACTGCTTGCTGAAATCCGGAACATGGGCGTGGACGTGGTGCCCATTCTGCTGCACGTGGGGCTGGGGACCTTCCGCCCGGTCAAAACGGAGAACGTGGAAGACCACGTGATGCACGTGGAACAGTACGAGGTGACGCCGGAAGCCGCCGGCCGCATCAACACCGCGCGCGCGGCGGGACGGCGCTGCGTTTGCGTGGGCACCACCAGCGTGCGGACGCTGGAAACGGTAACGAACGAGAACGGCGTCGTACAGCCGCAAAGCGGCGAGACAGGCATTTTCATCACGCCCGGCTACCGCTACAAGGCCGTGGACGCGCTGATTACAAACTTCCACCTGCCGGAAAGCACGCTGCTTATGCTCGTTTCGGCCCTGATGGGCCGGGAGGAAGCGCTGCGCGTGTACGGCGTCGCCGTACAGGAAAAATATCGGTTTTTCTCCTTCGGTGACTGCATGCTGATTTTATAAAAAGTGTAATTGTTGTAATCGTTACATACCTGTTAAATATACATCCATCATATAAGGTCGATTTGCCTGTTAGTTATTTAATTTGAATTTTTCCGCCAACAATATGGGGGAGCCACGAGATAAACTTCATATGAGCATATGGCCTTGCATTTCTTTGGTACTCATCAATGTACTTTTTTGAATAAAAGTATACAAGCTTCTTCTTTGTATGGCTGTTTATCTGATTATTGGCAGGTATGCTAAGAATCCAATCAACCATCGTACGATTAGCGAGATGATCAAGAAACTCTTTACATAGCGTTATTTGAACGTTCTCCATATGACCATTTAGAAAAACTGTTGGCCCAATTATGGATACATCTTCCATTAAAAAACATATCTTAAAATTAACATACATATCTGACGTTATTTGTGATTTTACATGATTAATATATGCGCCAATTCTTGCGTAATGTTTATCAAAAACCTTAACGGCATTTTCAATATAGGCACTGTATGAGCATGGCGCGTCAACTATCATATTAAAACAATTCTGAGTATCAGAATCCAACATTTTATCAAATTCGGCATCAATATGATTTTTTCCATAAGTGCTAAACTGCCTTTTTTAGTGTTTTTATAACAATCATATCGAAAATGTTCCATGATAAGGATTGTATCATTTGTTATATAGTAAGCATCCGGGTACTCAAAATCAACCTGGGGATAATTTTCAATAATCCACCCAAGCAAGTTTACTTCATCATTATTTCCAAAGTAATCAACATCCACGACGCCATTAGGTTCAAACAAATTGGATAAAACTTTGTAAACGTCATTCACTTTGATAAAATACCTTTATTCTGATACCTTCTGCCCGATCTTGTTTTCCGTACCGTTCAGCAGCCGCTTAATATTCGTGCGGTGACGAATCACCACGAGAATAAACAGCATCGCAGTAAAGCCGTATACGAACCATTCGCCCGGATGCGCGACCATCATGAGCACCATGTAGCACAGCAGCATCGCCATGCTGCCCAGGCTGATGAAACGGGTGATCGCGATCAACGCTACGCATACGGCGATGGCGATGATGCCCCACAGGGGATCGACGAAAAAGATCACCGCCGCCGAGCAGGCCACGCCTTTGCCGCCCTTGAAACCGAAGAACACCGGCCAGTTGTGCCCCAATACCGCGAACAGGCCGCCCACCATCGTTCCGAAGCCGTTGATGCCGAAGGTTGCGCCCGGCAGCAGCAGGCTGCCCAGCCAGCAGGCGAGCGTGGCCTTGCAGAAGTCGCCTACAAAGGTTACGAGGCCCTTTTTCAGCCCCAGTACGCGCAGCACGTTGCTTGCGCCCGTATTGTGGCTGCCCACCTCCCGGATGTTCACGCCCGAACGGTTGCTGACCAGTATCCCCGTGGAGACGCACCCCAGCAGGTACCCTGCGGCCGCGACCGCGATCGTGAGAAGAATTTCCTTCATAATCGTCTCCTTTGACCGTTTTCACCCGTCCGTCCGCGGGCGCGCCCCGAAAAGCGGAAGATCGGCTTGTTGAGCGTCCGTCGGACGCGCGGTTATTCCTCTTCCACGCGGATGATGCTCTTGAGCGCCGTGATCTTCTGATCCAGCCCTGCCACGGCGCGGCGCATCGCCTGCTCGCTCGCCGTGTGGGTGATGATCACCAGCGTTACCCAACCGTTGGCCTGCTCGCCCTTCTGCTGCACCGCCGCAAGGCTTACGCCCTCGTCGGCGAAACACTTGGCGATACGGTAGAGCACGCCGGGCTCGTCCGCGGCGAGCATGCGGATATAGAAGGGGCACTGCCAGTCCGTGTTGTTCATCAGCATCACTTTGGGGTTCGGATCGTTCTCGAACGTCGGGTATTGGTGTCTACGCACGCTCGCCGCGCGTTCCAGATCGCTGACGATGGCGCTGGCCGTGGGCATATCCCCCGCGCCGCGCCCCAGGAACATCATTTCCTTGCAGGCGTGGCCGTGCAGATATACGGCGTTGAAGGAACCAGCCACGTTGGCCAGCGGATGGTCGCTGCGGATGAAGGTGGGGTGCACGCGGGTTTCCACTTCCAGCCCCTTACGCTTGGCGATGGCCAGCAGCTTGAGCGTGTAGCCCAGGTCCTGCCCGCAGCGGATGTCCTCCGCGCCCACGCGGGTGATGCCTTCCACGTACACGTCCTCGAAAGGCACGCGGCCGTGGAAGGCCAGCGAAGCCAGAATGCTCAACTTGTAGGCGGCGTCCAACCCCTCCACGTCCGCGGCGGGGTCGGGCTCGGCGAGGCCCAGCTTCTGCGCGTCCGCAAGCACGGTTTTAAAGTCCTCGCCGTTCTTGCTCATGCGGGTGAGAATGTAGTTGGTGGTGCCGTTGACGATGCCGTAAATCTTGTCGATCCGGTTGGCCTGCAAACTTTCTTCCAGCGAATGGATGATCGGGATGGCTCCGCAGACGGCGGCTTCGTAGTAGAGGCCCGCGCCGCTTGCCTTGGCCGCTTTTTGCAATTCATGCCAGTGCAGCGCGAAGGCGACTTTATTGGCCGTCACCACGGTCTTGCCAGCGTCGAGCGCGCGCAGCATGTAGCGGTGGGCCGGCTCCTCGCCGCCCAGAAACTCCGCCACGATCTGGATTTCGGGGTCGCCGAACACATCCTCCGGGTCGGTCGTCAGTACGCCTTCGGGGAAATCGACGTCCCGCTTCTTCTCGGGGTTTCGCACCAGCACCCTCTTAACATGGAAACGCAGCCCCGCGCGGTGCTCGATGTCGTCGCCGAAGCCTTCCAGCAGGCGCCATACGCCGCTGCCCACGTTGCCACAGCCCAGAAAACCGATGGTGATGTGTTTGGTCATGCCGGTACCTTCCCTCTCAGTGGTTACGGTCGTACAGGATGCGAAGGCCTTTGAGCGTCAGCAGCCCGTCCAGTTTGTCGATGCTGGTGTCGTCCTGCGCCACGAGCACCGCCATACCGCCCGTCGCCACCACGAAGGCGTTCGGGGCGTTCAGTTCCGCGCGGATCCGCTTAATCAGGTAATCCACCTGGCCGATGTAGCCGTAGATCAGGCCGGATTGCAGGTTGGTTACGGTCGTCCGGCCGATGACGGTCTCCGGCTTAATCAGCTCGAAGCGCGGCAGCTTGGAGGTACGCCCCACCAGCGCCTCACTGGCCAGCTTGATGCCCGGGCAGATGCACCCGCCCAGGAAGTTGCCTTTGGCGTCCAGCGCGCCGAAGGTGGTTGCGGTGCCGAAGTCGATGAACACGCACGGGCCGCCGTACAGCTCGTAGGCCGCCACGGCGTTGGCGATGCGGTCGCTGCCAAGTTCGCGGGGGTTCTCGTATTTCAGGTTGATGCCGGTCTTGATGCCCGGCTCAACCATCATGGGCGATTTACCAAAATAATTCCGGCACATGTGCTCCAGCGTAAAGTTGATCGTGGGTACCACGCTGGAAACGGCGATGCCTTCCACGTCCCGGATATTCATGTTTTCGTGGGCGAACAGGTTGGCGATCAAGATGCCGTATTCGTCGGAAGTATAGGTCTGGCTGGTGGAAATGCGCCA
The DNA here is from genome assembly GCA_964497495.1 of uncultured Oscillospiraceae bacterium. Taxonomy (GTDB): domain Bacteria; phylum Bacillota; class Clostridia; order Christensenellales; family Aristaeellaceae; genus CAXXOK01. The sequence continues at coordinate 38,836 of CAZCCZ010000014.1, forward strand.
GTACTTGACCATATCCTTTCCGCTGAACAAAGCGGTCTTGATGTTCGTGTTGCCCACGTCCATGGTAAAAATCATGGCGTTCGCTCCTTGTACGCGTTGTCCCGGCGGACCCGGACGGTTTATTCCGTGGCGGCGTTTCCGGCGTTCCCGGATGCGGTGTCCTCCGCAGGGTTGCCCTGTGGCTTTCCGCGTTTACCGTGGCGGTTCACGGCGTCCACCGCCACCTTGACCATCGGGATCAGCACGGCGGCCACAGCGGCTTCCGCCAGTCCGTTGGGCACTCCCACGGCCGCCACCAGCCACGCGCCCGCGTTGTTCAGGTAGGCCGCGTTCGCGCTTCCGCCGGAGATCAGGTTGTTGATGAGCACCGTCAGGTCCCCGCCGTAGAGGATCATGATCATCCCCAGGCACAGCACCGTGTTGGTGAGCGCGCCCACCGCGGAAGCGATGCCCGCGCCGATTTTATCCGCGGCGCCCTTACGCTTCACCAGCCGGTTCCAAAGGACGTACGCGCCCCAGGCGGTCAACGGGATGATCATGCGCGGCAGGACGCTGACCAGCGGATTTCGAAAAAAGAGGGTCAACCCCACCACGCCGGAACCCCAGGCGCGGATGAGGCTGCAAAGGCCGAACACAAGACCCACGGCCACGCCGACCAGCGGTCCCTCGGTCAGGGCGCCCAGAATCACGGGGATGTGCACCAGCGTTACGGCAGGCAGCGGCGGCGGAAGCTGGATCATGCCCACGGGGGTGAAGGTCAGCAGGATCGTGACGGCCGCGAGCATCGCGACGATCACCATGCGGCGGGTAGTCCGGGCAGACGTGCGTTTTCCGGGTACGGTTTTTCCGTTCATTTGATTTTCCTCCGTTCGAGTTCGCTAAGGATACCCGACATCTGGCTTCGGCCGGAACGTCCGGCCGGGAGGCAGGGTTTCCGCGGGGCGGCGCGTCCGGTCTGTTACGTACCGGCGAGACCCCGTAAACTTTATTATAACGGCTGCGGGGAGAAATGTAAACCGTGCGCGGCGCGTGAAAGGTAAAAACCGGCCCCGCGCGGCGGGCGTCCGCTTGCGCTTGCTGCGCGGCGGCACGCCCCGCACGGGGCCGGTTGCGGCGGTAACGCTTACTCCTTGTCGTCCCCTTTGCCGTCTTCGTCGTCGGCGGTGTCCGGGAAGAAAGGCTTGTGGCAGCCGGGGCACAGGGGGCTCTCGTCGAAATCGATATCCGCGGCCTTGATCTGCATGGTCTTGCCGCAGTGCGGGCAGTCGAAGGAAAGCTCCTCGTCCTCGTCGAAGGCTTCCGGGTCGTCCCCGTCGGCCTCCTCGTCGCCCTCTTCCTCGCCGAAAAGCGCGTCCTCGATGTCGCCCAGGTCGCCGTCGATGGACTCCACGTATTCGTCCAGCTCGTCCACGTCGTCCTCCACGTCCTTGATCTTCTGCGCCATTTCCTCCATCACGGTCAGCATTTCCAGCATCAGGCGATTCTCGTTCTTCTCCTTATCCAGGTTCAGCCCTTCCGCAAGGCCGCGCAGGTAAGAAGTGCGATCCGTAATACTGCTCATAGGCTTTCCTTTCCCCCGCGGGTGTGCGCGGGGCCGTATTGGGGTGGATTCCACAGCGTCGGGAAAACGGGAAAACGGCTCGCGGCGGTCAGCAGCGCTCCATGTATTCGCCCACGCGGGTGTCGATGCGGATACGGTCGCCGGTGTTGATGAACAGCGGCACCTGCAGGGTGAAGCCGGTTTCCACCGTGGCGGGCTTGTAGGTGTTGCTGGCGGTATCGCCCTTGAAGCCCGGCTCGGTGTTGGTCACTTCCAGCTCCACGAAGTTGGGGGCGGCCACGCTGAACGCGGATCCCTTGAGGAACTTCACCGTTACGTTGGTGCCTTCCTTCACGTAGGGAATGGCGTCCTCCACCTGTTCCAGGTTCAGGGGAATCTGCTCGTAGGTGTCCAGATCCATGAAGTAGTACAGGCCGCCGTCGGCATACACGTACTGCATATCCTTGGTTTCCACCACCGCGCGGGGCATCTTGTCCGTGGGGTTGAAGCTGCGCTCCACCACGGCGCCCGTAATAACGTTCTTAATCTTGGTGCGCACGAACGCCGCGCCTTTGCCGGGCTTCACATGCTGGAAATCCACGATGTTCCATACGCCGCCGTCCCATTCGATGGTAACGCCTTTTCTGAATTCTCCCGCCGTAATCATGGGTCGTTCCTCCGTTCGTATCGATCGGTTTTATAGGATCAGTAATTCCGTCGTCGGCAGCGTGAGCGTACGGCAGCCGCCGTTCTCCACCACCACGGTATCCTCGATGCGCACGCCGCCGACCCCCGGCAGGTATACGCCCGGTTCCACGGTCATCAGCTGGTCGGCTTCCAGCGCGCCGGTTGCCGCGGCGCTGAGGCGCGGGCTTTCGTGGATCTCGATGCCCAGGCTGTGGCCCAGTCCGTGCCCGAAGCGGCCCGCGTACCCCTGCGTGTCGATGTAATCGCGGGCGATCGCGTCCACCGCACGGCAGTCCGCGCCCGCGCGCACGGCGTCCTTCGCCTTCCGCTGGGCGGCCAGCACGGTTTCGTACACGCGCTTCAGCTCGTCGGAGGGCTGGCCCAGGGCCACGGTACGGGTCATATCGGCGCAATAGCCGCCCGCTTTGGCCCCGAAATCCATGGTGATCATATCCCCGCGACGGATGCGGTAGTCTCCCGGCACCGCGTGCGGCAGCGAGCCGTTGGCGCCCGCGGCCACGATGGTGGAAAACGCGACCCCGTCCGCGCCGTGGGAGAACATATCGTACTCCAGCTTCGCCGCGAGTTCCTTTTCCGTCATGCCTTCGCGGATCTCGCCCAGAACGCGCTCGAAAGCGTCCCCCGTGATCCGGCAGGCCCTCTCGATCAGCGCGATCTCGCCCGCGTCCTTGATCTGCCGCAGGCGTTCGATTTCGTCCTCCAGCGCCTTCCACGCGATCCCTTCGGCCGCCTGCCGCGCGCGCTCGAAGGTGCGCACGGTCACCGCGTCGTCCTCGTACCGGAGCGCGGTCACGCCCCAGGCCGCGCAGCGTTCCGCCGCCAGCGCCTCGTGCGTCTGCCCCTTTCCCACGCAAAGGATGTCGAAACCGTCGCACTGCCTGCGCGCCGCTTCTTCGTAACGGAAGTCGGTGACGACGGCCCTTTTCTCCGTCCCGATCAGCGCGAGCCCCTCGCCGGTAAAGCCGGTCAGGTAAAAGAGGTTGGCGGGTTTATAAACGATCACGGCCTCGTGGTTTCCGAGGCCCAGAACGGCGTTCAGCCTTTCGACGCGCGTCAAGCGATTCCCACTGTCCTTTCGCCGTGTTTCGGCGTCGCCCGGTGACGGGCGCGCGAAACCGCAATTGTTATTGTAGCATAAAGCGGCTGCCCGCGCCAGAATTTTTTGCGATAAGCGTGTTTTTTCGCGGGTTTTCAGGCTCCCCGCCGTTTCGTACACACGCCGGGGGCGAAATCCGTCAGTACCCCAACGTTTCCTCCACGAAAAGCACCGTCATGGCGCGCCCGCGCGGCACGCGGTCCAGCGACACCGTGGCGCGGCACATGCAATCGTCGCCGCACTCGTCCGGCTTGCACAGGCCGGTGGCCGCGCACGGGGTGGCAAGCCCGATGCGGCGGGCGTTCTGCGGGCAGGCCGTCTGCTTGATGCGCGCCACGGCGGTGTTGATGCCGCCGTCCACCCATTTGGAATGGCTGATTACGAAGTAGACCGTTTTGGGGCCGTCCAGAATCGCGCCCACGCGGTTGCAGTTGCCGTCGATAAAGACCAGCCTTCCGTCGCGCGTGACGGCGTTGGCCGAGGACAGGTACACGTCCGCCTTGCGGCTGCATTCGCGGATCGCGGGCACGTCCTCCGGTTTGGCGCCCCAGGAGGTGTAAACCCTGCAGCCCTTTTCCGTCAAAGCGGGCAGCACGTCGGTGTCCCGTACGGACACGGAGCCGCCCACGCCCACGGCGCAGCCCGCCGGGATGTGGCCGAGCAGGTATTCCTTCGCCTGCGCCGCCGTTTCCAGCGGCACGACCGTGAAGCCGTGTTTGCGCATTCCTTCCACCGCTGCGAGCAGATGTTGTTCCACGGGTATCCCTCCTATCGGCAGTCGATCGCCGGCTGCACCGCGCCCATCCCGTTTACGAAGGGCGCGAGCGGAAAGTCCGTCGTCGCCTGCATCTTGTCTATCACCCGTTCCGCGTCCGCGCCGGACAGCGGTTCGGGCCGGTAATCGTTGCGTTTCGCATCGCCGCTGACCGTAATCGGCCACAGTGCGGCCTGTTCGCTTGTCAGGGCGCCGTCCGTAAAGGTCAGCGTGGCCCGGAGCAGGCAGGCGTCGTAATCCCGCGGGTCGGTGTTGCCGCCGAACACGCAGTTGCCCAGGCTGAAAGCCACGAGCGTCTTTCCGTAAACCGCCAGCCCCTGCGCCACGTGCGGGTGGTGCCCCACCACCAGCGCCGCGCCGTGTTCCGCCAGAAAACGCGCCGCGGAAACCTGCGCCGCGGAGAGCGTGTCCGCGTATTCCACGCCCATGTGCATCTGGTACACAATCGCCGCGCAGCCGACGGCCTTCAGCGTCTCCGCCTGGACCAGAAAGGCGTTCCCGTCGAAGGAAAGGCCCCCGGCGGTGAAGCCTACGCGCACGCCGTTCTTGTCCAGCACGGTCACGGTTCGTCCGTCGCAGTAGGCCACGCCCCGCGCGGTTAGCGCGGCGGCGGTGTCCAGCCTGCCCGCCTCGCCGTAGTCCAGCGCGTGGTTGTTGGCGAGGCTTGCCAGCTCCACGCTTCCCTGCGTCAGGATGTCCGCGTACGCCGGCATGCCCAGAAAGTTGAAAGTCCTGTCTTCCCTGGCCCACGTGCGTTCGCTTAGCACGCCTTCCAGATTAACCGCCGTCAGGTCGTCGGTTTCCGTCAGGAATAGAAGGTTCCCGAACGGATAGCCGTACCCTTCGTTATCCACCGTCCGGGCGAAGCGCCGCGCTCCGGCGGCCTCGCCGCCCAGCGTGCAGTCCCCGCCGAAGGTGAGGGTGACGACGGTTTCGCCCTCCGCCACCGCCATGGCCGTAGCGGTCAGTTCCGCGGGCGGATCGTCGTACGGGAAGGTATAGATCCGCGTTTCGGCCGCCGCGCCGCCGCAAAGCAGCAGGAGCGCCGCAAGCGCGGACAGCGCTCGTTTCATGGCTCCGCCTCCCCCGTGATTCGGCTTTCAGTATAACACACCGAGCCGTAAAGGAAAAGGGGCGACGCCGCGGCGGGTATCTCCCCGTCCGGTGTCGCCCCGTTTCGTCTGGTTCCGTTACGGCGCGCCGAGCGGCGCTTTGGCGGGCGTTCCCGCCTTGCGCGGATAGGCTTTGGGCGTTTCGCGGAGCTTGACGCTCGTGAGCACGCAATGCCGCCAGTCCGGCTGCCCCGGCACCGCGACCTGCAGGGCGGTAAGCGCACCGCCGCCCAACAGGGCCGCCGCGCGGGTTCCCGCCGCGATCTCCTCCCCCGCGGAAGGCCCCTTGTAGCACACGGCTTTGCCGCCGACGCGCGCGAAGGGCAACAGCAGTTCCATCAGCACCGGCGCGGCCGCCACGGCGCGCGCCGCCGCCACGTCGAAACGCCCCCGCAGGGCGGGGTCCCGCGCGGCGTCCTCCGCGCGGGCGTGCAGCGTGCGGACGTTGGTCAGGCCAAGCGTATCGATCACCGCGTCTAAAAATGCCACCCGCTTGGCCAGCGAGTCCAGCAGCAACACGTCCAGATCGGGGCGGGCGACGGCCAGCGGCAGGCCGGGGAAGCCCGCGCCGCTTCCAACGTCGATCAGCCTCGCGTTTTTCGGAAAAAGCCCCGCGACCGCGAGCGGCGCGAGGGAATCCAGATAGTGGCGGTCGAGCATCGCGTCCAGTTCCGCGTCCGCGGTCAGGTTTACGCGCTCGTTCCATTCCGCCAGCATCCCGTGGTAGGCCGCCAGCCTTTCCGCCGCGCGCGCGTCGCAGGGCGCGCCCAGCGCAGCCAGCCGCGCCTTGAAAAGCGCTTCCGTTTCTTCCCGCGTCACAGCCGCAACCCCGTGTATTTAACCATCCAGTACTTTACCCACGCCAGCGCCTCGCGCCCGTGGTTCTTGATCCAGTAGCCGAAATCCGGCTTGCAGGGGCTGCCCGCGCCCTGCGGAACCAGCCCGGCGTCGGCGGCGATGGCCATGGCGCGCGGCAGGTGGTAATCGCTGGTGACGACCAGCGGTTTGGCAAGGCCCAGCCCGTCCAGAATCCGCTTGGCGTTTTCCATGTTTTCGCGCGTATCCATGCTGGCCGTTTCCGGATAAATCAGGGTCGCCGGCACGCCGTCGGCGATCAGCAGGTCGCGCATCACGTCGCCCTCCGGCCGAGGCTCGTCCCCGCCCTGCGCGCCGCACACCACCAGTACACACGGCGACGCTTCGTACATTTCCAGCGCCTTGTCCAGCCGCCAGCGAAGCTGCAGCGAGGGTTCCCCGTCCGCCTTCACCTGCGCGCCCAGAACGATGATGGAATCGTAGCCCGAAGGCGCGGGCACGTGCGTTTCCCGGTAGCATACGTAGCCGATCAGCGCGCCGTAGGCCAGCACGGCGACCAGCGCGATCACGCCGGCCACGCGCAACAGGCGCCGCCAAAACGGGCGTTTCTTTTTCGGTTGCGTTCCATGGTTCTCATTTTGTTTCATGCGTCCTCCGGGGTCGTTTTCCGGTCGATCATCAGCCTGCCAGCCAGCCGCACCTCGCCGTCGGAGCCCGCCACGTGCGCCTTCACGCCCGCGGGGGTCACCTGCTGGCAGATGAAGCCGTTGCGCACCATGCTGAGAGCTTCGCCGTCCGAAACGATGATGTGGTCCACCAGCGTCACCTCGATCTCCCCCAGCAGCCGGGAGAGCGTCGCCGTCGCGTCCAGATCCGCCTGCGAGGGCGCCAGGGAACCGCCGGGATGGTTATGGCACAGCAGCACGCCGTGCGCGTTGCGGGTAAGCACCGCGTCCAGCACGATGCGCGGGTAGGCGGGCACGTCGCTGATCGACCCCTTGGCGACCAGCGCCGCGCCCAGCGTTTCCATCTGCCCGTTCAGGCAGATGACGTAAAAAAGTTCCCGTTTCTCGCCTTCCAGCAGGCGGATGCAGTAGTTGACGGCCGCCTTGCGGGTGGTAAGCTTTTCGCGGCCTCCGGCCCGGCTGCGCTCGGCCTGCCGCGGCGCGCTGCCCACGAGGGATAAAAACGTGGCGGCGTATTCCCCCACCCCGTCCACCTGCCGGAGCTGTTCCGGCGTGGCGTTGAGCACGTTGTACAGGGAGCCGAAACGGTCGATCAGCGCGTGCGCCAGCGGGTTTACGTTTCTCTGCGGAATAGCGTAAAAGAGCAGGAGTTCCAGCGTTTCGTGCTGCGCGAAACCGTCCAGTCCCTGGCTGCGGAACCGTTCGCGCATCCGCTGTCTGTGTCCCTCGTGCTCCATGCCGCTTTCCTCCCGGACGGCCCGCGCCGTCGTTTCCCATTATATCATGTTCCGCGTCCCTTGCAAAGCGCGCGCGGCGGCCGGTTCCGGCGGATCGCGCGGCACGCGGCCCTGCGGTATCGTATCATGAAATTTCCCGGCGGGGTTTATCTATACGTCCGCTTGTAGTATAATCGGTAGCGGGGATGGTCGGAAAAAGGAAGGAAAGCGGGGCGGGAAACGTATGCAAACACTGTGGTTGCAGATCCAAAACGTCCTGTGGAACATTTTCAACCGTCCCAGCATCACCGACCTCGCCGATATCCTGATCGTCGCCTTTTTGCTGTACGAACTGCTGATGCTCACCCGCCAGACGCGCGCCAGCGCGGTGTTGAAAGGGCTGGTGATGCTGATCGTCGCGTCCTGGGTCAGCGACCTGCTGGGGCTGACGGCGCTCAACTGGATTCTGCTGAACATCGTCAACAACGGCGCGGTGGTGCTGGTGATCCTGTTCCAGCCGGAACTGCGCAAGGCGCTGGAGCAGATCGGCCGCGGAGCGATCCGGGACACCTCCCGGTTGAGCGACCAGGAAGAGAACGAGCAGATCGTCCGGGAAATCACCAACTGTCTTTTATCGTTAAGCCGCAGGCGCGTGGGCGCGCTGATCGTGTTTGAGCAGCGCATCGGCCTGAAGGACATCATCGAGACCGGCACGCGGATGGATTGCCGTATCAGCAGCGCGCTGCTGGAGAACGTGTTCGAGCCCAACACCCCGCTGCACGACGGCGCCGTGGTCATCCGCGGCAACCAGGTCATGGCCGCCGCCTGCATCCTGACGTTAAGCGAGGGCAAGGGCATCAGCCGGGAGTTGGGCACGCGTCACCGCGCCGCGCTGGGCATTACCGAAACCACCGACGCCGTAAGCCTGATCGTCAGCGAGGAAACGGGCATCATCTCCATGGCGCGCGAGGGGCGGCTGACCCGCCACCTGGACCGCGTGGCGCTGGAGCAGGTGCTGCTGTCGATGTACCACCAGCGGGACGGCAGCCTTTGGTCCGCCCTATTGGAAAAGACGCGGAAGCGGAGAGGAGGGGCGGCATGAACGCGGAACCGCAGCGCAACGAACCCAAACCCGCCCCCGCGGAGCGTACCCTGAAGAGCGAACTCCGGCAACTGCCCCGGCGATTCTGGAGAATCCTCTCCCACAATCTGCTGTGGAAGCTGCTGGCGCTGGTGCTGGCCATCGCGCTGTGGGCGGGGCTCATCACCCAGGACCCCACGCTGACCCGCGAGCGTGTTTTCAACGACGTCGCCGTTTCCGTAACCGGCAGCGATACCCTGCGCCGCAACGGGCTCATCATCACCAGCGGGTTGGAGAACGGTTCCGCGCTGGCGCGGCTCAAAGTGGACGTTCCGCAACGCGAATACAACAGCGTTACCGCCTCCAACTACAACCCGCGCGTCGATCTGTCCAAAATCACCGTTACGGGCGAGCAACCGCTGAAAATCTCGGCGACCTCCACCACCACCTACGGTACCGTAACGGAAATCTCCCCGGACAGCATCAACGTGGTCGTGGATAATTACGTTTCCTCCTACCGCTTGCCCGTTTCCGCGCATCTGTCCGGCGATTATCCTTCCGGTTATTACGGAACCACGCCGACGCTGGACCCCTCCGTGGTCTCGGTCAGCGGGCCGGAAAGCGTCGTAAGCCGGATCGCGCGCGTGCGCGTCGATTTCAACCTGTCCCAATTGCCTTCCCAGACGGGGCTGGTGCGCACGGCTCTGCCGCTGAACTACGAGGACGCCGACGGTAACCTGCTGGACAGCACGCAGATTGAAACCAGCAGTTCCGGCGTGCTGCTGAAAACCATCGTGGTGGAACAACAGCTTTATCCCACGAAAACGCTGGCGCTGAGCACCCTCTCGCTCACCAAGGGCAAGCCGGCGGCCGGTTACGAGGTCAAATCCGTTACCGCGACGCCCGGCGCGCTGATCGCCGCGGGGGACGAAACGGCGTTGAGCACACTGGATACGCTCTTTCTGGATCAGACGGTGAACGTGACCGACCTGGACACTTCCTTCACGGCCGAGCTGAAAGTGCGCAAGCCGTCGGAACTGGCGTACCTGAGCGCCGGCAGCGTGATGGTGACCGTTGAAATCGGCCCCGTCCTCGTCACGCGGGATTTTGAAAGCATCCCCCTGTCGCTTGCCAACGCGGACGACGGCCTTGTGGCGACCTGCGAAACCAGAAACGTATCCGTGTCCGTAACCGGGCCCAAGCTGACCGTGGAGCCGCTGAAAGCCTCCGCGCTTACGGCGTACGTTTCCGCGGCCGGGCTTGCCGCGGGCACCTACGCGCTGCCCGTGGCGCTCTCCGTAAACGGCACGGACATGCGGGATATCACGTACGATGTTACGCCTCAAAACGTATCGGTCACGCTCGCGGCCAAATAGCCGCCCCTTTTACTTCCGCGTCCGGGCTGAAGTCGGCGCGGGCGTCCGGCCGATCCCCGTTCGGAAAGGAGCCGGTGGATGAACGGTTTTACCAATACGGTTCTCTCCCTGCTTCTGGGCTGGGTGCGCTCGTTTTTCAACGCCGTCTGGTCGCTGCTGAGCAGCGACGGCGGCGGTTCGTTCGTCTCTTTTTTACGCGCCAACTGGAAAATCGTGTTTCTCGTCCTGTGCGTCGGCGGGTTCGTAGTGGATCGCGTGATCTACTTCATCCGCTGGCGGCCTTATTATGTCTGGGGTTCCAAACGTCGTTACCGCCGCATGCGCCGGGAGGCGCGCAAAGCGGGGCCCGCGCCCGAAGCCGAGAACCGTTACGCCGCGCCGCCCGACGACGCTCGCGGGGAAGCGCCTGCGCAACCAGAGCTTAACGAGGACGCCACCGTGCGCTACCAGCCCGCAGGCACGCCCGGATTCGCGCCCGCCTACCGGTACCAGCCTCCCGCGGCCAGCGCGTACGCCGCCGGTTCCCGTTATGAGCCGGAGGAAACGCGGACGTATACGGCGCCCCCGCCGGATGCCGTTTCCGGCGGCGCCCCCGCGCCCCGCGCCTACGCGCCCTATCCGCCGGACGCGAGTTTCGCCCCCACGATCGCCTACGGCTCGCCATTCCGTGCGCCCGTGGCCGCGGAACCGCTGGCCAACGAGCCCCGTTACGACGACGCTCCCGCCCCGTGGAGCGATACGAAGGCGGGCCACCGTTCCTTCGCGCCGCTCGTGCGCCCGGAATCCGCCGCGGAGCCCGCGCCCGCCGCCCCCGCCGCTACCGCGAGCCATGCGCGGCAGGACCGTTATTTGAAGGACGTGCAATCCGGCTTCGCGCCCCCGCTGGCGCCCGAGACGCTTTTCGCGCCGCGCGCCGAGACGCCCGGCGAACCCGTGCATCCGGGGCTGGACCTGCAGGCTTTCCAGCAGTCGCTGGGGCTGGACGACACGGAAGCGCAACCCGACGCGAACGCCGACCCCAGGGATGTCTACGCGGACTTCACCCCCTTTCCCGAAGCCTCGCAGCCCGACGGCGGCGACGCCCCGAAGCCGCGCGTGCTTGGAGCCCTCGCGCGGAAGGCGCGCACCTTCGTCAGCGGGGAGGACGAAGCCAATCCGCCCTCCATCAAAGACTTGCAGGCGACCGTGGACGTGACCAACGCCTTCCGCGCGCCGGTATACCCGAAAAAACGTCAGGAAGGCGGAAACGAACCGTGAACGACCTCGAAAAGCAGTATACCGTCATCGTCGGCAACTACGGCAGCGGAAAAACCGAGCTTTCCCTCGCGCTCGTGCGCCGGCTGCGGCGGGAAACCGCCGGCCGGGTGGCGTTGGTGGATTTGGATATCGTTAACCCCTACTTTCGCAGCGCCGAGCGCGCCGATCTGTTAAGAGCGGAAGGCATCGAAGTGCTGATGCCTTCCTTCGCGCTGACCTCGGTGGATATTCCCGCGCTGCCCGCGGAGATTCAGTCCGTGTTCGAGCCGGGACGCTACGAGCGCGTGGTGATCGACGTGGGCGGCGACGAAGTCGGGGCCACGGCGCTGGGCCGGTATTTCCCCTATATCCAACCGATTCGCGACCAAATGCGCGTGCTGTACGTGGTGAACCCCTTCCGGCCGCTTTCCGGCACGAAGGAAGCCGTCTGCTCTTTATTCGGGCTAATTTCGCAGCGCGCGCGGATTACCCCGGACGGGTTGGTGAACAACGCGAACCTCCAACGACAGACGACGGCGCAGGACCTGATCTCCTCGCAGGCGCTGCTGGAAGAGGTCGGCGCGAGCCTGGGGCTGCCGGTCGTGATGGTCGCCGGGTATGCGCGGCTGAAAGCCGAACTGCCGCAGGCCATGCAGGATATCTACTTTCCCATTGAGCCGCTGATGCTGCCCGAATGGATGGAGGACGATTCGCTGTGACCGTTCCGCCGCTTCCGGAGGCGTTCGTCCGCCGGATCAGGGAGCAGCTCGGGCGCGACGCGGAAGCCTATTTCGCCGCGATGGAGCAGCCGCCCCTGCGGGGGCTACGGCTGAACCCGGCCAAACCTTCGGCCTCTCTTCCGGAGGGCGTGGGCGAACCGGTGCCGTGGGCACCCGGGGGCCGTTACCTGTCGCTTGAAAGCGGCGCGGGCCTCCACCCGCTGCACGACGCGGGCGCGTATTACCTGCAGGAACCCAGCGCCATGCTCCCGGCGGCCCTGCTGGCCCCGCGCCCCGGCGAAAGGGTGCTGGACCTGTGCGCCGCGCCGGGCGGAAAGGCCACGCAGCTTGCCGCGGCGATGGCCGGACGGGGCACGCTGATCTGTAACGAAATCGTCCCTTCCCGTGCGACGGTACTGAGCCGGAACCTGGAACGTATGGGCGCGACCCACGCGGCGGCCGTCTGCGCCGACCCCGCGCGCCTTTCGGAAGCGTGGCCCCTGTGGTTCGACGCCGTTCTGGCAGACGCGCCCTGCAGCGGCGAGGGAATGTTCCGCAGGCGGCCCGGTACACGGCTGGAATGGGATGCGGACGCGCCCGCGCGTTGCGCCGTTCGCCAGCTGAAAATCCTGGAAAGCGCCTGCCGGATGCTCCGGCCGGGCGGCAGGCTGTGCTACTCCACCTGCACCCTGAACCGTACGGAAAACGAGGGCGTGATCGGGGCTTTTCTATCCATGCACCCCGAATTCGAACCTATGGCGTACGTCGTGCCCGCGGGCGCGGAACGTTCGATCGAATCGGAAAACGGTTGCGCCCGCCTCCTCCCCCACGAGGCCGCGGGCGAGGGGCATTTCGCGGCGTTGCTGTTGAAAACGGCACGCGGCGCGGGGGACGCTCCCATGGCTCCTTCCGCGGGTGCCGCGCTTTCCGCGCCGGATCAATCCGCCGTTGAGTCCTTCCGCATATTCTGGCGGGAAGTTTCCACGGCGGACGCGCCCCTGCCCAACGCCGTATGGGGAAGCACGCTGCTGCGCGTTCCGGAACTGCCCCCGCTGCGAGGGATCAACGTGCTGCGCGCGGGGCTGCGCCTCGGGGAGCCGAAAGGGAAGGCGTTCGCGCCCGACCACGCGCTGGCTGTGGCGGCGCCTCCCCCGCCGGTGCGAACCGTCGCCCTGACGCTTCCGCAGGCCGACGCGTACCGGCGCGGCGAAACGCTCCCCGCGCCGGAAGGCTTGCGCGGGTGGTACGCAGCCACAGTCGAAGGGGTACCCGCGGGGTTCGTCAAGGCCAGCGACGGAATGCTGAAAAACCATTATCCCAAAGGGCTTCGCAGGCCTGCGGCGGGCCTTGCGGAAAGCGGAGGAAGAACCGATGGAGACGATTAAACTCAAAGGCACGGCGCTGGCCGTCAGCCGCCTGTGTATGGGCGGCTGCCCTGCGGGCGAGTACGGCTGGGGCAACGTATCCCGCGACGAGGTAGAGCGCGCCATGCTGCGCGCAGTGGAACTGGGCGTCAACTTTTTCGACACCGCCGATACCTACGGGCTTGGCCGCAGCGAGGAAACGCTGGGGGAAACGCTGCATGCCTGCCGCAGCCGCGTGGTAATCGCCACCAAGTTCGGCGTGCGGGTGGAAAACGGCAGGACTTTTCAGGACAACAGCCCCGCCTATATCGAGCGGGCGCTGGCCGACAGCCTGAAAAGGCTCAAAACGGATTATATCGACCTGTATCAGGCGCACAATCTGGACGGCCGCACCCCGATCCCGCAGATGATGGAGGCGCTGATCCGCCACAAGGAAAAAGGCGACATCCGCGCCATAGGGCTCAGCAACGTCACCCCCGCCGACCTGCCCGCCCTGCTCCCCTACCGCGAGCACGTCGCTTCCTTCCAGAACCATTACAGCCTCGCCCACCGCGGCGACGAGGCCGCCGTGCGGCAGATCGCGGAGCGGATGGCCGCCGCGCCCCTCACCTGGGGAAGCCTGGGGCAGGGCATCCTGACGGGCAAGTACGGCGCGGACGTGCGTTTCGAAGCGGACGACCGCCGCAGCCGCGCGGTATACGATAATTTCTACGGCGAGAAGCTGCAAAAGAACCTGCGCGTCGTGGAAGCCATGCGCCCCGTCGCAAAGGCGCACGGCGTGCCGCTTTCCGGCGTGGCCGTGCGCTGGATTCTGGACTGGCTACCCGGCAGCGTGGTGATCACGGGGGTCAAGTCCCCGAAACAGGCGGAGGACAACGCGCTGGCCATGGGCTTCACGCTCGCACCCGAAGAGCGCGAGGCGCTGGATGCGGTTTCCCGGTAAACCGGCCGGAATATATCAAATACCGCGGCGACCGTTATGAACGGTCGCCGCGGCTTATATACTGCCGATCTTTACAGGATCACCGTTCCGTCCTCCTCCAGCTTCCAGCCGGGGTTGTACGCGACCTCCCAGTAATAACCGTCCGGGTCGGCGAAATAGGCGTGGTATCCGCCCCAGAACACCGGCTGCGGCTCCTTGACGATCTTCGCGCCCGCCGCGCGGGCCAGCTCCGCCACGGCGCGCACCTCGGCCTCGGACGCCACGTTGTACGCGAGCGTGATCCCGCCGAAGCCCTCCGGCGTCGCAGGCGGACGTTCGGGGCAGATGTCCTCCGCCAGCAGATGCAGCGGATACAGTTCCAGCTTCACGCCCCTGGAGTTGAAGAAGATCACCTGCGGCTCGTCCGCCTTCTCCCTGGTTTCGAAGCCCAGCCCGTCCCGGTAGAAGCGCACGGACGCCGCCATATTGCGCACGCCCAGGCAGAGCACGCTGACGCGGTTCATGCGTTCGCGTTTTTCCTCGTCCTGGTTGCGGATGAGCTTGCGCTGGATTTTCCCGCTGACGGTCTTGGGCAGCTCGTCCACGAATTCGATGATACGCGGGTACTTATACGGCGCGGTGACGGCCTTCACGTGCTCCTGCAGCTCATGTTTCAGTTCGTCGCTGGGTTCGTACCCCCGGTTCTTCACCAGCACTACGGTCGCCTTGACCACCTGCCCGCGCTCGGGGTGCGGCACGGCGGTGATGGCGCATTCCAGCACCGCGGGGTGCGTCATCAGCGCGCTTTCCACCTCGAACGGGCCGATGCGGTAACCGCTGGACTTGATCACGTCGTCGCTGCGGCCGATGAAGAAATAGCTGCCCTCCACGTCGCGCCAGGCCATGTCCCCCGTGTGGTACAGGCCGCCGTAGAACACCGCGTCCGTCTGCTCCGGGTTCCGGTAATAACCGGTCAGCAGGCCGGGCGGATGTCCGTTTTGCAAGCGAATGCAGATTTCGCCCTCCACGCCGTCTTCCACGTCGGCGCCGTTCTCGTCCACCAGCGCGATGCCGTAGGCGGGCGACGGCCTTCCGATGCTTCCGGCTTTCGGCTCCATGTACTTGCTGGTCATCACCAGCGGGGTGGTTTCGCTCTGGCCGAACGCCTCGTGGATTTTTACGCCGGTCGCCTTCAGAAACTGGTCGTATACCTCCGGGTTCAGAGGCTCCCCGGCGCAGTTGGCCCAGCGTAGCGCGCCAAGGTCGTACGCGCCCAGGTCCTCCTTGATCATGAAGCGGTACACGGTGGGCGGCGCGCAAAACGAGGTGACGCGGTACTTTGCCAGCCGTTCCAGCAGATCGCAGGCCACGAAACGGTCGAAATCGTATACGAAAAGCGTGGCGCCGCAGATCCACTGCCCGTACATTTTCCCCCAGCCGGCCTTCGCCCAGCCGGTGTCCGCCACGGCGAGGTGCACGTCGTCGTCGTGGAGATTATGCCAGTAATACGCCGTCACCGTTTGCGCGATGGGGTACGTCCACGTGTGCATGGCCATCTTGGGCATGCCCGTGGTGCCGCTGGTAAAATACATCAGCATCGCGTCGTCGTTCTTGGGCAGTTCCGCGGGCTTTTCCCAATGCGGGTCGGCCGTTTCCACCAGCCGGTCGAAGTTCAGGAAGCCTTCCGCGTCGCACAGGGTGAACAGGGCGGTCAGCGTGTCGCACTCCGCGGCGGCGGCCAGCACGTGGGTTCGTACTTCCGGCTCCTCCACGCAGAGGATCGCCTTCGCGCCGCTCGCCTGTACCCGGTAGGCGATATCTTTCTTTTGCAACTGCGCCGTGGCGGGGATGAGCACGCAGCCCACCTTCAAAAGTCCCAGCGCGGCGATCCAGAACTGGTAGCGCCGTTTGAGCATCAGCAGCACCGGGTCGCCCTTTCGAAGGCCGCTCGCCTTGAAAACGTTGGCTGCCCGGTCGCTCAGAGCGCTGAACTCGCCGAAGGTGAACGTGCGCTCGTCGCCCCGGACGTTGCACCAGATCATGGCGCGCTTGTCCGGCGAAACGCGGGCGTATTCGTCCACCACATCGTAGGCAAAATGGAAGCGTTCCGGTATTTTCAGTTCGAAACGCCTCTCGAATTCCTCCTGGGAAGCAATGTCCGTCCGTATATATCTGTCAGCCAGCATGGATGGCTCTTCCTTTCCTGTGCGGGTTTTCATCCGCCCGTCGCTCGATCAGGGAATGACCATCGCCAGAAAGTGTACGGGCTCGCCGCCTTCGGCCTTCATCGCGTGCGGCGTACGGCTGTCGTAATACACGCTGTCGCCGGGGTACAGAAGGACGTCGTTCTTGCCGATCACGATGCGCATGACGCCGGAAAGTATGTAATCGAACTCCTGCCCGTCGTGGCTGTTGGGCACCAGATTCTCGTTGACTCCCACGGGCACGGTGACGTACAGCGGCTCGATCTTGCGGTGCGCGAAGTTATAGCCCAGGTTCTTGTACACGTACTGGTTGTGGCGGGTGATATCCACTCCCTTGCCCGAGCGCGTTACGCTGAACACGTTCAGGCGCGGGGCTTCGCCCGTCAACAGTTCGGTCATATCCACGTGGAAGGTCTCGCCGACCTTCACCAGAAAGCTGATGGGGATGTCGATCTCCCCCGCTTCGATCTTCCTGTACTCCTCTACGGGAACGTCCAGCGCTGCCGCCATTCGTTCGACCGTGTAGTCCGAGATCTCGCGAAGGTCTGAAATACGCATAGCGATCTGCTTCACTTGGTCGGACATATGGGTGCGCCTCCTTTGCGTGACGATTTCGGTTCGTCTGCCGATTGAAGATAGTATAGCCCCAAACCCGCCGCCTCCGCAAGCGTCCGGGCCGCGGAATCCGGTTTTTCGGTTGTTTGCCATCCGAATTTCTGCTTACGGTTCCGCGTTCAGGATCGCGTCCAGTTCGAAAAGCGCGGTTTCGGCGCTGCCCTCTTGCGGCATCCGGCCGGATTTGAGGGCGTATTCCAGCTCGTACAGGTAGTCGTACGCGGCTTTCAGCCTCTCGCGGGGGTAGCGGCGGGCCTGTGCCTGCGTGCGGGAAACCGCGAAGGGCGGTACACCCAGCAGGGCCGGCAGGTCGGCGGGTTTCGTGCGCTCGTCCAGCAGACAGCGCATATGGTACAGGATGCGGTACTGCCTCAGCAGCATCGAAAGCACCATGAAGCGGTCTTCCCCGCTTTCCAGCACGCTTCCCATCAGGCGACAGGCGTCGTGGCTGCGGCCCGAAACCTGCGCGTCCACCATCTGGAACACGGTGCATTCCAGCGTCCGCACGCACACGGCGTCGATGTCCTCCTCCGTAACGGCTTCCCGGTCGCCCGCGTAGGCCGCGAGCTTCTCCATTTCCTGTTTCAGCAGCGCCGCGTCCCGCCCGACGGTGAAAACCAGCTTCTGGGCGCAGCGGGAGTCCATCTGCTTTCCCATCGCCCACAGGGTACGCTGGACCCAGTTCGCGGCCTCCGCGTCCCCCATGGGGGAAAAATCGACGACCGCGGCCGCTTTTTTCAGCGTCAGGTACAGCTTCTTGCGCCCGTCCGCCTTGCCGCGCACGGTGAACAAGATCAGCGTCGAGGGGGATTGCCTGTCCAGATAAGCGAGGATACGCTCCAGTTTCCCGTCGTCGCCTTTGCCTCCGGCGGTCAGCAGGTCGCACTCCCGTACCAGCACCACGCGTTTGTCCGCCAGAAAAGGTAAGGTTTCGGCGGCGGCGATCAGCGCGTCCGCGTCCGGGTTGGCAAGCTCCGCGAGGTTCATCGCCTCCATGCCTTCCGGCAGCGTGCGCTCCAGCAAGCGCGCCACGGCCTGCCCCTTGATATACTCCTCCGCCCCCTCGAACAGGTAGAGGGGTTTGATCGCGCCCGCCCTGAGCGAATCGAAAAAAGCGTTATAATCCATCGTTTGCCCCCGTTAAATAGGTTGATATCCGGTAGCCGTCCCCCGCCGCCTCGATGAAGATTTCCCCCGTCTCGTCCGTGCGCAGCACCCGCGCGCCGTGCGCCCGCAGGCGGCCCAGCGTATCCGCGTCCGGTTCCGCCGTGGCTGCCCGGCAGGTTACGATGGCGTAAGCCGGTTGTGCCGTATCCAGAAGCGCATCCGACGAGGTGCCTTTGCCGCCGTGGTGTCCGGCCTTCAAAACGTCGCACGGCACGGCGAAGTACCGGTCGTAGTCCGCAGTGTTGTCCCCCATGCTCAGGATGCGCAGGCCGCCCAGCGAGATAAGCGTCGCCAGGGAGCGGTCGTTGGCGTCCGCGTCCACCCGCGTGCGCCCGGCCTCTGGCCACAGCACGTCGATACTCACTTCGTGAAAGGTAAGCCTGTCCCCTGCCGAAAGGTACGTAATCGGAACGCCGCCGTCTTGAAGCAGGGTCAGCACCGCGCGGGATTCCTCGCTCGTTTCCACTTCGCCCGCACTGGCCGGCAGATACGCGCGCCCGATGGAAATGCCGTCGGCCAGCAGTTCCTTCACGCCCTGCGCGTGGTCCAGGTGCAGGTGCGTCAGGATCAGCGCAGTCAGCGACCGGCCCTCCGCCAGCAGCCTGTCCGCCACTTCGCTGCCGTAAACGCCCACGTCCACCGCCACGGTCGCGTCCCCGTCCACAATCAGCGCCGCGTCCGCGCGCCCGGCCGAAAACTGATGGTAACGCAGGGAAGACGGGCGGTTCAGGTACGCGCCCCCGCAGGCCAGCGCCGCCGCCAGCGCAAGCGCCAGCGCGCGCCTGCGAACCGGCGCCCTTATAAACCCGGACACCGCCAGCGCGCCCAGCAGCAGCCCCGCGTACGCCCAGCCGTTGGGGGAGGGCACGCGTACCTGCGCGTAAGGCAGAAGGCCCGAAAGCTCGGTAAGCCGCAGCACGAGCCAGCTTCCCCATTTCGCCGCGAAGCCAAGCCCCGCCCCGAGCCATATGCCAACCCACGGCAGCAGGGACACGAGCAGCGTTACGGCGTACAGGGGCACCAGCACGCCCGCGAGCGGGACGATGAGGAGGTTGAACAGCAGCCCGTACAACGGCACCTGGTGGAAATAGGCCGCCGTGGGCAGCAGCACGCCGATCTGCGCCGAAAGGCTGAGGGCGAGCAGTTCCTTCACCCTTCGCCCAAACCGCTCGGGATAGCGACGCAGGCCGCCCTTCTTTCCCGCGCGCGGTTCCGGGAACGCCCTGTCCAGCCCGGCCAGCAGCCGCGGATACAGCAGCATGATGCCCGCCATGGCCGAGAAGGACAGCACGAACCCCGCGGAAAACAGTTGCAGCGGGTTGATCGCCAGCACGGCGACCGCCGCCGCCGAAAGCGTCGCCAGCGGGTCGGGCTTCCGCCCCACCGCCTTCGCCAGAAGGATCAGCAGCGCCATCACCGCCGCGCGCACCGCCGCGGGCGAGAACCCCGTGATCAGGCAATAGAACGCCAGGAAGGCGGCCATTACGAACAGGCGGCGGGTTTTGCGAACGCTCAGCGCGTTCAGCGCCCACCCCAGTGCCGCCGCCAACAGCCCCACGTGCAGGCCGGACACGGCCATCAGGTGCGCCACGCCCGCGCGGCGGAAAGCCGCCTGCTCGTCCTCTTTCAGCTGGTCGCGGTCGCCCAGCAGCATGGCGCAGGCCAGGTTGCCTTCCTCCCCCATCAGCTGTGTGAAACGCCCGGCGCAAAAAGCCCGTATGCGCGCGGCCACGCTCGTCCACGGAGCGGTTTCGGGCGTGTTCAGGATTTCCAGTCCGTCGACGCCGGAAATGCCGTAGCCGACGCCGCTCTGCAAAAGCCAGAGCCGAAAATCAAAACCGTACTCGTTTTCCTTGCCGGAAGGCCGATAGACAGAGCCCTGAAAGCGGAGGGCCGCGCCGTCGTACAAATCGCCGGTCGCGACGCCGTCGTTCTCGTCCATCGTGCAATAGGCTCTGCCGGGCTGGGAAGCGCCGTTCAGCTTCACGTCGCACAGCGTCAGCGCAAGACCCCCGTCCTCCCGCGCGGAGGGCTCCCCGTAGACCGTGGCGGTAATTTCTGCGTAACGGCCCGCGTCCGGCACGGGCGGGTTCAGCCGCGCCTGCGTCCACAGCAGCGCCACCATCAGTGCCAGCGGCAGCGCCGCCCAGCGTAACGGCAAACGGCACAAAAAAAGCGCGGCAAGCAGCAGCGCGGTGACGGGCAACAGAAAAAGCGGCCACGCGTCCGCCGTTACGCGCGGCGCAAGCCACACGCCCGCGCCGAACGCGAGCGCGAACAGCGGCACGAAGCGGTTGCGTTCGGCCGCGTCCAGCCGCCCCCGCGGCCCGTGCGGAGCGGTCACGTTTCGTCCCCGCCCTCCGGCGGAAGCGCGGTCAGCAGGCAAACGGCGTGCGCGGAAATGCCCTTTTCCTCCCCCTCGTAACCGAGACCTTCGGTGGTGGTCGCCTTCACGCTCACAAGGCCGATGGGCAGCCGCAGCCCCTCCGCCAGGTTCCGGCGCATCTCGTCGATATACGGCCGAAGCTTCGGCCTTTGCGCCACGATGGTCACGTCCACGTTGGCGGGCGCGAGGCCGATCTCCGCCAGGCGTTCCACCACGACGCCCAGCAGGCTCAGCGAGCGGGCGCCGCGGTAGCGTTCCTCAGTATCCGGAAACAGCGTGCCGATGTCCCCCAGCGCCGCCGCGCCCAAAAGCGCGTCCATCAGCGCGTGGGTAGCCACGTCCGCGTCGCTGTGGCCCAACAACCCCGTCTCGTGGGGCACGCGCACGCCGCAAAGCACCAGCTCCCGTCCGGCCACCAGCCGGTGCGTATCCGTTCCGTGCCCGATGCGCATCACGGTTCCCCCGCCTCCTCCCGGGCCTGAAGAAGGCCCTCGGCCAGCCTCAGGTCGAAAAACGTGGTCAGCTTGACGTTCTCGCGGCTGCCCGGGCACAGGTACACCGGCAGCCCCGCATGTTCCAGCAACGCCGCGTCGTCCGTGGCGCGGTACCCGTCCCGCTCCGCGATCTCGTGCGCGCGGCGGAGCTCGCTTACCCGGAACGCCTGCGGCGTCTGCATGGCGTACAGGTCGCTGCGGTCCAGCGTGTCCAGCGCGCGCCCGTCGCCGCCCGCGCGCCTGACCGTATCCGTCACGGGCACCGCAGACACGCCGGAACCGCGCGCTTCCAGCGATTCCAGCGCGCCGCGCACCACCGTCTCGGTCACCAGCGCGCGCGCGCCGTCGTGAATCAGCACGCCTTCCGCGTCCTCGGGCAGCGCGCGAAGCCCGCAGGCCACCGACGCCTGCCGGTCGGCCCCGCCCGCGACCACCGCGAGCACGGCCCCGTCCAGCCCGTAGCGTTTCAGGGTGTCGCGCATCTTTTCCAGTTCGTCGGCACGCGCGACGACCACCGCACCCGCGCACAGGGCCGTGAACGGCGCGACGGCGCGGACGATCGTGGGGATCCCCCGAAGCGGGAGGAACACCTTGTTGATCTCCGCGCCCATGCGCGTGCCGTTTCCGCCGCCCAGGACGACGACGTACGTCTTCATTCCGCGCCGCGCTCCGCCTTGGTCTGCGCGTCCTCTTCCAACACCTCGTACAGGCCGGCCGCCCCTTCCTTGCGCACGGTTTCCTGCACGCCCAGAATGCGGTACTTCCCGACGCGGTTGCCGAAACGGATTTCCAGCACGTCGTTCTCCTTCACTTCCGCGCCCGGCTTGGCCACGCGCCCGTTGAGGCTTACCCGCCCGCCCGCACAAGCCTCGTTGGCGACCGTACGGCGCTTGATGATGCGGGAAACCTTCAAATATTTGTCCAGTCTCATACTACCTCCGAAAGGGCCCCGGCAGGGCCCGACCGTTCAAATTTCCGCCGCGTCGCCTTCCGCGGCCGCGAGCCCCAACACGGCGCCGGCCAGAATGCGGACGTTGAGCATCAGCGCGTCGACGGATACGGATTCGTCCGCCTGGTGCGCCACGTCTTCTTCCTCCGGGAACTGCGCGCCGAAAGCCACGCCTTCCTCCAGGCAGCGGGCGTAGGTACCGCCGCCGGTGGCCACGCACTCCCGTGCGCGTCCCGTTTCCAGATGGTAAGCGTCCAGCAGCGCCGTAACCAGCGGGCTGTTGGGGGCCACGTGGTGCGGCACCTTATGGGATATCACCTTCGCCCCGATTTCCGGGGCCAGCGCGGCGCGCGCCGTTTCCGCTACGCTTTCGCCGCTGGCCAGCAGCGGATACCGGAAATCCAGCGTGGCGTACAGGCCGTTTTCGTCGTACCGCAGAATGCCCAGGTTGCAGGTAAGCGCGCCGCTGGTCCGGTCGGTGCAGGCCACCTCCAGACTTTGGCCGTCGTACTCCATGCCCACCGCGTCCGCCAGTTTCTTCAGGCCGCCCGTAACGCCCAGCGCGCGCAGCAACAGCAGCAGTGCCCCGTTGGCGTTGCGCGCGTTCTCCGGGTAGGCCGCGTGCCCCGGAATGCCGGAAACGGTCAGGCGGATGCCGCCTTCCGCGGGCACGGCCTCCGCATCCAGCGTCATTTCTTTCGCCAACCGGTTGATATGGTCGCACTGTTCGGCATCGCCCTCGATCAGCGCGGTCGCCACGCCGGGGATCACGTTATGGCGCTCGCCCACGGCGATGCGCTTCACCTTCAGGCCGTCCGCGGCGGGCGCGGCGGTAAGCTCCATCACCAGCAGGCCCTTTTCCGTGTTAATGACGGGGTAACTGGAATCGGGGCTGAAACCCATGCGGGGCAGATCGAAATGCGCCTTGTAATACTCGATATCCTCCATGCCGCATTCCTCGTCGCAGCCGAGAATCAGGCGGACTTCCCGTTTCAGCGGCACGCCCGCCTTCTTCACGGCGTTCATCGCGTACAGCGTGGCCACGGCGGGGCCCTTGTCGTCGCTGGTGCCGCGGCCGATCACCCGGTCGCCTTCCGCTACGCCCCCGAACGGATCGACCGTCCAGCCGTCGCCTGCGGGCACCACGTCCAGATGCGCGAGGATCGCCACCGGGTCCACCCCCAGCGGCCCCATGCGCACGTCTCCCGCGTAGCCGTCGATATCCCGCGTGGCAAAGCCCATGGCCCGCGCGTCCGCGAGGGCCGTATCCAGCGCACGGCGGACTTCCCTGCCGAAGGGCGCGCCCTGCGCGGCGTCGCCCCGGACGCTGGGCACGCGAATCCACTTTCGCAGCGTTTCCACGACTTCGTTTCGGCTTTCCTCGATGATCCGGTTTACGGTTTCCACTGTGATTCCTCCATCAATTTCATCGTTCAGTTGCCCTTCACGGCTTTTTCCAGCCGTGCGACCGCCTCCCGCGTCTGCGCGTGGGGGCATCCGAAGTTGATCCGCAGGAAGCCCCCGCCCCGCTTCGGGTCGAACCCCGTGCCGGAGGAGAAAGCCACGCCATGTTCGCGTGTACGCCGCGTCAGTTCCTCGTCGGAAAGGCCGTAGGCGCGCAGGTCGACCCACGCCAGGTACGTGGCCTCCTGCGGGGTCATCACCGCCTCCGGCAACCGCGCCCGGAGCTCCTCCCGGAGCAATACGCGGGCTTCGTCCAGATAAGCCAGCAACACGTTCAGCCAGGCTTCGCCGTTGCGGTAGGCCGCCTCTGTGGCCGTGAGCGCGAACAGGTTGCCGGCCGTGACGCCCGTACCGTGCATCACTTCTTCGAACGCGCTTTTTATCCTTGCGTTGCGCGTCAGCAGCGCGCCCTGCTGAAGTCCGGCGATGTTGAAGGTCTTGCCCGCGCTGGTCAGCACGGCGATCTTCGCGTCCGCGCTTTCGTCCAGCGTCATGGCGCTGGTAAAGGCGCCGCGTTCGTACACGAAGTCCTGGTGGATTTCGTCCACGACCAGCGTGACCCCGTACCGCCTGCACAGCGCGTACGCGCCCTGGAGTTCTTCCCGGCTCCACGCGCGCGCCACGGGGTTGTGGGGGTTGCACAGCAGCGCCAGTTTCACACCGTTGCGAAAAATATCCTCCATACCGCCCAGATCCATGCGGTACCGCCCCTCGGCGTCGGCCGTCAGCGGGTTTTCCACGGCCGCGCGCCCGATGCGGCATACGGCGTCGAAGAAAGGCCCGTACACCGGCGGCTGGACGAGCACGGCGTCGCCCGGGCGGGTGAGGGCCGCCACCGCCGTGCGCAGGCCCGGCACCACGCCGGGCAACAGCAACTGCTGCTCCTTCGTAATCGTTTCGCCGTGACGGCGTTTCAGGTACGAAAGCATGGCGTCCACGGCGGCGTCGGTTTCCACGGTGTAGCCGTATACCGGGTGCTTCGCGCGCTCCACCAGCGCTTCCGTCACCTCGCGCGCACAGCGGAAATCCATGTCCGCCACCCACATGGGCAGCATTTCGCGGCCTTCCCGCTCCGCCATAACGTCCCATTTGAGGCTTGCGGTGCCGCGCCGGTCGATCGGTTCGTCGAAAAAGGAAAAGTCGTACGCGTTCATTCGTTCCCATCGCTTTCCGTTTGCATTTCTTCCCGGTTTTCACCCTGCCGCGCAAGCGGCGTATCGCACTGGATCACCCAGTAGCCCGCGCTTCGGGCGATGATCTCCGCGCGGGCGAACAGCGTTTCCAGATACGCGCGCGCCGACGGCGCGCCCTGCTGTTTACGGATGACCAGCGCCAGCCTGCCGCCCTGCGCCAGCGCCGCCGCCGCGTCCGCGAAGAGCCGGTAGATCACCTTTTTCCCGGCGCGGATGGGCGGGTTGGTAACGATCCAGTCAAACGTTCGCCCGGCGAGGCCTGAAAAGCCGTCGCCGATGACCGTTTCCGCCTCCACGCGGTTCAGCCGCGCGTTGCCCGCCGCCAGCAGCGCGGCGCGTTGGTTGATATCCGCCATGGTGAGGCGGCAGCCGGGGCAGGCCGCCGCGATGCTTACGCCCAGCGCGCCGTAACCGCACCCCATATCCAGCAGGCGGCCGCCCATATCGGCGGGCAGGGCGTTCAGCAGCGTTTCCGTGCCCTTGTCCAGTCCCGTCCGCGAAAACACGCCGCTATCCGTTTCGAACAGCAGCGTGTGGCCGCGATACCGCGTTTCGAACCGGGCGGGCCGGGACTCGCTTTGAGGCGACGGGGTGAAGTAGTGGTCGGTCATGCCATCCATCCTTACTGTTCGGCCGCCGTGCGGAGCGCCGCCGTTTCCTCCGGCGTCAGCGCGCGGTACTCCCCCGCTCCGATATCCAGCCGCAGGGGGCCGAACGCCCGCCGATGAAGCGAAAGCACCTCGCGCCCCCGCGCGGCGAACATCCGCTTTACCTGATGGAACTTCCCCTCCGACAGCCGCACAACGGCCCGGCTTTCCGAAGGAGCGCTTTCCAGCACCGTCAGCTCCGCGGGTTTGGCCATAAAGTCGGAAAGCGCCATGCCGATCCGGAAGGCTTCCGCGTCCTCCCCGGTCAGCGGCCCGTCCACGACGGCTTCGTATTCCTTCCACACGTGCCGTTTGGGGGAAAGCAGCCGGTGGGCCAGTTCCCCGTCGTTGGTCAGCAGCAGGAGACCCGTGGTGTCCTTGTCCAGCCTGCCCACGGGCAGCACGCCGCGCCGCGCGAGGGCTTCCGGCACCAGTTCCATCACCGTTCGCGCGTTCCGGTCCCGCGCGGCGGTCAGCACACCCGCCGGCTTGTGGAGCATATAGTACCGGAAAGGCTCGTCCACAACCGGCCTGCCGTCCAGCAGTACGGCGCGGGCGGAAGGTTCCACCTTTCGGGCGGGGTCCCGTGCCGGTTCGCCGTCCACGGTCACGCGGCCCGCGCGCAGCAGTGCGGCGGCTTCCGTTCGCGTTCGCTCCCCGCTCTGAGCCAGCAGTTTATCCAGACGGATGAGTGACATGGTTACTTTTCAGTCTCGTCTTGTTTTACTTTTTCATCCTCTGACGTAGTCTTTTGTGTAACTTCGATATCCGCCTGTTGCTCCGTCTGAAAAGGCTCCGTTTGCCGGTATGCTTCCGGCTGTTCCGCTTCCACGGCGTCGGCCTTCGCGGTCCCCACGGGCGGCTGCTCCGGTTCTTCCGTCCGGTCCGGCGCGTATTCCGGCACGGCACCGCTCCACCTGCGCGCGGGCCGGTAGGCCGCCACGGGTTCGCGCTCCGGCGCGAATGCGGCGGTGTCCACGGGGGCGGACGCGGGCGCCGTTTCCGCAGGGCGCGGCTGCGCCGTGGCGAAGGCGGCGGTCAGGATCCTGCGAACGGGTAAAAGCGGCATATAGCATACGAAGAAAGCGAACAGCAGCGGCCCGATCGCGCCGGTCATCTGCGGCAGGTCGAGCTGCTCCCCTCCGATCAGGTTGAACACGGCGTCGGAAAGGTTGCCGATCACGCCCTTGAGCGTGGAAAAGGTTACGTACAGCGCGGGAGCCCACAGCGCGAGGTTGATCGCCGCCACGCCGAGCTGAGCCCAGCGGCGGCCGCGCAGGCTGCGCCGGGCTTCCGCGCGCGGATCGCGGCCCGTTCGTACGGCAAGCGCCCAAAGATAACGGTACGCGCCGTTGCGCATCGCGCCCCACAGCAGCACCAGCAGGCCCGCGCCCATCACCGCGCATACGACGTAGACGCCTTCCATCAGGCCGCCGTTGGGTACGATCTGCGTTCCGCCGAAGATGCCGATGAAGAAATTGCCCACGGCGGCGCCGACTGCGGTCACACCCGCG
This sequence comes from uncultured Oscillospiraceae bacterium, assembly GCA_964497495.1. GTDB lineage: Bacteria > Bacillota > Clostridia > Christensenellales > Aristaeellaceae > CAXXOK01. The sequence continues at coordinate 65,616 of CAZCCZ010000014.1, forward strand.
CCGAGATCGCTGAGGCCGCTCATGAGGGTGATCATATCGATGCCGACATAGGCGTAATATGCGTATCCCAGCATCAGCCACAGCGGAATGCCCCACAGGAACACGCGCAGTGCGTGCAGCAGGCTCTGCTTCAGCTTATCGGCATAACCGGACGCGCCGAACGCCGTATCGAAGAGGAAGCGGTGCTCACCCGCGGGCTGTACCAGCGCCTGCGCGAAACTGAACCGGAAAGGCAAAACGAAGAAAACGATAGCCAGCGGGCACAACAGCGCCAGCCAGCGTCCCGGCGACCCAGCCCCGAACAGGAACAGCGCGCCCAGCGGCAACAGGGCGGCCGCGCGCACCAGCAGCGCCATGAAAACGTACAGCAGCGTGCGGAGGTAAAATGTAAGCGGATTATGCCGGATTATCTTCGGGGATCCGTTTTCCACGTTCTCCATTGGCAGTTTCCTCCCCCGACGAATATGATTTTACGCAAACACACCGTTATTATACAACAGTCCCGGCGGCGGTGCAAACGCATTTTACGTTCCCGCGCCCCGCGGCCCGCGTGCCGCAAGGCCCCGGAACCGTTGACACGCAGGCGAAAACATGCTATTCTTCGGGGGCGGTAAGGCGGCCGGGCGATCGCGTGGCGAAAGCCATGAGGAAAGTCCGAGCATCGCAGGGCAGGGTGCCGGTTAACGGCCGGTGAAGGCGACTTCAAGGAAAGTGCAACAGAAAGAAACCGCCCCGCGCGCCGCAAGGCGGACGGAGTAAGGATGGAAAGGCGAGGCAAGAGCTCACCCGCGTCCCGGCGACGGAGGCGCGATGTAAACCCCACCCGATGCAAGATCCGAATGGAGGC
>CAZCCZ010000015.1:0-56912 GCA_964497495.1 uncultured Oscillospiraceae bacterium
GCAACAGCAAATGCTGCGGCATTTCGCTGGGCAAGTACCGCGACCCGGAAAACGATATGTACTTCTATACGAAGCACGTGAAAAGCCCCACGCAGATGGAGCGCGACGCGGTGTGCCGCGGACAGTACCACGGCTGGCTCAAGGAGAATGTCGGCGGCCATATCATCCGCCGGTGCAACGTCCACCACTGCGAGCAGACGGGCATCGTGGGGCGCATGGGCGGCGTGTTCTCCACCATTGAGGATTGCCACATCCATCACATCTGCAACTCCCAGCAGCTCGGCGGCGCGGAAACGGCGGGCATCAAACTCCACGCGGCGATCGACGTGACCATCCGCCGCAATCATATTCACAACTGCATCATGGGCGTGTGGTGCGACTGGCAGGCGCAGGGCGCGCGCATTACGCGCAACCTGATGCACGACAACCACCGTCCGGAGGGGGTGCAGCCCGCCCAGGGCGCGATGTTCAGCAACGACGTGTTTATCGAAGTAGGCCACGGGCCTACGCTGATCGACAACAACGTGCTGTTGTCCAAGGTTTCCGTCGTCATGCCCAGCGAGGGGATCGCCTGCGTACACAACCTGATGCTGGGTTCGTTCACGCTGATCAATTCCGGCGTGGACAGCGTCGTCAACGGCCAGCGCGAACCGCGCTACACGCCCTACCATATCCGCCATCGCACGGAAGTGGCGGGCTTTATGTCGATCCTGCACGGCGACGACAGGATCTATAACAACATCTTCATCCAGCACTATCCCGTCACCGACGAGAGCAAGACGCCTCAAAACAACGATTACGAGGTTGTCGGCACCGCACCCTTCGATATTTTCCCGTCGTACGAAGAATGGATCTCCCATTTCATGATGGATCGGGAACCGGATATGAGGGCGCTGGCGACGTATCACTTCGGCCATCTGCCCGTGTGGGTGAAGGGCAACGCGTATTTTGGCGGCGCGTCCGTCAGCAAGCATGAGAAACACGGGTTGATCCGCGCGGACGAGGAAACCGGAGCGGAGCTGATGGTAAAGGACGGGGAATACTATCTGAGCACCAACGTCTATTCGCTTTTGGAAGGTTTCCAGGACGAGCTTGTGAACAGCGACACGCTGGGCTGCGCGTTCGAGCCGGAGGAGCGGTTTGAGAACCCGGACGGAACGGCGATCGTGTTCGACGAGGATTACTTCGGCGTACGCAGAGGGGCGAAAATTCTTCCCGGTCCCTTTGCCGACAAGGCGGAACTGGAGAGAAAAGTGACCCCGTTCGCCGTGAAATGACGAGCGAAACGGGATTCGGCTTGGATGCGGTCTGACGGGAACGGCGACGGCGCAGATTCGGGCAGCTTATAGGAAGCATCGAGCCAAGCGTCGTCTGCCGTTATGGAGCCAATACCGGGAAGGCGCTATTCGTCCTATAGGCATACGGATATGTGCCAAAACACATACTGTGCCGAATGATTATTCGTAACGCCTTCCCGGTTCGTATTTCCCCGCCATGCGAAGATGCCCGAGGAATACAGGCGGATTATCGGCGGCTTGCCGGGCGGGAAATGCAGCCTTGGGAAGGGAACCGGTCGGGCTCCGCCTCTGCCGGCCACGCGTTCGAACCTTACCGGACGTGTCGTCACTGGCCGCCCCTCGCAAGGGTGGCATGACAAAGATATAGGAAGGTAACCAACTGCCAGCGCATAAAAAGCGCTGGCTTTTCTTTTGGGCAGGCCCTGTTGGATGGATAGCCTGCCGCTTTGAAAGGGCTTTCCGATTCGTTTTAAACGGTCTTCCGCCTAATCTGCCTTTTATACGCTCAATAACACGCCGCCCGGAAATTCCGGCTGCCAAGCGGACATTTCAAATTGGAACAGCAGCAAAAAGCAGGCGAGGAGATCACTCTGACAAATTTATAGATTACGATAAACCGGCAAACCCAAAACAAAGCAGGGTTCGTCGGCACACTATTCATACTAGAATCGATAATCTTCTACTTTCATATCGCTTGTAATCAAATATGCTTCCATCAATTCGCCGTTTCTCGCGTTGATTGTCACACGGTATGAGCCGAAATTCTGGTTTAGGTATCTCTGGTTCCGGTCGGCAACATCCGCGTTTGAGAATACGACCTTCCACACGGGCGCACTTTCAGCGGAAACCTCAAAAGAATATTCGATCCTTCGTTTGCCGATCGTGCTTTCATCGGCCCCTAAATCGATTATCGCCTGCCGCGCAAGTACGGTTGCTTCCGTTTGGGACAGATCGTTTTGATCCGGAACGCCGTAGGTATGCCGGGTCGCCTCGTAAACCAGGTCACCCGGATAGGGGTAGTAAGGATGCGACTTCTGATATTCCGAAACCGCCTGTTTCCATTCAACGCACAGCTTCGCCTTTTTTGCCACGGGAAGTTCCCAAAAATTTCCGAACGCAATATCGGGCTCTTCATCCAGCATCACCGTATTCGTAAACGGCACGTCGACGGGCGCTATTTCCATATAGCTGCCGTTATATTTATACAACGCCTTATACCGCACCGCATCCTTCTGATCGTAACAAAGAAGCAGCCATACGGGTTCCAGCCCTTCGTTGAACTGTTGGCTATAAACAAAATGAGCTTCGATTTCAAAGCGATTGATTTCCTCGGCTGATAAGTCGGTGGTCTCCCCCAACGCGCCACGCACGTATCGGATTACATTATCTGCGCTGATATCGAAGCAGGACGGGATTGCCTGCCTGGCATCCTTTAAAAGTTCGTCTACGGACGCTGAGCTTTGCGCTTCTTTGGCTTCGTCGGCTGCCGACGCTATAAACGGTAAAACAGCAAGTAAAAAACAGAGAATCAAAATCACAATTTTCTTCATGTTTCTCTCCTTGACGGATAGTTTTGCCGCCTATGATACGTTTGAGAAATACGATATATTGCGCCCCGTCGCCGCCTCGCTTGATTTGCCCGAAGATTCTCCCACGTATACCCGCCTGTTCACATAATGGTGCGAGAAAAACAGCCGGCGTAACAGCTTCGTCCTGGGGAATCGCATCCGTCTGCGGCATCCCGCAGGACAGGCAGATTGAACCATAACCGCCGCAGCCGGGCCGCTGTAGTTTGTCCGTTCGGTCAGGGCGCCGCTTTGCATAATCGTCCGAACCTGAGGTACGGTTTCCTTGGTGTCCTCCGCGCGCATGCCTACGGCCGCCGTCGTAAAGTGGAAACATCAGCTTACCGGGAATAACCCGGAACCCGGGAAATCCGAGCGCCGCCCGGGCCGTTCGGCAGCAGCCAAAGGCCCGCCCGCCGCCAGACGGAATCACGAGCGAACGGACAGGCCGCCAACCGCGGCCTGTCCGTTCGCTCATGCTGCGCCGGCATCTCGCAGTCGTATTGTATTTTGTTGATTGATTCCCATCCCTCTTGCCGCCGGGAAGGCGGGCCGTGCTTCTTTCGTCCGGGCGCCGCATCGCCGACGGGTCGGTTTGCGCAGGGCGTTACTTCCCGCCGTTTTCGCGGTGTTCCGCGATCAGCTTCCGGTTATCCTCGCCCGCGTGCTTCACGTTAAAGCGGCAGCCGAACGCCTTTTCGCTCTCCACGATGGTATAGCTTTCCTCCGTAAAATATCCGGTGTGTATCGCGGGGGCGCCCTTCTTGGCGAACGCAGCCAGCGCCATATCCAGATCGTCCACGTACAGGCCGATATTATGCACGCCGTAACCGTACCTGTTCTGGAAATCTTTCCAGGAGGTATCCTCCGCGTCCACCACCTGCGTCAGTTCCAGCGCCAGGTCGCCGAACCGGAGCACGCAGATTTTTACCTTGCCGATCTTCTCAAACTTTCCCTTGTATTCGAAAGCGGCCTGGTCCGGGCCCGGATGCTCCCAAATCTCGGGCATCTCCATGCCGAAGGCGTCGCAATAGTTGCGGGCGACGCGTTCCACGTCGTCCACCACCAGATTAATCTGGATGATATGTTTGCTGTCCACGATCTTATCCATAGGAACCGTTCCTCCCGTTTGATCGGATATCGCTCTCCCCGTACGCGGCGCTTGAGGAGACGCGGAACCCGTAATCCCCTGTTTTGCTGTGATTATAGCATCTGAAAACTTCCATGTCAACAAATCATGATATTATCTGATATTTTACATCTATGCTGCATATTATACGTTCGTTCCTGTTCGGCAGCCATGGATCGTGCGCCCGTATAAATACGATTGACATTGGATAATTGGAATGTTATGATAGATTCAGGCGAAGGAAAGCAGAATGTAAACCCATGTAAAGTTACAATTACGCTTGCGTCGTCATACGGCATACGCAGGCCGGTTCCGGCGCGACGCGGGGGCGGTAAACTTCGGGCCGACGGTTACGGCCATTCGGATTATCGGAGGTGTTCTGATGAAAACCATTCTGATCACGGGCGCGTCCGGCGGTTTGGGTACCTGCCTCGTGCGGGAATATCTTTCGCGGGGGTACCGCGTCTTCGGCGCGGATTTAAAACAGAACGAAACGACGGATCGGCTCGTGGACGCGTCCGGGGGAAACTACGAATTCCGGGAAACGGATGTGTCCAGCACCGAGTCCGTAGCCGAGCTGGCCGGGTGGCTTTCGGCCCGGACCGAAAGCCTGGATATCCTGCTGAACGCCGTGGGCGTGCTGTGGAAGCAGAGTGAGCGCCTGCTGGAAGAATTCGACGTGGACGGTTCGCTGCGCATGCTGGATATCAACACCCTGGGCCCGCTGCGCGTCACGAAAGCCTGCGTCGGCCTGCTGCGGAAAGGCGAGGACAGGCTGCTTGTCAACATTTCTTCCGAAGCCGGCAGCATGACCACGCACGCGGATTACATCAACCGCTACGACTACTGCATGTCCAAGGCCGCGCTCAACATACAGTCCGTGATCCTGCAGCGTTATTTAAAACCCGACGGCGTCAAGGTGCTGCTGATGCATCCCGGCTGGATACGCACCCCCATGGGCGGCGAAAAAGCCCCCGTGCTGCCCGAGGACTCGGCCAGAGGCATCGCCGACGTGGCGCAGAAGTACGCGCACCGGCCGGACGCCGGCATGTACTTCGATTACGACGGCACCCCCAGGGCGTGGTAACGCCGTGCCCGGCCGCCCGCAAGGGGGCAGGGCCGGGGAAGACGGCAAACGGACAGGGACTTAACGAAACCGGACGGAGGCAGTGAATATGGATCGGGCACGCGTCGTTATCGACAGGGATTATATCATCGCGCGGACGGACGAGCACTTGTTCGGTTCCTTCGTGGAACCCATCGGCCGCTGCATCTACGGCGGCATCTACGAACCGGGCCACCCCACGGCGGATGGGCACGGCTTTCGCCGGGACGTGCTGGCGTTCGTCAAGCCTCTGGGCCTGACGATGAACCGCTTTCCGGGCGGCAACTACACGTCCACCTTCCGCTGGGAGGATTCCATAGGCCCCCGGGTGCTTCGGCCCCGCAGGGCGGAAGTGGCGTGGCAGTGCATCGAAACCAACGCGTTCGGCCTGAACGAGTTCGCGGATTGGTCCAAGCTCAACGGCTCGGACGTGATGATGACGGTCAACCTGGCGACGCGCGGCGTGCTGGACGCGATGGACTGTGTGGAGTATTGCAATTTTGAAAAGGGAACCTACTGGTCCGACCTGCGGCGTTCCCACGGCTACGAGAAGCCCCATAACTACAAATACTGGTGCCTTTCCAACGAAATCGACGGCGTATGGCAGGTAGGCCAAACGTCGGGGGACGCGTACGGGCGGCTGGCGCGCGAAGCTTCCAAAGCCATGAAGCTGCTGGACCCGGAGATCAAGACCGTTCTGGCGGGCTCCTCCAGCCCGTGGCAAGCCACCTTCCCCTCCTTCGACGTGGCGGCGCTGGACGAAGCCTACGAATTCGTGGATTTTCTATCCGTACACCACTACATCAGCAACCTGAAAAACGATACGCCGAACTATCTGGCTAAGTCCATGACGACCGACCGCTTCTTCAGGGACGTGGGCGCGATCTTCGATTACGTCAAGGTGAAGAAGCACAGCAGCCACGACCTGTATATTTCCTTCGACGAGTTTAACACCTGGCACACCGTGGCGGGCAACGAGCGCATGGAAAAACCCCGCTGGGGCTTCTCCACGCCCATTCTGGAGGACGTGTACACCGTGGAGGACGCGGTGGCGCTGGGCACGATGCTCCTCGCGGTGCTCCGCAACGCGGACCGCGTGAAGATCGCCTGCCTGTCCGAACTGGTCAACTGCATATCTCACATCCGCACGCGCACGGGCGGCGGCTGCTGGGTTCTGCCGCCGTACTACACCTATCTGCTCTACACGCGCTACGGCCGCGGCACGGTGCTGAACCCGAAGGTCGACTCCCCCAGGTACGACAGCGCGGAATATACGGACGTGCCCTATCTGGACGCCGTACCCGTGCTGTGCGACGACGGTTCCATTACGGTTTTCGCCGCCAACCGCAGCCTGACGGAAGAGCTGCCGCTGGAGGTGGAGCTCCGCGGCTTTGAAACCGGGTATTCGGTGGAGGAGCACATCGTCCTTTCCCATGCCGACCCGAAGGCGACCAACACGGAGGAATGCCCGAACAACGTGGCGCCCCGCGCGGACGGGAACGCGACATTCCAGGACGGTAAACTGCGCGCGAATCTTACCCGGCTTTCCTGGAACGTGATCCGCCTGCAAAAGAACTGACGGCCCGGCATACCCCGGGAAACCGCGGGCTTCGTTCCGGCCCGGAGGATATGAAACGGACGCATAAAGTCCCCGGCCAAGCCGGGGATTTTTCATATACGGGCAAAGCCCCAGGATGCAAGCCGCGCCTTCCGTGGCGCTGGTACGGCATGACGCTTGCATGGAGTTTGTTACTGGCTGCCGTTAACGGGTTATCCTCGTTAACGGTTCCCCGGCTTGATCATCTTTATGTTGGTTCCTGATATGCCCGGCGATTGTTTGTACATTCTTCCCTGCCGTGGCCGCTCAATAACCCCGGCACCAAAATACCCGGTTTTATACTTGAATTGTAACGCAGGGATATTGTTTATAAAGCACCAGGCCGGCGAGAATTTCCCTCGCAGTCGGGTTTCCCTCTTAAAATGATGTGCTTTGGGAAACGCAACGGTTGGAATCGCACCGTTATATGACTGGATTCATTCAATATATTTAGTTTCTTGTAGACTGTGTTTATCTAACATTTAGTAATACGTTGAAATTCCTGTGAAGCAAACATAATGTATAATACTGGTTAAGTATCCGGCCGCGCAGGGCTCGGTGCGCTGCCGCTCCCTGAGAAAGATAAAACCGGGCGCGACCACGCCCGGCCCGTAACGGTTGAACCGTTCCCGGCTCCTTAACGCCGTCCCTTACTCCGTTTCCGTTTTTCCGGGCGCGGCGACACTGTTGCGTTCCTTCAGTTTCGTCGAAATCGTAATGTGCAGGTGTACGGGGTCGGGCCTCTTTTCCTTGGCGCAGACAATCCGCTCGTGAAGGCGCTGCATTGCGATGGCGCCGGTTTGGTTCTTCATCACGCGGATGGAGGTTAGCGGCGGGGAAACCATCTCACAGGCGGGCATATCGTCGAACCCGACGATGGACACGTCCTCGGGAATACGGTAACCGAAGCGCGCGAACGCCTGCATCGCGCCGAAAGCGATAACGTCGGAATCGGCGAAGAAGCCGGTGGGAATCTCCTTCTTATCCTTGAGCCAGTCGCACACGTCCCGGTGCGCCTTCTCCGTGGCGAAGCTCACGGGGATCCGTTCCAAAGCGACGTCGGGATGGTTCTTGACCGCCATGTGCACGCCGGCGCTGCGCTCCGAAAAATTGGGAATCAGGTCTTTGGAGCAGAAATACCCTATCCGCCTGTGGCCGCAGCTCCAAAGGTATTCCACCGCCTGGTAGGCGCCGCAGGTATTGTCGGTGACGATGCAGTCCACGTCGTCCCTGAACAGGTTGTTGTCAATCACCACGACGGGGCATTTTACGGTGTTCAGGATGGCCGCGCAGGTCTCGTCGTAGCCCTGAAACTCGGTGCCCAGCAGCAAAACGCCTTCCACGTCCTGCGCGAGGGCGGCGATCTGCTCCACGCCGCCGTTACGCTGCTCAAAGTAGTGCACCAGCACGTTGTAGCCCAGTTCCTTGGCTTTGGCTTCGATCCCGCGAAGAACGATGGAGTGGAAGGAAATTTCCTTCACGACGTTTTTGCCGTTGATATAGACGACGAAACGGACGCTGGGCGGAAGCTTCGCCTGGCTCTGGCCGATGCCGGAGCGGTAGCCGAGCTCCCTGGCCTTCTCCATGATCTTCTTTCTGGTTTCTTCGCTGATGCCGGGCTTGCCGTTGAGCGCAAGCGATACGGCGGAGGGGGAAACCTTCAGCATCTCGGCGATTTCTCTGGCGGTCACATTCATGCGCAAGGAACTCCATTCCCTATCGATGTTTAGCGTATTAAATTATGACCATTATAAGCCAAAAAACAAGCTCCCGCAAGAGAAGCATGGCGTATCGGCACTTTTGCGTAAAACAGACGAATTTATCCGCCCATTGAATGAAATTATCGCGCAATCTTGACATGACATATAAATTAATTTATACTACAACTAAAGTAATTGATTGAATTTCTAAAGTCCGCATACGGAAGTTCAACCGGAGATTCCATCGATAACGCACGAGACGCTTGCACGCGTCGCCGGGCTCCACCCCGATCGAGCGGAAAGCGGGGGACAGGCCGGCCGAACGTCAGGCAGGCACGGAAGGTTATCGAGGCGACTCGATCCATATGAAGGAGGAAACCCCATGAGACTGGAAAAAACGAGACCGCACATCGGTATTCTGGCGTTGATGCAGGGGCTCTACGACGAATCGCAACCGGAGATACCGGCCAACCAGACCGTATACGTCAAACAGGTGATTGCGCGGCTGTCGGACGTCGCCGATTTCGAGTTTCCGGGGTTGGCCAAGGAGCGCCCGGATATCGAGCGTATCGTCAAGAAATACAACGACGACGAGCTGGACGGCATCCTGCTGATCAACACCATTTATTCGCCGGGCCTGCGGTTGGTGCAGGCGTTCAAGAAGAACCATCTGCCCGTACTGCTGGCAGACATCCAGCCGATCCCCAGCGTGGGCGACTATTGGAACTGGAGTTACCTGACCACCAACCAGGGCATTCACGGCATACAGGATACGTCCAACGTTCTGATGCGCCTCGGTTATAAGCCCGCCATCATCACCGAGGACTGGAAAAGCGACCGCTTCAAGGCTATCGTGAAGGATTGGGCGCTGGCCGCCGCCACCGCGCGCCGCCTCTGCTCCGTGCGGCTCGCGTGCTTCGAGAAGATGAAGAACATGGGCGATATCCTGGGCGACGAATTCGCCTATTTCAAGACGTTCGGCATCGAACTACTGCACGAGGGCATCGGCCAGGTCGTCGCGTGCATGGGCGAGGTGACCGAGGCGGAGATCGACGAACAGCTGGCGCTGGATGCCAAGGTTTTCGAGATCGACCCGAAAATAACCCGGGAAAACCACCGGTACGCCGCCAAACTCCAGCTCGGGTTTGAAAAATTCTGCGAGCGCAAGGGATACGACGGTTTCAGCGCCAACTTCGACGCCTTCAAGGAGGACGGCCGCTTTGAACAGATACCCATCTACGGTTCCTCCAACATGATGGCCAAGGGGTACGTGTACGCGGCGGAGGGCGACGTTCACGTGATGGCGCTGGAAGCGGCGGGCCATCTGATGATCGGCGATCCGAACTTCACCGAGATGTACTCGCTGGATTTCGAGCGCGACGCCTGCATGTTCGCGCACATGGGTGAAGGCAACTGGAAGGTCGCCCGCAAGGACCGGCCGGTGAAGCTGATCGACCGGCCGCTGGACATCGGAGGGCTGGACAACCCCCCCACCCCCATCTTCAGTGCCGAGCTGGGCGTGACCACCGTCGCGTCGCTGGTGCCTGTCAGCGGCGACCGCTACCGGATGGTCGCCATGCGCGGAACCGTACTGGACGTGCCGGCGATTCACGGCATTCCGATGAACCACACGTTCTTCAGGCCCGACAGCGGCGTGAGGGCCGCCATGGACGGATGGCTGAAGAACGGCGGCACGCACCACCAGGTGCTTTGGACCGGAGATTATATGAACCGGCTGGAACAGCTTTGCAACATCTGGGGCATCGAATTCGCGGCAGTCTGAACCCAGAGGCCGCATAAAGGCGCGCGGGCGGGCCCGCGAACGGCGGCCCGTCCGCGCCGCAGGAAAGGAAGGGCATCGATTATGAAGCTGCTGTCGCTGGATCACGTGACGATCAACCTGTCGGAACCGGAGAAAAGCTTCGCGTTTTACGAAAAAGTACTGGAACTGAAAAAACTGCGGGAGGTGGACATGGGCGATCACGTGCTGCACCTGTACGGGCTCCCCGGCGCGCAGCTGGAGCTGATCGCCTACAAGAATCCGCAGAAAACCGTACGGGCCGGTAATACCGACGTGGGCGTGTACCGGCATTTCGCGCTGGTCACGGACGATCTGGAGGAGGTTCGGGCCCGCTGCGTCGCGGGCGGATATGGCATCAACCTGCAGCCCACCCGTATCGATCCGCTCCGCGCGACCGTAATGCTGATCCGCGATCCCAACGGCGTGGAAATCGAGATCATCCAGCGGTAGTCGGCGGCGACACGCCCCAGGCCGACGCCGCCCTGCCGGACGCGGCCTCCTGAAGCGCGGACTGAAAAATGGAGGAGCCTATGAGAGATTCGTTGTTGATGGCGATTGATCTGGGAACCAGTTTTATCAAAGCCGGCGTGTATAACGCCAACGGCCAATGCGTCGCGACGGAATCGGCTCCGGTGAAGGATTCCAGGCCGGGGCCGGGGGTGTTTATCCAAAAGGGGGAGGACCTGCTTTCCTCCGTGATGGATTGCGTGAAGGCGACGACGGCGGCGCTGGGGGAAAAGAGCGGCGACGTGGAGGCGATCTCCTTTACCGGGCAGATGTCCGGCTTCATGGGCGTGGACAGGGAATGGAACGACGTCACCACGTGGTCCTGCTCGCTGGACAGCCGGTATATGCCTTACGCGAAACGGCAGATGAAGGAACTGCGGGATCTGTTTCTATGCGTGGGCGGCACCAATTTTCCGCAGATGGCCCCCAAATACGCCTGGTTCAAGGCGGAATTTCCGCAGGAAAGCAAAAAGATCGCCAAATACCTGATGATCAGCGGTTACGTCATCGGCAAGCTGGGCGACGTCGGCGTGGAGGACGCGGTGATGGACCGCTCCTACACGCAATGGACGGGGCTGGCGGACGTGCGCAACGACCGGTGGTCCGACGAGATCTGCGCGCACATCGGGCTGGACCAAAGGTTCCTGCCGCGTATCGTCAATTCCAACACGGTCTGCGCGCATCTGAACCGGGAGGCCGCCGCGGCGTTGGGGTTGAAATCCGGCATCCCGCTGGTATCCGGCGCGGGCGATAAGGCGGCCGGCTGCCTGGGCGCGGGCATCGTGCGTTACGGGGACACCATCTTCGAAGCCTCCTCCTACGGCGAAATCAGCTGCTGCGTGCCCAAGTACCGGCCGGACGTGACGGAGAAGCGGCTGGACGTTATCCCCTCGGCGGTTCCGGGGGATTTCTACTCCACGCATTTCGTGGCGGGTTCCGGCATCACGCTGGATTGGTTCATGAACACGTTCGCGCGCCGCGAAGGCCAGACCGGCAAGGAAATGTTCGCGGAGATGGAGGCGAAAATAGCGTCCGTCGAACCCGGCTGCAACGGCCTGATGGCGATCGGCCTGCTGGGCGGCAGCTCCATGCCGCTGGACGGGGCGCTGCGCGGCCTGTGGATGGGTTTCGACTGGAGCCATTCCAGGGAGTTCTTCTACAAGGCGCTTCTGGAAAGCTTCACCTACGATTTCACCCTGTGCCTGAACCGCATCGAGGCGCTGTACCCGGAATACGATATCCGCCAGGTTAAAATCATCGGCGGCGGCGCGAAATCCCCCGTGTGGACACAGATGTGCGCGGACGTTCAGAATAAACAGTACCTGCTGCTGGACCGCGAAGACGTGGCGCTGTGGGGCGCCTGCATTCTGGCGGGCAACGCCGTGGGCCTGTTCGCGGATCTGAGAAAAACTGCGCAGGAACACCTGAAGGTCGTCCGCACCTACCAGCCCGATCCGGCGCGCGGACGTAAATACGAAAAGTACATGGACCTGTACAAGAAATACACGGTCGAGCTGCACGATTTTTACCAGCGGCTTCAGGATGCCGCCGGCGAGGAAGCCTGACGGGAGCGAAAATGCGAGAAGCGGGGTAAACGCCGATGCTGGCCTACATGATGGATGAAAACCGGAAACTCGTTCTGGCGGAGCGGCCGCAGCCGGAGGCAACCGAGGACAACCTGATCGTCCGCGTGCGTTCCGCCTCGATCTGCGGTACGGACATGCGCACGTTCCTTTACGGCAGCGCAAAGATCGCGCCCCCGCGCATCCTCGGGCACGAGTTCGCGGGAGAAATCGTCCACGCAGGCAAACATGCGATGGCGAAGGGGTATCGGTCGGGCGACCGCGTAACGGCCGCGCCCGCGATCGGCTGCGGCGAATGCTGGCCTTGCCGGACCGGCCACACGAACATGTGCGACCGGTTGGAAACCGTCGGTTTCCAGTACGACGGCGTGTTCGCCGAGTACGTCGCCATTCCGGCCAAGGCCGTCCGTATGGGAAACGTGATTCCCCTGCCCGACGACATCAGCTTCGATTCGGCGACGCTCATCGAGCCCGCGGCCTGCGCTTACAACGGGCAGAGCTACCTGCGCGTGCAGCCGGGCGACAATGTGGTTATCTACGGCAGCGGCATCATCGGCTGTATCCACGCGGAGCTGGCCCTGCTCAGCGGCGCGGAGCGGGTGATGATCTGCGAGCCTTCGGAAAAGCGGGGTCTGATCGCGCGGGAAAAGGTGCCCGGCCTGATCTGGATCAACAACGCCGAAAAAAACGCCGTGGTGGAAGTGATGCGCCTGACGGACGGCGTAGGCGCCAACGTGGTGATCACCGCCACGTCCTATCCGCCGGTACAGAAAGAAGCGCAGGACATCGCCGCCAAAATGGGCCGTATCTGCCTGTTCGGCGGGCTGGCGGGCGAAAGCGTGGGGTTCATCGATTCCAACAAGATTCATTATAAGGAGCTGCAGGTCTGCGGGGTGCACGCCACCACGCCGGGATACATGCGGGAAATCCTGAAGCTGCTGGAAACGGGCAAACTGGATTCGGCCAAGTACATCGAGCGCACCGTAGCGCTTGCGCACATTGAGGACGGCTTCAGGATGATCCGCGACGAGAACGTGATGAAGGTCGTCGTGCATCCCTGACCGGGAAAGCGGCGCGCAGGGGAACTTACAGCCATAAACGGGAGGAAAGCGTTATGGAAATCACCAGGGAAAACGTGGCGGGAATGATCGACCATACTTTGCTTAAGCAGGACGCGAGCGCGGAGCAGATCGCCAAATTATGCCGGGAGGCCCGGGAGCACCGTTTCGCGTCCGTGTGCGTAAACCCCTGTTACGTGGAGCAGTGCGCCGGGGCGCTGCGCGGCAGCGGCGTGGACGTCTGCACCGTAATCGGGTTCCCCCTCGGGGCGAACACCTCCGCCGTGAAGGCTTTGGAAGTGAAGGACGCCGTAGCGAACGGCGCGACCGAGGTCGATATGGTCATCAACGTCGGGGCCGTCAAATCCGGCGCGTGGGACGCCGTGAAACGCGATATCGAGGCGGTCGTAACGGCCGCCGAAGGCAAAGCCCGCACAAAGGTCATCCTGGAAACGTGTCTGCTGACGGACGACGAGAAGATGAAGGCCTGCCTGCTGGCCAAAGAGGCGGGCGCGGACTTCGTTAAAACCTCCACCGGCTTCTCCACGGGCGGCGCCACCGCGGAGGACGTGGCGCTGATGCGTAAAACCGTCGGGCCGGACATGGGCGTGAAGGCCTCCGGCGGCATCCGCACCACGGAGGCCGCGCTCGCGATGATCCGGGCCGGGGCTTCCCGCCTGGGCGTCAGCGCGGGCATCGCCATCATCGAGGGCATCCGGTAGCCCGAACGGCCCGGAAGGGCCGCGGGTTGACGCGAAAGGAAAAGGAGACAGGGCATGAAAGCCATATTAATGAGGGCCCCCGGGGATTTGAAGTTTGAGGAAGTCGCCGCCCCGAAGCCGAAAAGCGACGAGGTGCTGATCAAGATCATGGCCGTTGGCGTTTGCGGTTCGGACATCCCGCGGATGCTCACCTACGGCGCGCACGTGTCCCCCATCATCCCGGGGCACGAGTTCGCGGGTAAAATCGTGGAAGTCGGCGAAGACGTACGGGGATGGAAGACAGGCGACAAGGCGAGCGCCGCGCCGCTGATTCCCTGCGGGGAGTGCGAGTGGTGCCGCAAGGGCGTATATTCCCTGTGCGAGAACTACCGGTATTACGGTTCCCGTAACGACGGCGCCTACGCGCAGTATCTCGCCGTGAAGGCGGCCAATCTGCTGAAGTTGAACGAAGATACGCCCTACGCCTGGGGCGCGACCATCGACCCCGCCGCCAACGCCCTGCACGCCTTCCTGCGCGGGCAGGGAACCGGCGCGGACACGGTCTGTGTGTACGGTATGGGCGCCATCGGCCTGTTCGCCGTCCAGTACGCGAAGGTGCTGGGATGCCCCACGGTCATCGCCGTGGACGTGAACGACGACAAGCTCGCCGTCGCCGGAGACTGCGGCGCCACGCACACGGTCAACTCCCTCCGGGAAGACCCCGTGAAGCGCGTGGGTCAGATCACAGGCGGCAAAGGAACAAGCCTCAGCATGGATATGTCCGGCGTGCCCTCCGCCCAGCAGCAGGCGATCCTTTCCGCGGGGAAAATGGGCCGGGTGATCTTCCTGGGTATTTCCCACAAGGGGCTGGAGCTCTCCGAAGAAGCCGTGGACCGGATCGAGCGTTACCAGTTGGCCATCCTCGGCAGCTGGAACTCCTTCTCGGCGCCCTTCCCCGGCTTCGAGTGGACGGAGTCCGCCCGGCTGATGAACGAAAAGAAGTTCGATCCCGACCTGCTGATTTCGCACCGGCTGGGGCTGGAAGAGCTGCCGGATATTTTCAGTCGGATCGCAGAGCGGTCGATCGTCTACAACAAGATCATGTTCTATCCCAACGGCACGGACGAGGCAAAGTGACCGCGGGAAACGGGGAAAGGCCCGGCGTTTGCCGGGCCTTTCCCCGTTTCCCGGTTCCGCCGGGACACCCTCGCCACGGAACCGTCAACGTTCGGATACGGCGGCTTTCCGCTTTCTTTCCCGCTCAGCCGACGCGCACGGCGGATTTGACGATTTCGGCCTTGTTGTGGATGCTCTCGTCCATGGCGCGCTGGATATCGTCCAGCTCGTACAGGGTATCCACGATGCCTTCCACGTTGACGCGGCCGGACGCCACGGCGTCGATCGCCATGGGGTAGATGTTTCGGTAACGGAAGATCGTTTTCAGGGTGATCTCCTTGTCCATGCAGGCGTCCACGGGCACGGCCACCGTATCTTTGCCGTGGTACGCCACCAGTACGATGGTGCCGCCCTTCCTGGCCGCGTCGCAGGCGTTTCTGACGGTGATATCGGTGCCCGCGGCTTCGATGACCAGGTCGCAGCCCTTGCCGCCGGTCAGGCTCCGGATCGTCTCCACGGCGTTTTCCTTCGCGGCGTTGATCGCGGCCGCCGCCCCCAGCTCCCGCGCTTTTTCAAGGCGTTTTTCGATGATGTCAACCACAAAGACGTTGGAAATGCCGAAAGCCTTGAGCGCCAGCAGGGCGCAAAGGCCGATGCAGCCCGCGCCCATCACGGCCGCCGTCTGCCCGACCCTGGCGCCGCCCATATTGGCGGCGTGGAAGCCCACGGACAGCGGCTCGATCAGCGCGCCGGCAAGGGAGCTCACGTTATCCGGCAGTTTGAAGCACAGGGAAGCCTCGTGCGCCACGTACTCCTGAAACACCCCGTCCACGGGGGGCGTGGCAAAAAAGATGACGTCCGGGCAAAGGTTGTAGCGGCCCGTTTTGCAGAATTCGCAGTGTCCGCACGTTTTACCCGGCTCCAGAGAGACGCGGTCCCCCACCTTCAGGTCCTTCACGTCCCTGCCGACTTCCACGACGCTGCCGGCGGACTCGTGCCCCAGCACAAACGGGGGCTTGACGATGAAATTGCCGATGCGTCCCTTCTCGAAATAATGCAGGTCGCTGCCGCAGATGCCCACGTATTCCACCTTGACGAGAACCTCGTCGTCCTTGGGCACGGGGATCGCTCGGCGTTGCAGTTCCATTTTGTTCAGGTCGGTCATGACCGCCACCTTCATGGTACCCTTCATATTCCGGTCTCCTCCTTTGCCTTTCGTTCAGGTTTTCTTCACGGCCCGCGTTTGGCCGCGGGAAACGGGAAGGGCCGGGGGTTCGCTCCAACCCGCCGCACCCGCTTCCGGCCTTACCAGGGGCGGGGCGTTCCGTCGTAGTCGTAGAACGGATAAGCGTCCAAATCGTGCGCGTAACGTTCAGCAAGGTCCGCGATGCCGCGGGCGGACTCCGACGGCGGCACGGGCGCTTCCCCGCCGCCCATGGGAGTCCGCATCCAGCCGGGATGCACCAGCAGCACCCGGATGCCGTCCGTCTTCAGGTATCGCTGTAAAATCACGGATTCCATGTTGAGCGCCGTTTTGGACATGCAGTAGTCGAAACGCGACGTGTAGTTGTTGTGGGTCGTAATGCTGCCCGCCTCGGAGGAGACGTTCACAAGCACCCTGTCCCCGCCCTTCCGGAGCAACGGTACGCACGCCTTCACAATGCGCAGCGGGCCCAAGGCGTTGATGTCGATCGTCCGCAGCGAAGCGGTAACGTCGTACGTTTCCAGCGGCGCGTCGCTACCGGGCCGCAGGTAGCCCACGGCGTTAAGGATCACGTCCAGGCTGTCCGTCTGCTCGCGCGCCCACTGCCCCAGGCACTCCACGTCCCCGTCGCGGGTTACGTCGGCCGCCAGAAAGCGGTAGGTGCCCGGGTGTCGGTCCAACTGTTCTTCCGTTTCCAGGCTGCGGGCCAGGTCCGTGCCCAGGACGAACCAACCGCGCCGCAGGTATTCGCGCGTCAGGCAGGTGCCCAGCCCTCCTGCCGCGCCGGAAATCAGGATCGTTTTCATCGGTGGTCGACCTTTCTTTCACCAGTTGGGAAACAACGCGCGGGGATGAGCGCGAACCGCTTCCGGCGACGCCGGGGACGGGAGCCGGAAGCGGTTCGCGCCCCCGGGCTGAAATCAGTACGGAAGCTGTTCTCCCTTGTAATTAATGAAGGGGATATCCAGCTTGGGGTCGATCCGGCCCTGTGCGATGTCCATGATGCCGCGGGCAGATTCCGAAGGCTCGATCTGCGCGTATTCCACGCCCATCCGGGTGCGCATGCGCCCGGGATGCACCATGAAGATGCGCACGTTGCGGTGCTCGGGGGAGGTTACCAGGAAATTGCGGATTTTTTGCGTGTACATATTGGCCGCGTGCTTGGATACGCCGTACGCCAGGTAGGTATACGATTCCGGCACCAGATGCCCGGCCTCGGACGTGATGTTGATCACACAGGGCGTTTGGGATGCGTACACGAAAGGCATGAAGTATTTCAGCACGACGGCCTGCCCGATGGCGTTGACCTCCAGCGTGCGGCGCAGCATGCCGATATCCAGATTGACGATGGGGTCCTGCAAATCGTATTTGGATTCGAACAACACCCCCGCGTTGTTGATGACGCAGTCGATCACGGGGAACGCCTCTTTCAGCGAGGCGGCCGCCGCCTGTACGGAGCCTTCGCTGGCAACGTCCATATCGACCCAGTGAAGCTTGCCGGGGTACTGTTCTTCCAGCCGCGAAACCGGGTCGTCCGTCTGCTGCCGGGCCAGGCCGGACGCGATGACGGTGTGCCCGCGCTCCAGCCCCGCTTTGGTCAGCTCGAGCCCAAGGCCCATGTTCGCGCCTGTGATGAGAATGATCATACGGATTTCCTTCCGGCCCGCGTGGGCTTATTTGTTGAAGAATTCCAGCAATTCCACGATCACCTTGAGGTTTTTCGTGGCGTCCATGTAGGAATAGCGGCCGGTGTCCCAGTCGCCGTGCTGCAGCAGCGGCATGCCGGCGGCCTCGCAGGCCTTCACCTTATCGCCCATGTTCTTAATGTTGAAGGCGATGTGGTGCACGCCCTCGCCCTTTGCGTCCAGGTCGCGGCGCCAGGTGCTGGGTTCGTGGTCCGGCTCCAGCAGCTCGATCTCGATATTGGGGCCGATGGTGAAAAACGCCTGCTTCGTGCGCGCGGGGGTCGCCTTCCCCATATACTCCGCGTGGGACTCCGCCAGTTCGCCCGTGATGCCGATGCGCGGTTTCGGCACGCCGAAGAAATCCGCATAATCCTGGGCCGTCTTCTCAATATCGTTGACGAGGATGCCGATTTGCGTAACGATGTTGGTACCGAGCAGGGATTTGTCCATGAAAGTCTACCTCTTTTCAATTTCGATGCGGCGTGCGGACCGTTGCCCGGCGGATATGTAAACATCCGTCATATTTACACGCTGTTTTCAGAAGTATATCATCATCGCGTACGCTTGTCAATCCGTTCCGACTCCACCGATGAAAAACTGTTCGCAACGCGTCCCGGCGGTGCGGGACGGGGCGTTCCCCCGTATAACGTGCCGCTGTAACCCTATACGGATTATGCTTTTCAGGGCTTACGCCTGCCTATTTAATAGGAAGCGCGATTCTTTTCTTTGTAAATTTGTGGATGTGTTATTACAGAAAATCATCGATCTTTATTTCAGAAAACAATTGACTATTTTCTTATCAAATGATATAATCGTCGTGACTTGAAAAGCGAGAGCGTGCCATAAAAGCGTTTCATCAACCTCATACGTTCCCGGGCCGTCGTTTTCTCAAAATTTCGCGCCTTCGAGGAGGCGTTGAAATAATAAGAACGGAGGAAACACCCTATGAAGAAACTGTCGCTGTTCCTGGTCCTTACCCTTTTGATGACCCTGCTTGCGCCGGTCGCGCTGGCCGAGCAGAACATCAACGTGTGGATGGGTTCCTGGTGGGCGCCCTTCATCCCGACGATCGAGGAGAAGTTCGCCGCCGACAATCCCGGCTACACCGTCCACGTCGAGCCTGTTCCGATCAACAACTACCTTGAGAACGTCGTAACCTCCATCGTCGGCGGCACCGCCCCCGACGTGGTGGCGCTGGACGCGCTTCACATCCCCACGCTGGTCGGGCAGGGTCTGCTCATGCCCCTGGACAAGTTCTACGCGGACAACGGCCTGTCAGCCGCCAACTTCAGCCCCTCCATGTATCAGGCGGGTCTGACGGACGGCATAAGCTACAACGTGCCGTACCGCAGCGCTCCCTGCGTTCTGTTCTACAACAAGACCCTGTTCGACGCCGCCGGCCTGGCCTACCCCACCAATGACTGGTCGTTTGACGATCTGCTGCAGGCCGCCATCAAGCTGACCGATAAGGACAAGGGCATCTACGGCTTCGCGATCGGCACCTCCAACGCGGACCCCGCCAACGTGATGACCAACTTCGCGCCCATCCTGTGGGGCTTCGGCGCAGATTTCCTGAACGATGACCTCACCGCCTCCGCCATGAACACGCAGGCCGCCGTGGACGCCGTGAAGTGGTTCGTGGAACTGCATACCAAGTACGACGTGGTGCCCGAGGGCTGCGTGAACTACACGCTGGCCAACGACGAGTGGCCGATGGCCGCCAACGGACAGATCGCCATGATCCAGATGGGCGACTCCATGGCCGCGACCATCGAGCAGAAATCCGCGGAGCTGGGCTACCAGTACGGCTACTGCCTGGAGGTCGGCTCCCATACCCGCGGCGGCGGCTGGGGCTACTCCATCCCCTCCACCATCAAGGATCCCACCGGGGCAGAGCTGTTCATCAAGTGGTTCGTTACCTCCGGCATCCTCGCGCAACAGAGCATCGTGCTACCCGGCGTGATCGCCGACCAGCATCAGGGCATGTGGGCCACCGACCTGTACGACACGTGGTACGAGGCCGACCAGACCGCCATGCTGTGCCCGAACACCCCGAAGTGGACCCAGATCCAGAACGCCGTGATCATCGAGCTGCAGAAGGCGCTCAACAGCGAAGTGACGCCCGAAGAAGCCGTAAAGAACATGGACACCGAGATCACTTCGATCCTCGCCGAGTAACCAAGCCTTTCCCGGTAAACCCCGCCGGCATGGCCCGCGCGAAGCGGGCCATGCCGGATCCTGTATAGTGGCTTTAAACGATACGGCGGCTTGGAGGTGTGCCCGGTGGAGAACTTGAAACACCGCATTCCGAAATACAACTATCACCGCAAGCGCTCGCTGCAGGGGTTCCTGTTCGTGCTTCCCTGCGTGCTTGTCATGGTCCTGATGATGGTCTATCCGCTGATCCAGACCGTCCAGTTCAGCTTCGCTTCGGTGAAACTTCCCTTCTTCGATACGACGAACGTGGGGCTGAAGAACTTCGCCAGAATGTCTTCCAAGAACGAATTCGGCTCGATCTGGCTCAACACCGCGATTTATACGACCCTTTCCATCGCGCTGCGCCTGGTGCTGGGCTTCGCGGCGGCGCTGATCATGCAGCGCGCGCAGAAGCTGAAGGGCATCTTCCGCGTGGCGCTGTTGGTGCCGTGGGTGGTTCCCTCCATCGTGGCGGCCAACACCTGGCGGTGGATTTATAACGCGGATTACGGCCTGCTGAACGATTTTATCCGAATGGTCGCCCCCAACTTTACGGCCGACTGGCTCGGCTCCTCCCAGACGGCTTTAATGGCCGTCATCGCTACCTATGTCTGGCAAGGCTTCCCCTTCATCATGCTCATGCTGGTGGCCGGCATGCAGGGAATCCCCAAGAGCTACAACGAGGCAGCCATGGTGGACGGCGCCAACGGCGCGCAGGTTTTCTTTCACGTAACGCTCCCCAGTCTGAAAAACATCGTCATCATTCTGATCGTGATGGAAGTCATCAGCGGTTTTAATTCCTTCGATGTAATCTATACCATGACCGCGGGCGGTCCCGGAACGGCAACCGAACTCGTGGGCCTGTTTATTTATCGTATCGCGTTCAAGAACTTCGATCTGGGCGGCGCGTCCGCGGTCAGCCTGCTGCTGATCGGCATCATGGTCCTCTGTTTCCTGTTCTACGTGCCCGTGTCGGCGGTCGGTTCCAGAAGGGGGCGGAAAGCATGAGCGCCGCGAAAACGAAAAAATTCCTGTTCAAGCTTCTGGCGGCGTTCATCGCGCTGCTTCTGGTCGCGTTCAGCCTTCTCCCCTTCCTGTGGACCATCGTCACCTCGTTCAAGCGCCCCGGCGACATCTACGAATCCATCCCTACGTGGATTCCCAATCCCGCGACGCTGGAAAACTACCAGACAGTGGCGCGCAACCCCAACATGCAGGCGTATTTCAGGAACACCGTCATCGTCGCGCTGTTCTCCACGGCCGTTTCCATGGTCGTGGCGGTACTCGCCGCCTACGGCTTCTCCCGTTTCCGTTTCCCGGGGAAAAACGGGCTCCTGATCGCGGTGCTGTTCACCCGCCTGCTGCCGCGCGTGGCCCTGCTGATCCCGTTCTACATCATCCTTACCCGGCTGTCGCTGATTAACACCTACACGGGGCTGGTGCTGGTCTACCTCATCGTGGGCATGCCCATCGCCATATGGTTGCTGAAAGCCTATATGGACAGCCTCCCCTATGAAATCGAGGAAGCGGCCGTGGTGGACGGGTGCCGCCCGATGCAGACGCTGGTGCGGGTCATCATTCCCATGCTCGCGCCCGCCATCGCGGCCGTGGCCATGTTCGCCTTCATTCTGGCGTGGAACGAATTCCTGTTTCCGCTGCTGATCGCCAAGGATTCCTCCACGCGCCCCATTTCCGTGGGCCTTGCGTTCTACATCGACGATTTCGGCATCGAATGGGGGCCGCTGATGGCTGCGTCGGTGCTGATGAGCCTGCCCGCCATCGTGATGTTCGCCCTGGGACAGAAGTACATCGTCGAGGGGCTGAGCGAGGGCGCGGTAAAGGGATAATCCAACAAGGCGCAGACGGCCGGCGGGACGAAAGGACGGATTGGTATGGGTCAAATCGACAGCAGAACCATCATGCAGGTCAACATTCTGGTGGACGACGTGGAGCGCGTGGCGCGCAATTACTGCGAGGCTTTCGGCATGGAAATGCCCCCGATCTGGACGCATCCGAACCCTGCCGATTCCGTGGTCGAGTACAAGGGCGAAACCGGCAACGTAGGAAAGCTGAAGCTTTGTGTGTTCCAGTTCGGCCCGCTCGCGCTGGAACTGGCGCAGGTACTGGACGACGGGGACAGTTCCTGGCAGGATTTCAAGCACCGGTACGGCTACGGCGTGCACAACATCGGCATGTTCGTGGACGACCTGCCCGGCGCCCTGCAGGTGCTGGCGGCCAAAGGCTGCGAGCCGATTCACGTCGGGTATTTCGACGGCGAGAGCTACGCAATCGTCGAGTCGGAAAAACAGTTCGGGTGCCGCCTGAACATCAAGCACAGGGGCGAAGACAACCGCGAGCGGATCGCCAATCAGCCGGAGAAAAGACAGGGCTGACGGAGATAAAGTCATATAAGTTGAAAAGGAGTCGATCGTATGGAACACATGGACAACGCCGCCGTGTGGCAAATCGGCATCATCGTACCCGACGCGAAGAAGTCGGCGGAAAAGGCATCAGAAATTTTCGGCATTCCCCTGAGCAGCAAGGGCGCTTTCGGCACGCACGGCGGCTACGAGCACTGCGGCACGAAATACATGGGCAAACCGACGGACGGTTCCGGCATGGGTTATTGCTTCATGATGGGCCCGGTCGAGGTGGAGTTCATACAGCCCATCGGCGACGAGCCCAGCACCTGGCTGGACTTTCTGAAAAAGAACCCTCAGGGCGGCATTCACCATATCGCCTGGCGTGTGAAGGACTCGGACGAAACCACCCGTTTCCTGGCGGGCAAGGGCGTGGAAAAGATCGCCGAGGGCATTTGGGAAACCGGCCGCTACACGTACTACGACGCCAAAGACCTGGGGATTTTCATGGAGGCTCTGCAATTCTCCGACGAACGCAAATTAACCGATTAAACGGCCCCCGCCGCCGCGAACGGACGCTCGGCGGCGGGGTTTCCCCCGTTTTCCGGACGGCGGCGCGCGCGCCCCGCGGGCAGGCCGGCCACGAAAAGCCCGTATGATTGTCTGTTGAAACGTTTACGTAAATAGTGTATATTAAGAATGATCATTTACATATCATTCGCCGAATGAGGAGGTTTCGCGTTTTTTACGTCGACGGGGGGCCGCTGCTCCCGATGACCGAAAACGTATTAATAGCATGCGTGCAGAGAAAAATAACGTAACCATCAAAGATATCGCTCGGGAGGCGAACGTCTCGATTGCGACGGTATCCCGTGTGCTCAATCAGGCGTCCCACGTATCGCCCGACACGGCGACCCGCGTGCACGAAACCATCCAAAGGCTCAGCTATATGCCCGCCGGGCGCGGCAGCCAAAGCCGCGCCGCCAAGAACAAGAACGTGCTCATCGTGCTTCCCAGCATCGCCAACCCGTTCTTTTCCTCCGTCGTGACCGCCATCACCAACACGCTGTACGACGCGGATTACGACTCGACCATCTGGATGACGGAGTTTTCGGTGCCGCGCGAGCGCCGCGCGTTGCAGATGCTCGCCTCGGAGCAGTGTGCGGGAATCATCTCCTTCATTTCGGAAGTCCCGGACGACGAGCTGTATAAAGTCGCGTCCACCTGCCCGTTCGTCATGGCGGCGCACCGCGTGAGCATGAACGTGACCGGCGTTTCCATCGACGATGCCAAGGCCATGTACGAGGCGACGGAGCACGTGATCCGCCAGGGCCACAAGCGCCTCGCGATGATCGGCGGCACCTCCGGCTCCAGCCTGGAGCGCGAACGCGGCTTCATCAAGGCCGTGGAGGACTACGGCCTGGAATTGAACCCCGCCTGCCTCATCGACCCCATCCGCCAGTACGGGTTCGAGTTTGAAAACGGCTCTATGTACTGCGAGCAGCTGCTTTCCCTGCCCAACCCGCCCACGGCGATCCTCTCCGCGTTCGATACCTACGCCATCGGCGCGGCGCACTACGCGGTAGAAAAGAATATCAAGCTGGGCAAGGAGCTGGCGGTCGTCGGGTTTGACAATTCGCCCTTCTCCAAGGTGTTCGTCCCCTCCATCACCAGCGTTTCCCACCCCCTGTACGAGCTGGGCACGACCGCGGCCAAGATGCTGCTTTTCCAGATGCAAACGGGAAAACAGCACCCCGAACACCGTTTCCTGCCGCACGAGCTGATTATCCGCCAGTCCTCCCAGCGGTGATTTTTATCAAGGAAAGGGATGCCGCCGTTGAACCCGAAGATCGTTTTCCCTGAAGATTTCGAATGGGGCGTGGCTACCGCCTCCTACCAGGTGGAGGGCGCGTGGCGGGAGGACGGGAAAAGCGAAAACATCTGGGACCGTTATACCCATACGCCCGGGCACGTCTGCAACGGGACGAACGGCGACGTGGCCTGCGATTTCTACCACCGGTACGAAGAAGACGCCGCGCTGGCCGAAACGCTCGGCCTGCGCGCTTTTCGTCTGTCCGTAAGCTGGGCGCGCGTGCTGCCGGAGGGAACCGGGCGCGTGTGCGAGGAAGGCGTGCGGTTTTACCGCAACGTGCTGACCAGCCTTCGCCGGCGCGGCATCCGCACCGTCGTAACGCTGTATCACTGGGATCTGCCGCAGGTGCTTCAAAACCGCGGCGGTTGGGGCAACCGCGATTCCGCGGAATGGTTCCTGGAATACGCGGGGGTTTTGTTCGGCCGCCTTGGGGACCTCGTAGACCGCTGGATCACCTTCAACGAGCCGTACTGCGTCTCCTTTCTGGGTTACTGGGTCGGCAGGCACGCCCCGGGCTACCATGATTACGGGCTGGCACTGAGCGCCGTTCACCACATGCTGCTGGCGCACGGGCTGGCGGTGCGGGCGTACCGCGAAACGGGGCTTACGGCGCCGATCGGCATCACGCTGAACATGAACGTGGCCAGGCCTTTCCGTCCCGACGACGCGCGGGACGCGGCGGCGGCCGACCGGCTGGCGATGCAAAATAACCGCCTTTTCGGCGACCCCGTGTTTCTGGGGCGGTATCCCGCGGAACTGTTCACTTTCCTGCGGGACAGGGGCGTTACGCTGCCGGACGTCCGCCCGGGGGACATGGAGCGCATTTGCCAGCCGTTGGATTTTATGGGGCTCAATAATTATTACGTGGATTACGCGCAGGACGACCCTGCCCGGTGGCCGCTGGAGGTTTCGACGGCACGAACGGGCCGCCCGCTGACGGACATCGGGTGGGAGATCGAGCCCGAGGGCCTGCACGACCTGCTGAAGTGGATAAAGGAAGCGTACGCGCCGCGGCAAATCGTGATTACCGAGAACGGCATGGCCAACGCGGACCGTGTGGACGCGGACGGGAACGTACGCGACCCCGAACGGATCCGCTACCTCGAGCAGTATCTGGCGGGCGTGCGCCGGGCGATGGACGAGGGCGTGCCGGTGGCCGGGTATTACGTATGGACGTTCACCGATAATTTCGAATGGGCGTACGGCACCAGCATCCGCTTCGGGCTGGTGTATACGGATTACGCCACGCAGCGCCGCACCGTGAAGGACAGCGGACGCTGGTACGCCGACGTAATCCGCAACGGCGGTTTCGTGCCGTCGGACACGGCGGAATAAAACGGGGCGGGGCTTTTCCCGCCCCGTTTCCCTCCTTTGATCCCATAACGGTCGCCCGCGCGCCGGGCGATAGGGGAAAAGCCTTGTAACCACCAGTTTACAAGGCTTTAATCTTCAACAGGGCTTGGGTTTGCTCGCGGCGGCCTTCGGGACGAGTTCCCCGGCGCAAACCGGCGTACGTCATGGATAAGCGGGCCGGACGGCGCGCCCACCCGGCCCGCCACGGTCATCCCGGGCCATTCCCCGTTCCTCTTTCGAACGTAACGCAAACGGATGCGTCCTCCCCCATCGTCGTCGGCGGATATTTCGGCAATTTTCAGGAAACCGGCGGCGACGGTACGCGGGGATGCAGGGGTTCGGCCTTGGCGGGACGAATAAAACCGATATAGAATGAAAGGCAGCCTGCGAAGTGCTCCTGCCGAATGGGTTTACCGGACAACGGTACGGAAAAATTACCGCGTGGGGAACCCATGTAATGGTTCGGGGCGCAGGACGAAGACCCGGTCTTTCCGGTTACCGTCCGCGCCGTCGCAACGCTCAACGAGTCCGACCGGGTTTACTATGTAAACTCGAGTGCCAAACCTTCCCCTGGGGCTGTTCCGGCTTACGGGTAAGCCACGCCGCAAACGCACAGTAACAACACGGGAGGAAAATCACATGAAAAAGCTACTGGCCCCGCTCGTCGCCCTCACCCTTCTGCTGGCCCTATCGGCCTCCGCACTGGCCGAATCGGCAGCCGACGTTCAGCCGCTGTGGGAAGCAGGCGACGCGAAAGACAAAATCGTCGTCATCAGCGACATCCATCTGGGCATCGACGATTCCTTTTCCGAAACCTCGGCCAACAAGGCCTACCTGACACAGTTTCTGGCCCGCGTAGGGAAAACCTCCGACGTGCGGGAACTGGTGATCGGCGGCGATTTTCTGGACGAATGGTATCTGCCGCTGGATTATCCGGCCTATTCCGATTCGTCCGCGTTCTACCGCGACGTTATCAAGAACAACCAGGACGTCATGGACGCGTTCAAAGCCGTCATGAGTGCCGGCATCAAACTGGTCTACGTGCCCGGTAACCATGATATGCTGCTGGACCCCGCCGTGCTGGACGAAGCGTTGCCCGGCGTCGTGCAGACCCGGGACGCCGCGGGTCTTGGCGCTTATTATACCGGCGACCGCAACGAGATCGTTGTGGAGCATTCGCACCGTTACGACGTATTCTCCGCGCCCGATACGCTTTCCAACGCGGCACTGTGCGGCAACGACCGGACCATGCTGCCCGCCGGGTACTTCTACGCGCGTTATGCCGCCAGCTGGGTAATCGAAGGCCACCCCACTGTAGCCAAAGACCTGCCGGAGATTACGACCGTGCCGGATCAGAGCGACGCGGATCAGTACGGCGCGTACCTGTATTACGCGATTTTGAAAAACATCTCCTCGCGGATCACGCCCAACGAGGGGCTGGATCAGAAAATTTACGACGTTCGCATCGCGGGCTTCGACGACGCGTACACCTACCTGGATTTCTATCCCGCCCTGCAGGCAGACGGAACCATTTCCGCGCCGGTGCTTTATCGAAACATCCAGCGCACGTGGGCCGAACGCGAGAAAATCAATCGGGTGAAAATACCCAATACCTTCGTTGAGGCGGTTGCCGGCACGCTGAGTCCGGATTACTTCGCCGCCCAGGCCCGGGCGCAGTATCTGGATAACCCGGACGAGAACGTGGACGTGGTGGTGTTCGGGCATACCCACGTGCCGGTCTGCAGCGACTTCGGGAACGGAAAAATATACGTGAACGACGGCACCTGGATCGACCACAATACGGATGATCCGAACGCCACCCGCACCTTCGCGGTGGTCACCACCGGCGCTCAGGACGCCGTATCGCTGTACCACTACGGGGAGAACGGAACGCTTGACGATATCACCGCCGGCCTCGGCAAGGCGAAAGAATAACGGAACGGCCGTTCCGCGTGGCCGCCGTAACGCCGGGAACGCCCGCCCCTTCCGGGGCGGGCGTTCCCGCTTGTTCGTCTGGCGGAAGATAACCGGTTCGGCGGCAGCCGCGGAAAGGATGCTCCGCACGCCATCGGGCGGAAAGGAACAGCCGCGCCGCATGAGGGGGAAAGACCGGGTACCGCTCCCCGGCCGTGTTCAGCGCCGCTTGCCGCTTGTCCTTTCCGTCCGACGGACGGCGGACGGCCCGCCCGCCGGTTGGGTTCCCTCGCCCCTCGGGGGGCCCGTTCAGCCCGGATAGCAGCTGAGCTGCATACTTGCCTGGGTATATTGCATAAATTCGATTTCGTTGCCTTCCGGGTCCCGCACCCACGCCGCGTAGGAGCCGCAAGGCGCGATTTCGCTGTCGCAGGCGTACGGAACGCGCTGGATCTTCCCGGCGACGCTGGGCCCTTTCGTTATCAGCACGCCTTTCGCCTCGAGCATTTTCGTGTGCGCGAAGATATCTTCCACAATGACGGCGATATGCGTGCAGCTCAGTTTGCCCCAATCCCGGCCCGCGGCGTAAGGCTTGTTGACCAGCACCACGAACTGGCGCTCGGCGATCATCAGGCAGGTCTTCGAAGGCCTGCCCTTTTCATCGCGAAGTGTGAAAACGTGCGGCATCTCCAGCGTATCGCGGTAAAACTTCACCATCGCGTCGAAATCGTTGCAATGGAACGTACAGTTCGTGATTCCGTGAACATAGGTATTCATGACGGCGTAACGCCCTCCTCGCGTGTTCGTTGGGCGGCGCGAAGGCCGCCCGGCGGAATGCTGCGGTCCGGAAAACGGAAGCCCGCTCTTTTCAGGCGCGGGATTCCGAATCAGGCGCAGACGATTTGCATGCTTTTCGGCGTGAACTGCTGAATTTCGATCCAATTGCCCTCGGGGTCCCGGAGATACGCGCGGAGCGTCCCGCACTCGTCGGGGCCGTATTGCGCGAAGGGCGGGACGAGCTCGCGTCCGTCGGGTTCGCCGTACAGCTTAAGCCCCTGCGCCTCGAAAGCCTTCAAAGCCAGCGTCATGTTTCCCACTTCCAGGCAGAGCGAAACGAACGACGCCGTCGCATATTCGTTTTCACCCTCGTAGCCGTCCGCGAACAGCTCCACGTACGCGCCTTTTCCGAAGCCGATATAGGTAAGCCAGACGCTTTCGTCCCCCTTGCCCTGCGCAAGGCAATCCTGATTCAGGTGGAAAAGCTCCCGTCCCCCCAGCTTATGAACGTAGAAATCGTACATCGTGTCGTAACACTTGCTGCGCAACGCCACGTGCCCCAGGCCCAGATAACGACCCGCCATTTTGGTTCCTCCTCCGTACTGCCGGCAGTTCCGGCATCCACGCTTTCCTTGCCATCATTCGGACGCATGGCCCGACCGAACCGCGCGCGTCCGCTTCCTCCGGCCCGACCGGCCTTCACCACGGGTACGGCAGGCCCCGGTAGTCGAAGAAATTCCATTCGTAAGGCATATCCTTCAGGCGCCCCAGCAGGCTCAGGATTCCTTCGGCGCTCTCCCACGGATCGATGTTGCTGTGCGGGCCGCGCAGCGCCGAGCGCATCCGGCCGGGATGGATCATCAGCGTCTGCACGCCCCGGTGGGCAAGCCAGTTCCCCATAATTTTCGCGCCCATGTTCATCGCCGCCTTGGACATGCAGTACCCGTAGCTGATTTCTCCCTTCTGAATGCCCAGCGAACCCGCCTCGGAAGAAATGTTGATGATCATGCCGCCTTCGCCCAGCAGCGTCTGGGCTGCCTTCACCACGCGCAGCGGGCCCACCGCGTTCACGTTGTAAAACTGCGGGCAATAGTCCAGGTCCACCTTGTCCAGCGTTACCTTATCCGCGGCCAGGTCGTACCCCGCGTTGTTGAAAAGCCGGTCGATTCGGTCGGTTCGGCCTTGCACAAGCGCCAACGCGGCGTTTACGGATTCCGTGCTGCCGATGTCGCATTGCACGATGTCGATCTTTTCCGGGTACCGGGCCTGAAGCTGCGTCAACGCCTCGCTGATCTTAATCTCCAGCGCGAACACGCGCCAGCCCTGTTCGGCGTGAAGTCTGGTCAGTTCGTAACCCAGGCCGCTCCCGGCCCCCGTGACGAGCGCGACGCTCATACCGCGCGCCTCCCTTCTCCCCCGTCCGTTACGGCACCCGGACGAAACGCAGCACGTTCCAGCTCAGCGCGGGAATCCGGACGGATACGCCCGTCCCGGTCGGTTCGCAGCCGCGTACTTCGACGAGCGCGACGCGATACGGGTCCGCGAAGGTGTTCACGGCCTTGACGTCGTCGTTTTTCAACAGAATATGGGTTTCCAGCCGCATTGCGCCGAAGGCGCGCAAATCGATATCCAGCGCGAAGTCCTCGCTCATGTGGCGGTTGACGCAGAACACGGTCAGGGTGTCGCCGTCTTCGTCCGTCGTCGCCGCGGAGCAGACGTACGGCACGTTCTCGTAATCCTCGCAGTCGTACGCCGGGGAATCCACGAGCGTTTGCAGCGCGACGCCCCGGCCGTAGGCGGAGGCGTGCAGGAACGGATAGAAAATCGTCTGGGCCAGGCACGGGCCGCCGACGGCGGTCATAATGGGTGCGATGACGTTCACAAGCTGCGCCAGACAGGCGATTTTCACGCGATCCGCGTTTTTCAGGAACGTGATGAGCATGCAGCCCATCAACAGGGCGTCCTCAAAATTGTACGCATCCTCCAGCAGAGGCAGCGCGCGGCCCCACTTGTCCCGCTTCCACACCTCCTTGTCCTGTTCCTTGGAGTGGTACCACACGTTCCATTCGTCGAAGGAAAGGTGGACGGTTCGCTTGGAGTGCTTTTTCCCTTTGACCGCGTCGCAGATACTCGCAACCGTCTTGATAAAGTCGTCCAGATCCATCGTCCGGGCCAGGAAGCCCGGCGTGTCGTTCGTCGGATTGCCGTAATATCGGTGCAGCGAAACGTAGTCGATGTTTTCGTAGCATTCGTTGAGCATCGTCAGCTCCCAGTCCCCGAAGGTGGGCATGATGCTCTTGGACGAGCCGCACGCCACCAACTCGATGGACGGGTCCACCCACTTCATCAGCTTCGCGGATTCGTTGGCGATCCGGCCGTATTCGTAAGCCGTTTTGCTGCCGATCTGCCACGGGCCGTCCATTTCGTTGCCCAGGCACCACAGCTTGATGCCAAGCGGTTCCCGCCGTCCGTTGGCGATCCGCATATCGGAGTATTTCGTGCCGCCGGGATGGTTGCAGTATTCCACGACGTCGCGCGCGTTTTCCGGGCCGCGCGTGCCCAGATTGACGCAATACATCAGGCTGCTGCCCGCTTTTTCGCACCAGTCGTGAAATTCGTGCAGGCCCAGCTCGTTCGTCTCCGTCGTAAACCACGCCAGGTCCAGTCGTTTGGGGCGTTTCTCGCGCGGGCCTACGGAATCCTCCCAGTTGAAACCGGAAACGAAGTTGCCGCCGGGGTAACGGATCACCGGTATTCGCAGCGTGCGAACCAGCGAAAGAACGTCGTTCCTGAAACCGGACGCGTCCGCCGTTTCGTGGCTCGGTTCGTAAATACCGCCGTAGACGGCGCGGCCCAGATGCTCGATAAAGGAGCCGTAGATTCGGGGGTCGACCTTGCCGACGATGTAGTCCCTGTCCAGCGTTATCTTCGCTTTGAGCAATTCAGGCCTCTCCTTCCGTGCAGGGGAACTTTACGGCGCCGTTACCGTTTCGCCCGAAACGACGGCCGCCACCGGCCGTCCGTTCGTCCACGGCCCGGGGCTCCGCGCGTTCGGCGAAACCCCGGGCCAGGTCGTCGGTTTCCGTTTCACAGGCCGTTACCCGTGCCGCCGGTTTTACGGCGCCTTTTCCGGTTACAGCGCGCGGGCTTTTTGCAGGGCTTCGTCGTAGATTTCGATCACCCGGTCGCACCACTGGTCGAACTCCGGGTTTTCCGGGCGCAATTCCGGCGTCTCCAGAATCTTCTCGATGGCACGGTGCACGCCCACGCGCCAGCTGACGGTCGCGCAGAAGCCCGGGACCATGCGCTTGATCTTAGCGTTGTCGTAAATCACGGAATGACGCTTGTCGCCGTTCATGCCGCCGCCCAGTTCGGGCTTCATGGCCACGAGCGCGTCCGTGGAAATGAAATAAGGTTTGTATTCCACGTGCAGTTCGTCCGCCACCGCCTGCGCCATCTGGTTCCAGGTCAGCGATTCGTCGGTGGTGATATGGACGGCCTCGCCCACGGCGTGCTGGTTGCCCATCAAGCCCTTAAAGCCCTTGGCGAAATCCTCGTTGAACGTGATCGTCCACAGGGATGCGCCGTCGCCGGGAACGATGATCGGCTTGCCTTCGATCATGCGTTTGATCACCGGCCAGCTATCCGCGCCCGCCTGCAGGCAGAAGGGGATCATTCTTTCGCAGTACGTGTGGCTGGGGCGGACGATCGTGATCGGGAAGCCGTCCTCGCGGAACGCATTGAGCAGCAGCTTTTCGCATTCGATCTTATTCTGCGCGTAATCCCAGTAGGGGTTGTTTTGCAGCATGCCTTCCGTCATGAACGGCTGGGGAGGGGGCGTCTGGTACGCCGCCGCCGTGCTGATGAAGATGAACTGCTTCGTTTTGCCCCTGAAAATGCGGATGTCGCGTTCCACCTGTTCGGGCGCGCGGCCGGTGAACTCGGCGACGCAGTCGAACGTCATGCCTTTGAGCAGTTCGGCCGCCTCGGCCTCTTTGGTAATGTCCCCCTGGATGAGCTTCACGTTTCTGGGTATATCCTCCGTGTGGTTTCCGCGGTTGAACAGCCACAGTTCCCAATCCTCGTCCTGCGCGACCAGGCGCGTGACCGCGCTGCTGATCGTGCCCGTTCCGCCGATGATCAATGCCTTCATATCACAAACGGATTGATTGCAATCCGCCCTCCTTCGACCGAATTTTCCGGGTTTACCGGCCCCTGTACTGCTCGATCAGTCTGGGAATCAGCTCCGAATTGTCCGTCAGCTGTTTGATGTTCAGCTCCACGCCCAGTTCGTTGAACGTATCGACGAACGAATATGTAGCCTTCGGGAAGAAGCCCTCGTGGTACGGCCCCTGCGCCGCGCACACCTTCGCGATATCGTCGTAGGCCGCCTGCCGGTCGCCGACCATGAAGGCGAAGTTCATCACGCCCTGGCCGTGCTTCTCCAAAAACTCCTGCGCGGGGGTTCCCCGGGGGCAGGGCCCGTACACTTCCAGCTTCACGTCGTCGGCCATGTTGTAAACCAGAAACTCGATATACTGCATGTTATGGTCCGGTTCCCCGTGCGTCAGCGCGGGCACCTCGTCAAACGGCTTCAGCCGGACGCGCACGGGCTCGATGCCCAGCATCGCGGTATAACATTTCTCGGCTTTCTCCAAGTCCCAGGTGCAAACGGAAATCTGGCTGATTTTGATGGTTCCGATACTCATATGTTTTCCTCCGTTCATTCGTCCGCGCACCGCGCGGCTAACCGGTTTAACCTCTTGGCGTAGTTTCTGGCGGAAACCACGTCGATGATCACCGCGATCAGGATTAAAAGGCCCTTCGCCACAACCTGCCAGTTGGAATCGATATTCAGCAGATTCAGGCCGTTGTTCACGACGCCGACGATCAGGCAGCCGAAAAGCGTGCCCGGTATGTTCGCGTTTCCGCCGCTCAGCGACGTGCCGCCGATGACCACGGCGGCAATCGCGTCCATCTCCATGCCCAGGCCGGCCCCGACCTGCGCGGACGCCGCGCGCCCCGTGGCGACGATCGCCGCGATGCCGGTGCAAAGGCCGCCGCACATGTAGACGTAGAAGCGCATCGCGTTGGTATTGATGCCGCCGACCCTCGCGGCTTCCGGATTTCCGCCGAAGGCCAGCACGTAGCGCCCGAATTTCGTATTGTCCATGATGACCCACGCGACGACGACCACGAACAGCATGATATACACCGGGATCGGGACGGTCAGCCAGTATCCCTGCCCGATCACCGTCAACGCTTTCGGCAAACCGGTGATCGGTATCAGTTTGGAAATCAGGTAGTTCGCACCTCTGAAAACGTACAGCGTCGCCATCGTCACGATGAACGGCGGCACCTGAAACCAGCTGATGATGGCCGCGTTGAGGGAGCCGCAAAGCACCGCGAAGACGAGCGTAAGGACGATCGCCCAGCCGGTCGGCATTTTAGCTTCCACCACGAACTTGGCCAGCACCATTCCGGCAAGGCCCAGCATGCTGCCCACGGAAAGGTCCATGTGCCCCGAGGCCAGCACGACCGTAAAGCCGACGGACAGGAGCGTCGTCACGCAAACCTGGCGCAGAACGTTAAGCAGGTTGACTTTCGTCAGGAAGTAAGGAGACATGAAGGACAGTGCCGCCCCCATAAAAAGGAGGATCAGCAACGCCTTGTTCCCCATCGTTATATTCCGGATCATCTCTTTACTTCGTCTGGTCACAGGGTGATTGTTGCCCATCCGAAACATTCCTCTCTACGGCGACCATGCGTCCGATATTCTTTGCCGGCCAGGCTTTTACCCGGCCGGAGCGACCGCCGCGCGTTCCCGCGGGCGCCCGCGTTACAGCGCGTCGATCGCGCCCGTGATCAACCCTACGATCTGCGTGGACGTCACGTCGTTCTTGCGCACCTGCGCCACGGTTCTGCCGAGGCGCAGCACCGTGATACGGTCAGCGACGCGGAACACGTCCGCCATGTTGTGAGAGATCAAAAGCACGACGGCGCCGGTGTCCCGGCTGCGGAACATAAGCTGATAAACCTCTTCCGTCTCCTTTACGCCCAGCGCCGCGGTCGGTTCGTCCATAATCAGAAGCCTGGGGTTTTCGCCGCTGAGCACGCGCGCGCACGCGATCGCCTGGCGCTGCCCGCCGGACATGCGGTCCACCTTGCTGTTGACGTCCGGAATGTTGATGCCGAGCCGTTGGAACTCCTGCCTGGCCCTTTGCCTCATCGCCTTCTTTCCCAGGAAGCCCAGCTTTCCCATCGGCCCCCGCGCCATGATCTCCTGACCGAGGAAAAGGTTGCAGGTCACGTCCATCTTATCGACCAGAGACAGGTTTTGATAAATCGTGGCGATGCCCATTTGGCGGGCGGCCTTGGCGCTCGGCAGGGTGATCCTGTTTCCCGAGCAGAAAATATCGCCGCCCTCGGGCTGTATGTTCCCCGACAGGATGTTGACCATCGTGGATTTTCCGGCGCCGTTGCCGCCGACCAGCGCGTGGATTTCTCCCCTGCGCAGTTCCAGGTTGCCCCTGATCAGCGCCTTCACGCCGTTGAAATTCTTGCAGATATCCCGTAGTTCAAACAACGGGGCTTCGTCCTCCGGCGGTTGCCGCTTTTCCAACGTCTCGCTCATCGTTACGCTCCTAACCGAACGCTTGTCGTGGGTGTTGCATCGGGAAGATGCAACACCCACGTTTTGCGGCGTTCGCAGTGAAGGTTTTACTTGGCGACGTACCATTCGTCGATGTTGCTGGAATCGATAACGGTCATCGGGCTGTCGGAGTAGATGCCGGCTTCGATTTCGCCCTTCATGTACTTCACCATGTATTCGAACATATGCGTGCCGGCCGCAACGCAGTCGATGCCCACGGTCATGTCGACCTGGCCCTGCTTGATGCTGAACAGCGCGTCTTCGGTGGCGTCCACCGTGGTGAAGTACCAGTCGTCCATGCTCTCGCCCGCGGCGACCACCGCGTTGCAGGCGCCGGTAGCCATCATGCCCGCCGCGGAAACGACGCAGTTCATCGTGCCCTGATACTGCTGCAGCCAGTTCTCCATGCACGCCTGGGCCTTGTCGGTGTCCCAGTCGCAGGGCATGGAGGCCAGTACGGTGACGCGGTCGGGGTAGTTCGTTTTCAGCAGTTCGGCGCAGCTGTCCACGCGCACAAGCTGGGCGGTTTGCGCCGCGTTGCCGTAGATGAGGCCGATGTTGAGCACGAGCTCGGGCTTGGCGTCCAGCTGTGCGGCAAGGTAGCTGTACATGTTCTCGCCCATTACGTTCTCGTCGCCGATCTTCAGGTTCAGGATGCCGTCAATTTTCGCGCCGCGAACTTCCATCACCTTGACGCCCTTTTCAATGCACACTTCGACCGCAGGAACGATACCCACGGGGTCGACGCCCTGAATGGCGATGGCGTCCGCGCCCATGGCCAGCATGGTGTCGATGTCCGCCAGCTGCTTCTGCATGTCGCTTTCCGCGGTCGCCGTGGTCGTCTCGATTTTCGGGGTGTTGCCGGCGTCGTTCCAGGCTTTCGCCGCGTCGCAGAACGCCTGCATTTGCACCAGGCTGTTTTCGTCGGACCTGTGATTCGCATACCCGAACAGCCAGGTCTCTTCCTGAGCGAACGCGCTTCCCATCATGGAAACCCCCAAAAGCAGAACCAGGATCAGGCCAACCACCTTTTTCATGAGTTTACCTCCCTATATTTTTGACCGTTACCGGCCAAATGATCCGAATAGGCGGGCGTTGTGCGTCTGTAAACGAATCGTTAGTTACACGTGTTAGTCAATTAATATCACAGGCGCCCCCGTCTTGTCAATATGTTTTCCGAAAATACGACGAAATTTTCAACGTAAGCTTATATATTGCTAGTATTTTACAGCATGTAGCGTTGTTCGGGCCGAGAAGCGGGGCTCTCCGCGTGCTCAAAAACGAAACACGTGTTCATTATATAAAGAAAATTACAGATTCCCTTGATAATTTATAAAGAAGTGTGTTATAAAAATAAAGTACGTTCAAGGAGGTGTCTATGTCGAACAGAGATGACGTCGCACGGCTCGCGGGCGTATCCGGTGCGTCCGTATCCAAAGCGTTCAACCACCCGGAGCAGCTTAAAAAGATCACCTACGAAAAAATACAGGCTGCCGTGAAGGCGTTGAATTATCATCCCAACTACTACGGCTCCGTTCTGCGCGGCAAGGCGACCAAACAGCTTTACGCCTTCTGCCCCGAATTGGCGAACCCGTTCTTCCTGCACGTTTACTTCGGCATGGAGCAGTACGCGATCGAAAACAATTATCAGATCTTTCTGACCCGCACGTTTAACCGCGATATGATCCGGCAGGGCCGGTACGACGGGTTTCTGCTGCTCGTGTACAACTCTTTCGAGGTGCTCGACGATATCCATTTCCTGAACGACAACCACCTGCCGTTCGTCATATCGGACTTTCAGGACATGGAGCAAAGCGAGTTCCCGACCGTCAGCGTGGATGTGAAAGCCGCCGGGTTCAAAGCCGCCAAGCACCTTTTCGATCTGGGGCACGACAACATCGTGTTCGCGGCCTCCCAGATCGACCCGAAGTGGATCGGCGTGCAGATGTGCTGCAACCAGTACAACAAACACGCGTCCCTGCTGTTCTTCCAGAACGGGAACGACATGCGCAACTATTTCGACATCGGTTCCCGCTGCGCAACCGACATCGTCGGGATGAAGAAAGTGCCGACCGCCGTCATCGCCTCCAACGACGAAATTGCCGTCGGCCTGATCAACAAGCTGACCCGCCTCGGGTATAAAGTACCGGAAGAAATCTCCGTCATCGGGTTCGACGACACCTACATCGCCGCTTACTGTAACCCGACGCTTACCACGCTCCATTACCCGAAAGCCCGAATCGGCCACGATATGGCGCAGATGCTGATCGATAGGCTCAACGGAAACCCGACGCAGGAAAACGTCGTTCTGCAAACGGAATTCATCAAGCGCGAAAGCACGTCCCGGCACGGGTGCGCCGCGTTTACGGAGTAGCGCGGCGCACCCGTGCCGGAAAAGAACGGCGTTTGTGTCCCCGTACACGTTTTCAGTGCATTTTATCCACGGTGCCACGTGTTACCCGAGCATATCCGGCCCCGCGCCCGCTCTCCCGGTTGTCCGTTAGCCCGTCATACGGCGTTCGGCATGCGGCGCCGGTTCAACCGTTTTTTCGGGAACGTGGGTTAAGCCGCCGCCGGGCGCCCGAAGCGCCCGGTCTTTTTCATACCCTTCTTGTGTCCGAGCCGGGCGCGACGGCTTCCCCCCTATGCGCAACCGGCAGGGCGTTCGTCGTTTACGTTTCCCGCCGGGCCTCCCCTTAGGCGTCCCATGGCCCGCGAAGGGCCGGGGCCGGCCGTTACGTTTCCAACCGCCTGTACGCCGGAGCGCAGGCTGCGCGGGCAGCCGGCGAACCGTGCGCACAGTTTGTCGGAACCGTTCCGCGCCGTTTTACGATGAACAACCGCGGCAGGCCGCGCTTTCGCACGGCTTCCGAAGGCGTCCCACCCCGCCGCAGGGCATCGCTCCGCCCCGTCGGCTCCCACGCCGTCCGTTCCTCCCTTGTTTAATTTCTGTACTCCGCCCTCGCCGTTTCGTATCTTTTTCGGAACCGGGGCCGCTCCCGGAATCCGCGCAAGCGTTTCCCGTCAATGGCGTGAAAACGCGCTTGTTTGATAAAAAAATCACATCGTTGCTTCCCTCCCCGCCCTATGGTACAATGTGCGCTGGCTGCGGGGACGACCGTATGTTCCCCCACGCCGACGGCCCCGTTCTTCACCCCGGTTTGCTCCATTTTTCGGGAACAGAGGTTTATCGTATGCTTTCCTATAACTACCTCATGGATATCGCGCTCATCCTTTTGTTCACCAAGCTTCTGGGCCTGTTTACGCGCAGGCTGCAAATGCCGCAGGTGGTTGGCGCGTTGCTGGCGGGCGTCATTTTAGGCCCCGCCGCGCTCAACCTGCTCCACGAGACCAGCTTCATCAAGCAGGTGGCGGAGCTGGGCGTGATCATCCTGATGTTCAACGCGGGTCTGGAAACGAATATCACGGAACTTCGCAAGGCGGGCAAGGCGTCGTTCATCATCGCCCTGATCGGCGTGCTGGTGCCGCTTGCGGGCGGCTTCG
This sequence comes from uncultured Oscillospiraceae bacterium, assembly GCA_964497495.1. Classification (GTDB taxonomy): domain Bacteria; phylum Bacillota; class Clostridia; order Christensenellales; family Aristaeellaceae; genus CAXXOK01. The sequence continues at coordinate 38,679 of CAZCCZ010000015.1, forward strand.
GCGTGGCGTACTTCTTCAACCGCGGCGACCTGCTTACCGGCAACACCAGCGCCTTCCTGCAAAACCTGTTTATCGGCGTCATCCTCACGGCCACGTCGGTGAGCATCTCGGTGGAAACGCTGAAAGAACTGGGCAAGCTGGATACCCGGGTGGGCAGCGCCATCCTGGGCGCGGCGCTGATCGACGACGTGCTGGGCATCATCGCGCTGACCGTTATCTCCAGCTTCGCGGACGCAAGCGTGAACATCTGGATCGTGCTGCTGAAAATCGTGCTGTTCTTCGCGTTCGTGGGCGTTACGGGCTTCGTGTTTTACAAGCTGTTCACGCTGGCCATTCGCCGCAACAACAAGGACCTGCGCCGGTACGTGATCGTGGCGTTCGTGTTCTGTCTGCTGCTGGCTTACAGCGCCGAACACTTCTTCGGGGTCGCGGATATCACCGGCGCGTACTTCGCGGGGCTCATCATCTGCAACACGCAAAAGAGTAAATATATCGCCTCGCGGTTCGAAACGCTCTCCTATATCCTGCTGTCGCCCATCTTTTTCGCCAGCATCGGCCTGTCGGTGGAGTTGCCCACCATGACGGCGAACATCCTGCTGTTCACGGGTATCCTGCTGTTGGTAGCGATCCTCACCAAGATCATAGGGTGCGGGCTGGGCGCGCGGATGTGCGGCTATTCGGGCGAAGAATCCCTGCAGATCGGCGTGGGCATGATCTCCCGCGGCGAGGTGGCGCTGATCGTAGCCAACAAGGGCGGCGCCCTGGGGCTGATGAGCAGCGTGTTCTTCGGTCCCACGATCATCATCGTAATCGTCACCACCATTGTCACGCCGATTCTGCTCAAGCTCGTGTTCAGCCGCGAACGCCGCGTGCCGGCGACGCAGGCGAACAGCGAACTGGTGAAGTCCTTCAATAAATCCGAAGAATTGGAAATGATCGAGCAGCGCCTGATCGAAAACGAGGAAGGCCTTCGCGACGAGTCGCAAGCAGCCGGGAAGAAATAGGAAAGTTTCTATCGTCCCGACAGCGAGAAGCGTTTCGGAATCACCGGGGGTCGTTCACGGCAAAGCCGCGAACGACCCCCTTTTCCCGTCGCCGGAAGGAACGGGCCGCCTCCGCAAAACGGCGCGGGTTGATTGACAACCGTTCCTTTCTCACGCTATACTGAGTTCACAACCGAATAGGCACGCGAATGCGACCAAATCGCCGGCGGAAACGCCGTGGGAACGCGGATGCAAATTCCGGGCTATCCCAGTAACCGTGAAGCGGACGAAAGGGTATTCAAGCCACTGCCGAAAGGCGGGAAGGCGCCCCGGTAGGATGAACCCAAGTCGGGAGACCTGTTCGCGCGCAATCCTCTGGGATTGGGCAAATCGGCACGGGCCGCGCGGCTCGCGTCTTTTGGGCTGTTCCCGGCGGGAGCGGCCCTTTGGCTTGCCCGGACGGTTGAAGAATAAAGGGAGCGAGAAGCCATGAACATCCGGAAACTTGTCTCGGTTCTGGTGCTGGCGGCGCTGTTATCCCTTCTTTTCGCCGGCTGGGGACTGGCGGAAACGGGAAGCGTAACCGTCACCGACATGAAAGGGCGGGAGGTCACCCTCTCCGCGCCCGCGACCCGCGTGGTGGCCCTCACCGCGGCGGATTGCGAAATCCTCAACGCGCTGGGCGCGGGCGATACCCTCGTGGGGCGCGGCGAATATTGCGATTACCCCGCCTCCGTGCTGGCCGTGCCCGCGGTGCAGTCCGGCTCGGAAACCAATCTGGAGCAGATCATCGCGCTGCGGCCGCAGGTGCTGCTGCTAAACACCATGGCTCAGACGACGCAACAGGTGCAGCAGCTGGAGGACGCGGGCATCCGCGTGGTGGTCAGCGAAGCCACCGACATCGCGGGCGTCTACGCCGCCGTAAGCATGATCGGCACGCTGACCGGGAAAACCGCCGAAGCCGAAAACCTGATCGCAGGCATGAAGGACAGTTTTGCCGCGCTTTCCGCACAGGCGGCCGGGAGCGGCAAAAGCGTCTATTTCGAGGTATCCCCCCTGCAATACGGGTTATGGACGGCCGGCAAAGGCACTTTTATGGACGAGGTGGCGGGCCTGCTGGGGCTGACCAACTGCTTCGCGGACGTAGACGGCTGGGCGGAAATCTCCGAGGAGCAGGTGATCGACCGCAATCCGGATTACATCGTCACCATCTCCATGTATTACGGCGAGGGCCCCACCCCCGTGGAGGAGATTCTTTCCCGCGAAGGCTGGCGCAACGTAACGGCCGTGAAGAACGGCAACGTGCTGAACCTTCCCGACAACGAGCTGACCCGTCCGGGCCCGAGGCTCTGCGACGGCGCGAAGCTGCTGAACGATTTCATTCTGGAGTCCCTGGCGGACGACCGGGCTTCCTGACGAACGTCGCGTCCGCCGTCCGCGGAAAACGGGCGGCGGACGCCCCCCCTGTGCAATGGAGGAAACCGTGATGAAAAAACGTCCCGAGGGCTTCCGGCCGCTGGAGATCCTCGCGTTTGCCGCGGCGACGCTGGGCACGGCGCTGCTGTGCGTTTGCGTGGGCAGCGTGGGGCTTTCCCCCGCCGCCACCGCCGCCGTCATCTGGAACGCGATCTGGGGCCTGCCCATGCCGGAAGGCGTATCCTCCGCCATCATTCTGGCGGTGCGCCTGCCGCGCGTGCTGTGCGTGGCGCTGACCGGCGCGTCGCTGTCCCTGTGCGGCGGCGCGATGCAGGGCCTGCTTCGCAACCCGCTGGCGGACGGCTCCACGCTGGGGGTCGCCTCCGGCGCGTCGCTGGGCGCGGTAATCGCCATCGCGTTCGGCATTACCGTGCCTTCGCTGCCCTTCGCGGGCACCATGCTCATGGCCATGGCCTTCGGCTTCCTGTCGCTGGTCGTCATCCTCTCGCTGTCCTACCGGCTGGACGGTTCTCTGTCCACCAACACCATCATTCTGGTGGGGGTCGTGTGGTCCATGTTCGTTTCCAGCATCCTGAGCCTCATCATCGCCCTGAAAAGCGAGCGGGTGCGCAGCATCACCTTCTGGACGATGGGCAGCCTGCAGGGCAGCGATTTTACGAACGTGTTGCTGCTGCTTTCCGCTCTCGCGCTGTTCGGCGGCGTGATTTTGAGCCTGTCGCGGGAGCTGAACGCCTTCGCCGTGGGCGAGGACAACGCGCGCGGCGTCGGCGTGAACGTGAAGCGCGTGAAGCTGACGCTGCTCGTATGCGTTTCGGCGCTCATCGGCGTCACCGTGTCCATCGGCGGGGTCATCGGCTTCGTGGGGCTGGTGACGCCGCACATGGCCCGGCTCATCGTCGGCCCCAACCACAAGCGGCTGCTGCCCGCCTCCCTGTTCGGCGGCGCGATTTTCCTGATGCTGTCCGACCTGGCGGCGCGCGTGGCGCTGAATCCCGTGGAGCTGCCCATCGGCGTGGTCACGTCGCTGGTGGGCGCGGTCGCCTTCGTGATCCTCTTCTACCGTTCCCGGAAGGAGGACGCGCATGCTTGACGTGCGAAACCTCGGCGTGCGCTACGGCGTTTTCCGCGCGGTGGACGGCGTGAGCTTCACGGTGAATCCGGGGGACTGGCTGATGATCGCGGGCCCTAACGGAGCGGGCAAGAGCACGCTTTTAAACGCCGTGGCGCAGGGCGTGCCGTACACGGGCGAGGTGCTGCTGGGCGGGAAAGACGCGCGCCGGATACCGCCGCGTTCGCGGGCGCGCCGGATGGGCCTGCTTGGCCAGACCCATACGATGGGGTACGCCTTCACCGTGGAGGAGATCGTGCGACTGGGGCGGTACGCCTATTCCGGCGCGTTCGCGGGCCCGGATGCGGCGGACGAGCGCGCGGTCGCGGAAGCGCTGGCCTTTACCGGCATGGAGCCCTACCGCGCGCATTCCGTGCTCACCCTCTCAGGCGGGGAGCTGCAACGCGCGTTTCTGGCACAGCTTTTCGCGCAGAATCCGCCGCTGCTGTTGCTGGACGAGCCCACCAACCACCTCGACCTGGCCTACCAGAAACAGGCGTTCCAATTAATCCGCGGCTGGCTTAAACAGCCGGGGCGCGCCGCCGTATCCGTGGTACACGACCTGTCCCTGGCCCGGATGTTCGGCACGCGGGCGCTGCTGCTTAACGAAGGCCGCGCCGTCGCCTTAGACGGCGTGGAGGAGACGCTCTCCCGGGAGAACCTTTCCCGGGTCTACGGCATGGACGTGCACGCCTGGATGGGCGAGTTGCTGGCGCAGTGGCGGTAACGGGAACCGACGGCGGCCCGGTCGGCGCCGGGCCTGTAAGTATCTCCGAACAAACGCGGCCGCCGGGCTTTTGCCCGGCGGCCGCGTGGGAATCTGCACCGCCTCAAACGTTGATCACGGCGGCGTACGACAGGCGAACCGATAATCAGGCCCGGCCCTGAAGCCGCTTCCGCCGCGGGGGGTGCGCCGGAAGCAAACGGTATCGGGGAGCGAGCCTGAGGAAAAGGCGGGCGCCGGTGCGGGAGAAGGCAGGAGCCGGGTTACGCGCCGGGTCGCCGTCCGGCCCAACGCCGGTTGCCGGGGTCTGCCGCAGCCTCCCCGACCGGGTTTCGTTTTTTCGGCTTCGTCACGCCTGCGGCATCAGGTGTTTGGTGAAAAACGCGTACACATCCTCGGCGTATTCGTCCCCTTCGAAATACCCGTGCCCCTGATCGGGAATCGTGATGTGCGTGGCGTCGTTGCCGTGCTCGCTCAGCGCCTTGCAGTACTGAACGCTCTGGTCGAAAGGCACCCTTACGTCCGTATCGCTGCACATGGAAAGAACGGGGCATACCTTTGCCGCGACGTAGGTGATGGGGCTTCCCTTGATCACGACGTCCCGCTTCTCTTCCGGGGTACCGCCGTAGATGGTTAAAAACCGCTCGTCGTGAAGCATGTTGGTAAAGCGAAGGATATCGAAGCCGCCGTACCAGGCGACCGCGGCCTGCACCGCGCTGGATACGCCTTCCCAGCCGCCCACGTTCTCGTAACCGGTAATGCCGTCCACCACCGCCATCAGCCCGGCGATCTGGCCGCCGCAGGATTCTCCCCACACACCGATGTGGTTCGGGTCGATACCGTACAGGGAAGCGTGGCTGCGCAGGTAGCGCACCGCGCACTTGCAATCCCGCACCTGCGCGGGGAACGGCTCCACCTGCGCAAGGCGGTAATCTACGCTTGCGATCAGGAAACCCCGTTTAGCCAGTTCCACGAAACACTTTTCCGGCCGTGAAAGGCGCGTGTAATTCTCCTCGGTGCAGCCCCCGCCGTGTACCCAGACGATGGCGGGCATGGGCTTCTTCGCGTTGACGTCGAAAATGAGATCCATCAGCAGCGGGTGACCGTTCGGCCTGCCGTATTCCACCGCGGCGAGTTGCGAAATCCCTTCCAGCGAAAAATCCGCGATCTGGGGCCTGAACATTTCCATATTCGTTACTCCTCCCGTTCTTATCGTTTGCATTCGTTCCCGTTCGTTCGGCGCGAACCCCGTCGGTTTTCCTAGAATGTCCGGGCATCCCCTCCCGCGCGGCCGGGCCGTGGGCGGCCGCGCCTTCGCTATTTACGGTATCCGATCTTTTTCTGGTACAGGTTGAACGCGATGAAAGCGATCGCAACGATTCCGATGCTCACGGTGAATACTTCCTTATAACCGGACCATTGCGAGATCACGCCGCCCACGATGGGGCCCAGCGTGTTGCCGATGTCGTTGCCGATGTACATCGTGCTGGTAACGACGCCCACGCGGGCGATATCCGCCTTTTTAAGCGCTTCGCCCTGCAGGGAAACGTGGCCGATGCCCTGGCCGAACGCCTTGAAGGTTGCCGCGAACAGAACCAGGAACATGGAGTTGGCGATTCCGGCGCTGAACATGCTGACGACCGTGAAGGCAAGCGCGATGTTCACCAGCACCGTAAGGCTTTTTTTATCCGATATCCTGCCCACGAAGATACGCACGGCCAGCAGGATGGCCGAGTTGACCGTAAAGAACAGGCTGACGTTCCCGATGCCCCGCGCTTCGCCGATCAACAGCATAAACGCGTTCGTAATTCCGTTGTAAAAAGAGAATACGCCGCATATGAGCGCGTAAAGCAGGAACTGCTTTGCGATAAAATCATTGGCCGAGAAGCGGAATTTTTTCTTCTCCGCGGGCTCCGGCGCGGGCGTGGGCCGGATCACGTCCTCGGGCATGTGAATCAGCAGGCACATCAACGGCAGCAGGCAGTTGGCGGTCGCGACGATGGCGTACATGGCGGAGAAACCGAGGCTCTCCTGAATCGCCATCCCGACGGCGGGGCCTATGGCCTGCCCGACCATGATCCCCGCGTTGAAGTAGCCCAGGCCCTCCCCGATCCGCTTCTGGGGAATGAACCGGCTTGCCAGCGCCATGGCGGACGTGCTGCTGATGCTGAACAGGATGCCGTGGACGATCCGCAGCGCGAAGAGCAGGGGAATGTTCTGCACGAACGCGTAGCCGTACACGACCGCGCCGAAGAGCGTCGTGGACAGCACGAATACGGTGCGCTTGTTATACTTGTCGAAAAACATGCCGCTGATGGGCCGAATCAACAGTGCCGCGAAAGAGAATACGCTGGCGATCGTCCCCGCGATGGAAAGGGATGCGCCCAGGCCGACCGTATAAACGGATATGGTCGTGGTGACCATGCTGAAGCCGAGGTTGGTGAGTATGTTGATGACGTTGAGCAGAATAAAGGTTCCGCTCCAGAGTTTCGAAGGCACAAATTTTTCTTTATCCATGTCCATTATTCCTCACATTTTCAAACGTTCTTCGGCCGCGCCCCCGCGGCCCCGCAACCGCCGCCCGCTATTCCTTCATGCCGCTGGATACGACGCTGTTGACAAAATACTTCTGCCCCACCAGATACAGAACCAACGCCGGGATCAGCGATATCACCGCGCCCGCGAAAGCGGGCCCGTACTGCGTCACCTCCGAGCCCACGAAACCCGCCAGGCCGTTGGCGAGCATCCGGTTCTGTTTGGAGCTGGTCATCAGAAGCGGCCACAGCAGGTCGTTCCAGCCGAGGCTGAAGGAGAGAACCGCGTGCGTGATCAGAATGGGTACGCACTGCGGAATCATGATTTTCAGGAAGATGCCGAACTCGGTAACGCCGTCGATACGCCCGGCTTCCTCCAGCGATTTGGGCAACGTGACGAAGTACGCGCGGAGCATGAAAAGGCACGTGACGTTGACGATCCGCGGCATCACGAGGCCCACGTAGGTGTTCACGATCCCCATGACGGAGCATTCCAGAAACAGCGGAATCATGATGACCTGAAAGGGGATCATCATGGAGGCCAGCGTGATGGTGAAAAGCACGTGCTTGCCCTTGAACTCCATCCGCGCGAACGCGTACCCCGCAAGGGTGTCCACCGTGATCTGGAACGCCATCAGCAGCAGCACGTATACGAACGAGTTTTGAATATAGGTAAACATCGGAAGCTTCTTAAAAAGCGTCGTGAAATTATCCGTCGTAAACACCGTGGGGAAGAACCGGGGCGGGTAAGATATGATTTCGACCTTGGATTTCATGGAGGAAAGGAAGATCCAGGCGATCGGAACCAGAATGATAAGCATGATCGAAAGCAGAACGAACCATTTCAGGAAGCCAGAAAGGTAGTTTCTCGTTTTCATCACAACCGCTCCCTTTCCTGCCGGTTCATAATGCCGTACATGACCACCGTGATGACGAGGATGACCAGGAACAGCGCCTCGGCCATGGCCGTGGAATAGCCGAACTGGGCCGTGTTTTCAAACGCGCGCGTATACACGTAGGAAACCAGCGTCTCCGTGGAGTACGCCGGGCCGCCCCGCGTGATGGTATAAACGATGTCGAAAACCTGCAGCGTGGCGATGATCCTGGTAATGACGATGAACCAGAGCGTATCGAAAATTCCCGGAACGGTGACGCTGAAAAACTTCCGCGCCTTTCCCGCCCCGTCGATATCCGCGGCTTCGTACAGGGACGCCGGAATGCCCTGCATGGCGGCGACCAGAATCGTCATGGTGATTCCGAAATTGCGCCATACGTCGACTCCGATGATCGAGTACAGGGAAATGCTCGGGTCTTTGAAGAATGCGATTTTGGGCGCGCCGAGTCTGGACAGGACGTAAGGCAGCCAGCCGACGTTGGGATGCATGAAAATCTGCCACATGATGCCGATGGCCGTGGGGGAGCAGATGATCGGCAGAAAATAGACGGAGCGAAGCGCCTTGTTCGAGAAGGTTTTTCCGGGAATCATCGACGCGATGATCACCGCGAAAATCACCTGCGCGGGCACGTCCAGAAGCGTGAATTTCAAGGTGATGAGGCTCGCGTTGATAAAGCGGGCGTCCGCAAACATCTGCGCGTAGTTTTGGAAACCGACAAACCGGGCGTTCGTCAGCGCCGTCGTAATGTCGAACGTGCTCACCACGAAGGACGACAGCAGCGGGACCATCGTAAAAACGCCGATGATCAGAAGGGACGGCAATACGAACAGATATGCCGCATGGCCCGGCTGGTTCCAATAGCGACCGAGCCTTTTCAGGTAATTCAACACGTTCATCTCCTATGGCCGGATATCGCCGCGTTTCGCCCGGGCGGCGCCTTCCCGCGGGAATGCCCGGCGCGCGCGGGCCGGTTGCCCGGTCGCGCGCGCCGGTAAGATTTACTTGGTCGCAACGTGCTCCTTCCAGGTGTTGAAGATGTCGTGGTACTTCAGCAGCGTCGCGTCGATGGCGGATGCGTCGCCGTAGGCGATTTCCTCCAGCATCGGGGTGAACACGCTGTTAACCAGGAAGCCGATGCCCGTAAACTCGTCCGGATAAATATCCTTGGCGAAGTCCGCGTACTGGCAGAAGGTCGCCAGAGGCTGCGTGTTGGCGATTTCTTCGTTCTCGCGCACGGAATTCAGATAGGGCGGGTAACCGCAATCCAGCGACCAGCGGATCACGGGGATCTGGTCCGGCTCGTCCAGCGCGGTTTCGGGGCTGGTGTTGTTCCAGTATTCCAGGAAGTGGTAAGCCGCCTGCATTTCCGCGTCGCTGGCGTTCTTGGTGATGGCGAAGCCCGTAAGCGCGAAGTCGTTCACCTGGTCCACGGGGCCGGCGGGCATGACGCTTACGCCGTAGTCGATATAGTCGCCCAGATCCACGGACAGCGACGGGTAGGAAACCGTGAAGCCCAGGGTGCCGGCGCGCATCATGGTCTGGCTGTCCGTAATGTTCAGGCACAGGGAGGAACCGTTGTCCAGCATGCTCTTCCACAGTTCGAGGGCCTTCACGCTCTCGGGGCTGTAGATGTCGGAATAGACTTCACCGTTTTCTTCCTTCATCACGCTGCCGCCGTAGTCGATCATCATGGACATGACGGCGCCGCAGTTGTCGTAGGGGATCGTGCCGCCGTAAACGCCGTTGGCCGCGTCGGTCATGGCGAGGGACATTTCCTTCAGTTCTTCCCACGTTTTAGGCGCCACGTTCGGGTCGTACCCGGCCTTGGCCAGCAGCGTCTTGTTCCAGAACAGGTAACGGGAATTGATCTGGATCGGAAGCAGGTACTGCTCGCCCCGGTACGTTCCCGCATCCAGCACGTTCTTCACGAAATCGTCGTGGTTGAGGTTGGTTTTGTCCCAAATGTCGGAGATGGGCCGCAGGTTGCCCTGAACGACGTAGTTGGCCATATCCATCATGCTCATCGTGATGAGCGTGGGGGCCGTGTTGGCCGCGAAAGCGGTCATCAGCTTCGTGCTCATGTTCGTGTCGCGATCCAGCACGATGGTGATGTTGAATTTGTTCACCTCGTTGAACCGGTTCACGATCTCTTCCAGCACATCGCCGTCGGGGCCGATGTAACCGTTCCAGAACTCGATCGTGATCGGCTCGCCCGCGGCGTCCGCGCTCTTTTCCGCCAGGGCGGAGAACGTGCATCCCGAAAGAAGCAGCATTACGGACAGTGCCACCGCCACTACCTTTTTGTTCATCGTGTTTCCCTCCCGTATGTTTTTCCATTACGCACAGTCAATCGCAGTTTTCGATATGATATCGTTTACATTTCGCAACGGATAATACCTTCTGCCACCTTTCCCGCGTATGAAATACTCATATCGAAACTCTGTAATTGTTTTCAAGCAGATAATAGCATGCTTCTTATGCGTTGTCAATATCAATATTTCTATATTTCAAAGGATTCTCCGTTGCTTTCATCCGACGCAATATATTGACAACGGTAGGATTTGATCTATAATCAGAGAGGAAAAGAACGTTTCAGGAGGAAATAGATGTATCAATTTTCAAATCTGGACCGATTACTGCGTGAATTCGCGGAAAAAACGGTCGCAGGATGCGCGTGTTCCTTATCCTATAAGGATGATATCGTATACGAAGGATATTACGGCTATGCCGACGTCGCGTCCGCCCGCCCCGTAACGGCCGATACGGTCTTTCGCCTTGCCTCCATGACGAAGATCGCTATCTATACCGCCTGTATGATGTTATTCGAACAGGGGCGCTTCCTGCTCAACGAACCGGTGAGCGACTATTTCCCCGAATACGGGCACCTGACGAAATACGTGATCCGGCCCGACGGGAAGGAAGAAATCGTTCCGGCGGAAAGCCCGATGCTCATCAAGCACGTAATGAGCATGACCTGCGGCCTGCCTTACGGCAACGTGGTGCCGGGCATGTCGGAGGAAGGTTTGCCGCCGACGCACCGCGCGATTCTTGCCGTTGAAAAAGCGCTTCGGCAGAAGGGCCCCTACACGCTCCGGGAAGAAATCCGCGCCGTTTCGTCCGTTCCGCTGGCCTTCGAGCCCGGCGCGCGCTGGCTGTACGGTTTCGGCAGCGAGATTGCCGCGGGGCTGCTGGAAACGCTGACCGGTACGGACGTTGAAACCGCGCTGAAAACGATGCTGTTTGAGCCGCTGGGCATGAGCAGCACGGGAATGCGCTTTTTCGGCGATATTCAGGCGCGGCTCGGCACCTTCTACCAGCGGGAGGCGGACGGAACGTTGCGGCCCCAGCCTTCGCTGTTCGACGAAAAGCACCTGCCCGGGAAGGAGCACGAGTTCGGCTGTCCGCGGCTGTTCACCACCGCCGCGGACTTCAGCGCGCTGGGCCGCATGCTCGCCAACGGAGGCGTATACCGCGGCAACCGGCTGATGGGGCGGAAAACGATCGACCTGATGCGCCGCAACCAGCTGAACGAAATGCAGCTGAAGGATTTCCGGAACGCCTATCTGGACGGATACGGTTACGGCCTCGGCGTACGTACCATGATGGACCCGGCCCTGGGCAACGCCAACACCTCGGTGGGCGAATTCGGCTGGACGGGCGGCTTCGGCAGCTGGTTCTCCGTGGACCCCGATGAAAACGTTTCGATCACGTACCTGCACCAGATGGCCCCCAACATGGAGAACTACCATCATCTGCGGGTCCGCGCGGCCGCATACGGCTCGTTATAGCCGTCCGTTGCTTTTCAAAACGAAAAAAAAAGATTATAATCGAAAACGCTTACATGCGATATCGTATCCGCGATCTCTTGAGGAAAAGGCGGGAACCACATGAGAAAAGGCTTGTCCATCAAAGACATATCGCTGGAAGCGGGCGTTTCGGTCGCCACGGTTTCGCGTGTGATCAATAAGCAGGAAAACTACTCGCCCGAGATTGAAAAAAAAGTGCTGGACGTAATCGAGCGCCATAAATACGTGCCGAATCTGGCGGCGCGCGCGCTGCGTTCCAGCCATATGCCGTTCATCGGCATCATGATGACAGAGATCATGAACCAGTTCTTTTCAGAAATCGTTTTCAAGCTGCAGATGAAGCTGTTCGAACAGGGATACGTGACCGTTATCTGCAACACGTCGGATCGGCGCGAATTTTTCAACCGGTACGTGGATATGTTCTCCACCTATAATTTCAGCGGGCTGATCTACATCGCCACCGTTTTCTTCGAGGACACGACCATCCCGGCGGATATTCCGTCCGTATTCGTCGAGTGCATTCCCCAGGGGCTGCCGGCCGACAGCCGCTACATCATTATCCAGGCCGACCACGTGCAGGCCGGGCACGACGCGACCAAGTGCCTGCTGGAGAAGGGATGCTCCAAAGTGCTGTTCCTGCGAAGCATGCAGGGGCTGCACCGGCAAAGCGGCAAGTACATCGGCTATCAGCACGCCCTGTGGGAGCATCACATCCCCGTTGACAACGAATGGCTGGTCAGCATCGACCATTCCTCCGCCAAGAGCGCTTACGAAAAAATAGGCGCCCTGCTGGACGCGGGCGTCGCTTTCGACGGCATATACTGCAACTCCGATACCGCGGCCACGGGCGTGCTGCATCTGCTGAAAGACCGGGGCATTGCGGTACCGGGGAACGTAAAAATCTTCGGATATACCAACTCCTCCATTTCCGAGCATTACGACCCGCAGATTTCATCCGTCGATATGAACGCCGACGCCATCATCGAACTGGCGTCCAAGAGCGTCGTCTCCCTGATCAATGGGGAGGAGATCGCCCAACGGGAGTACACGTTGCCGGCGCGGCTGGTGCTGCGGGAAACCACCTGAACGAACGAACCGGCACGCCGGAAAACACCGCCGCACAGCCGGAACGCGGGCCCCTGCCGGGAGCCGCCCGCTAAACGAGAAACCCGCCGCTAAACGGCGGGTTTCTCGTTTAGCGGCGCGGGGCGTACGGGTTCGGATGTCGGCAGGATTGCGAAAAAGAAAACAAAAAACGTTTCATTCCATCCGCTCCTGCGGTATAGTAATACCGAAAGGTTCGTTGTCCCGGTGCCCGCGCGGAAAGCGCGGCGCCCGACGCCAAGAACAGACCGATACAGGAGGGAAAATTTATGTGTGGAATCCGATTCTTCGTTTGCAAGCACTGCGGTAATCTGGTAGGCATGATCCACGATTCCGGCGCGCCGCTCACCTGCTGCGGCGATCATATGACCGAGCTGATCCCGGGCAGCGTGGACGCCTCCAAGGAGAAACACGTCCCCGTGGTCGAAGTCAAAGGCGACGTCGTGACCGTTAAGGTCGGCTCCGTCGCCCATCCGATGCTCCCGGAGCACTACATCCAGTGGGTCTACCTGCAGACCGAGAACGGCGGCCAGCGCAAGTGCCTCAACCCCGGCGACGAGCCCAAGGCCGTGTTCGCCCTGAACGGGGACAAGGCTGTGGCCGCGTACGCCTACTGCAACCTGCACGGGCTCTGGAAGACCGACGTGTAAGCCGCGCAAGCGGCTTGACCCGCTCCCAAGTGGGGCGGGTTTTTTCCGGTGAGGCAGTCGACGGTTCCCCCACTACATTCCCGTACGTACCGTACGCAAAGGAGCGGACTATGAGTCAAAAAGTCGTCATCATCGGCGGCGTCGCGGGCGGCGCAAGCTGCGCGGCGCGTCTGCGCAGGCTGGACGAGCAGGCGGAGATCGTACTGCTGGAACGCGGCGCGTACATCTCCTACGCCAATTGCGGCCTGCCCTACCACGTGGGCGACGTCATCAAATCCCGCAGCGCGCTGCTGCTGCAGACGCCGGAAGCCATGAAGGAACGCTTCAGGGTGGACGTGCGGGTGAAAAACGAAGCCGTATCCGTCGACCGGGAGAAGAAAACCGTAACCGTGCGGCGCGCGGAGACGGGCGAGACTTACGAGGAAACGTACGATACGCTGGTCATCGCCACGGGCTCCTCGCCGGTGCGCCCGCCCATCCCGGGCATCGACCTGCCCCGTATCCAGTCCCTGTGGACGGTGCCGGACGCGGACGAGATCCGCGCGCTGGTTTCCGAAAAGAAGGTCGCTTCCGCCGTGGTGGTGGGCGGCGGCTTCATCGGGCTGGAAATGGCCGAAAACCTGAAGCACGCGGGGCTTTCCGTTTCGCTGGTGGAGATGCTGGACCAGGTGATGGCGCCGCTGGACTTCGAAATGGCGCAACTGCTGCACGAGAACATCCTCCAGAACGGCGTGGACCTCCGTCTGGGCGACGGCGTGGCCTCCTTTGCCCAAAACGGCGAGCAGATCGACGTAAAGCTGAAAAGCGGCAAAGTCCTTACCGCCGGGCTGGTGATCCTCGCCATCGGCGTAAAGCCGAACGGAGAGCTGGCCAAAGCCGCGGGGCTCGCCGTCAACGCGCGCGGCGGCATCGTGGTGGACGAGCATCTGCGCACCTCCGACCCGAGTATATACGCCGTGGGCGACGTGATCGAAGTGACGGACTTCGTGTTCAAAGACCGTACCATGATCCCGCTGGCGGGCCCGGCCAACAAACAGGGACGGATCGCAGCCAATAACATCGCAGGCGGCGACGACGTATACAGGGGTTCGCAGGGCACCTCCGTAGTGCGCGTGTTTGACCTGACAGCCGCCAACACGGGCGCCAACGAGCGCGCGCTGATCAAGCGCGGCATGGAGCGCGGCAAGGATTACGAAACCGTGACCCTCACGCAGAACGCGCACGCGGGCTACTACCCCGGCGCGACCCCGATGACCATCAAACTGCTGTTTTCCACGGATGGCAAGAAGCTTTTCGGCGCGCAGATCGTGGGCCGGGAAGGCGTGGACAAGCGTATCGACACCATCGCCGTCACCCAGCGGTTGGGCGGGGGCGTAACGGAGCTTTCCGAACTGGAGCTGGCGTACGCGCCGCCCTTCTCCTCCGCCAAAGACCCGGTGAACATGGCGGGCTTCGTGGCCCGCAACGCGCTGGAAGGGCTGATAGACGGCGTCGCGCCGTGGAACGCGCCGGAAACGCGCCCCGACGCCGTGCTGCTGGACGTGCGCGAACAGGTTGAGATAACGGCCTTCGCGGTACCCGGAGCCGTGCACATCCCTCTGGGGCAGCTGCGCGACCGGCTGGGCGAACTGGACAAGGCCAAGGAAACCATCGTGTTCTGCGCCATCGGCGTGCGCGCGTACAACGCGGCCCGCATCCTGAAGCAGAACGGGTTCGCCCGCGTGCTGGTCTATCCGGGCGGCGCGCGGTTCTACCAGGCCACGCATTTCGCCGAGGTCGAAACCGACGCTTCCGCCGACGCCCCCGTGGCCGACAGCGGCCATACCGCCGACGTGGAGGAACCGGTGGCCTCCATGCGCATCGATTGCAGCGGCATGCAGTGCCCCGGCCCGATCATGAAGGTGTTCGAGACCATGAAAACCATGAAACCCGGCGAGGTGATGGAGGTTTCCGCTTCCGATCCGGGCTTCGCGCGCGACATCGGCGCGTGGTGCCGCCGCACGGGCAACACCCTGCTGGCCAACGAGCGGCAGGGCGACGATTACGTGGCGCTGGTACGCAAGGGCGGCGCGGTCAAGCCAACCGAGGTGCACGACACGCCCGAGGGCAAAACGATCATCGTTTTCTCCGGCGATCTGGACAAGGTGCTGGCGAGCTTCATCATCGCCAACGGCGCCGCGGCGATGGGCCGGCCGGTAACGATGTTCTTCACCTTCTGGGGGCTCACTGTGCTGCGCAGGCCGGAAAAGGTGAAAGTGAAGAAGAGCTTCGTGGAAAAGATGTTCGGCGGCATGCTGCCGCGCGGCAGCGGAAAGCTGAAGCTCTCCCGCATGAACATGGCGGGCATGGGCACCGGCATGATGAAAGCAATCATGAAACAAAAGAATGTGGATTCGCTGGCGACGCTCATCGAGAAGGCGAAGAAGGCGGGCGTGAAGCTGGTAGCCTGCACCATGAGCATGGACGTGATGGGCATCCGCGCCGAAGAGCTGATCGACGGCGTGGAACTGGGCGGCGTAGGCGCCTACCTGGGCGACGCCGAGGAAAGCAACGTGAACCTCTTTATCTAAAGGCACCGAATACCGAAAACCTCCTCCGCGAAAGTTTTCACGGGGGAGGTTTTCGGCTCTTTCGGCGTGTCGAGCGGGCCTGCGTAGGCCTGCGCGTAAAGAACCCGGCACTGGAAACGCGCCCTGATCGCTTCTATCGGTATCGGACCGTCCGTTTCGACGCGCAGAGTGCCGTCCCAGCATCGTGCCGCCCGCAAGGTATCGTTCCGCAGACGTTTGCGGATTTCATTTGTTATGATATAATACTGGAAAATATCCGTACCGTATCCCGTCGGTCCGGGGCGGTCCTCGGAACCTCCCCGTGCCGGAGTATGCGGAAAACCGCCAGCGTCGGCCTCTTCCATTGTAGTTTCGCTCGAACGGTCAATTCTCTTGAAAGGTGGCCTGCCCCATGAGCGACGCCCTGTTGCTGATCGATATCCAGAACGATTACTTCCCCGGCGGCCTTTGCGAGCTTCACCGGGCGACGCAGGCCGCGGCCCGGGCAAGGCGGGCGCTGGCGCTGTTCCGCGCCGCGGGGCGCCCGGTGTTCCATATCCGGCACGTGAGCCTTGGGGAAAACGCAGGGTTTTTCCTTCCGGACTCGAAGGGCGCGCAGATCCACGCCTCGGTTGCGCCTCTGGAAGGCGAAACGGTGCTCGTGAAACACACGCCCAACGCATTTCGGGGCACGGGGCTGGAAGGGAAGCTGCGCGCGCAGGGGGTGGACCGGCTGATCGTCTGCGGCATGATGACCCATATGTGCGTCGATACGACCGTGCGGGCCGCCAGCGACCTGGGTTTTCAGGTCGTATTGCTTGGGGACGCCTGTGCGACGAAGCGACTGACATGGGAAAGCATCACGGTTCCCGCAGGCACCGTGCACCGCGCAATGCTGGCGTCGCTGAACGGTACCTTTGCCACGGTCGTCCAAACCCGGGCTCTTTCGCCGGAGTTCATCCGGTAAGGGTTTCACCTGCCGCAACCGCCGTCGGCGTTGGTTTTTTCCCAATGATTATGCTATAATCAGTCCGCAAAAGTCCCGGGCAGGAGGAAGCAGCATGACCCAGAGTTGGATGCCGGCCGCCATCGCCAACACCTTTGCCATCGTTACGCTGTTTATCCTGCTGATTGATTTCGGACAAAGGCGCCAGCGGTTCCTGCTGCGGGATCAGCGACTTTTCAAATGGATCCTCGTAGACAACATCGTTATTCTGTTTTTCGATCTGGGCACATGGGTGCTTAACGGCCAGACCTTCGAGGGCGCCAGGGCGCTCAACCTGTTTTTCACGACCGCATATTATATCATGAACCCGGTTATGTCGCTTTTATACGCCAGTTTTTGTGAAATCAAGCTTTGCACGCCCGTATGGAAACGCAGGATGCTGCTTATCGCTTACAGCGTGCCAGTCGTGATCAACCTCGTGCTGTCTCTGATCAGCATCCGGCACCCGTTGCTTTTCAACATCCGCGCGGACAATGTGTACGAGCGCGGACCCCTGCTATATCTTTCGTTTATATTTTCCTACGTTCTTCTAGGCGTGGCGTTTTTCCGGGTGCTGTCTTACCGGCGCCGTTTCGTCCGGGAGGCCGGCGAGGCTCCGTCTCCGTGCAACCGCCACGATATCGCTTCTTTACTGGTCTTTCCCCTGCTTCCGCTGATCGGCGGAATTATCCAGATCTGGTTCTGTCCGGTCACGGTGGTCTGGCTCGTGCCGGTGTTCGCCTCGTTGATCGTATTTATCAACATTCAGAATTCGGAAATTTCCACCGATGCGTTGACGGGGCTTTATAACCGCCGGCAGACAGATTCTTACCTGCAAAGCCTGGTCCAGAGCAACGCGGCGGAAAAGCAGGTTGGGCTGGCGATTCTGGATATGGACAACTTCAAGCAGGTCAACGATCTGTACGGGCACCTGAGCGGCGACCACGCGTTGCGGATGATGGCGGGGGTGTTGCAGGCGGAGTGCGATAAAGGCACGTTTTTCAGCCGTTACGGCGGCGACGAGTTCCTGCTGATTACCCGGCATAAGAGCCCGGTTATGATCGAGGAACTGATCGGCCGCATATCGGCCGGTTTGCAGAAGCGCAGCGAGACGTCCGGCATCCGGTACAGCCTTACCCTCAGCGCGGGCGCGGCGATCTGGGCGGAAGGCATGGCCACCGTGGACGACCTATTCGCAGCCGCCGACGCAAAACTGTATCAAAACAAGCAGAAAATGGGGCGCCGGTCGGAAGACAGGGACGCGCCCTAACCTAAAACGCATAATCAAAAAACGCCCGCGGCTTTCTGCAAGCCCGGGCGTTTTCTGGCTCCCCAGGTAGGACTCGAACCTACAACCCTTCGGTTAACAGCCGAATGCTCTGCCATTGAGCTACTGAGGAATATGGGATGCGGCGGCGATCTAGTCTTCCGGGCCGTTACCAGCCAAGTACCTTCGAC
>CAZCCZ010000016.1:0-45115 GCA_964497495.1 uncultured Oscillospiraceae bacterium
GCGAGCTTTGGGGCGTGGCCGACCGTACGGATTTCGATCTTTCGGCTCACCAGCGCGTGAGCGGCGAAAGCATGGAATACATCGACCCCGTGACCAACGAGCGTTATGTGCCGTACGTCATCGAGCCGTCGCTGGGCGCCGACCGCGTGGCGCTGGCCTTCCTGTGCGACGCCTACGAGGAGCAGGAACTGGACGGCGGGGACAGCCGCGTGGTGCTGCACCTGCATCCGGCGCTGGCGCCCTTCAAGGCCGCCGTGCTGCCGCTGCAGAAGAACAAGCTGGGCGAGCTGGCAACGAGCGTACACGAGAAGCTCAGCAAGCGGTTCATGGTGGACTACGACGAAACCGGCTCCATCGGCAAGCGTTACCGCCGCCAGGATGAGATCGGCACGCCGTTCTGCATCACGGTGGACTTCGATACCGCGGAGGACGGCACCGTGACCGTGCGCGACCGCGATAGCATGCAGCAGGTGCGCGTGCCTGTGGACGGGCTGGAAGACTACCTGGCGGAACGCATCGATTTCTGAGCGATTAAACGGGCCGCGCGCCGGACGGAGCGCGGCTTTTCTCTGCCCGGCACGCAACCGGCGGTTGCGAAAATAACCATTGCCGGGGGCTGGAGTACGGTATGAGCATGCGGTATGCTGTGGCGGGAGGCGAAATGGAAATGAAACTGAACGAGCGCATCGGAGCGCTGCGCCGGGAACGGGGCCTGTCGCAGGAGCAGCTTGCCGAAACGCTGGGGCTGTCCCGTCAGGCGGTCGCCAAATGGGAGTGCGGGACCGCGACTCCGGAACTGGACAGGCTGATCGTGTTGGCGAACCTGTTCCAGACCACGCTGGACGATCTGGCACGGGACGGCGATCCCTGCACTGCGCGCTCCCGGCAGGCCTGCGAAAGGGACCGCAACGAAACGGCGGCTTTCCTGCTGCGCGCCGGAAGGGCGACGTATGCGGGAAAGGGAAAGGAAATCCCGGTTCCGTCCGCGCCGGGCGCGCATGAATTCGAATATTCGGAAGGCGCCCTGCTGTATAGGGACCGCTATTTCGGGGGCCGACGTTTCGCGGGCGAGGAGACGGTTTTCGACGGTGAAACGTGCGTCTGGGCCATGAATTACCTGGGCCGCACGCTGGCGGACGACTTCCCGCCGGACTTTCTGAAGGCAGCCCTGTTGCTGCGCCCGTTGGAAGCGCCTTACCGCGGGCCGGAAATGTACCGCGAAGGGAGATACGTCTACGTGAACGAAGCGAGCGGCGGCTTCGAGTGGTTCATCGGCCGGGAGGCCATATACGTGGACGAACACCGCGTATACGAATGTACGTATCACGGCGGAACCCCCGCCGTTTGACACCGCCCGCATTTTTTGCTATGATACGCGGACGGGTTAAAGGCGGAAAACGACGCCTGGCCGTAAGGAGGCGCGAACCGTGGCGGAGTCGAGATGCGGCTTGCTGTGCAGCGAGTGCAAGTGGCGTGAGATCATGAAGTGCGAAGGCTGCCTGAAAATTAAAAAACCCTTCTGGGGGCCCAAGTGCGCGATCAAAGACTGCTGCGAAGGCAAGGAAAAGGCGCACTGCGGGCAATGCCAGCAGTTTCCCTGCAAACAGCTGCACGAGTTCGCCTTCGATCCCGCGACCCAGAACGAGGGCGACCGGATCGAGCGGCTGGAAGAATGGGCGAGGGAAGATAAACCGGTATAACGACGACGACCCAAAGGCGGGGCGTAAGCCTCGCCTTTCCTGTGCGCTTATATCTGCGGGCGAGGCGCGATCTCAGCGCCGTACCGGGCGGCCGCCGGGGATGGCTGAAACGGGAAAACGGCGGACGCCGGATGCAAAGCCCGGAACGCGAGACATGGAAAGGCTTCCGGATACTATTGCTTTTTACGTGAATGTGATATAATTGTAACGTTGAAACAATCTCGCGGGAGGCGACGGCATGGATTTCGCGCAGGTGGCCTGGTGGGCGTACCTGGCGGCGGGGGCCGCGGGCGCGGGCTTCGGCGTATTGCAAAGCCTGCTGATGAAGCGCGCGCTTCTGGGCGAAAAACCGAAAAAGGGTCTGTACGCCGTCAAGCTCCTGCTATGGGCCGCGGCGCTGACGGGCATGGCGTTCATTTCCGTCCCGCTGCTGCTGGCGTTCGTCGCGGCGGCGTCGGTCACGTTGATCGCCGTTTCTTTCCTGCTGTATCAAAGGTCCCAAAAGGGGGCGCGCTGAGTGCTTAACATCAGCATTTATCCCGACCCGTGCTATGTGTTCGGCGTCAACGTGGGGCTGTCCGTGGTCATCGCCTGGTGCGTAACGGCGCTGGCGCTGATCGGGCTCCTGCTGCTCTATTTTCTGGTCGTCCGCCGGATGAAGCCGGTGCCCAAAGGCGGCCAGAACGTGGTGGAACTTGCGATCGACGGCATGCACCGCTGGTCGGAAGGTAAAGTGGGGCATGCCGCGGCCGATTTCGTGGGGCCGGTGGCGATGGCGCTGATGGTGTACGTGTTCTGCTGCAGCATCATCGATATTTTCGGCCTTCCCCCCGCGACCAAGGACATCAACTGCACGTTCGCGGTGGGCCTGTGCTCCTTCGTGACCCTCAACGTTTCAGGCCTTAAATTTCGCGGCGGCCTGCGCGGGCGCATCAAAGGGCTCAGCACCCCTTCGCCCATCGTGTTGCCCATCCGGATGCTGACCGATCTGATCTCCCCGTGTTCCATGGCCATCCGTCTTTTCGCCAACATCATGGTCGCGGGCATCGTGATGGAGCTGATCTACGCGCTGGTGCCCGTTATATTGCCGGCGGCGATCGCGTCCTATTTCAACGTTTTCGACGCGGGCATACAGACCTTCATCGTCGGGCTGCTGACGCTGGTATACGCCAGCGAGGCCATCGAATAGCGTTATCCGCGCCAACGCGCGTAACGGTGGGAAACCACACCAATCGTCAAGGAGGAATCACCATGACATTAGGGATCATCGCCATCGGCGCGGGTATCGCCGCGCTTTGCGGCGCGGGCGCCGCGCTGGGCATGGGCAACGCCACCGGGAAAGCGGTCGAGGCGATCGCGCGGCAGCCGGAAGCGGCGGGCAAAATCAACTCCTCGCTGATGTTCGGTCTGATCATGATGGAGACCTGCGCGGTGTACGCCCTGCTGGTCGGCATTCTGATCGTGTTCATCCTCGGCGCGAAAGCATGATGCGGCGCCCGCCCCGCAACGCAGCGGGAAACGGACGCCGTATGACGACACCTTTGAGTACGAAAAAGGAGGGATGAGACATGGAGGGGTTGTTTAACCCGCTGTCCATCCTGTTGCATGTCGTCAATGCCGCGGTTCTGATCGTCGCGCTGTATTTCCTGCTGTATAAGCCCGTGCGCCGGTTCATGGACAGGCGCAGCCAGGGCGTGGCCACGCAGCTTCAGGACGTGGCCGACGCGCAGGAGAAGCTGAAGCTGGAACAGAAACAGGCGCAGGAAGAAGTGGAAGCCGCGCGCAAGCAGGCGGCGGACGTGGTGGCGCAAAGCGTGGCGCAGGCGCAGGAGCAGGCGCAGCGCATCCTGGAGGACGCGCATAACGACGCGGAGCTCACCCTTCGGCAAGCCAAAACGGAATCGGACTTCATGCGCCGGAACGCCCGCAACGAGATGCGCGAAGAGGTGGCGAACCTCAGCGTCCAGCTGGCTTCCAGAATACTCCAGCGCGAGGTCAATCAGGCCGACCACGCCAAGCTTGTAGAAGAATTCCTGAAAAAGGTGGAATGATTCGTGAGCGAGGAAAACGCGAAGACGACGTTTCCGGAGCCGGACGAACCGCGGGAGATTCCTCTTCTGCGCGGACGGATCGTTTCCGGTATGCCGATTTCCGTCGCGGCGCGTAAACGCATTTCGCAGCGCTTCGAGACGATGCTGCACTGCCACGTTCACCTGTCCACCCGGATCGACCATAAACTGATCGCCGGGATTCGGGTGGAACTGGACGGACGCTCCTACGACGGAACGCTGGCGGGACAACTGGCGGACGTACGGAAAATGCTGACGCGGCATGATGAGGAGGAGCTATGACCCAGACGACATGGAAAACGGTCGGTCAAAACCTGCGGGATCGCCTGGACGGGTACGAGCGCGGCGTGGACGTGCGCAGTACCGGTAAGGTGCTTTTCGCGGGCGACGGCATCCTGCACATCGACGGGCTAAACGACTGTAAGCTTGGCGAGATGATCGAGCTGGAAAGCGGCAGCTTCGCCATCGCCATGAATTTGGAGGAGAAGCTCGTA
Source organism: uncultured Oscillospiraceae bacterium (assembly GCA_964497495.1). Taxonomy (GTDB): domain Bacteria; phylum Bacillota; class Clostridia; order Christensenellales; family Aristaeellaceae; genus CAXXOK01. Next base: position 4,264 of record CAZCCZ010000016.1, read on the forward strand.
TACGCGGTGGCCCTGGGCGAGGACGCCGCCGTGGGCGTGGGAATGTCCGCGTACGGCACGGGGCGCGTGCTCTCCGTTCCCTGCGGGGACGGGCTGCTGGGCCACGTGGTGGACCCGCTGGGGATGACGCTGGACAGCAGCGACCAGATCACCGGCTCGGAATACCGGCCGCTGGAAATGCCCGCTCCGCCGATCCTCCACCGTAAGCCGGTCGGCGTGCCGCTGCAGACGGGGCTGCTGGCCATCGACGCAATGGTTCCCATCGGCCGCGGCCAGCGGGAGCTTATCATCGGCGACCGGCAGACGGGGAAAACCAGCATCGCGGTGGATACGATTCTGAACCAGAAGGGCACCAACGTGGTATGCATCTACGTCGCCATCGGGCAGAAGGCTTCCAGCGTCGCCCAGATGATCACCCACCTCAGGGAAACGGGCGCGATGGAGTATACCACGGTGGTCAGCGCCACCGCCGCGGACAGCGCCACGATGCAGTACATCGCGCCGTACGCGGGCTGCGCCATGGCCGAATGGTACATGAACAACGGGCGGGATGTGCTGATCGTCTACGACGACCTGACCAAGCACGCCGTGGCGTACCGCGCCATGTCCCTGCTGCTGCACAGGCCGCCTGGACGCGAAGCCTACCCCGGGGATGTGTTTTACCTCCACAGCCGCCTGCTGGAGCGCGCCGCGTGCCTTTCCGACGACCTGGGCGGAGGGAGCATGACGGCCCTGCCCATCATCGAGACGCAGGCGGGCGATATTTCCGCCTACATCCCCACCAACGTCATCTCCATCACCGACGGGCAGATTTACCTGGACACGGAGATGTTCCGCGAGGGCATCCGGCCCGCGGTCAACGGCGGCCTGTCCGTCAGCCGCGTGGGCGGCGCCGCGCAGTGCAAGAGCATCCGCAAGGTGGCGGGCAAGCTGCGGCTGGAACTGGCCCAGTACCGGGAACTGCAGGTGTTCGCCCAGTTCGCCAGCGATATGGACGCGGCCACGCAGGACAAGCTGAATTACGGTGAAAAGCTGACGGAACTGTGCAAGCAGCGCAACAATTCCCCGATGTCGGTGGCGGTGCAGGTGGCTTTCCTGTACGCGGCCACGCAGGGAATGCTGCCCAAGGACATGACCATGAAGAGCCTGCTGCTTTTTAAAAACGGATTCCCGGAATACTTCCGCACCAACTACGGAAAGCTGTACAACGCGCTTAACGTGTCCGGGGAACTAAGCCACGCCAACGAGAGTATGCTGCGCATCGCCATCGAAAGCTGGATATCCGGCAAGGGCAACGGCCATGGGGAAATGGATCTGGAAACGCCGGCGGACCACTGCCCGATCGACGAAAGCCATCCTGCGGCGGGAGAGAAGAAATGAGTTCCATCGCGGAGATCCGTCATCACATCAAGGCGATCGGGGAAACGGCGAAGATCACGCGCGCCATGCACCTGATATCGTCCGCGAAAATGAAAAAGGCCCTTCAGGCGCACGACCAGACCGTGCAGTATTACGATCTCGTGCGTTCCAATATGCGCTTCATCATCGACAACATGCCCGAGGACTTCCGGAGCGATTTTTTCCGCGCCAACGGAAGACGGGCCTGCTATCTGGTGATCGCGGGGGACAAGGGGCTCTGCGGCGGTTACAACCACGACATTCTCAAGCTCGCCTACCAGATCGTGACGGACAACAGCCGCCACCAGTGCACGCGGCTCATCACCTTCGGGCATATGGCCACCGATTTTTTTCGCCGCAAGCGCGTAACGGTGGACGCCAGCTACCTGACGGCCGTGCAGAACCCCACGCTGGATCAGGCGCGGCTGCTGGCCGCGGAACTGTGCCGCCGTTACAAGCGGGACGAGTTCGACGAGGTGTTCGTCATTTTCACCCAGATGATGAAAGGCGGCGTGATGTTGCCCACTCGTTTAAGCCTGCTGCCCATTACCCGGCACACGGTCAAGACCGTGCAGCCCATGCACACGCCCACGGCGGGGCTGCAGTTCTGGCCCAGCCCGCAGGGCGTGCTGGACAGTATGGCGCAGCACTACGTGGTCGGCGTGATTTACAGCTGCCTGGTGCAGAGCTTCGCCAGCGAAAACCGCGCGCGCATGACGGCCATGGAATCGGCCACGCGCAACGCCGACGACATGCTCAAGCGCCTGCAGCTCCAGCTGAACCACGCGCGCCAGGCCGCCATTACGCAGGAGATCAACGAGATTATCGGCGGCAACCCGGAGAGCTTTACGCTGTGACGCCGGCTGAACGGTCCCACCACGGGGAACCGCCGGTTTCTCCCCGGCCGCGGTCGCGGCCGGAAGAGACGACAGGCGGTTGCGAATGGGAAGGAGATACATTATGTCCAAAGGAACGCTGATCCGAATCGTAGGCCCCGTGATCGACGTGCGTTTTCACGCCAACGAAGTGCCGCCCATCCATACGCTTCTGTACGTGGAGGACGGAGAGCGCCGGGTCGCGGCGGAGGTGCACGAGCATTTGGGCACCACGGTGCGCTGCATCGCGCTGGAAGCCACGGAAGGCCTTTCGCGCGGGCTTGCGGTGGAATCCACCGGCGCGCCCATCACCGTACCCGTGGGGCCGGAAATGCTCGGCCGCGCCATCGACGTGCTGGGTAGGCCGATCGACGGCAAAGAGCCGCCCGTAACCGCCCAGAAGATGCCCATCCATCGCAGGGCCCCGAGCTTCATGCAGCAGCAGCCGGTCGCCAAGGTGTTCGAAACCGGCATCAAGGTCATCGACCTGCTGGCGCCCTACGCGCGCGGCGGCAAAATCGGCCTGTTCGGGGGCGCGGGCGTTGGGAAAACGGTGCTGATACTGGAACTGATCCACAACATCGCCACGGAGCAGGGCGGCTACAGCGTGTTCACCGGCGTGGGGGAACGCAGCCGCGAGGGTAACGACCTGCTAACTGAAATGACGAACTCCGGCGTCATCAAGAACACGGCCCTCGTGTTCGGCCAGATGAACGAGCCGCCGGGAGCCCGTATGCGCGTCGCGCTGACCGGCCTGACGCTGGCGGAATATTTCCGCGACGTGAAGAAACAGAACATGCTTCTGTTCATCGATAACATTTTCCGCTACATCCAGGCGGGCAGCGAGGTTTCCGCGCTGCTGGGCCGCCTGCCCAGCGCCGTTGGGTATCAGCCGACGCTTGCCACCGAGGTGGGCGATCTGGAAGAGCGCATCGCCTCCACCAACGACGGCTCCATCACTTCCGTACAGGCGATCTACGTGCCCGCGGACGACCTGACCGACCCCGCGCCCAGCGCCATTTTCAGCCATCTGGACGCGACCACGGTGCTGAGCCGTTCCATTTCCGAAATCGGCATCTACCCCGCCGTGGACCCGCTGGACAGCTCCAGCCGCATCCTCGACCCGCTGGTGGTGGGACAGGAGCATTACAACGTCGCCATGCGCGTGCAGGAAGCGTTGCAACGCTACCGCGAACTGCAGGATATCATCGCCATCCTCGGCATGGACGAACTGAGCGAGGACGACCAGAAGATCGTGCTGCGCGCGCGCCGCCTGCAGCGGTTCCTGAGCCAGCCGATGTTCGTGGCCGAGGTGTTCAGCGGTATCCCGGGCCGTTACGTGAAGCTGGCGGACACCATCGCTTCCTTTAAGGCCATCGTCGATGGCGAAGCGGACGGCCTGCCGGAGGACGCCTTCTACATGGTGGGCGATCTGGAGGACGCGCGCCGCAAGGCCAAGGAAATGGAGGCGAAGTAAATGGCGAGAACGTTCCTGTTGAGCATCCTAACGCCGGAACACGAGTTTTTCAACGGTCAGGTGGAAATGCTCAACGTCAGCGCCATCGACGGCGAACTGTGCGTTCTCCCCGGCCACGCGCCCACGGTGGTCAGCCTGACCGAGGGGGAGCTGACCCTGCGGGACGAGCAGGGCCGCACGCGCTGGGCCGCTGCCAGCGACGGCTTCATGACGGTTACGCAGGACGAAACCGTGATGATGCTTCAATCCGCCGAATGGCCGGAGGATATCGACCGCGTGCGCGCCGAGCGCTCCGAGGCGCAGGCCCGCGAGGCGCTTTTGCAGCAACAGGACCAGCAAAGCTACCTGATGAACCAGGCTATGCTGCTGCGCGCCATGACGCGGTTGCGCGTGAGCGACAGCCACCAGGTGAACAACTGACCGTCGCGGGGAGGGGAGAAACCGAATGGAGCGCAGGGAACGGGTCGGCCGCTACCGCGACGAACTGAAAGGCCTCGCCATCCTGTGGATTCTCTTTTTCCATGCGCAGTTTTCGCTGCCGGGCCCGTGGAACCTGATCCACGAGCTGGGCTACGGCGGCGTGGATATCTTTTTTTTCCTGCTGGGCTTCGGGCTGTACCGTTCGCAGCAAAAAAACGCCGACCTGCTCGGCTACCTTTCCCGCAGGCTGTGGCGCACGCTGCCCGCCTACCTGCCGCTGCTGGTCTGCTGGATGGCGTTCATGTACCCCACCTACGGCCTTACGGGCACGGAAGTCGTCCGCGGTGTGGCGGGAAACCTGACCATGACGGGCTACTGGCTGGGCACGCCGAAGGTGTACAACTGGTTTGCCAACGGCCAGTATCTGTTCTTCCTGATCGCGCCCGTGTGTTACGCGGCGCTTGCCCGCGCCCGGAAACCCGCGCTCGCGCTGCTTTCGCTGCTCGCGCTTGCGGGGCTTGCCGGGCTTGCGTGCGTGGCGCGGGACCAGATGATGGGCGCGTCCCGCCTGCCGGTGTTCCTGCTGGGCATGGCGTTCGGCATGGAGAGGCCGAAGGACGCAAAGCCCGGCCTTACGCGGGCGGGCTACGCGCTGGCGTTCGCCGCGGGGCTGGCGGTTCTGATCACATGTTATTACCGGTACCCGTGGTCGCTGATCGATTACGGAACCTATTGGTATCCCTTCGCGCTCGTCGCGCCGCCGCTGTGCGTGTTTTTTGCCTGGCTGCTGGCGAAAATGGAAAAAACGCGGAAGGTTTTCGCTCCGTTGCGGTGGCTGGGGCGGAGTTCGTTTGAAATTTACCTCATCAACATCTGGATGGTCGAACTCGCCAAGGGGTACGGGGTGACGGGCGCGGGCTGGTGGCTGCTGCTGTGCCTGGGCAACCTGCTGTTGGGCGTTGGGTACCACGCGCTGGTGGCGCGGGGCACGGACGCGCTGAAAGCGCGGGTTGCGAATCTGCCGCGGACGTAACGGCGCATGCGGAGATCCATATATTTCTTTGCGTCGCGTTGTCCTCGTAAAAGAATCATGCTATAATGGCGGTACCGAAGCCAACCGAAGGAGGTCAGCGGAATGCGGCGCATCGAAACCGTTCACGCGGTCGGCCACGTGCTTTGCCACGACCTTACGCGCATCGTTCCCGGGGAATGGAAGGGCGCGCAGTTCCTGAAAGGCCACGTGGTGACCGAAGCGGATATTCCGATGCTGCTGAGCATGGGCAAGGATCACCTGTTCGTTTGGGAAATGGACGAAGACCACCTGCACGAAAACGACGCAGCCCTGCGCCTGGGCGCGCTGTGTCAAAACGAGTGGATGAAGGCGGGCGAGATCCGCGAGGGCAAGCTGGAGCTTTCCGCCACGCGGGACGGGCTGTTCACCGTAGATACGGAGCGGCTGGCCCGGATCAACACGCTGGACGAGATCATGATCGCCACTCGGCACACCAACACCGCCGTGCGCGCGGGGGATCTGCTGTGCGGCACGCGGATCATCCCGCTTGTGATCGCTAAAAGCCGTATCGAGGAAGCGGAAGCAATCGGCGCGGGAAAACCGCTGCTGACCCTCGCACCCTTCCGGCCCATGAAGGCGGGCATCGTAACCACGGGCAACGAGGTATTCCACAAGCGCATCGAGGACCGGTTTACGCCGATCGTGCGGGACAAGCTTGCGGCCTTCGGTATCGAAACGGCGTGGCAGACGACCACCGACGACGCGGCGGAACACATCCGGGATGCGATTCTTGCCATGCGGGAGAAGAAGGCCGACCTCATCCTGTGCACGGGCGGCATGAGCGTGGACCCGGACGACTGCACGCCCGCGGCCATCCGGGACAGCGGCGCGAGGATCGTCACCTACGGCGCGCCCGTGCTGCCCGGCGCGATGCTACTGGTGGGCTACTTCGGCGACGGTGTGCCTATCCTGGGCCTGCCCGGCTGCGTGATGTACGCCAAAGCAACGGTGTTCGATCTCCTGCTGCCGCGTATCGCGGCGGGCGTGGAGATCACCAAGCGGGACGTGGTCAACCTGGGCTGCGGTGGCCTGTGCCTGAAATGCAAAGTCTGCACCTACCCCGACTGCGGCTTCGGAAAAGAATCGTAAGGGGGAGACATACCATGAAAAAAATGTTGACCGTTCTATTAACGCTCACACTTGCGCTGGCCGTAACGCCGGTGCTGGCGGAAACCGCGCAGACGGCACAGCCCGCGCAGACCGAACTGATCGTATTCGGCGCCGCGTCCATGACCGAGGCGCTGACCCAGATCAGCGAGCTGTACGAGGCCGCGCATCCCGAGATCAAGCTGGTGTTCAACTTCGATTCCAGCGGAACGCTGCAGACACAGATCGAAGAGGGCGCGGAAGCGGACATCTTCGTTTCCGCGGGCCAGAAGCAGATGAACGCGCTGGACGCGACGGCTTCCGCGGACGCCAACCCCGATAAGCAGGATTTCGTCCTCTCCGATACGCGCTTCGATCTGCTCACCAACACCGTGGTGCTCATCGTGCCGGAGGGAAGCGACAGGGGCATCACGTCCTTTGAAGACGTCGCCACCGACAAAGTGAGCCTCGTCGCCCTGGGCAACAGCGACGTGCCCGTGGGCCAGTACGCGCAGGATGTGTTCACGTATCTGGGCGTTTGGGATCAGCTGAACAGCGAAGGCAAGATCACCTTCGGCACCAACGTGAAGGAAGTGCTTTCCCAGGTGGAAAGCGGCGCCGTGGACTGCGGCGTGGTGTACATTTCCGACGCGGTCACCGGCACGGGCATCACCGTGGTCGCCGCCGCGCCCGAAGGCAGCCATAAGCCGGTCAACTATCCGGCCGCCGTGCTCAAAGGCACGAAGCACGAGGCGGAGGCGCGCGCGTTCCTGGAATACCTGAAAGGCGAGGAGTGCGCCAAAGTTTTCACCGACATCGGTTTCCAGGTGCCAGAGCGTTAACCGGTTCCGCCGCATCCCTTCCCGCGCCCGCTTCCGGGAGCGCGGAAAGGGATGCGTATTCTATTTCATAAGGAGACGTTATGGACTTCTTCCCGCTGCTGAACTCGCTGCGCGTGGCGCTGATCGCGACGGCGCTCACCTTTCTGGTCGGCATCTGGGCGGCCAACGGCATCACCCGCCTGCCGTCGTGGATCAAGGGCGTGCTGGACTGCGTGCTGACGCTCCCGCTGGTGCTGCCGCCCACGGTGGTGGGTTTCTTCCTGCTCAAGACCATCAGCCCCAAAGCGCCGCTCGGGGCTTTCGTGCTGGATGCCTTCGGCTGGAAACTGACCATGACGTGGTATTCCGCCATCTTCGCCACCGCCATCGTGGCGTTCCCGCTGATGTATCGCACGGCGCGCGGCTCCTTCGAGCAACTGAGCCCGGAGTGGCAGGCCTGCGCGGAAACGATGGGGCTGTCGAAAAGCTTCATTTTCTGGCGCATCAAGCTGCCCAACTGCAAGGCGGGACTGCTGGCGGGCACGGTGCTTTCCTTCGCGCGGGCGCTGGGCGAGTACGGCGCGACCTCTATGGTGACCGGGTACATCCCCGGTCGCACGGCCACGGTCGCCACGACCGTGTACCAGCTCTGGCGCGAGGGCAACGACGCGCTGGCCTACCGTTGGGTACTCATCGACCTGGCGATTTCAATGGCTGTGCTCGTGGCCATGAACATGCTGGAAAAGCGGGGAGGCGTGGCGCGTGCTGGAAGCGCACATTGAAAAAAGGCTGGGCGCGTTCCACCTGAACGTGGAGCTTTCGGCGGGCAATGAAACGCTGGCGCTGCTGGGCGCCTCCGGCGCGGGAAAGACGATGACCCTCAAATGCCTGGCGGGTGTGGAAAGGCCCGACCGGGGCCGGATCGTGGTGGACGGGCAAACGTGGTTCGACAGCGAGAAGCACGTGTACGTGCCGCCGCAGGAGCGCGGCGTTGGGCTGCTGTTTCAGGACTACGCGCTGTTTCCCAACATGACGGTAAAACAGAACCTGCTGTGCGGCCTCCGGCGGGAAACGCCCCGAAGCGAAAGGGAAGCGGAGGCGGAAAAACTGCTGGAACGCTTTTACCTTGCCGGGCTGGAGAACCTCCTGCCTTCCCAGCTTTCCGGCGGGCAGCAGCAGCGCGCGGCGTTGGCGCGCTGTCTGGCGCGAAAACCGAAACTGCTGCTGTTGGACGAGCCTTTCGCGGCGCTGGACACGCACCTGCGCTGGCAGCTGGAACAGGAACTTTCGGCCACGCTGGCCGTCTTCGACGGCACGACGCTGTACGTGACCCACGACCGGGACGAGACGCGCCGTCTATGCGGCCGCGTGTGCGTGGTGAGCGCTGGGCGTTCCCAGACGGCGGTGGACGCGGGGAACTGGTACCACAACCCGGTTACGCGCAGCGCGGCGCTGCTGGCGGGTTTCGAGAACGTAGCGGACGCCACCCTCGTGGATTACAGCTTCGCGGAGATCGCGGACTGGGGCCTGCGCCTGCCGTGCGCGAACAGGGCCGTCGCGGCGGCGGCGTTCCGTGCGGAAGACGCGCGACTGCTTGACACGCAAGAGGGATTTTCCGTTCCCTGTCGAATATTCAGAGCAACGGAGCAGGAGACCATCGTTACGCCGGTCGAACGCCCGTCTTGTTTCATCAGAACGGGCGCGCGCGTGGAACTGGCCGCAGGCGACGAAGTATGGCTGTCCGTGCCCGAAGAGAAGATCGTATGGCTGGGACGGGAGGAATGACCGTGTTCACGGCGGCGGTGGTGACCGTAAGCGACCGTTCTTTCGCCGGAGTGCGCGAAGACGCGGCGGGGCCGCTTGTGAAAGACCGCCTGAACCAGGCGGGTTTCAACGTAGTGGAAACCGCCCTCGTTCCGGACGAACGGAACCTGATCGAACAGGCGCTGATCCGGCTGGCGGACGAGAAGGATATCGCGCTGGTCGTAACGACCGGCGGCACCGGCTTTTCCCCCCGGGACGTTACGCCGGAAGCGACGCTTGCGGTGTGCCAGCGTCGCGCGGCCGGCATTCCGGAGGCGATGCGCGCGGCCTCGATGGCCGTGACCCCACGGGCGATGCTCTCCCGCGCGGAAGCGGGCATCCGGGGGCAAACGCTGATCGTCAACCTGCCCGGAAGCCCCAAAGCCGCCGTGGAAAACCTTGAAGCGGTCGTGGGAGCGCTGGAACACGGGCTGGCAATGCTTCGCGGCGGAACCGCGGACTGCGCCGCCAAACCCTGACGAAACGGGAGGCAACCCATGCTGGACGCCTGCGGACGCGAGGTAAAAACGCTCCGGCTGGCCGTGACCGAGGCGTGCGACCTGCGCTGCCGCTACTGCATGCCGGAAGGCGGGCTGCCGCCGCGCGGGACGCCGATGACGGCGGACGAGCTGATCGCCGTTGCGGAAGCCGCCGCGCAATGCGGAATCAACAAAATCCGGCTGACCGGCGGCGAGCCGCTGTTAAGGCCGGACATCCTGGAAATTTGCCGGGGGATCGGGCGCGTCGAAGGCATCCGCTCCCTGTGCCTTACCACCAACGGCACGCGGCTGGCCGCGCTGGCCGGGCCCCTGTTCGAAGCGGGCGTGCGCCGGGTGAACATCTCGCTGGATACCCTGAACGCCGAACGGTACGCAAGCCTTACGCGCGGCGGCGACCTTTCCGTAGTGCTAAACGGGTTGGAGGCGGCGCTGAGCGCTGGTTTCGAGCGCGTGAAGGTCAACTGCGTGCTGATCGGCGGAGTCAACGACGGCGAAATCCGTGATTTCGTCGCCCTCACGCGGGACAGGCCGCTGGAAGTACGCTTTATCGAGCTGATGCCCATGGGCGAGTGCACGGGCTGGCCAAAAGAGCGGTTCCTAAGCGCCGGAACGGTGACGGACGTGTGCCCGGAACTCGTTTCTATCCCGAACGAAGGCGTCGCGCAGCGTTACTGCCTGCCAGGTGCGGCGGGAACGGTGGGGCTCATCCGTCCCCTGTCGCGGGCGTTCTGCGGGGAATGCGACCGTATCCGCGTCACCGCGGACGGGATGCTGAAGCCCTGTTTACATTCCGGCCAGGAAATCAGCCTGCGGGGGCTTTCCGGCAAGGAACTGCTTCAAAAAATCACCGAAGGCATCGGGGACAAACCCGCTTCGCACCGCCTGAACGAGGACGGCACCGGCACAAACCGCCGCATGAGCCAGATCGGAGGCTAGGCATGGACGCACTGACGCATTTCAACGCCGAGAGCCGCGCCCGGATGGTGGACGTGACGGAGAAACCCGTAACCGACCGGCAGGCGGAGGCCGAAGCGTTCGTTGCTATGAACCCCGCCACGCTGGCGCTGGTGAAGAGCGGCGGCGTGAAAAAGGGGGACGTGCTGGCCGTGGCGCAGGTGGCGGGCATTCTGGCCGCCAAGCGCACGCACGAGCTGGTGCCCATGTGCCATCCCGTGGCGCTGACGGCGGTGGACCTTTCCTTTTCTTACAGCGACGACCCCTGCGGCGTGCATATTTGCGCGCGGACGCGCTGCAAGGGCGAAACGGGTGTGGAAATGGAGGCGCTTACGGCCTGCTCCGTAGCGGCGCTGACCGTGTACGACATGTGCAAGGCGGCGCAGCGGGACATGGAGATCACCACCGTGCGACTGGTTTCCAAAAGCGGCGGCAAGAGCGGCGCGTTCAGACGGGACGAAGCGTGAACGAACGGGGGAAACGTGTTTGGCAAAGGTCGTAAGCGTCAACGTAAGCGAAAAAAAAGGCCTGCGTAAGCACGCCGTGGAACGGATTGAGCTGCGGGTGGGCACGGGCGTCGCGGGGGACGCGCACGCGGGCAACTGGCACCGGCAGGTGAGCCTGCTCGCGGAGGAAAGCATCGACGAAATGCGCGCGTTGGGACTTGCCAACCTTACGCCGGGCGCTTTTGCGGAGAACATCAACACCGAAGGGCTGGAACTGAAAACCCTGCCGGTCGGTACGGTGCTGAAGGCTGGGGAATGCCTGCTGGCGGTCACGCAGATCGGCAAGGACTGTCATAACGACGGCTGCGCCATCCGCAAGGCCACGGGTCGCTGCGTGATGCCCACGGAGGGTATCTTCGCGGTGGTGCTTAAAGGCGGTTCCGTGCGCGCGGGGGACGAGATCGCCGTGGTCACGCCGGAATCGCTTGCGCCGACCCCAAAGGGAACGGGCACGGTCCTGGAAACGGAGCGGCTTTCCCTGCGGGAGATGACCCGAGAAGATCTCCCCGCGCTGCGCAAAATCCTGCAGGACGAAGAGGTGATGTACGCCTACGAGGGGGCTTTCAGCGACGACGAGGTGGAACGCTGGCTGGAAAAGCAGCTGGGCAACTACCGCACGTACGGCTTCGGGCTGTGGATGGTAATTCTGAAAGAAACGGGCGAGGCCATCGGCCAGTGCGGGCTGACGATGCAGGAAGTGGAAGAAAGCCGGATGCTGGAAATCGGCTACCTGTTCCGAAAGGAATTCTGGCACCGCGGTTTCGCCACCGAGGCGGCGACCGCCTGCAAGGCGTACGCCTTTGAAAAGCTGGGCGCTCAGGAAGTCTGCTCGATCATCCGGGACACGAACATCCCCTCGCGAAACGTGGCGCTGCGAAACGGCATGGAGCTGACGCGCCGGTTTTTGAAGCATTACCGGGGCGTGGATATGCCGCACGGCGTGTTCTCCGTACGAAAAGCGGACGGCGGCAAGGCGTCGGTTTCCGAAAAGGGATAACGTGCCGTCAGTCGCCCTGTATAAAGGAATGCCGGTTGGCCGTGATGGCACGAAGGGCGGCAAGCGTATCCCGGATATCCGCTTCCGTGTTGCCCGCGCCTATGGAGAAACGCACCGCGCCCTGCGGAAAGGTACCCAGCGTGCGGTGCGCGGAAGGCGCACAGTGCATCCCGCAGCGGGTGTATACGCCGTAATCGGAGGAAAGCCGCCCAGCCACGTCGGCGTTGTCCAGCCCGGTAAAGTCCACGCCCACCACCGATACCCGGCCTTCCGTACCCGGTTTGCCCAGCAGGCGCGCGTGTGGCAGGCGGGCGACGCCCTCCAGCAGCAGCCCGCAAAGGCGCATGGCTTCGGCCTGCAGGGCTTCCGCGCGGGGCTCCAGGTAGGTAAGCGCTGCCAGCAGACCGTATTGGCCCGGCAGGTTCTGCGTACCCGCTTCAAACTTGTCAGGAAGGTCCTCGGGTTGGGTTTCCAGGGTGGAACGGCTGCCGGTGCCGCCCGCGACCAGCGGGGCAACCCGCCGGGCGAAGGCCGGGCGCATCAGCACGGCGCCGATTCCCTGCGGGCCCAACAGCCCCTTATGGCCGGGTACGACCAGCGCGTCGGCGTGGATATACAGAAGATCAAGCGGCACGTGGCCCGCCGTCTGCGCGGCGTCCACCACGAAAGGCACGCCGCGTTCCGCGCACAGGGCGCCCACCGCCTCTACGGGCAGAAGCGTGCCGCATACGTTAGAGGCGTGCGAAAGGCAAACGAGCTTCGTATCGGGGCGGAAACGGGCGGCCACGTCCTCCGGACGCAGGGAACCGTCCGCCGCGCAGGGAACCTTCTCCACATCCAGCCCCGGTTTCTGGTTCAGCGGCCGCATGACCGCGTTGTGCTCCACGGAGCTCACCAGCACGTGCCCGCCGTTTTGCAGGAAACCCTTCAGCACCAGGTTGAGCCCGTATGTGGCGCCGGGCGTGAAAACGCAGGCTTCCGCGTCCGGCGAACCGAAGAAGGCGCAAAGCTTCTCCCGGAGAGTGAATGAAACGCTTTCCGCCTCGGTGGCCGCCCGGTAACTGCCGCGGCCGGGGTTGCCGCCGACGGCCGTCAGGTATTCGGTCATCGCCTCCGGAACGCCGGGGGCCTTGGGAAAACTGGTCGCCGCATTGTCCAGGTAGATCGTTCGCATCGTCGTTATCCTTTCAAACGGATCACGCAAAGGTACGGATAACTCATTATAACACACGGAGGTCTGGAAATGAAAAAGCACCTGCCGGTAATCCTCACGGGCGCGACGATCGGCGTGCTGGCGCTGCTGCTGGTCGCAGCCGGGAACCCCGCCAACATGGGCTTCTGTATCGCCTGCTTCATCCGGGACACCGCAGGAGCGCTGAAACTGCATCAGGCGGCCGCCGTGCAGTACGTGCGCCCGGAAATCATCGGCCTGATCCTGGGTTCGTTCCTGCTGTCCCTCCTGCGCAGGGAGTTCAAGCCGCGCGGGGGTTCCTCCCCGGTTACGCGCTTCGTGCTGGGCATCGTGGTGATGACGGGCGCGCTGGTGTTCCTCGGCTGCCCGCTGCGGATGCTCATCCGGCTCGGCGGCGGGGACCTGAACGCGCTGGTGGCGCTGGTGGGCTTCGCGGCGGGCGTGGGCATCGGCGTGCTGGCGCTCAACAGGGGATTCTCTCTCAAGCGCGCCTACGCGCAACACACGCTGGAAGGCGCGGGGATGCCCGCGCTGGCCGTAGGGCTGCTGGTCACGGTGCTGCTGTTTCCGACGCTGTTCGCGTTCTCGGCCGCCAATGCGGACGGAACGGTGCCCCCGGGCGCGAAGCACGCGGCGGTGTGGCTGTCGCTGGCGGCGGGGCTGGTGGCGGGCGGCATGGCCCAGCGCAGCCGCTTCTGCATGGCTGGCGGTATCCGGGATGAAATGCTTTTTAAAGATTTCCATCTCCTCTCCGGCAGCGCGGTGCTGCTGGTGGTCGTGTTCGTCGGCAACCTGATTCTGGGCAAGTTCAACCTGGGCTTCCAGAACCAGCCCATCGCGCACACGGACGGCATCTGGAATTTCTCCGGCATGCTGCTGGTCGGCTGGGGAAGCGTGCTGCTGGGCGGTTGCCCGTTACGGCAGACGGTGCTGGCGGGCGAGGGCAACAGCGATTCGGCAATCACCGTGCTGGGTATGTTGGTAGGGGCGGCCGTTTGCCATAACTTCGGGCTGGCGTCGTCCGCCGCGGGCGCGACCTTCAACGGAAAAATCGCCGTTGGCGTGGGCGCGCTGATCCTGCTTGCCGTGACGATGGTCAACCTCAACCGGAAAGGAGCACAGGCATGAAAACCGTAGACGCAAGGGGCTGCGCTTGCCCCGAACCCGTGGTGCTTACCCGCAACGCCGTACAGGAGGACGCTTCTGGCGCGGAAGTACTGGTGGATAACGCCTGCGCCGTGGAAAACATCACCCGTTTCGCCCGCAACGCGGGCTATGCCGTGACCACGGAAAAGAACGGCGCGGATGTGAAACTGACGCTTACGAAACCATGACGAGCTATATCGCGACCTTTCATACGCATTTCTCGGCGATGAGCACCTACCGTGCACTGCAAAAAGCGGGCGTGGCGGCCGATTTGTGCCCTGTGCCGCGCGCGCTCAGCGCCGATTGCGGCACCTGCGTGCGCTACAAGGCCGACGACGCATACCGGAAACTGTTGCACGCCGATTTCGACCGCGTCGTGGTGACGCTGGACGACGGCACCTACCGTACGGTGGAGCAAAACGATGCGCCTTAGCGAAACGCTCTCCATTCCGCGCGGCGTTACGGCGGCTGTGGGCGGCGGCGGCAAGACGTCGCTGCTCAACCGCCTTGCCGCGGAACTGAGCCGAACGAACACTGTGCTGTTGCTGACGACCACGCACATATGGCCGCCCGCCTGCGAGACGCTTCTTTTGCCTACGCGGGCGCGGATACGGGACGCGTTCGCGCATACGAACCTGCTGGCGGCGGGCGACCCCTCGCCGGAAGGAAAGCTGACGGCCGCGGCCGCTCTTCGGGACGAATACGAGGGGCTGGCCGATTACGTACTCGTGGAGGCAGACGGCGCGCGCGGGCTGCCGCTGAAAGCCCCGGACGCGCGCGAACCCGTACTGCCCGCGAACGCGGCGCTGGTGATCGCCGTGGCGGGCATGGCCTGCGCCGGACAAACGATCGCGCAGTCCGCGCACCGGCCCGCGTTATACGCAGAGCTTGCGGGCCTGCCGCCGGACGCGTACGTGACGCCGCAAACCGTAGCACGGGTGCTTACCCACCCGAACGGGCAGAAGAAAGGCGTTACCGGACGGTTCCTGATCGTGCTCAACCAGACGGACACCGGCGAACGGCTGGCCTTCGCAAGGGAAGTCGCACGCTCGCAGGCCGAAGAAACCGTGCTCACGGCCCTCGCTTCCATACCGGACCGGGCGGAACGCTGGCGGCACGGGAAAAACGAAAGAACGGACACCTGATTTGCGTAACCGAAAGGAGACCCTATGCTGGCAGTCATCAAGGGAGCGGGCGACCTGGCCAGCGGCGTGGCCGTGCGCCTGAAACGCGCCGGAATCAAACTGGTGATGACGGAAATCGCCCACCCCACGGCCATCCGGCGCACGGTGAGCTTTTGCAGGACCGTGTGGGAAAACGAGGCGACCGTGGAAGACGTGCGCGCCCGGCTGGCGAAGGACGCGGACGACGCGCTGCGAATCGTCGCCCAAGGGGATATCGCCGTGCTGGTGGACCCGGAAGCGGTTTGCGTGAAGACCCTCAGGCCGGACGCCGTGGTGGACGCGACGCTTGCCAAGCGCAACCTGAACACACGCATTACGGACGCACCGGCGGTGATCGCGCTGGGACCGGGCTTCACCGCGGGCGTCGATTGCCACGCCGTGGTGGAAACCATGCGCGGCCACGACCTCGGTCGGGTGCTGACGGTCGGCTCCGCGCAGCCGAACACGGGCAAGCCCGGCGACGTCGGCGGATACACGGAGGAACGCATCCTGCGCGCGCCGTGCGACGGGGTGTGGCGCACGCTGCTCGCTATCGGTTCGCATGTGGAGGCGGGGGAAACGGTGGCCACGGTCAGCGGCGAGCCCGTTCGCTCCGTGCTGCGCGGCGTGCTGCGCGGCCTCCTGCCGGACGGCACGCCCGTACGCCGGGGCATGAAGAGCGGAGACGTGGACCCGCGGGACATCCCGGAATACTGCACCACCGTCAGCGACAAAGCGAGAGCTATCGGCGGCGGCGTGCTGGAAGCGTTGCTGATGCTTTCGGGAGGGGTAAAATGACGGACTGCAAGCTTTCCAAGCTCGCCAAATGCGCAGGGTGCGGCGCGAAGGTTGGGGCGGGCACGCTTTCCAAGCTGCTCAAGGACATCAAAACGATCCGGGACCCCAACCTGCTGGTGGGGTTCGACACCTCGGACGACGCTTCGGCCTACCGCGTCAGCGACGATCTGGCGCTGCTTCACACCATCGACTTTTTCCCGCCGATGGTAGACGACCCTTATCTGTTCGGGCAGATCGCCGCAACCAACGCGCTTTCCGATATTTACGCCATGGGCGGGGAACCGAAACTGGCGCAGAACGTGCTGATCGTTCCCGAAAACATGCCCGGGGAAGCGGTGCACGAGATTCTTCGCGGCGGGTACGACAAAGCCTACGAGGCGGGCGCGATGATCACCGGCGGCCACAGCATCTACGGGGACGAACCCGTGTACGGGCTGGCGGTCACGGGGTTCGTAAGGCCGGACCGGATATGGACGAACAGCGGCGCGAAGGTCGGGGACGTGCTGTTTTTTACCAAGCCGCTGGGCATCGGCATCATGATGACGGCGCTCAAAGCGGGGTTACTTTCCCCGGAAGGCGAGGCGCTGTGCGTCCGCGTGACCACTACGCTGAACCGCGCGGCCGCGGAGGCGGTGCGTCCTTTCGCCGTGCACGCCTGCACGGACGTCACCGGTTTTTCGCTGATGGGGCACGGGCTGGAAATGGCCGAGGGAAGCGGCACCAGCCTGATCCTTCGCCCGGGCGACGTGGAGATACCGCCCGAGGCGGTGGAACTGGCAAAAATGGGCGTGATCCCGGAAGGTGCATACCGCAACCGCGAGTTCGCGGAGGCGAAGGCCGACCTGGGCGACGCGAAGCTGGAGATTACGGACGTGCTGTTCGACCCGCAGACATCCGGCGGGCTGCTGATCGCCGTCGCGCCCGAGGACGCGGACAAGGCTTTCGCGGCGCTTCAACGCGCGGTGCCGGGCGCGCGGCGCATCGGCGAAGTGGTGGAGAAGCGCGAGAAGCGCGTGATCCTGGCATAAACAAAAAGAGCCGGACGGCGAAGAGCGCCGCCCGGTTCCGTTTTAAGGTAGTTCGCTTTCCGTCCGCGCCCGCTCTGCGCGGCAGAGGATCATTTCCGCCGCCACGCTCACGGCGATCTCCATGGGCGTTTCCGCCAGAATCGGCAGACCCACGGGCGTATGCACGCACGCGAAATCCTCCTCCGTAAAACCTTCCTGAAAAAGGAGAGCTTTCGTATGCGCGATCTTCGTGCGGCTGCCGATAAGCCCGATATAGTAGGCGGGCGTGCGCAGCGCGTGGGCGAGGATTTCCAGGTCGTTGGCGTGCCCTCGCGTCATAATAACGATCTCGTCGTCCGGCGATACGGCCAGGAGTTTACCCGCCTCGGCAAACGGCGCGCAGATTACATCCGTCGCGGCGGGAAACAGCGCGCGGGAGGCGAATTCCGCCCGGTCGTCGTAGACGACCGGGGAAAAGTCCAGCTGCGCCAGCAGCGGAACCAAACGCTGAGACACGTGCCCGCCGCCGAATATATAGGCCCGGCTCGCGAGAAACACCGGTTCCGTAAATACGGTGACCGGCACGCCTTTTACGTCGGATATGGCCGGCGCCGTCGCCTTCCGGCCGCAGAGAGGGAAAAAGAGCCCGTCCGCAAGCGCAGTCGGGTTGCTTTTCCCGTCGGTAAGCGCCAGTTGCGTAACGTTTCCGGCTTCCAGCACACGAGCCAACCAGAGGTTGCCGCCCGCGTCCAGCTTCGCCTGCGCCGTGCGGAAGAACGGAAGCAGCGCGGGGGTCAGCGCCTGGTACAGCAGCGACACGTTTCCGCCGCAGACCATGCCGAGGTTCTGCACGTCGTCCTGCGTCAGGTGATATTCGTGGGTCAGGGAAGGAATGTACGGCGGAAGAACTACGCTGCCGCCGTCAGACGGCGCAGGGGCTAGCGTGCCGTCCTGCTGGGGCATGCGCGCCAGCAGCGCAGCAAGCTCCTGCACCGCGCGGTGCTCCAGTACGCCGCCGCCCACCGTGCCCGTCGTGCTTCCGTCCGAAAGAAGCAGCATGCACGCGCCAGCGCCGCGCGGCGCGGAACCCTTCGATTCCAACACCGTAGCCAGCGCCGCGTTCCTGCCCGCTTCCAATTCCCGGACGATCGTTGGAATCAGCGTTTTCATCCTCGGCGCCTCTTTTCTTCCTGCGAAGGGGTCGGTTTATCTCGATTGTATGCCCCGCCGTTCTATCCGTCAAGAGAGGAGCGGGAACGGCTGCCGATGGTTTCGCGTTCACATTTTCCGACCGTATTCCCGGCGGTAATACAGGGAGCAGCCGATGACGAACAGATACGCGGACACAAGCAGCAGCGTAACGGCCAGACCGGCGCTGATCAGCGTGTATACGAGCGCCAGCGCGCCGAAAACGGTTATCATCACGTCGAAAGCCTTCGCCTTGGCATACAGGGCGATCATCCGGTTCCGTTCGTCGTTCTGCTCGATTCGCATTTCCTTTTCGCGGGCGGGATTCGTTTTATCGGCGCGCCTGTGGATCAGCTCGCCCGCGCCCTGCCCGAAAAGGCCGCAGCCAAGCCCGATGCAAACGTAGGGGAACGCCTGAGGTACGGCCCCGGGAGCACCGGCGAGCAGCAGCACGCCGGTGCCGGCCAGAAGGACCCCGAGAACGGCCAATATCCACGGCAGTTTATTTTTCATTGCTTTTCTCCTCCTCATCCATTAAGAACAGTTCTTCCACGCGCATGCCGAAGTAACGGGCAAGCCTGAAAGCCAACAGAATCGAGGGGTTATACCTCCCGTTCTCCAGAGAACTTACCGTCTGGCGCGATATTTCCAGGGCTTCCGCCAGTTCTTCCTGCTTGATCCCTCGCCGGTTTCGCATTTCCTCCAACCGGTTTTTCATGTTATCGACCTCCGAACGTAAAGCATGCTTTACATACGCAGTATAGCACGAATCGCTCACATGTCAAGCACACTTTACATGATATCCGAAAATTATCCGACGTGCGATTTCAAAGGATAGGGAACTTTATAGAACGGCAAACGAAAACCGCCGGAGTTCCGGCGGTTTTCGAAACGATTCTGTCGATGCGGCCGTCGGTTATTTCCCGGCGCTCTTGCCTACCGTGGCCGCAGGCAGCATGGGAAGGATAACGCCGCCCAACACCGCGCCGATCAGCGCGGTGACGATCTGCACCACCTGCGCGGCCGCGGCCGTACCCGCCGCCGCGCCGAAAGCCAGCCCCTTGGCGGAGGTCAGCACCAGCGCCTGACCCAGCGTGATGACCGCGTACTTCAGTATCGTGGCAAGCACGGTAACGACGGTCCAGCGCACCCATTCGACCTTGAGGGAAGCCTTGTCCTTCTGGGCGAAAAGCGCGAACAGGATCACCAGAACCAGATTGCCGCCCATCACCCATGGGAGCATCGGCAGGGTCGCGTGGCCCTGCATCAGGGCGAACAGGGGCGCGATTACCGCGACCGATATGCCGCTGACAAGCCCCACGGCGCAGGCTGCGACGATCAACGTTAGGTTGACGAGGCTGCCGATGATGTAGGTGGATATGATGTTGCTGCCGCCCAGCACGGGCCGCAGAAGCTGGAATACGATCGTCAGCGCGATGAGGATCGCGGTGGAAACCATTTTACGGATATTCTGAGAAGACATATCAGTCCGTCCTTTCGCTGCCGGCTTCGCCGCCGGCGTTCGTTTTCTTTTTCGTCAGGGCGCTCTTCACCTCTACGCCGGGAAGGTTGCCGAGCTTCGCGGTCAGGCTGCCCAACGTCTGGTTACCGCCCTCCACGATTAGCCCGATCACTGCGGCGGGGGAGTCCGCGTCCGGCACGCCGATGCGGGCCTTGATGACGCCCGCGTACTGCGAAAGCAGGGCGTTCACATCGCCCGCGGCCGAACGGTCGCCCAACACGACGCCGATGAAACCGATGCGTTTTTCCGTTTCCATAATGAACGCCTCCGCAAACAGGGTGAAACCGGTACGAAAAACCGGCGAGCAGACGTCGCCGCCTAGCCGCCGGTTATCATGCGCTTCATACGTTTCCTCCTCTCTCTTCGCCCGGGGCGGTAAAGCCTCGAAGCGTCAACAGGGAACGGGTACGGCGGAGAGTGGATTACCCCTGATGGCATCGCCACGCGGGTTCATGTGTTCTCCGCACCGGTAACAGTATACCGCATTTTCAGGGTTTATGAAACCCTGAACGAGTAAAGATCTTCGGCTATCGGTTCCGAAGGCGCCTGCGCGCCGGCCGCCGGTTCCGTGGCTGCGGGGCCGTCCGGTTGCGGCGTGGGGGAAGGCGCAGGCGAGGGGGAGGGCGTTACGAAGGTTCCGTTCAGCTTTTCCAGCGCTACTTCGTACGCTTTTTGAAGCTGCGCGTCTTTCATGTCCCCCAGCTCGTACATCGTGGTGTCGCCTTCGGGAAGCTCGGCGGTCACGTCCGGCGTGATGCCGATTTTGTGGATGCTTCGCCCGCTGGGCGTGTAATACAGCGCAGCCGTCAGCTGCAGGCCTTCGCCGCTGTTGCCTACGGGCAGCACGAACTGCACGACGCCCTTGCCGTAGCTCTGCGTGCCAACGATGGTCGCCATGCCGTAATCCTGCAACGCGCCCGCAAGGATTTCGGAGGAGGAGGCGGAGTTTTCGTTCATCATCACTACCAGCGGAATATCCAGCGCGCCCGCGGTGGCGTTGTAATATTCCCGCTCGCCGCTGCGGTACTCCAGATAGGTGATCGTTTCCTCCGGCAGGAAGATGTCCGCCAGATCCACGGCATTGTCGATCCATCCGCCGGGGTTGTCCCGCAGGTCGATGATCAGCGTTTTGGCGCCCTGATCCACCAGGGCGGTCAGCTGTTTATGGAAGTTTTCGGCGCAGTCACCCGCAAACTCGTACAGCAGGATGTAGCCCACGTCGTCGCCCAGCATGCAGGAACTGACCCAGTTCACGTGCACTTCCGCGCGCACGACGTCGAAATCCAGCAGGTCTCCGCCGCGCAGCACCTGGATATGCACGCTTTCGCCCACCGCGCCGCGCATGATGGCGACCGCGTCGTTAAGGGTGGTCGCGTCCACGTCCAGATCGTCCACTTTATAAAGAATATCGCCTTTGTGCAGGCCGGCGGCTAAGGCGGGACTATTGCTGAACACCCGGGAAATGGTGCACAGCATCGTTTCGTAAGAGGCGGATATCTGGATGCCGACGCCCGCGTACTGGCCCTCGTCGTCCGCCCACATGTCGGCGAACTGCTTGGCGTTGTAGTAGAAGGTGTACGGGTCGCCCAGACCCGCGAGCAAACCGCGCTTCGCGCCTTCCAGCATCGCGTCCGTATCCGGTTGCGTGTAAAAATACTGTTCCACGATCTGCTCGATGTCGTCCAGAGAGGCGTAACGTTTCAGCCGTTCGTACTCGTCGCGGGAAATGGTTACGGTATCGCTGTCGCCATCCAGTGCATTCTGGTCGGGCCAGATGGAGTTGGGAAGCAGCGAAAGACCGGTTACCAGCAGCGCCGCCACCAGCAGCACCGTCAGCCCTTTGCCGATCGCAGTACGGATTTTCATACGCCCACTCCTCAGTAAATCTGCTTGGGCTTTTCCTGCCCGCATTTCTTAAGCTCGTACAGGATTTTAAACGTCACGGCGTTGTCGAACTTGCGCAGGTCAAGCCCCGTGTGACGCTGTACCTTGTCCAGCCGGTAAACGAGCGTGTTGCGGTGGATGTACAGTTGGCGCGCCGTGTCCGAAAGGTTTAAATCTTTACGGAAGAACATTTCGATGGTCTGGAGCATTTCGTCGTTGAAAAGCTTGGCGGTTTTTCGGTTGAAAAGCAGGGCGTGGTAGTGCATGCTTTCTTCCCGCGGCACGTTCATCAGGAAGCGTTCCAGCAACAGGTTGCGGAATACGTGGATGCTTTCTTCCGGGGAGAAGATGTGGCCGACTTCCATGGCCCTTTTCGCTTCCAGGTAGCTTTCGCCTAGGGTGGCCAGCGTGGGTTTGCTCTCGCCGATGCCGACTTCCGCCGTCTGTACGGCTTCCTCCATCAACGTTTCCTGCACGGCCTGCGCGAACTGATACAGTTCGTCGGGGCCGTCGATGCCGTTCATGTCCTTGACGAGCGCCACGAGGTGGCGGTTCATCTCCACGAGCGTATCCGTGTCCGTCAGCGGGATCAGTTCCCCCAACGTGGCGTAGGCGCTGGCTTTTTCCGTCTGCTCGATCTGGAAAAGCATGACCGTGCGCTCCATTTCCAGCGGGATTTGGTGCTCGCTTGCGCGTGCCGCCAGATCGGAACCGGTCAGTTCCTGCTTGAGCGCGCGCCGGAACACGTCGCTGTGGCTGGCGATGGAAAGGCTGCTCTTAAACATGCTCATAAGCATCGCGTCGGTGACGATCAGCAGGTTTTCCGCGCCGGGCACGTCCGCGCCGCAGACGAGGATCAGCGGGGGATTCATATCCAGCGAGCGGTACAGCTTATCTTCCACGCGGTGCGTAATACCGGCCGCCACCGCCGTTCCGGGCAGGTGCTCGCTTTCGCCGTTTTCGGGCGCGACGCAGACGCCCTGCGCGTCCAGCAGGCGCAAACCGGCGCTTAACTGTTCAAAAATCTTCTCAATGCGCTTGACGTACCTTTTCTCGATATACACGCGCTTTTCCCTCCCGCGCAAGATCATGTTGGAAAACGAAGGCGAACCCGCCCCGAGCGCGCCGCGGCTTAACGCACGACGGCGGGACGGGCAAAGCGTTGAAAACGGCTGCGCTGTCCGCAGGCTCTTTCCGTCCGCGGAGTTCGTGTTTGAACGCGGAGCACACGACAAGTCGCTCCTCCCATGCTTGCCTTGTGAGTATATCACAAGTACGGGGTCCTGAAAAGCGCGTTGTTGCCCCCGCCTGGAGGCGGGGCCGACAACGCGCGGGTTTCCGTGCGGATTCATGCTGTTTGAACGGATCTGTTACAGATCGAGCGCTTCGAAGCGCTTCGCGGACACGCGGTACGCAAGCGCCGTAAGCGCCGCGAAAACGGCGAGGCCTGCGGCCAGCACGGCGAGCTTCGCGGGCATGTGAAGGGGATCGGGCGTATCCAGCACGTCACGGAAGAAAGGCACGACGTAGGTGCAGCCTTCCGCGGCGACGATATACAGGAACACGGCGATGCTGCCGATAACGAACGGCTTTCCGACTTTGGCCGGATTCTTGTAATAACGGGGGAAGAAGATCACGTTGAAAAGCCCGAACAGCAGTAAGCTTAACCCGAACAGCGCGACGTTGGCATCCATCCCGGCCGCGTTCGGTGCGGACGTTATGCCGTTACGAATCACCGCGAAAGGAATCGAGACCAGCAATTGCACAAACTCAATCAGAACGGCGAAGGAGATACGCGCCTTCACAATTTCGCGTTTGCGCACGGGCAACATGAGCGAGTACTCGATATCGTGGTTTTCGCGTCCCGAAAGGCAAAGAAAGAACAAGCCCATCGTTGTATAAAAGAAAATAACGTAATAAGGATAATCCGGAATCAGCAGCATTGCGGACAACGACAGATGCATGAAATTGGACGGGTGAGTGGCGAGCCGTAGCTCTTTGAGCAGAAGGTTTTTCATTCCGCCATCTCCTTTTCTATATGCACCATGACGGTTTCCAGGTCCGCGGGCAGAACGGGAAGCCCAAGCGCCGGTGCGTCCTCCGCCTTAACGACTGCGGAGTATCCGTGTTTGGCGGGCTTCAGCCCGATGAGCCTGGCGCGTAGGCTTTCCGTAAGCTGATCTTCCGTCAGGTTCAGCGTGCGGTACCGGTCTACGAAAACGTTCAGTTCCTCGCTGGCCAGGATGCGGCCGTCGTGAATATAGGTGATGCGGTCGGCGCACTTATCCAGGTCGCTGGTGATGTGGGTGGAAAACAGGATGCTCACGCCCTCGCGGGTCAAAGAAAGGAACACGTCCAGCAAATCGTCCCGGCTCACGGGATCAAGGCCCGAGGTCGGCTCGTCCAAAATCAGCAATTCCGCGTGGTGGGAGAGGGCGAGAGCGAGACTGTACTTCACTTTCATGCCGGCGGAAAGCTGCGCGGGCGTTTTTTCTTCGTCCAACTCGAACGTCTGCAGGTAACGGCGGTAGAGAGCATCATCCCAATCGGAGTAGAAGGCGCGCGTGGCGCTCGTGATAACGCGCAGCTTCTTCCGGGTGTAGAAATCCACGCCGCCGGATACAAAGCCGATGCGTCGCTTAATTTCCACCTCGTGCTGCGAAAAGGGCAAACCGAAAAAATCCACCTCGCCGCCGTCCGGATGCACGATGTTCAGCAGCGCCTTGAGCGTAGTGGTTTTTCCTGCCCCGTTGCGACCGATGAACCCCATGATCTCCCCACGACGAACGGTGAAACATACCTCTTGCAGGTTGAATTTCGGATACCGCTTCGATAACCCTCGAACCGCCAATACGTCCATTGTATCCCCTCCGAACCTTGTTTCCGCGACCCGCCAAACGGAGCGCACCGCAGGCCGCAGGATATATAACACGCGTTATGGTATTATCAGGACGATGGTTTGTCAAGCGGGCACGGTTGAAACATACATTATCGCGATTGACAGCAACGGAATCGGCTGATAAAATAACACATGCTATGCAAGTTGCCCAATTTGTACGCAACGAGAGAGAGAGGCGCCCATGCCGCCGAAAATACGATACAGTAAAGCAGAACTGCTGCATGCCGCGTTTAGCCTTACCCGGGAACAAGGGATAGGCGCGATCAACGCCCGCGCCGTCGCCAGAAAACTGGGGTGCTCCACGCAGCCGATCTTCCGCGCGTTCGCGTCCATGGAAGACGTGAAGGCGGAAATGATCCGCATGGCGGCGGATGTGTACGCCCAATATCTGGCGCGCGCGGCGGTGCCCACGAAGAAACCCTACCTGGCCGCAGGCATGGCGTTCCTGGCCTTCGCGGATGAGGAACCAGAGCTTTTCAAGTTATTATTCATGCGCGACCGGGTCTGCGACGGTACGATGGACGAAGCGCAGGACGAAACGTCGAACCGTGTCGTCGATCTGGTGGCGAGGAGGACGGGCCTTCCACGCGAACAGGCGCAGCGTTTTCACGAGCTGTTTTGGATCTTCACGCACGGGCTGGCCACGACGATCGCCACCCGCTACGTAAGCATCCCGCGCGAACGTATGGAGCAACTGTTGACGGACGAATTTTCCGCGATGTGCAAACTGTTCGGGCTACCGGAGAACGCCGAATACGAGTGACCGGCGAAACAGGAATAAGGGCTTCCGGCCGATATGCCGGAAGCCCTTTTTCCTTGTTCTTGTTACGTCACGTTGGCCGTCGTCGTTGCGGAAGCGCCGGAACCGAGGTTACTGGTGGCGTGGATTCTGAAGTACCAGGTTCCGGTACCGCCGACGTCGATGGAAATGCCGGTATCGCCAGCGCCGGCGGTTTGGCTGCCGGCGGAATACGAGGTATCCGTACCGTATTCGATAACATAGCCGCTGATCGTGCTGCCGTTCGAGGCCGCGGCAGCCCAGGACAGGGGAACCGTGGTACCCGAAACCGTACCTGCCGCAAAACTCCCAGGGGCGTCGGGCACGGTGGCGGGAGTCGCGGACTTGCTGCCGCTCTTATCGCTTTCCCCGACGCCGTTGACGGCGGATACCCAGAAATAATACGTCGTGCCGTTCGTCAGGCCGGTTGCGGTATACGAGGCCGTGGAACCGCCCGAGACGGATTCGCTCGTCGCGTCCGCGATATTGCTGGTCGTGCTGCGGTAAACCTTGAAGCCTGTCAGCGCGCTTCCGCCGGTACCGGAGGCGGCCGTCCAGCACAAAGCAACCTGGCCGGCTCCCGCCGTGGCCGAATCGAGCGTGGGCGCCGAGGGAACGGTGACGGGCGTTGCGGACTTGTTGCCGCTCTTCTCGCTTTCCCCGACGCCGTTGACGGCGGATACCCAGAAGTAATACTGCGTCCCGTTCGTCAGCCCGGTGACGGTATGCGATGTCGCGGAACCGTCCAAAACGGTTTCGCTCGTCGCGTCCGCAATGTTGCCGGTCGTACCGTGATAGACCTTGAACCCTGTCAGCGTGCTGCCGCCGTTATTGGAGGCGGCCGTCCAGGAAAGGGAAACCTGGCCGTTCCCCGCCGTGGCGGAATCGAGCGTTGGCGCCGAGGGAACGGTGGCGGGCGTGGCGGACAGGCTTGCGCTCGCGGCGCCTTCCCCGGCCCCGTTAGTGGCGGTGACCCAGAAGTAGTACGTCGTTCCGTTGGTCAAACCCGTGAAAGTATAATTGGTGGTGGAAGCGCCGAACACTGCGATGCCGCCCGTGCCCGGGAAGGTGTTCGTGGTGCTGCGGTACACGTTGTAGCCGGTCAGGGCGCCGCTGCCGGTGTCGGTGGGCGCGGTCCAGGCCAGCGCGACTTGAGCGTTTCCAGCCGTGGCCGTGTTAAGCGTGGGCGCGCCGGGCACGAGGATGGTCGCCGAAGGCGTAGCGGACAGGCTTGCGCTGGCGCTGCCCGTGCCTACGGAGTTGACGGCGGCGACCCAGAAGTAGTAGGCAGTGCCGTTCGTCAGGCTCGTTACGGTGGTGCCGGTCAGCGAACCACCCAGTAGCGAAGTGCTGGTAGCGTCGGCGATGTTGTTGGTCGTGCTGCGGTAGACGACGTAGCCCACCACGGCGCTGCCGCCGTTATCGGTCGGTGCCGCCCAGGTGAGGGCCACGCTCGCGTTGCCGGCGTTGGCGGTGGAAAGCGTGGGCGCGCCCGGTGCGGTGGTGGCGGCGACCGTAATGTCGCTGGTCGCGGCGATCTTATTACCGGAACTGTTATTGTCCGCGCTGAGCGCGGTTACCTTGATCACGGAACCGACCGTTGCGGAGCTCTTGACGGTCAGCGTGTTTCCGGAAAGGGTCGCCATCGAATCGTTCGCGGTGATGGACAGTGTGTAAGCGGGGTTGGAGAGGTTGACGCCATTAACCGTTACCGTAAACGTGACGCTGCTTCCCTGCTTGACGCTGGCCGTACTCGGCGCGATGGTGACGGAAGTCGCCGTAGGCGTGCCTGCCGTGACCGTGATTGAGCACGTGGCTGTCAGCTTGCTGCCGGAACTGCCGTTATCCGCGGTGGTAGCGGTCACGATGATCACGGAACCGACCGTAGCCGTGTTTTTCACGGTCAGCGTGTTGCCGCTGAGCGTAGCCATGGAATCGTTCTGCGTGATGGCAAGCGTATAGGAGGGGTTGGAAAGGTTGGATCCGCTTACCGTCGTAACGATTGCAACGCTTCCGCCCGGAGCCGCGGTGGTCGTAGCCGGGGTAACGACGATGCCGGTGGCGACGGGTGTGGCGGCACTGGTCAGGTAGTAATTCATCATATACCCGGTGCGGCTGCCCACGCGAATCTGATCCCACGTGGAACCGTGAGACAGGATGGTGACGGTGGTGCCGACACTGTATACGCCGATGATGCCGTACCCCGTGCCGGGGCCGCTGCGCAGGCGTACGCCTAAGCCGTTGGGGCTCCAGACCACGGCGGTCTCGCCGGAGGTGCCGCCGCCGCTGGTGGTAAGGAACTGATTCATCATAAAGCCGACGGTGGAACCGATTTGTACTTTGCTCCAGTTGGTGCCGGATTCCAGAACCGTCATGGCCGTGCCCACGGAAAAAACGCCTAAAATTCGGTAACCGGTGCTGGGGCCGGAACGCAAGCGCACGCCGTACCCGTTGGAACTGGTTACGTAGGCGGTTCCGGTGCCCCCGCCGCCTCCGGAAGAAGAGATATAAGAGGAATACATATATCCCGTTTTCCCATCGGGAGCTTTAACGTTGTACCAGCTTCCGCTGGTACCTAAAATTTCTACCATCGTACCGGTATAGTACGAGGCGACGGTGCTGTTGTCGAACGACGGCCCGGAACGCATGCGGAGCCAGCCGCCGGTTACGTAGCCATACGTCGCCGCAGAGGAAACGGCCGGTACGACCGTTATAAGCAGCATCAGCGCCAGACAAACCGATAACATTCGTTTCATTGGTAATCCCTCCGTTTATTCAGGGAAATACGTACTTTCAATGCATAGGACGAGGAAGGGGTTATAAATCATCCCCGATCGATAAATAGTGTTTCAAATTGATTGCGCCTTTGCGTGAAAACCGGAACGCGCGAACCCTGACGCGCAAAAACCTGCGGCCGACGAACGACGATTTCCCGCTTGAAAAAGACGCGCGGGAATGATATAATCCCCTTGTTTCGGCCGAAGTGATGGAATGGCAGACGTGACGGACTCAAAATCCGTTGGTAGCGATACCGTGCGGGTTCAAGTCCCGCCTTCGGCACCACGACGTATACCACCTATTGATAAAGGGTACTTTATCGGTAGGTGGTTTTTGTTGTGTGCGGAAAGCGTTGTGTGGTAAGGGTTGCCGGTTTTTAGTAAATTTCCTCAAGGGAAGAATAATGAGTAGGAACCAGGCGTTTTAGGATCAGAATATTGTGTTTGTGACTAACGCCTCGGAGAATCGTTTGACTTTTGGGTAAGGGTGTGCATTTTGAGAGGGGGTGTGCATCGGATCACCGAATGGACGCTATCCCAATAAAATCAACGGTTTCAGGAATGAAGAGGGTATGTTTTCACCAGCAAATCAGGTCCGCCGCCCTGAATCAGATGTTAGTTTTTCGTTTAAAATAAAAGCCTAATCAGGATATGTGCAAATTGTAGAGTAGACTAATCTGAGTTGTTTTTCTTCTTAGAACTATACTTAGCACCCTTTCGCCTTTTGATTCCGTACTCGCCTGTCTCGATATTTGTCCGATTTGCCTTTTCATTAGCAGCAGCTTGAAACGCTTCTTTCGTAATAATGGGAGGATGGCTCGCCAGCGCCTTGAATTGGCGGTGTTTACCATCATTGTTAATAACTCTTTTAGTCTTTGGATATCCGGCGCTATAAGTTTTGAAGATAAGACTGTTTCCTATATACTTTTCATTGCTTAAAACAGTATCAATGCTTCGCTTGCACCAATTATCTTTTCCTGTTGGTGATTTTATACCTCTTGATGCCAGTTCAGAAATAATCCCAACAATGCTCATACCACCAAGATACAATTCGAATATCAATTGAACTACTGTCGCTTCCTCAGGGCATATAATTGGATTACCATCAGAGTCATTTATATATCCATAACATCGCCTGAAGTACATGCTCGAAGTTCCATTCTCAAGTCGACGGTTAATTCCCCACAAAATATTCTGACGACGAGATTCATTGTCTGCCTCTGCGACCGCTTCGAATATTGATATCATCAGATCACTATTTGCATCTGCAGTGCTGATTTCTTCTTGTTCAAAGACAACCTCTACGCCAGCTGATTTTAACTCTCGTATGGATCGCAACATCTCCTCAGTATTACGTCCAAACCTGCTGATACTTTTTGTCAGAACAATATCTAGCTTTCCGGCACGGCAGGCATCGAGCATTCTTTGATATTCTGGTCGGCTTTGAGTATCCGCCCCACTCTTGATATCTACGTATATATCGGCTAATATCCATATTCGCTTGCTGTAGCAGATTCTGGTCAGATATGATATTTGGTTTGTTAGGCTATTGAGCTGTTCTTGACTTCTCGTGCTTACTCTGCAATAGATGCCAACATTTTTCCCTAATTTGCCTAGCGTAGGAGGTATTACTGTCACTTTTCGATCTTCTGACATATCACGCACTCCTTTGGTTTCAGTTGCCATTAAATATCGGCTTATAAGCAAGCACTACAAGGCATAAGTCATTGTTGATAGAATTTAGCCTACTGACACTCGTTGGATCGATTTTCTTGTCGCTGTCAGTATAGCCCGCAAAAAAGAAATATACAATAGTTTGACAATGGCGATGTCATTTCTTGATTTAGCCTAATCGGTACACGACGTATACCACCTATTGATAAAGGGTACTTTATCGGTAGGTGGTTTTTGTTGTGTGCGGAAAGTGTTGTAAATCAAGGGTTTCGAGGTCTTCTCGGCTTTTCAGAAGGAAAGAATAATGAGCAGAAACTTGGCATTTTTGGATCAGAATGCAGAGTGGATAGCATACGCCTCGGAGAATCGTTTGACTTTTAGGTTGGGGTGTGCATTTTGAGAGGGGGTGTGCATCGGGTTGCCGAATAGACGATATTCCAATAAAATCAACGGTTTCAGGAATGAAGTGGGTATATTTTCGCAAGAAAAACAGGTTCACCCCTCTGAATCAGATGCTGGATTTCTATGCTTTTATCAAATAGCCTAATCAGGTGTTATTTGGCGCCTTACTTAAAATAAGAAATCAGAGATTCTTTTTCGCAAGTCATTCTCTCTTGATTTCTTTATTTCACATTGCCAAATCACAAGATAATCCCACCCCAATTGTTTAAGAGCAGCATAGTTACTTGTATCACGTTCTATATTGTAAGCGATCTTTTTCTCCCAGAAATCATGATTGGTTTCCGGCAAGTGTCCTCTATTGCAATCATGCCCGTGCCAAAAACAGCCGTTGATAAAAATGGCTCTTTTAATGCCCGGATAAACGATATCGGGATTGCATGGCAGTGTTGGACTTTTTAGTCTGTAATGGCGATACCCCATTTTGCATAATAGATTTCTTACATACAGTTCCGGACTTGTCCCCTTATTCTTAACCTTACTCATAATTTCAGATCGTTTTTCAGAGTCAAAGATATCGCTCATAAAAACACCGTCCAAATGGGTTGATATATGTTCTGCCTGCTGTCTACAAAAGGCTGGTGGCAGTGCGTTGCCGATCATTAGTGCAATGGATGCTCGGGGAATATTGATTGGAAAAAGATATTCCTCGGGGAACGTTTGGAGCAAGGCCGCTTCTCTAGCCGAAATACACCGATTCTGCTCAGGATGAAGGAATCGGCCTTTCGATGGATTAAGGCATCCGCCGGTTATGGTTGCAGACACTTTGTCCCATGCCAGTCGTCCATAAACATCATGAAAACCGATACCGTCTTTCTTATGACATTCAAGGGTGTATTCTTCAGGAAGATCGGAACGGCTCCCCCCATCTTGGGGAGTTAGTTCAATACGCCGCTGCACTTCATGAGTATGATGTGGATACATATGATGCACCGGATCATCGCTATCTTTGGGAGGCAATAGGTTCCCAATTGTTTGTCTTACCGTCGTAAGTGGGCTATTGCCAGCAGCAGGCAACAGCGATCCGAGTAAGGAGCCCATCATAACCAGCCTTTTTCGCCTTTGTGGGACGCCAAAATTTGCAACATCTAAAACATCAAAGTACGGGTCATACCCGAGACGCTTTAGTCTGGATACAGCTTTCTTGAACTCGGTGTACTCTGCCAGCGCTGGCACATTTTCCAACATGATTGTCAATGGCATTAAAACCTCAACAAACCGTACAAATTCCCATATTAATTTGTTCCGAGCATCATTTATCGGGCGCTTTTTGTTTTTTTTCCTTATAGTCGAAAAACCTTGACATGGAGGACATCCCGCCAGAAGATGCAGTGGTTCGCCGTTCAATATATTCTGGATTATTCCAATGTCGACATTACGAATATCTTCTTGAAAGAGGCATACACCTCGTTGATCATTGTTTGCATGGTATGCAAGTGCTGCAAATTGATCTATCTCAACGGCGGCAACAACCCGATATCCGGCCTGAAACAGGCCCTCGGTCATACCGCCGCAGCCGGAAAATAAATCTATAGCGTTATAGGGCATTATTCCGCCCCCCCTCTCGTTAATGCTTTATAAGTTCCATTTGCTATAGAAGCCCATATCGGGACACTCAAACGTACCAATTACCATCGCACGATCAAGGAATACATTAAATTCTTCACAGCTCGTTTCCGGTAAAAGCAGACACGCATGACATGCCGCCAAATTCAATGCATCTCTACCTTGGCCCTCGCTCGAAATACAAACTGGATCGTTTGAGCATATTTTCCCGGACTCAACGGCCTTCTTGAAAATATGTGGAAAGCAATCGGAATACCCCTGACGCACCAGTCCGCCCAGTGTACCTTCGGAATCACCACTCGCAGTGTAGATCAGGATTCCGGCCATTGGGTTGAGTTCAGATTCGCTGCAATATAAACGCTCACGTAATGAAGCCGCAGTATACCCGCATTCAAAGCTCAACTGTCGAATTAGCAAATGTGCCAACGAATGTAGTAATAAAAATTTCGGTGTAATAACTCGTCCGTTAATCTGGGCTTGATACGTTATAGCGTAATTGCCGGTGAGCGTATTGGCCCTTTTAAATGCTTCGTTATTTCCACATAGCCATTCATTAATTGCCTGACCGTCAAACTCCATAAAAATTCCTTCGCCTCGGACTTGATATGCGGGGTACCACGGTTTTACAGGACGAATTGGGACAAATCCTCGATCTCCCTCACCAAGGTCTGAAGAACCGGGAGGATTTAACCGAGTGAAACCGGTTAACGCGCGTACCTCACGGACTTTATGAATTAGGGCAAGTGATTTTATTCCGGGAATAAAATACCCCGAGACGTCTATTCCCTCACGAATGAAATCATCCGAATCCAGTTCCCTTGGAGGGAGTTGCCCTGTTAACGCCCGATATTCTTCAAGCCGATAATGTTCACTGTCTGTGGCATATTCCTCCGGCACTCTTTCAAGCCACTTGCGTATAAGAATTCCTGTAACGATGTCCGGGTTGACGGATATCTGCATACTGATGCGAGTTGCCCATTCATCGAGTCTTTTTCGGATTCGGTCTTCACGCTCTTCGTCGTCAAAATCCTCAATTTTGATGAGGCAGTTCTTGTATTCTTCCGATAGCTCAATCTTAGTATTTATCCTATCGGAGTAAGGCGGAATTACAAGGGAACTAACAACTTTGGGAAAATACGCCGCAGATGCACCACGTTGAATTGCCCTAGGATATTGGTCGCAAAATTCATGTTCATTTTTCCACGGATGAAATCCTGTACACATATATCCATTACCGAGCTTTTCCATAGCCGTGTGTCCACTCTCTTTATCGAATGCACCATACAAAGAGGCCTTTGCCCCGCACGAACACCGCACTTCCAGCCCTTCAAGGCCTGCAGATGAAGTAACGCCCGTTTGAAATGTTAGTAGAGGATTCCCACATACATCCCTTCTGCCGCCTTTACTTTTTTCGTGTACCCACTCAATCCAAGGAAAATCATCAATGTGACCGTTTTCACAGGCCACAACAACGCGGGTGACTACCAGCTCACGGCCGCACTTCATACATTTTGGGCTTTTCATATATGGATTATATTCCAATTCGCGTTTTGTGGCGACTTTTATATACTCGGCAACCCACTTTTCAATGGGCAGAAATCTCCGGCACTCGGGGCAAAAATACCATTTTGGAAATCGCACATATGATATGCCGAAAGAAAACTCCTCTTTACCACCGGGCATACCAAAGTATGAAACGCCAAGAGCTTTTTCAAGACGTTCGTCATGTATCGTGAGGATTTGGTCGTCCCAATAATCAGGTGCGGCTGCCATAAGCGTCTGATCGGGAAAATCGATCATCGCTCCGACACCATACTGCAAGACGGTCTGCGCCGCTCGAATAGTATGGGTAACTTTGTTTAGCTGTATTTTACCTGCCGAATTAACCATCGTTTTCACCCCACAACAAAATGCTTGATCTGATACTTTGATCCACGTTTCGCATGGAAGTTAAGGTTTCAATTGCGCAGTCATGCCCACCTCCGAATGGTTTTATCAAGCGTTTTGCATCCCCTGAAGGTGGCGTTACGATATAGCGATCTCCATAGCAAAAATTCTCTTCACCAGCAGCATCCAAATCATCGTGCCATTTTTTCCAAAAGGCAGACAGTTCTTTTGCGATATCTTGCGTTTCGTCCGCAAGGGGATCGTCCATACGGTCGTTTATTTGCTTAACTCTGGTTACGATATAATTCTCTATCTTTTTTAGTCCCTCATTTTCAATATTAAAATATCTTGCATCGGAGTCCTTTGTCATTCCAAAATAGTGCCGCATAAGAGCAATTGCGACAGCATGTAACGCGCGATCTCTCGCAGGTTTAGAATATGGAGTTACGCCGGTCGGCTCAACAAATTTATAAAATGAATCGTGATATGCTTTGAATTGCTCGTAATGTGATCGGTCTCGACTCTTCGATCCATCGAAAAGTGTAAGCGCTATACCGGGGAACGTCCTTCCTATACGACTTGAAGCTTGAATATACTCGCTTGTTAATTTTGGTTGTCCCACAAGCAACATGATGTTCAGACGATCGACATCGACACCGACTGAAATCATATTTGTTGCAAGTAGTACACCTATAGCATACTTCTTATTCTTCTGATTCTCGGCGGAGTATGTAAGGTGTTCCAATTTCTCTAACGTTTCATTAAGCTGAGTTGTGGAAACTCGACTCGTTAATTCACTTGCGGAACCGGTAGGTCTTGCGGCGTTTCTTCTTCCAAACCTGTATGCCATACGACGAATATTATCCTTTACGTCGTCATCCACAAGAGTCGCACATTTTCCCAAATCACGAAGGCTATTAAAATATGTGGCTAGAGTCCAGAACTTGTCCTTGATTTCATCTTCATATGGCAGCATATGTACTCGTTGGAGGACAGTTGATATGGTGCGAACTTCCATCATGGCTTTCGTTTTCCCTGCCGGCATAATCCCAATATAAAGTCGTCCGGGCTTCTTTCCGATATCGGCTTCACGTGCAAAAAATGAATCCGATGAGTCAATACCGGGTGCAGGAAATTGTCGAACCTCACGATTATATAATGCCGAACACTGTGCTTTCGCGCGACGAATTGTTGCAGTGGACGCAATAATTTTCGGACGCACTCCTTTTTGACTACATAAAGCGTCAACGGCAGTCTCATATAATCCAACCATTGTACCGAGCGGACCGGAAATTAAATGAAGCTCGTCCTGAATGATAAGTTCTGGAGTTCTATTCCGAGTGCCGCTACCAAAGAATGCACCGACGTCGCTTTTCCAGGTCATCATTGCGAATTTATCAACAGTACCAAACAATAGTGTCGGTGGATCATTATACAATTCCTCGTCTACGACTTGTATTGGTAACCGATTCTCGAAAGGGCACCTTTCCTGTGGACATGCCATATAAAAATGCTGCCCGTCTTTAAATTGGTATCCCCATTTGCCAATTAACCGTTTGCCTGATGAATCGGTATCACAGATCAATTTGGTTCCACACCAAGGGCATTTCAAAATTTGAAATTTATTATGTCTGTCTTTAGCTTCACGAAGCCCTTTTACCGGAGCTCCTGTTAGTTTCTCCCAATGATCTTTTGCATTATTGTCCCCAAGAGTATTCCTATTAGGTGTATGTGTACCGCCAATCCATAATCCAATCGTTATTGGTTTTTCTCCTAGTGGGTAGGTCGGATATTTTTTCTTTTTCCTCAATCCTTCTTTTCGTATTACTTCACAGGCACAGATTAGAATACTTGCTCTTACAAATTGTTGTGATGCGAGTAACCGTAGTGTATATCTCATAATTACAGCCGTACCGTCGGCAGTATCGGGGTATTTCATTCTACGGAAAAAGATGGTGAACGCAGTTAGCCCAAGATAAGCTTCCGTTTTACCACCTCCGGTAGGGAACCAAATAAGATCAACCAAATCGCGTTCCGGTAAAGTCGGCTCCACGATAGAGTTAATACTCATTAGCAAAAAAGCCAATTGAAACGGACGCCAAGCGGGATTTCTCCCTCCGGGATGATATGCCTCGGCATGATAATAGTTCAACTCAAGTAGTTGATCCTGCAAGTGCACATCATCGGGATAAGATTCTTTGGCCTGGATGGCAGTATGTATCCTTTGCATGTACATTGCTCGATTGGCCAATGTGAAAGCAGTATAAGCAATATTATCCCTTGATAAAGCTTCAATCCCGGTATACATTCTGTTCAACGAATCTTTACATTCTGAAATATGACGTTGCGCCGTATCTTTATATCTCATACCAAGGCTTTTAGCCTGAGTTTCAATACCATCAATCCATTTTGCATAAGAATCTACGATTGTCTTGAGGGCGGACAATTTCCCTTCCTTTGATGATTCATCCAAATCTGATAGATAGCACATTTCAAAAGCATTCGACGGCACGGAAGTATCTTCATTTTCAAAATCCATCTGAGCAATGGTGGAAATAGGCATGAACTCAGTCTTAATCCACCCTTGTCCTTCGGTATTTATATCCCAAATTGTTGCGGTTCCATGCCCGGTTGCAAACACGCGCTTATTCCTGTATAGAAGATCAAGGGATGCTTCCTCCTCATCGAAGGATTCACTAAAAGAGCTTTGAGAGTACTCTGCGAAAACCGCTCTATTAATATCGCTGCTAATCATTATTTCAGGCTGGAAGATTGAATTCAACCCATTATACTTGCCGCGGTTCTCATTTACCATCAGAACGGTCATAGAAATGAGCCCCGCTTTGGTCGGTTTCTTAAGTGCGGTTAGTTTTAAATTTTGGGCGTCGATAGCAGACACATCGGCGTAATTACCGCCCTTAAAATTCACTGTGGCCGTGACGGAATGCGGTACTCGAATATAACCGTTTCGGCCAAACTGATTGCATAAGCGAAAGGCGGAATCAATGAGTTTGATGTCTTCAACTTTATCGGAATCTTGTATCGCAAATACGGTTTTTCGGGATAGGGGGGCTTTCAATTTCAACAGGGAGTGCTCTTTGTCATATTCGATGTAAGGATCAAAAGGCAAAGGAATGCTGTAATTATCATAATCTGGAACAAACGGCAAGCAGCAATCCTGCAATCTTGTTTTGCGATATGTTCCAAACTTTAGGTTAACACACAAGTCGTTGATATCTTTAGTAACGAAAAAGGTAAGCCCCATTGAGGACGGTAAATTCTGTGTAGATAATCCGATATCGTCATCGAGTGTTGTAACATCACCCTCTTCCGAGGCATTTTCATTATATGGGATTTTTATGTTATCATTTGTCACAGCTATTTCAGCCGAATCATCCGGTAGAGTATCCTCAATGTCATCCGGTTTATCGTTTTCCATGGGAATATCCGAAATATCGTTATCCACACCGATGATATTCCTTTGTGGATATAAAATTCCTATACTGTATCGCACTTCTGGAAGATCGGTAATAATCTCGTGGTCGACATCCGGATAGGATATCTCAGAGCCGGGGCCGAGAAGTTCTTTTTGGAATTCCTCAATTAAATAATTACGCGCCTCGAAAAGTGCCCCCATTTCCATATTTGCACCCCCTTTATAAAATTTCACTGAGGCCGGTTGACAATGTTTGCTGGCATATTTAGGTTTGTGGGTTCAACAATGCTCTCAATCCGGAGAAGACTGGCAAGTTCCGAAACATCACCGATTATAGTAGCCAATAACTCGTCCGCTTGTTTATGTTTGCAGCTCATTGAACTGATGATGTTCATTCCAATATATCTAAGAATTCTTACCCTTGTAGATCGAATTACGCCACATGCATTCCAGTATTTTTGTGGATTGTCCGAGATATCCTTATCGCTTGTAATGAGTGCGATGGCGACAAACGAATCTTCGTCTCTTGGCCCGACAATATGTGCTTCTTCGTTTAGCCAAGAACGAATTGTTACTTCATGCTTTTTATGTCCTAAATCGGCTAGCTTATCTGATACGTCGTGGAAAGAAAGCTCCTGGGAGCACATATACTCTTTTAGTATACTTTTCCACCTTTTTGACAATTCATATGCATCAGACAGAGCCATACTGGAATCTTGATTTGCAATTAGTTTTTGCAACAGCTCATCAACGATATCTCCCGCTTGCTCTCCAAAATTCTTAAATATCAAATAGTCACCTTGTTGGATATCGGAAACGCTTCTTTCAACAACCGTTTCAGCAGTTTCATCAAGTAAATATGCAACGTAAAATTTTGTAAGAAATGCCTTCTGTCCCGATTCAAAAAGTACGATCCTACAAATCGGAACCATATTGTGGCCCGTACCAGCATTTGATTCCGCTGTAAATATCGCATTGTTTATTACGACTTGGTTAATATAGGCTTCTAATTCCGCATCAATGTAGTCTTCCTGTGGTGGCACCTTTTCCATTTGCTTTGTGTGTACCAATTGTTCAGCGGCATTTTTAATACTATATAAGGACTCCGGTTTTTTTGCAATATAGTACAAATTACTTAACGTCGACTTTTCGTGATCATATGTAAGGATAGATATATTTCTTCCAATACTATAATATGGATTAAAGTGTTTACTACTAAAGGCACTTATGGAAATTACAGTATCAAAAGCAGATTCTATGTTGAACTGTTCCGACATAGTAAATTTCATTCTTTTCAGTATGAATTTTTCTTTGTTACTAAAGCATGCAATAAATGAAAGTGCATAAGATTCTTTGGGTACAATTACGGTAAATTGATCTGTAGAAGTTGATTCCATTAGACAATTAAGCAAATAATCAAATTTTAAATTGTTGTACTCAATACTTGAAAAGAACGACGTCAGTCCGTCAACAACTATGGTCATATGCTCAGAAAGCAGACCACTAAAACCATCCGCAATGGAGACCAACTCCTTAAGTTGATCTGATGGAGCTCTGGCATTAATCGCTCCTCGCGCTATCTGCTTCTCAAATTGCTGCATAGATACGATGGATTGTGTAAATAACTTTAACAAAGAAAAACCAATAATTACAAATCGTTCTTTTTCTGGATCGGAGTAATCAAAATTAGCAATTTGCCAGAGCGCTTTTCTCACACCGAAATATTGTTCGGTTCTTATCGGACTTCCACATGGTACGGTTTGTACTTTACTTTTGCAAATATCGTCAATTATCTTCGTAAGCTTGCGGCTTATGCTTGCCTCAGATGCATCCACAAAGTTTCTACCGCCCACAACGTATTGCTCCATAACCGGTTTCGTCCATGCAAAGAGTTGAGTTTCCGGGAAGCGTTCAATTAGCTTAGATGCGTCCCATGAATTAATTCTATCTATTATACAAATATGTGGAAGTGAATGTCGCCCAAATAGAGATACAAGTTCCGACTCACCGCTTTCCAGTGCGTTCCGCCCACAAACGGCGAGACCAATAATTCCTTTTCTATCGTCTTCAATGATTAGCTCTCGGGCAACAGAAATCTTACTGGTAAACTTTATAATCGGATCGGACTTTGCAATATTGCCAGCATAATGGTAAATATCATTTTCCGTATAATATGCGGCCGAAAACAAACTGCCCAAAGGTAGTGATTCGCCGGAAGGAACTTTAAGTATAGTATTTTTCATAACATAATCAGAAACGCTTCTGTCGGTAACGATAATCACCGAATATGATATTTCCGCCGGCAATTCGCTTTTATCGACTCCTAGCAAATATGATAAAAAATCCCGCCTTTGCGCCGGTATACCTCGAATCCCCCTTCCATTTAAAGACGTTGCTTCTCCATAATATGGCTTTATCAAATGAAAGCGGGATACCGGTATATAATTTGTAAGCGGTAATGCCTGATTAATTTGCTTTACGATAGCATGACCATTTTCATCAAAGCCGGAAAAAATCCCACGACTTCTATTATAAATCACATAGTCACCGACATTAAGATTTCGAACCACCTCTTCCGGTGTTGTTTTATCACCGACAAGGCAGTACAGCCCCATTATGATCGAGGCAACAATTATCAAGAAATCGGTACCAGCATGATAGCATACAGAACGACTTCGTTCTTGTGTGAGTGTATCCATAAGAAAATTTGCGTTGTCGTGAAGAATAGGGGGAAGAGGACACTCAATGGAATTAATAACTATGGTACATCTTGAAAATG
Organism: uncultured Oscillospiraceae bacterium; assembly: GCA_964497495.1. GTDB lineage: Bacteria > Bacillota > Clostridia > Christensenellales > Aristaeellaceae > CAXXOK01. The sequence goes on from CAZCCZ010000016.1 coordinate 44,328, forward strand.
AAGTTTTCATTGCAGATATCTCCACTATAATCTCCTTCTCCCGTAGTTATTTATGCGAATTAGTCATTTATTCGATTTCGTTTTTATAGGCGTAAATCTGATAAAGGTTTCCTGAAATGAATGACGCACTGCCGTATAGGCTGTTTGTTGAAGTGTTTTTCCGTGAAACTTGTGTCAATGATCTATCATTTCGGCTCAGGGCTGCGCCTTCCTTACCCGCCACCTGCCCCAACCATTTCGAAACATGGTGGCGTTCACATTATCGTTATACACCCACCTTTGTTGCTGGTTCTGCAGGGAGGATCGATGTAGATGCACTTGATTTTGCCTCTGTACCTCGGCAACAGTGCTTTTGAAGCTTCCAGATTATCGCCACGGATAATTTTATCCTCACTCTTCGCCATAGGTTGTTCCTGATAGCCTGCTACAAAAGTGCACTGCAAATCCAACACACGGAAAGGCAAATCCATGTGGTGGATGATTACTTTATCTTTTCCATTCCAGTTGAGTGTCAGCATTCGTTAACGCTCCTGTTTTCTTTTGCAGATAGACATTTGAACTTCATCAAATATTTTACAGCAAAAATCCCGGCACGTAAAGCCGAGAGCAGTTTTTTTCAATAATATAAACATAAACGCGTAGTATGTGTTAAGCAAAATTTCTTTAAAATCGATTGCTGTGCACCGCTATTTGGAAGATGGTTAGGTATCTACCAGCCATAAGAAGTTCGATGATAATCATGCAATTGTTGCGCATGATTTTCCGATCAAAATGTTAAAACGATCATA
>CAZCCZ010000016.1:45215-55313 GCA_964497495.1 uncultured Oscillospiraceae bacterium
ATAATCATGCAATTGTTGCGCATGATTTTCCGATCAAAATGTTAAAACGATCATAGATAATCATGCAATTGTTGCGCATGATTTTCCGATCAAAATGTTAAAACGATCATATAGGCCTCAGAGATGTTCTCTATGCCACACTCGATGCGACAATACTCCAGCACATCCATCCCCAGGTGCCGCGCTACCTCGTTCTGCGACAACCCCGCCTCCGGTCGCGCCTTCCGCAACAGCACATGCGTAGACTCCGCCCCCGGAGCCACGCCCTGCGCCGGAATCACCTCCATAGACCAAAACTACTCGTCATGGAACAGGTACGCATCCGACTAGGCCTCGTTCACGGTCACCTTACAGCATCGTTCCATTTATCATATGGAACCCTGTACTTCCATCTCGACCAATCGTAATATGTTCTACCACCGCCACAAACAGCTTTTCATCAAAAGTGTCAATGACCGTATCCTGCTTTGTAAGGCTGCGTATGAACTTTGCAATCAGGTCGCACTTTTCCATCCTCCGCCGACACTCCGCCTCCAATCGAACGATCCGCTGAGCCAGAGCGTCGTGTTTGGCGAGATATTCCTCCTGAAGCGCATTGACTCCGCCCTCCGCCACGTTTGCATATTCCAGAATCGCAATCCGTGCCAACTCCGAAACCCGTTCCTGCTCCTTGCGCAAATCCACAATTTCCAGTTCCAGCGAAGAACAGTCGCGCAGCGTCTCCCGAGCGATCTGGCAATCTGCGATGACCTGCTCCTTCATCCCCAACAGCCGATTGAACGCCACCACGAACTGAGCACGGATTTCTTCTTCGGTGATATGCGAGGTCTGGCAGTGAGGATCATGCTTGTATTTGTCATTGCACCGCCAGATGATCTTTCGGTTTGGACGGTTGCTGTTCCAGACCTTGGGGCCATAGTACCCGCCGCAATCGCCGCAGACGATCTTGCTGGAAAACACGCTGCCGCAGGTGTTGGGGCGGCTGATCTCCTTACGCCGCGCCATTTCCGCCTGCACCGCGTCAAAATCATCCGGGTCAATGATTGCCGGATGGCTGTTCTGCACATAGTACTGCGGTACTTCGCCATGGTTCAGCTTCCGTTCCTTCGTCAGAAAGTCCACAGTATACCGCTTTTGCAGCAGCGCGTCGCCCTTGTACTTTTCATTGGTCAGGATGGAGCGTACCGTCGCGACCTGCCAGACCTGAGAACCGCCCGGCGAAAGGATTCCATCCGCCTGCAGCAATTTGGCAATCATCGACGGGGTCTTGCCCTCCATGAATTGTCGAAAGATGCGGCGAACAATGGCCGCTTCCTCCTCCACAACCTCCGGCAGCCCGTCCTCGCCCTTGCGGTAGCCCAGAAAATGCTTGTACGGCAAGTTGACGCGCCCATCGGCCATGCGTTTGCGAACGCCCCAGGTGACGTTTTCCGAGATGGAGCGGCTCTCCTCCTGGGCAAGGGAAGACATGATCGTAATTAAAAGCTCGCCCTTGCCGTCGAAGGTGTAGATGTTCTCCTTTTCAAAGTAGACTTCGACATTCTTGTCCTTGAGCTTTCGCACGGTAGTGAGGCTGTCAACGGTGTTGCGGGCAAAGCGGCTGACTGACTTGGTGACGATGAGGTCGATCTTCCCTGACACCGCATCGGAAACCATCTTGTTGAAGCCGTCGCGTTTGCGGGTATTGGTCGCGGAGATACCTTCATCCGTGTAGATACCGACAAAAATCCAGTCCTCACGGCTCTGGATGTACTTGGTGTAGTGATCCACCTGAGCCTCGTAGCTGGTCAGCTGCTCCTCGCTGTCGGTGGAAACGCGGGCATAGGCAGCCACCCGACGGCACTGAACGCCAGTAGATGCTTTGGCGGATATGCGGGCAATGCTGGCGGGGATCATCGTAACTTCAGGCATGTGTATTCCTCTTTCCGGCAGCCGCTCGTGCTTCCGCTTTCATTTCATCCGTCCAGCTTACCGATCGGGAAGTGTGCTGCCAGACAGTACACTTTTCGGTGCCGTCACGTAGCTTGAAAAGCAACTGTCCATCCGAAGGCACCAGAATTTCAGTGACGGCTTTGCGAAAAACGTCCTCATCAAAGACTGCCAATCCCAAGACTTCACAGCATTGAACGATCAGAATGTCCTCCGGGATCCGCTTGGCATCGCAAAATTGCTTGCCTTGATTGACGTATGTCGGACAGGCCCAAGATTGTCTGGCGTATTTTGAACCCCCATTGGCGACCTTGCGGTGGAAATACCTGCCGCAACGCTGGCAACGGATCATCCCGGAAAAGACGCTGGCGGATTGCGGCTGCTTCCCTTTCCGCTGAGAAGCCCGTACCACGATCTCTCGCTGCACCGCGACGAAGGTAGCCTCGTCGATGATCGCCTCGTGATGGTTCTTCACGAGGAATTTCGGCATTTCTCCCCGATTTGGCTTGGTTTGCTTCGTGATATGGTCAGTGATAAAAACCTTCTGTAGCAGCAAATGCCCCGCATACTTTTCATTGCGGAGCATCTGCATAATACTGGTCTCCGTCCAGCGTCCGCCGGTTCGGGTTGGGATGTTCAGCGCGGTGAGCTTGCGCATGATCGCGTTCTTTCCAAGTCCTGACAGATAATCCGTGAAAATCATCCGCACTACGGCGGCCTCCTCGGGAACAACCGTGTAGACTTCCTTGTGGCAGCGGTAACCGTAGATCCATATTGTAGTGACAGGCTTTCCTTCGCGGTAGTTCTTCTGGATACGCCACTTCTGATTTTCACTGGCGGATAGGCTTTCCTCCTGTGCAAAAGAAGAGAGGATGGTGAGCAACAGCTCGCCATCCCCGTCCGTTGTGTGAATATTCTGTTCCTCGAAATAGACGTCAACGTCCATGGCTCTGAGTTCCCGAACCGCGTCCAGCAGATCGAGCGTGTTTCTCGCAAACCGACTGATTGACTTGGTTATGATCCGGTCGATCTTCCCCTCGCGGCAGTCACTAAGCATTTTCTGAAACGCGGGTCGGTTGCCCTTGGTGCCGGTCAGCGCTTCATCCGCGTACATCCCGGCGTATATCCATTCCGGATTTTCCAGGATAAGCTTCTGATAGTAGTCCACCTGTGCCGCCAGCGAGTGAAGCATCGCGTCCTTATCACTGGATACTCGGGCATAGCCCGCAACCTTGATCAGTTTTAACGCCTGTGTACATTGTACTGGAACCCTTGTAATGATTCGCTCCATGCCGATCCCTCCCTTCGGTCATGGTATATTCGCTCTGAAAGCCAGGATTATCAAGGGGTTTGACGATATATACTGTTGTTTGATAGCCCATAGCGTTCCGCCATCTTGGCTTCCAGCAATCGAAAATCGTCTTCCGTGATCCAGTCATTGCGAACCCATGTCCGAAAGACCGCCAACGCCGCACTGTAGTGCAGAATGCGATTTTCCTTATCCATCCGTTCCCTCCCCGCGCGCCAATTTGGCTCTGGCTCTGGCGCTGCAGATACGGGAGCAATACATTCTTGCTTGTTCCCCAACAGCGATAAAATGCACACCGCAGAAACTACAGGCAATCTCTCGCACTTTACGCTTCGCGCCCGCTTCCGGGTGCGCGTTCCACCAAGAGATGCGGCAGCAATCGGAGCAGAACTTACGTTTCTTGGCGCCGGGCGTATGGTGAAGCCTCACGCCACATTGCAAACAGGTGTTCTCTGGATGATAAGTCGGCGTTTTGATTTTATCAGGGTGCCTGCGGCAAAAGGATTGCACAGTGTTGATCGAAATTCCAAGCTCCGCCGCTATCCGTTTATATCCAAGACTCTCCGAACGCAATTGCTCCAGTCGCCTTTTCTGCTCGTTGGTCATAACTGCAATGCCGCACTGGTAAGTGATCCTACGATTCCATCCGCCTCCAGTTGCCGCGACGATTGAAAAGCATTTACCGCGGCTGCTGTCATCGAGCCATACACGCCGTCCGCTTTGCCGGGATCAAAGCCAAGCTCAAGCAGCCTTGCCTGCAAGGCCAGCACATCCTCGCCGTGGAGCATCGCCCTCCCCTTGGTATACCGAAGCGTTCTGGCGCCGAGATCGACGGTGGGCGGATTATCATTTGTCTCGGGAATTGAATCATTGCCATATCGGATGAACGGCAGCTTGTACCAATGCGTCCAGCCGCGCCCGGCCACCTTGGTCTTGACACAGCCGTACGAGAAGCCTTTCCACTCGATGGCATAACCGTTTCCGGCGTAATAACCCACATGCCCGGATTTATAGAGCGCCAATCCCACGATCTCCGGCAGCGTCCCAATGGCGCCCCAGTCCATGCCTTTGCTCTTTGCATAGGTGAACATGCCGTTCGCGCCTTTATCCGGGCATCCATTGGAGCCGTATTTACTGGAATAGGTGGCATCCGTCCCGATCGCCTCCAGCAACCCGATCCCGCCGCCTGTCCAGGCATATCCTTTTGCGGCGCCAATGCAATCCGATACGATCTTCTTCGCAGCGATATCTTGCCTGTAACGCGTTGTGCGGGAGGTAGCATATGAGGACGGATATTGGCTGGTTTTTCGGGACAAGAGGCCGCTGGTGGCCTTATACATGCAGCACCCATACCAATAGGGTTGCCCTAACATCTTCTCGCAGAAGGCCATGAAATGCTCGTTCGTGAATGGCATTTCTACCCGGTTGCTCTGCTCGCTCATATGAAACCCTCCTTTAAAAAGGAAAAGCGGCGGCTTGTTTGCCGCCGCCATATTACTGATCTTCCTTGTCACTGTCCCGGTTGTGAAGCTGTTCGAGCACATCCTTGAGCTTCTGCGGAATCGGCAGGCCGAGATGCCCCGCGTTTTCCAGCATCGACACGCCCTCATTGGAGCAATAGAAGAAGAGCACCGCCGTGCGCAGCGCGCTGCCGTTGCCGATCAGGTACGTGTCCACGATGTGCCCAACGCCTACCAGTACGAAGATCAGCACCTTCTTGGCAATGCCGCGAAAACCAACCGCGCTGGAAAGCGTCCTGTCCGCGATGGCGCACATCACGCCCGTCACGTAATCGGCTGCCATCAACGCAATCAGCGCGTAGAGCAGACCGTCGAAGCCGCCGACAAACCAACCGAGAAACCCACCCACGGCTACCAACGCCGCTTGAATCCAACCCCAGATTTCCTTCAAGATGTTTCCTCCCAATGTAAGATGTATATGATAAAGCGTCCCTGCTTTCGCAGAGACGCGAATTGGGAATGCGTTATAATCCAAGAATCAGCGTTTGCAACTGCTGCATCACGGCCGCCTGCGGTCTGCCCGTCATAATGGGAATCCATGCCGGGTCAGGCAATTTGTTTGCCCACGTCACATCAAAGCTGTTGATGAAATCTACCACCTGCTCGATCGCCTTTCGAAGCTCCAACACATGGAACGGCCAGTTTATTACGGCTGTTTTGCCTGCAACCACATCCTCCAACCAACTGACTACCGAAAGACCGTAGAAATCGCGAACGTTATTGATGGCGGTTCGCAGACTCCTGATGTGCGAAGCCTTGACCTTGGTCACATTAGGTGCGATCTCCTCAAAGGGCGAGGCAAGCACCGTAAAGCTTCTCACCACCTCAGGACTGACGGCTTCCGAGCCGCTGTCTACGCTACGGAAAGTGATGGTATAGTTGCCGGGCGTGAGCGTAGTAGGTGTGTAGATGGTTGCAACTCCGTTGGCCAGCGCTCCAGCGGTGGAGAACCGTTCCGGATTGGCAACCGAATCTAGCCAGTCCGTCGTGCCAATCTTCACGCATACCTTCTGCGTACCACCGCCCAGCCTCGCGCCGGTCGTGATCAGGAAACGTGGTGTTGTGGCGTAGGTCTGGCTTGCCGCCTTTGGCGCGCTGACCACCGGCGCAGTCGGCGGGCTAACCTTGCGAACCACGTTGCTGACCGCATACGCGGAGATCGCATTCAGCGTATCCGTCACGCTCAGGCGATAGCGCGTCGACATTCCGGAAACACTGGACGGCGTAATTTCATACGTGCCAGAAGTTGTTGTGGTCGTGAGCGTTGTAAGCGCCTCATACGCGCCCCAAGTGACGCCATCCGCTGACGTGGCCTGCTGGATCACCACCTGCTTGATCGTACTTGTCCCGGCTACGATGCCGCTCCACGCAAGAACGATCGTTCCCACGTCATAAACCAAAGGCGAAGCCGTGAAAATCGCCGGTGTGGTCGGCGGGATATTGCGGCGTACACTATTACTGGAAACCAGCCAATCCGAGTAGTAGGTTTCCCCGGCCGTTCCTTGAATGCGGAGCCGGAATCGCCGGTACGTCCCCGCTGTGGCGGAGGGATTCACGCTCTGGCTGCCGCTGGTGGCGGTACTGCTCACGACCGTCAATGCCGTCCACGAACCCCAATTGGAGGCATCTGTGGAATCGCTGTACTGCAACTCATACGCGCTGATCGTATTACCCGCGCCATGGGTTGCTCCGCTCCACGAGAGCGTGACCGCGCCTTCCGTCAGCGTCGCGCTGAGTGAGAAGGCTGTCGGTAGTCCGCAGGGGGTGATGGAACATAGGATACTGGCGCTGGCACTCACTGTAGAACTGACATCCAGTGCGTCGATCGTTGTGACCCCAAACTGCGTATAGGTGCCAATGACCCTTGATACCGTAGGGGTATATGTCCCGCTGCCTGCGGTCTGCGTTAACGTGGTCAGCGTTGTCCACGCGCTCCAGGTGGCATTGTCCGCGGCGGTTCGGCTGGCGATCGTGAACCCCTTAATCGCGCTCGTGCCCCCGGTCGCGCCGCTCCATGTGAGGGAGATCGCCTCCGTGCTGTACACGGCAGGCATAGCGGTGACGGCGGTTGGCGCAGTCGGTAGCGTGTTTCTGCGTACCGCATTGGTCGAAACCTTCCAGCTGGAATAGTAACTCGCCCCGGCAGCTCCGCGCGTGCGTACCTGAAAGCGGCGGTAATTCCCGCGTGTGGAGGAAGGCGCGACCGATACGCTGCCGCTGGTGGCGGTGGTGGTTACCGTGGTCAGCGCCGTCCAAGCGCTCCATGTGGCATTGTCGCTGGATTCACTGTACTGGATCTCATACGAGGAAATGGCGTTGTTGGTGCCGCCAGCCGCTCCGCTCCACGAGAGCGTCACGTTGCCTTCAGACAACGTGCTGCCAACAGAGCAGGCGGTAGGAGCGGTACAGGCAGTTGAGCTTAGTTGGTAATTCAGCGTCAGGGTACCAGTAATGCCGCTGCGTAGGTTGAGGATATTACCAGAGCCAGATGTCGAACGCTTGAGAGTGAAAGAGACCGTGCCGCCGCCCGCCGTTAGCAAGGCATCGTTATAGCTGCTCAGCGTAACGGTTTCCGAGTGTGTGGAGCTGTTGGATGAAAAGTTGCCGGTTGTTCCTGATCCGGAGCCTCTGGTGAAAGTCAGATACCCAGCAGAGGAGTACGTCCGGATGCTGCTCAAATACAATGTGGCGGAAGTGATGTAGGCGTCGGATACAGCGGATCCCGAAGCACTGGCCGTAAAGGTTGCGCCGGAAGCTAAGTCGGTATTGGTCTTTGAAAAGGAACTGAGCGCATATGAAACCGATGGCATTCGCTCACCCCCTTATTCGTACACAGCGGTCACCAGAGAGTTGACCAAGCCGCAAAGCGTCGTACTCAAGCGTGTATCGGAAATATTGATCGCCGCAACCGTTACAGAACCTTTCGGTATCATAATGTCTGCAATCCCAAGTTCATAGGTATCGTTGCTTCGGGTCAGCACGGGCGCTGCCGGAATTTCTGCCGGCGTGCCTGTCAATACCGACAGATGGATCCTGCGCTCCACAGTGCTGAAACGAACAACGACCCGGTCAATGCGCGGGTTCACACCACTGGCTGTGGTAAGGTTCAGTTCAAGCGTGTCCGTGTTCTCGTAGGAGTACCCATTGATCCACGCGCTTCCGGCCGCGACATTGACTGCCATTCCGTTTCCCGGCGTAACTTGCAGGTTACTTGCGTTGGCATAAAAGATACCGTTGCTGACCAGTCTGCCGAAATATGCGGCAAAGTCCGTGGCGCTGTAGACACGGTCGCCGCCGGAGGAATTGAAGAACCCGCTCTTTTCCAAACGCTCAGCCACCTTTCAGTTTTTGGAGAAGCGATAACGCGCCTTTACCGAACACAATATTCAGAGTCTGCCCGCTCGCGTCGTAGCTTTCTTCGATCTCCGTGATACGCGCGGCCAATATGACGCCCCATTTCTTCGAGAGCACGGTGACCGCTTGTCCCAGGTCAAAATCGACCTTGTAGCGCAGGTTTCCGTGCGGATTGACCTCCGCGTCAAAGGAATGCGCCATGGATAGCTCCGACAGTCTGTTCTGCCCACGATACAGGAGCGCCGTTGAATATCCAGTGCCGAAATCCTCCTGCCGCAAGTCTTTCGCGTCGACAAAAACTTCCCATCGTTCAACTCCAGCAGTTTCTGTGATGGAGGTCAGCACGCGCGACGCACCCTCGCCCTCTCCGCCGATGAGCGCGGCGTTGGCGTAGTCCACGGCGCTCTGTGTATAGATTTGCGACGTCAGGTTTTCGTACTCGCGGGCGAACACGGCCTGCGATGCGGCACCGACATAGAGTGCGACTGTAAGGGTTCCGGTCGAGGGGGCAAACACAGTCTTAATGCCTGTGTCGGATGCTTCGCACAACCCAGTTATTGTATCCATGAGGTTTTTGTAGGATACCTGTGTATTGACCGTTACGCCAAGGGCAGGCGAAGCGAAAGATATGCCGGATATCTGACGATTGGTGTCGGTTGGAGATACCAGATGGTTATTTACCAATTGCGCTGCGCATGTGGATAAGTCCCCGCTGAGCGTTTCCGTGCCCCAGATGATGCGCCGTGCCAAAAAGCTGGTCGCAAACCGCCCGCTGACCGTGATCGTTTCCTTGTCTGCCTGATTCATTTCCAGATGTTCAATGATCCCGACTTCCTCATCGTCGCTATTCCAGAGCAGATTACCCAAAACCAAAAGTGTAATATTATCCGAGGTAGCGATCGCCTTCAGTTCAAAGGCTCCGCACAGGGAGTATCGGCGTGTCCAGCGCAGGTATTCAAAGGATTCTACAACACCAACCAGTTGCCGTGTGTTCCCATACACATACAGTTCCACGCTACACCCCCAGAAACTTGGGTCGATACAGAATGGTCACTTCAAGCAGATCCATGTTTTCAGCGGCGTTATAGCGAAGCAGATTGCGTCGCGGTTCCAACTGCAGAAACACAGAACTAGTGTCCAGTAGTGAAAAGGCGTTGCTTTCCTCAGACCCAAACACCCGCGTTACCTTTTTCCCGGCAAAGTGCGTGTACACATGGAGTTCCGCGCCAGACTCCATGACGGTGTTCAGGCGAAGCACATCGCCGGTGTCAAGGCTCATGAGTTCCGGATTGGTCACGCTCCCAAGCGCCCGAAAGACGATATGACAGCCGCAGGCAACATCGCCGATATTGTCTACCGTGATAATCTGACTGGGCTGACGGATACCGAATTCCAGCCCGACGTCCGGTATCTCAAGGGGAAAGAGCAGGAGCGGTGACCACATGGCCAGTTCTTCCCGAATCTCCTCCAGAGCTTCAAAGAAAGGCGACGGGCACAGGAGGCTGATAAAGAAATTCGGCGCGCGCTCACGGGATGAAGCGGTAAAACCCGACTCCTCGACTACACAGGCAATCTGTCGGCCCCGGTAGACGAGAGTCCCTTGCAGCTTGGGCGTAAACACCCGCAGGAAACGCCGTCGTTGGTCGTAGGTTTCCGCGACCGTGGGGGTGATAACAGACCCCTCGAGCGTGATGTTGCGCATGTCCATGGCGGAGGAGATGAAAAAAGCGCCGTCCTGATCGGGCGCCTTGAAGGTGTTCACGGTCTGGCGCACCTTTCCGGCGCCATCCACCCGCGTCAGAAAGAACGGACGCGTCTGCCGGAGGATGACGCTTTCACCGTTCGTGTTCGTGTAGGTCAGTTCCAACAGCACACCCCCTTAGTATTCGAGCGCCAGCTTGCGGGACAGATTCTTGAATTCGCGCGCGATTTCTTTTTCGGAGAGCGCTTTGGGCGATACGACCGAGATATTCTGGGTGATGCTCG
>CAZCCZ010000017.1:0-55296 GCA_964497495.1 uncultured Oscillospiraceae bacterium
GTCCGTGGAAACGTGCGTGCCTTCGTAGGTGCCCGTGCGCAGCAGGGTGATCTCCACCTGCAGGGGGGAGTTGGAGATAAGCCGTAAAAGCTGCGTTTCGGTCTTTTCCTTGGTGGGCATCAGGTTCAAAATGGCGATGCGCAGGGGTCGGATGTCCTGCGTCTGGGATCGCTTTTCCGTCATGACGAACACGTTTTCTTCGGTGAGGACGCGCGTGGCGGGCAGCGCGTCCGGGATTTTCACGGGCATAAGCAGCCTCCTTTGACTTTCGCGCCTCCGGCGCGACCAAGGGACGTCTTTGTCCTTTGGGATTTTGGAAAGGTTGAGCCGGGCGGCGCCGGGGGACGGAACATACGGGGGCTTTCCGGTCGCCCCCGCGCACAGATTTCGGTACGGGTAAGGCAGAAGCCGGGCAAGCCGCCGTTATACGCGGGCCAGGCCCCTTTCCAGATCGGCGATCAGGTCTTTCGGGTCTTCCAGCCCGATGCTCAGGCGGATCAGTTCCGGCCTCACGCCCGCGGCGGCGAGCTGCTGCTCGTTCATCTGGCCGTGCGTAGTGCTGGCGGGGTGGATAACCAGCGATTTGGCGTCCGCCACGTTGGCGAGGAGGCTGAACAGCGTCAGGCCGTCGATAAACCGCCTTCCCGCGTCCACGCCGCCCTTGACCCCGAAGCTCATAATCGCGCCCGCGCCGTTGGGCAAGTACTTCAGCTGCCGGGCGTGGTAGGGGTCGCTTTCCAGCGTGGGGTAATGCACGTAGGCAACCTTCGGGTGCCGGGCAAGGAACTCCGCCACCCGCCGCGCGTTGTCGCAGTGCCGGGCGATACGCAGGCTCAGCGTTTCCAGCCCCTGCAGGATCAGGAAGGCACTGATGGGAGCCAGGCACGCGCCGAACTCCCGGATCATCTGGGTGCGCAGCCGCGTGGCGACCGGCGCGGGCTGGTCCGCGTAAATAATGTCGCCGTTCTGCCGGTCGGGCCCGGTATAGGCGGGGAAGCGGGGGTTGTGGAAATCGAACGTGCCCAGGTCCACCACCGCGCCGCCGATGGTGGTGCCGTGGCCGCCCGCGTACTTGCTGAGGCTGTGGATCACGATATCCGCGCCGTAGGTTTTGGCGCTGAAGATCGGCGGCATGCCGAAGGTGTTGTCCAGCACAAGCGGGATGCCGTGGCGAACGGCGATTGCCTTGATCGCGTCAAAATCCGGCACGTTGATGTTGGGGTTGCAGATCGTTTCCAGATAAATCATCTTCGTAGCGGGTTGCACGGCCTTCTCCAGGGCCGCCACATCGTCCGGATCCACGAACGTGGTGGTGATGCCCGCCACCTGCGGCAGCCGGTTGGCCAACAGCGTCACCGTGCCGCCGTACAGGGTGCTGACGGCCACGATGTGGTCGCCCGTACCGCACAGCGCGAACACCGCCGCGGAAACGGCCGCCATGCCGCTGGCAAACGCCACGCACGCGCGCCCTTCCTCCAGCGCGCATACGCGCTCCTCCAGCACCGTCACGGTCGGGTTTTCGATGCGGGTGTAGGTGTAGCCCTCCGCCGCGCCGGAAAACACGTCCGCCGCCGTTTTGGCGTTCGGGTAACAGTAGCTGGTGGTCTGGTAAATGGGCACCGCGCGGGAAAACGTCTGCTTATCGGGTTCCTGCCCCGCGTGCAATTGAAGCGTCTCGAAACCGTACCGGTCTTGCGCCATATTCGGCATCCCCTTCGTTTGTTCTGGTTTTCCGTTTCGACATAAAAACAAGCCCGTCCCGTTGCGGGAGGGCTTGCATTCATGCAATAAACGCGAACGCCAAGGCGTTCACCCACGACCGCTATCGGGGCGACGGACATTCCCTTTGAACATTCGCATGCCCATGGTCATGACCATCCCTCGCTTTCGATGTGGATTGCGGTTAGGATAGCAGATAAACGGGGGGTTGTCAAGGGAAAAACCCAATTTATTCGGCACGGGGCTCACACCGGGATAAACGTCATCACGATGACCCGGTAGCTGTACACGATGATCGCGGCGAACAGAATACTGTCCATCCGGTCCAGCATGCCGCCGTGGCCGGGGAACAGGGTGCCGAAGTCCTTGATGCCGCAGTAACGCTTCACCATGCTGGCGAACAGGTCGCCCATCTGCGCGGCCACGCCGCCCACCACGCCCACCACGAGGTTGGCCCACATCGGCGGAAACGCCTGCGTAGGCAGCGTGACGGCGAAAATGTAGCCCGTGAGCCACGCCAGAAGCACGCTGCCCAGCAGCCCGCCGATCGCACCTTCCACGGTCTTGTGTGGGCTGATCTTCGGGCAGAGTTTTCTTTTACCGATCAGGGTTCCCGTAAACAGCGCGAAGGTGTCCCCGCCCACGGCGATGGCAAATACCATCGTCAGCAGCATCGCCTGCATGCGGCGCAGCGGCGTATCCAGAATGCCGAACAGGCACATGCCCGGCAGCACCACGGTAATCATCGGCAGCACGCTCACCATCACGTCCGTAAGCGTGGGCGTTTCCCGGCGCATGATCTGTAAAAGCACGCACAAACTGATGATCGTCAGCGTGGGGATGATAACCACGGAGCTGTAATACATCATCAGCGGAACGCTCACGGCCAGCGCCAAGTAGCTCGTCCAGCACACGGGGTTCTCGCCGTGCTGCTTGAAGGCGCGCAGTTCCTCGCGGATGCACAGCGTCACCGCGACGAACGCCGCGGCGGCGAAATACCAGCCGCCCAGCAGCAGCACGGTCACAAGGAAAACGATGAGCAGCGAACCGGTGACGATCCTCTTGGTCATGCCGCAGCCTCCCTTCGCGCTTCCGGGCCGGAGCGTGCGCGCAACGTCGGTCGTTATGCCGTGCTCCGCGCCCCGGCGGGACGGCGGGCTCCGTTTTTCCGGGCTTTCCGGCTTCCCCCGCTACCGATCCTCCCGGCCTCCGTAGCGGCGGGAACGGCCCTGGTATTCGGCGATGCAGGCGTGGTAGTCCTCCACGGTGAAATCCGGCCAGAGTTTAGCGGGAAACACGAACTCGGCGTAGGCGCACTGCCATAAAAAGAAGTTGGACAGCCGCATCTCCCCGCTGGTGCGAATCAGCAGATCCACGTCCGGCTGGCCCGCGGTGTACAGCCGTTCGGCCACGGCCGCCTCGTCAATATCATCCGGCTCAAGTTTTCCCTCCGCCGCGTCCCGCGCCAGCAGGCGCGCGGCGCGCGCGAGCTCCGCGCGGCCGCCGTAGTTGATGGCGATGTTTAACCGAAGCCCCGCATTATGCGCCGTGCGCGTCTCGGCGTTCAGCAGCGCCTGCCGCTGCTCGGGCGGCAGGGCGTCCTTTTCGCCCAGGATCAGGATGCGTACGTTCTTGGCGTCCAGTTCGTCGATTTCACTTTTGAAAAACTCCAGCAGCAGCGCCATCAGCGCGTCCACCTCGGTCTTGGAGCGTTTCCAGTTCTCGGTGGAAAAGGCGTACAGCGACAGCGAATGAATGCCGATGTCGCTGGTGTTGCGGATGATCTCCCGCAGCGCCTCGGTGCCGGCGCGGTGCCCCAGCGCGACCTTGACCTTATGCTGGTTGGCCCAGCGTCCGTTGCCGTCCATGATGATGCCCACGTGGCGGGGCAGGCGCGCCGGGTCCAGGGAGACGGTTTGCATAACGGTCGCTCCTTTCCGGGTTTCGTGTACGGCGTACGGGGCGTCAAGCCTGAAAACGCCGTCCGCGGGTTTGCGATCTCCTGCCGAACGTCGCAACGGCCTGCCGTCTGGCAAGCCGCTTTTCGTTAGGGTTCCGCGGTCCAACGCGCGTTCAGTCCGGTTTTTCGCAGGCGCCGGGCTGAGGGTCGCCCACGCGGAAACGGGCCACGATCAGCTGACGCCCGTCGTCCCGCACGGCTACCACGCGGGATTCCACCAGCATTCCCTCGTCCAGCGAGGGGTCCAGCAGCGGGTCGAAGCCGACGGGCTCGTCGTCGTCCCCCACGGCGAACTGCGCGTTCAGGCCCTCCATCGCGCTGATGCGCCGCGGCGGTTCCGGCGGGCACGCGGGCCGGAGCGCCCGGCTGATGGAAGGCGCGCCCGTGAGCGTCACGCGAACGTCCGTGATGCCGTAACCGGCCAGGATCGCCAGCGCGCTGCGCGCGTTGAGCCCAAGCA
The DNA here is from genome assembly GCA_964497495.1 of uncultured Oscillospiraceae bacterium. GTDB lineage: Bacteria > Bacillota > Clostridia > Christensenellales > Aristaeellaceae > CAXXOK01. The sequence goes on from CAZCCZ010000017.1 coordinate 4,140, forward strand.
GATGATCGAACGTTTTCTCCATGTTACTCCAACCGGTTAAACGGCGTCCCGGAGGCCGGGAACCGCGGGGGAACGTCAGACCTCCATGATTTCCTTATCCTTCTTAGCGGCGAGATCGTCTATTGTTTTCACGGCGTCATCCGTGGCTTCCTGCATCTTCTTTTCCGCCTTGGTCTGGTCGTCCTCGGTGATCTTGCCGTCTTTTTGCAGCTTCTTGATGTGCTCCATCGCGTCGCGGCGGATGGAACGCAAGGCGATCTTCGCCTCTTCGGCGGACTTATGCACCATTTTGCTCAGGTCCCGGCGACGCTCTTCGGTCAGCTCCGGCACCACCAGGCGGATCACCTTGCCGTCGTTGGCGGGGTTCAGCCCCAAGTCGCTTTTTTGAATCGCCTTTTCCACCAGCGGCAGCGCCTTGGCGTCCCAAACGTTGATCAGCAGCATCCGCGGCTCGGGGGAGCTGACGTTGGCCATTTGCGGCAGCGGCGTGGGCGAGCCGTAATAATCCACCATCACCCGGTCCAGCAGCTGCGGGTTGGCCCTCCCCGCGCGGATGGAGCGCAGCTCGGCCTGAAATACGCCGTTCGTTTTCTGCATTTTCTCCTTCGCGGCTTCGATGACTTCCTGGTACATCTTCCTACCACCTTTCAGCGTTTCCGCCCGTTCGCTTTTTGCCTATTGTATCGGATTCCCGCCCAAAACGCAAGCTCGCGCGGCTGAAAACAGCCCGTCTACGCCAGCGCGATCTCCGCGGCGTCCTCCAGCGTTTCCGCCGCGTACGTCGCGCCGCCGTTTTCCTCCGGCGCGGGCCTGCCGTCCGTGAACAGGATGCTGTCCACCCCGGCGTTGACCGCAGCGCCGATGTCCGCGGTTACGCTGTCGCCCAGCAGCACCACGCGGCGCTTATCGCTTACGCCCGCGCGGCGCATGGCTTCCAGCACCATGAACGGGTCGGGCTTGAAGTGCCCCAGCTCCTCGCTGATGAGCAGGTCGCGGAAATAGGGCCTGAGCTCGCTGTTTTCAAACCGGCTGCGCTGCACCCGGGCGATGCCGTTGGTTACCAGATATACGGGCATACGCGCGGCCGCGCGCCGCAAAAAATTCTCCGCGCCGCGCATGGGCACGTGCTGGCGGCCAAGCTCCGTCACAAACCGGTCGGAAAGCGCCTCGGGCGTAACGCCGGGCAGAGCCGTGCCCCGTTGGGCAAGCTCCCGTAAAAAATCGGCGAACCTTTCCACTTTCAGCCTTGCCTGCGTGGTCTCCCCGCGTTCCAGCCGTTTCCAGTGGCTCAGGTTCACCCGGCTGTACAGCGCGGCGATCTCGTCGTCCACCGGAAAGCCGAAGGCGGCCAGCGTCGCCTGCAGGGCCGCCCGTTCGCCCGCGTGAAAATCGAACAGGGTGCCGTCTGCGTCCGCCAGCAGTAGATCGTAACGCATCCCGTTTCCCTCCGCCCGGTTTTTCCGCGCGCGCCGGCGCGAAACGCACACTCATCTTACCATAGGCGGCGGCGCCTGTAAACCGGCGGCTCCGCGTTACGGGGCGGGCGTTGCCGTACTTTCCGGTTCCGTCAACACCGTAACATATCTGGTCATCACGAATCCGCGCAGGCCCTTCACTTCGATTTCCGTCCACGTTTCCCCGGGCGTAATCACCGTAAGCGGCGTGCCGGTGTTGAACGCGCCGATCTTGCGGGATTTCCGGTCGCCTTCCAGCCGTACGTTGACGGTGGTCGCGCCGTTGGCGTAGCCGTTGTAGCTGAGCACCCCGGTCGGCGCGGCCTGCGCGGCGGCCGGGAAGAAACGGAGGCAGTCCGTACGGACATAGCCCTTCTTGCCCAGATAGTCGATTTTCGTATAATCCCCGGCCAGTGAAAGCACAACCACCAGCGTTCCCGCCGCGCAATCCTTGATGAAGGTGCCTTTCGCGGTCGCGCTTTTACGAAGCGCGGCCTTGCCCGAACTCGGCGCCCAGACGACCGCCAGCGCGTACTCCGGGGATACGCCGCCCAGCGTCAGCGCGGACGTGAGCACCGTCTCTACGCCGCCGTCCGTCCGCACGGAACAGTACGCCGTACCCAGTTCCACGATGTTTTCAAGGTCGCTTTCCGCTGCGGACGCGTTTCCCCCGTCCGCTTCCACGGACAGGTCCGCGGCGGCGTCCGTCGCGTCTTCGGCGGCGGCGTGCCGCGCCGGCAAGGCGAACGCAAAGGCAAACAGGAGCGCGGCCAACAAACAGGCCCACGGTTTGAGGGCGTGACTTTTCCTGTTGTTCACGGAGCATCCTCCCCGTTAAAAGCCGCGGAGTCATAAACCGGCGGCCGTTCGGCGTTAAGCGGTAAGGTCAGGCGGATACGTCGTTTTCTGCCCATAGAATAGTCCGCTTCGCTCTTTTCGTCAAGTAAGCAAGCGGGCCCGGAGGCACAGCCGAAACAAACCGGCCCCGGGAAACAAATGTTTCCGGAGCCGGTTATGATAACGGAAATCCGAATGCCTTTCGCGGTTACAGCGTGTTGACCAGACGGTACATATCCTCGTCGAAGAACTTCCTGTTGTTCTCGTCCAGCGCGTTCTTGAAGGGCGTGGAATACACGCGGCCATCGCGAACGCCGATGGCGTATCCATCGAGGAGATCGCTGCTTCCGTTGGTCAGCAGTTCCACCGCCATGCGGCCCGCCTCGAAGGCGAAGGCGCTGTCGTACGCCGTGGGAATCGCGCCGCGCTGCGTATAGCCGATCACGGTCGCGCGCGCCTCCGCGTTGCACAGAATTTTCAGAACCAGCGCCAGCCGGTCGGCGTTCATATGGTCGTCTTCGTGGATCACGCGCTCGCTGTTCTCAATCACCTTACGCCAGTCGAAGGGCTTCATGCGGTGCCAGCAATGCTCGCTGATGATCAGCGTCGCGCGCGTGTTGCCCTTGCTAATCAGGAATTTGAGCCGGTCGGCGATTTCTTCCATGTCCCATTCCATCTCGGGGACGATCACCATTTCGGCGCCCGTGGCCAGCGCGGTGCGCATGGCGATATCCCCGCAGTTACGGCCCATCACCTGCACCACTGCGGGCCGGTCGTGGCTGCGGCTGGTGGCGCGGATGGACCGCACCGCATCCACGCAGACGTTGACGGCCGTATCGTAGCCCAGCGTCGCCTCGGTATAGCTCAGGTCGTTGTCGATGGTGCCGGGAATGCCCACGCAGGGCACGCCCAGCTTGCAAAGCTCCAGCGCGCCGTGGTAGCTGCCGTCGCCGCCGATGACCACCAGTGCCTGGATGCCCTGCGCCAGCAGATCCGCCGCCGCCTTTTTCCGTACGTCGGGCTCGTAGAACGGTTTGCAGCGCGCGGTACGCAGATAGGTGCCGCGCATGTCCATAATGTCCAGCACGGTCTCCAGATCCAGATATTCGATATCGTCTTCCGGCTTATCGCTGAGGCCCAACAGACCGTTGTACCCCCGCTTGATGCCCATCAGCTGAAGGCCCTTACGCGAGGCGCAGCGCGCGACGCTCACCACGGCCGCGTTCATGCCGGGGCTGTCTCCGCCGCTGGTCAGTATGCCGATTCGGTTGATCTTTTCCATGCCCGATCCTCTTTCCGGCCGCGCCCGGCGCGACCGACGTCCTGGCGTTATATCGTTACGGCAGACACCCGCGTTTGAACCGCGGGCACTCCATGGGCAAGTATAGCATAGGCCTTCGTCGAAGGCAAGAACGAAACCGTTTTTCCGGCGCCCGGCCCGCGTCTCGTTGACATTCCGCGCGCCCCGTGGTACGCTGAACCGGTTCCCGGAACCCGCAGCAGCTGCCCTGAAGTGTAACAAATGCCGCATGATGCAGGGTTTCTGCGGCGGGACGGATATTATATAGATGATATTCATATTTTCCGTCGTTTCCGAACGGCGTGCCTGTTATTTGTAACTTCCGCTTTATCTGTTCTATGATACTGCTTGCATCCGTTGGGGAGGGTCTTTATGAGAAAATGGTTCGCCTTGTGCTGCGCGACGCTTTTCCTTATCCTGTTCTCCGTTCCGGCCGCCGTCGCGGAGGTGCCGGACCCGATTTATCCGCTGGATTACGACACCCTTCCCCCGGCGCTGGAAGGCCAGCACCATTATCTGCTTGCCTGCGTGGACACCTGGGAAACGAAGCCGGAAAACCTGGGCAACACCGACGGCGTGATGATGGTCACTTTCGACACCCGCGCCAAGCGGCTGCTTTTCACCACCTTCATGCGGGAGATGCTGGTGCAGCGCCCGGACGGGCATATCGGCCGCATCACCTACATCGCCAAGAACTACGGGCCGGAAGCGCTGTGCAGGACCATCAGCACGCATTTCGGCGTCAAGGTGGACAAGTACATCCTTTTCAGCATGGATAACGTGCAAAGCATCATCGACGCGCTGGGCGGCGTGAACATCACCGTGACCGACGCGGAAGCCGATTACCTGAACCGCTACCGCATCGCGCGCGACGCCACCACCCCCAGCATGGACATGGGCGGCACCTATCTTTTCGGCGGGCACGCGGCGGTGATCTACATGCGCATCCGCAAGGTGGGCAGCGACGGCGACGCCGGCCGCACCCGCCGAATGCGCACGGTGCTGTCCACGCTGGCCATGAAGTTCAAGGACGTAACGCTTAGCCAGATTTCCGACATCGTATTGTCCGTGACGAAGAATCTGTGCGTAACGAATATGACGACGAATGACATCATGCAGGCGGCGGCCTATGCGCGCGAACTGGTCGGCGTGGAGCCGGAGGGCCTGCAAATGCCTGCGGACGACGCGATGAGGCCCATCACCTACGCGGGCATGAGCACGCGGCAGGTGAACTTCGAGAAATGCAGGGAGCACATTCAGGAGTTCCTGGGCAATAACTTCGTGGTCACGGGCAACTAGGCGCCGCGCTTTTCCACCGCCGGGAATGTGGACAGTCTGCGGAAGAAATATGGGGACGCTTTCAAAAGCCGCGCCGCGCCGCGGCGCGGCGCTCCACACCCGTTTTTCCTCGCCCTGTGGAGACCGTGGAAAAACGGGCGCAAACGGCCGGAATCCTCAGGCGGCCCGGAAATTTGTGGTTTTGGAACGGCACCGCAAAGCAGGATTCAGCGGCCTCGGCAGAGAAAAACAGGAGAAACGGCGCGAGCGCGAACGCGACGGATTTGAACGGTGGGAAACCCGCGCCGCTTCCGTGCCCCATCCACACGCTTTCCATGCGGGTTTTTGCGGCGGGGAAAAGGCGGAGCCGCATTATCCACGGTTTCCACATCCCCTACTGCTACTACGGTTTATCTATTCGAAAAAACCATTATCCGGTAGACGGAGGCGAAGAACTTGAAGCTGCAATGTTCCGCACAGGATTTGATCACGGGAATCGTCAACGCGACGAGGGCGCTCAGCGCGCGCCCGGCCACCCAGGTGCTGGAGTGTGTGAAGCTCACTACGGAAGAGGAATTTATCACCCTTACCTGCACGGACGGGTCGCTGACCATCTGCGCGCGGGTCAAGGCGCAGATCGAAGAACCGGGCGAGGTACTTTTACCCGGCAGGCTTTTTGCGGAAATCGCCCGCAAACTGCCGGAAGGCACGGTCAGCGTGGCGATGAACGACAAACGGATCACTACCATCAAGTGCGCGTCCAGCCGTTCCACGCTCACGGGCCTTCCCGTGACCGATTTTCCCAAAACGCTGGATTTGATTAACACTCACGCGCTGCACGTGCCGCAGAAACGCCTGAAGGATATGATCAACCGCGTGGTGTTCGCCATCGCCGTGCAGGAAAGCCGCCAGACGCTGACCGGCTGCCTGATGGAGGTGACCCGCAGCGAGCTGCGGTTGGTGGGTCTGGACGGGTTCCGTCTGGCGCTGCAACGCATGCACGGGGATTTCATCCTTCCCGGCGGCACGACGACCGTAAAGGCGATCATCCCCGGGCACGTGATGGGCGAAATGAGCCGCATCATGGACGACGGGAACGACTCCATGATCACCTTCCATATGGACGGCACGCATTTGATGGCGATCATCGGCGAAACCACGCTGGTCACCAGCCTGCTGGCGGGCGAATACATCAATTACCGCCAGATTCTGCCGGAAAAATGGCTGACGCGCATTACGGTGAAGCGCGCGGAACTGAGCGACGCCATCGAGCGCGCGTCCCTGATGGCGCGCGAGGGCAAGAATAATCTCGTGCGCATGTCCGCCGCCGGGGACGTGATGCGCATCACCTCCATGAGCGACCTGGGCGACGTGCTGGAAGAGCTCAGCGTGCATCTGGAAGGCGAGCAGATCGAGATCGCCTTCAACGCCCGCTATATCAGCGACGTCATCAAGAACATCGACGACGAATGCTGCATGCTCTCCATGAACACTAACGTAAGCCCGTGCGTCGTTTCCCCCGTGGACGGCGACGATTACCTATACCTCGTGCTCCCCGTGCGCGTGGCGAATTGAGCGAACGATCATAAGGGTCTTTCATGAAAAATAACGTAATGTGCGCGTTTAAACGTACGTTGCCGATTTTAACGGGCTTCCTGCCGATCGGCCTTGCGTACGGCATCCTCATGGCGAAGGCCGGATACGGTTTCTTATGGACGGGTTTCGTCAGCATTACGGTGCTGGCGGGCTCGCTCCAGTTTTTAATGCTCACCTTTTTCGCGGGCGGCGTGCCGATGATCACGATGATCGTCATGGCGCTGCTGCTGAACAGCCGCCATATCTTCTACGGCCTGCCGTTCATCGAGAAATTCAAGAAATACGGCCCTTGGAAGTACTGGATGATCTATACCCTCGCGGACGAGAACTTTTCGCTGCTTTGCGCCGCCAAACCTCAGGCGGGCACGGACGAAAAGACGGTCAACATCCTTTCTTCCTCGATGGTGGTATTTTACTGGGTGCTGTTCTCCATGCTGGGCGGCCTGGCCGGGCAATGGATTCCCTTCGATACCGCCGGGTTGGATTTCGCGCTTACGGCGCTGTTCGTGGTGATCCTGCTGGATCAGATGCGCGGGGCGGGCAGCCTGTTGCCGGCGGGCATCGCCGTGATATCCAGCGTTTTCTGCATTCTCGTTTTCGGCGCCGACCAGTTCATCCTGCCTTCGCTGGTGCTTACCGTGGGCGCGCTGTTCGCGTTGAAACCGAGGTTGGCCGGAACGCTTGCCAAAGAGGAGGCGGACGGAAAATGACGTTGTCCACGGGGGAATCGCTGATGATCATTTTCGTGTGCGCCGCCTGCACGCAGTTCGAGCGGTTCCTGCCGTTTCTGATCTTCGGCGGCAGGCCCGTGCCCGAGACGGTGCGCTACCTGGGCCGGATCCTCCCCATGGCGGTCATCGCGACGCTGACCGTATATTGCCTGCGTAACGTTTCCTTTACATCCGCGGGCGGGTTCGTGCCGCAGTTGATCGCCGTGGCCGTAACGGCGGGGTTACACCTGTGGAAACGGCAATCCCTGCTGAGCATTTTCGGCGGCACGGTATGCTACATGCTGCTGGTGCAGCTGGTGTTCGCCTGATGGACGCGTTTTTCGAGGGCGTATACCGGCTGGTGGCGTTGGTGCCTTGCGGGAAGGTGACCACCTACGGGCAGATTGCCCGGCTGCTGGGTTGCCCGAGGGCCTCGCGGCAGGTGGGGCGGGCGATGCGCCTGTGCCCGGATGCCCTGCCGTGGCAGCGCGTGGTGAAGGCGGACGGAACGGTGGCGGGCGGGGATTTCGCCACACACCGGCGCGGCATGCTGGAAGCGGAAGGCGTGCCTTTCCTGCCGGACGGGCGCGTGGACGTGGCGAAATGCCTGTGGAAGCCTGAACCCGCGGCAACGGACAGGCTGAATGAAAATCGGTAAAATGGGAACCGCTGAACAGGAAATACTTTCTGCACGGGCCGCCTTCCGGCGGCCTTTTTACATTCTGTTTATCCAAATCCCCGTGATTGTCCCCCGTGGAACCGCCGTTTCGCGGCCTGTCCGTGTTGACAGTCTGGATACGCCGTGATATAACGTGACCGAAAAATCAAATTCAGTCACACGGTATTTTGGAGGCTGCGGTGAGTTATATTTCCTTCGAAGAGGTCTGCAAGGTTTACGGCGAAGGCGAGTCCGCCGTGCGTGCGGCGGACCGGGTGTCCTTCGGGATCGAGCGCGGGGAACTGTGCGTGGTGCTGGGGCCCAGCGGCGCGGGCAAGACCACGGTTTTAAACCTTTTGGGCGGTATGGACAAGGCCACGTCCGGCATAATCCGCGTGGGGGACAAGGTCGTTACGGCCATGCGCTCCCGCGAGCTTACGGAGTACCGGCGGCTGGACGTGGGTTTCGTGTTCCAGTTCTACAACCTCATGCCCAGTCTTACGGCGCTGGAAAACGTGGAGCTGGCGCGGCAGGTGTGCCCCAGGTCGCTGGATCCCGAAACGGTGTTGAAGCAGGTGGGGCTGGAGCACCGCATGGGTAATTTTCCCGCCCAGCTTTCCGGCGGGGAGCAACAGCGCGTATCCATCGCGCGGGCGCTGTGCAAGAACCCCGCGCTGCTGCTGTGCGACGAGCCGACCGGCGCGCTGGACAGCAAGACCGGCGAACAGGTGCTGGAACTGCTGACGACGGTCGGAAAGACCTACAACACCACCGTGGTCATCATTACGCACAACGCGAGCATCGCCGCGCTGGGCGACCGCGTAATCCGGATGCGCAGCGGGCAGATCGCGGAAAACAAGGCGAACCCCAACCCGGCCCGCGTGGAGGACATCGCATGGTAGGCGCCGGAAACGTACGCCTTACCGCGCTGCGTAAGAAACTCTGGCGGGATTTGGGGCGTTCGGCCATGCAATTTGCGGCGATCGTGCTGCTGTGCGCGCTGGGCGCGTGGACGTACAGCGGGCTGGACGGCGCCTGGCGTATGATCGACCGTTCCGCGGAAACCTATTTTTCGGCGTACAACCTGGCGGATTTCTGGGTCAACGTCACTTCGGCAAGCAAAGCGGACAGGGATAACCTTGCGAACCTCGGCGGCGTGCGGGTGGTGCAGGCCCGCTTTACCGACGATATGGACGCGCCGGACCTGGGGGACGACGTGACGCTGAAGGTGCACGCCTGCCAGGGCGAGGCCGCGATCAACGTGCCGCTGATCACGGCGGGGAGCGCGCTGGGCGGCGAAGACCTGCGCGGCTGCCTGCTGGAAAAGCAGTTTGCCGAAGCGCACGGGCTGACGGTCGGGGACAGCCTGAAGCTGGACGTGGAAGGCGTGGAGATGAACTTCGTCATCCGCGGGCTGGCGCTTTCCGTGGAGCACGTGATCACCGCCAAAGACGTGACGCCCGACCCCGTGCATTACGGCTTCGCCGTGATCAATTGGGACGCCGTAGACTTTCTGCCGGTCAACGAGCTGCTCGTTTCCCTGCGGCCCGGCGCGGACGCCGCGCAGGCGGAAAGCCGCATCCAGTCGTTGCTGCCCGAAGCGATGATCCTGACGCAGAAAACCCACGCCAGCACCCAGCGCACCCGGAACGACGTAACGATGTTCAAGAACCTGACCTACGTGTTCCCCGTGCTGGCTTTCGCCGTGGCCGCCATGGTGGTGCTGACCACGCTCACCCGCATGATCGAGAATCAGCGGTTGCAGATGGGCACGCTCAAGGCATTGGGGTATAATAACCGGCAGATTCGCGGGCATTACCTTTCCTACGCCCTCGTGCCCTCGCTGGCCGGTTCCGCGCTGGGCGTGGTAGTGGGGCAGTACACCCTGCCGGACGTGCTGTACGGCATGGAGGCCGCGCATTACATCCTGCCCGAAAAGCTGCGCGCGCCCATATCAGCGTCCGCCTGGGGCATGGCGGGGCTCATGGTGCTGCTTTCCGTGGGCATCTGCCTGTACGCCTACCGTAAACAGGCCCGTGAAACCACCGCCGCGCTGCTGAGGCCCCGGCCGCCCCGCGCGGGCAGCCGCGTGCTGCTGGAAAACTGGCGCTCCCTGTGGAAGAAGTTCTCTTTTAACCGGAAGATGGTGGTGCGCAACATCGCCCGCAACAAGGGCCGCACGTTCGTGGCCATGCTGGGGCTGCTGTGCTGCAACATGCTCATCATCTGCGCGCTGGGGCTGCAGGATTCCATCGAGGCCAGCCTCGGGGAATACTACACGGGCACGCTGGGGTACGACGTACGAGCGGATCTGGATGTCACCGCCGGAACGCTGGAAAGCTACCAGAACCGCTTGGAAGCCGGGCGGGTGGAAGGCGAGATGGAGATCGGCGTCAGCGTGCGCGGCGGCGGTCAGTCCCGCACGGTGGCGCTGGACGTGCTGAAGGAAGGCCAGCAATTGCTGCGGTTGGGCGCGAAAGGCGCCGTCGTTCCCCTGCCCGCGGACGGCGTGGCCGTGAGCCGCAAGCTTGCCGACGTCATGAGCCTCTCGGCCGGCGACCCGGTGGAACTCTGGTTTTCGGGGGACGATCGGGCGCACGTTTTCTCCGTGCGGGCGGTGTACGAGGTCAACATCGGGCAAACCGTGTTCATGGCCGAAAACCTGTGGAACGGGATGGGGAAGGGCGCGTTCAGGCCCACCGCGCTGCTGGTGAAAGCGCCCACGGAGCTGAGCCTGCACAAGCTGGAGGAAATGGACGAGGTGACCGCGCTCAAGTACCCGGACCGGCAGTACCGGCAAACGCTCACCCTGATGGATTCCACCACCGCCGTCTTTAACCTGATGTACGGCGCGGCGCTGGGGCTGGCGTTCGTGATCTGCTATAACGTCGGCCTCATCAACTTTACCGAGCGCACCCGCGATTACGCCACGCTCAAGGTGCTGGGCTACCACCAGAAGGAGATCCGTATGCTGATGATGCGGGAAAACAACCTGATTACCGGTCTGGGCGCGCTGCTGGGTATTCTTCCGGGCTTCGCGCTGACGCAGGCGGTTTTTCAGGCTCTCCATACGGATAACAATATCTTCTCCGCCCACGTAACTCTTTACACCGTCGTTGTGGCCACGGTCATCACCTGCCTGTTCAGCATCCTCATCGAGCGGCTGCTGACCCGCAAGGTACGTTCCATCGATATGGTGGAAGCCCTGAAAAGCGTCGAATAGAAAGGATGTCGTTCCCCATGAAAAAGTGTTTCAGCCTCCTGTTGGCCCTGTGCCTGCTTGCGGCCGTACCCGCGCTGGCAGCGGACGACCTGACCAACCGGCCCATCGCGGACGGCGTGGTAGCCGCCGTGAACTATACCGACCTCACCGCGCCCTACAGCGGCACGCTCGCCTCCTTCACCGTGGAAAGCGGGGACGAGGTGGCTTCGGGCGATACGCTGTTCACGTACCTGACCGGCGACGTGTACGCCACGGAAAGCGGCGTGGTGAAGGCCGTGTTCGTCAAACCGGGGGACGACGCCGCGGCGGTCGCCGCGCGGTACGGCTCGGTAATCGGCATCGAACCGGACGCGAGCTACGTGGTGGAGGCCACCACCTCGGGCGCGGCCAGCGACAACGGTGCTAAAATCCTCCATATGGGCGAAACCCTGTACTTCAAAACCACCGGCAGCGACGGGGACGAGGGCGGCGGCCGCGTGACGTGGGTCGGCGGCAAGGCGTACCGGGTGGACGTGGACAAGGGGACCTTCAACCTGAACGCCGCCGTGACCCTTTACCGGGACGAGAATTACGCAAGCAAATCCTGCGTAGGCAAGGGCACGGTTACCCGGCGCGACCCCCTGCTGGTCATGGGCGCGGGGCGGGTGGCGCAGGTGTTCGTTTCCGAAGGGGATTACGTGCAGAAGGGCGACCGGCTGGCTTCCTTCGTAAGCGCGGACGCCACGCCGGACGATTACGCGCCGACCGTGGCAAGCCCCGTTTCGGGCGTGGTGAAAGCCGTGGCGGTTGCGGCGGGCCAGCAGGTGTGGAAAGGCGAGCTGCTCTGCCGCATAGACCGGTCGGATACGATCGAGGTGGTCGCGGACGTGGACGAGACGGATCTGGGCGCCCTCAAGGCGGGGGACGCGCTGCCCGTTACGCTGGACATGGACGAGAACACGGTGATCACCGCAACCGTCACGCAGATCTCCGCTTTGGGGGTCACCAGGCAAAACGCGGCCTACTTTACCGTGCACGCCTCCATCCCCGCGGGCAGCGCGCCGCTGGGCGCGTCCGCCTCGTTGTACCTGCTTCCGGACGACGAATAGGCGAGGAGGGAACGGGTATGGCCGTGAGCTTCACCGAAAAGGAACGCGTCGGCATCGTGGCCGCCCTCCGGCGGGCGGCGGGCCGCCATGCAGCGATCAGCGGCATGCGCAAGACCACCATCGACGAGCTGGCGGCGGAAGCCGGCATCTCCAAGGGCGCGTTCTACAAGTTCTATCCCAGCAAGGAACACCTTTTTCTGGATATGCTGGAGCAGTGGCACCGGGAGATCGCCGCGCGCGTGGACGCGGCGCTGGCGGGCAATCCGGGGCTTTCCGCCTCCGGGCGCGCGGCCCTGATGCTGAAAACCGCGTGGCGCGTCATGCGGGAACAATCCCTGATCGCTTTCTGCCGGGAGGACCTGCCCCTGGTGCTGCGCAAACTGCCGGAAAAGCTGCTGCTGGAGCATTACCAGACCAACGAGGATTTTATCCGCGGCCTGATGCGCCGGGCGAACGTGGAACTTGCGGTGCCCGAAACGGAAGCCTACGCGGCCATCCGCATCCTGTTCTTTTCGCTGCTGGCCGCGCAGCAGGTGGGGCTGGGCTACGAACAGGCGATGGACGGGCTGATCGACGCCGCCTGCCTCCGGATGGTTCGGAATGGGTAACCGCCGGGAAGGGAACGGGAACGCGGCGAAACGCTCCGGGCGCGCCGCGTTCTTTGCTTGATTCGCGTCCGTTTGCCTTTACACGCGCGGGAAATGTCGTGTATAATGCAGGGGATCAAACGCAAAGGAGTGTCGCTATGGCCAAAGCACAAAGGCGCGTCATCCTGAAGCTCAGCGGAGAAGCCCTGGGCGGCGACGGAAAGCTGTTCGACCACCGCGCGTTCGAGGCGGCCGCGCGTACGCTGATCGCGGTTAAGGAAACCGGCGTGCAGCTCGCGGTGGTGACCGGGGGCGGCAACGTATGGCGCGGGCGGCGCGGCGAGGCCAAGAAAATGGGCGCCGTGGCGGCCGATCAGATCGGGATGCTGGCGACGCTGCAAAATTGTCTATATCTGCGTGATACACTCGCCCGGATGGGCGCGCCGGTGACGCTGATGAGCGCGGTGGACGTGCTGCGTTTCGCCGAGCCTTACAACAGCGCCGTTGCCGCGCGGGCGCTGGACGAAGGTCGCATCCTGCTGCTGGCCTGCGGGCTTGGCAACCCCTTCTTCTCCACGGACAGCGCTGTGGTACTGCGCGCGCTGGAGCTGGAATGCGACGCGCTGCTGATGGCCAAGAACGTGGACGGCGTATATACCGCCGACCCGCTTACGGACCCTCGCGCGGAACTGATCCGGGACATGACCTACGACGCTTGCGCGGCGCGCGGCCTGCGGGCGATGGACGCGGACGCTTTCATCCTCCTTCGGGACAACCGCTTTCCGCTGGTACGCGTTTTCGCGCTGAACCCGGCGGATAACATCCTGAAGGTGCTTGCGGGGGACCTGATGGGTACGGTGCTGCACCCCTGAAAAACGGCGAAACGCGCGGCACCGCGCCCCGGTAACGGCCCGGCGACGGCGCGCGACCGTCAACGCCGGAGGGCCGAAACCCGACGGTCGTTTGGTACAAGACGGAACGCGGAGCCCTGCGCTCCGCGTTCCCGGATTCTTACCGGCCGTCCGGGGCAAGCGCGCGTCGCTTCACGTTAGAACGGAATGCGAGGAATGGAATGGGTACGATCACGGCGAGGATCAAGCGCTTTTTCGGGCCGCGGGACATGACCGTGGGCAAACCCATGACGGAACTGATCATGTTTTCGGCGCCGCTGCTGTTGGGGAACTTCGCCCAACAGCTGTACAACACCGTGGACGCGATCATCGTTGGCAACTACATCGGGGACGACGCGCTGGGCGCGGTGGGCCTTACGGCGGCCATCATCAACCTGCTGCTGGCGCTTTTCGCCGGGCTGGCCACCGGCGCGGGCATCGTGGTGGCGCAATACTGCGGCGCCAAAGACCGCCCCATGCTCTCCCGCGCCGTGGGAACGATCATCGTTTCCACGTTTTGGGTGGTCGTCGCCACCACCGTGATCGGCGTGGCGGCGGCGAGGCCGATTCTGGTGCTGCTGGATACCCCGGCCTCGATGCTGGAGATGGCCTATGATTACATGGCCATCTTCTTCGCGGGCATCGTGGGCTTCGCGTTTTTCAACATGCTCGCGGGCATTCTGCGCGGCCTGGGGGACAGCGTTTCCCCGCTTCTGTACCTGCTGCTTGCCACGGGGCTCAACATCGGGCTGGATATCCTGTTCGTCACTTCCTTCGGCATGAGCACGGACGGCGTGGCGCTGGCGACCGTGATTTCGCAGACGCTTTCCGCGGTGCTGTGTTACGTTCGGCTGACCCGTATGACGGATCTGGTGGACGTGAACCGGAAAACCGTGCGGCTGGATAAAGCCATCGCGCTGCGGACGATGAAGCTGGGCATGCCCGCTGGCATCACCCAGGCCATCATCACGTTGCAGGCGGTCATCGTTCAGTCGCTGATGAACTCGCTGGGCCCGGTGGTGGTGACCACCTATACGGCCGTGATGCGGGTGGACGGCTTCGCCATGATGCCCAATTTCACCTTCGGTATCGCAGCCACCACGTTCACCGGCCAGAACCTCGGCGCCAAGAGGCTGGACCGCGTGCGCCAGGGCACGCGGGACACTCTGAAGCTGGCGCTGTACTGCTCCTCCACGCTGGTGCTGTGCATCCTGCTGTTCGGCCGCCAGCTGGTGGGTGTGTTCACCGGCACGGAGCAGATCGTGGCGCTCGGCGCGAAGATGATGCGCATCATGGCGGTGGGGTACATCGCCTTCGGCCTGACCCAGACGCTCAGCGGCGTGATGCGCGGCATGAACGAAACGGTGGTGCCCATGTGGATCGGGCTGATCCAGACCATCGTGATCCGGCTGCCGCTGGCGTACCTTTTCGCGGCCGTCACGCGTTCGCCCGAGTGGCCCAACGGCGACCCGAGCTGCCTTTACTGGAGCCTGCTGATCAGCTGGGTGTCCGGCTGCCTCATCACGATCCTCGCGTACCGCAGGGGCAAATGGCGAAAACGCGCGGAAAGCTGGTTCGAGGCGGACGCCGAGCCGGGGCGGGCCTGAAACCGCATGGAACGATAAATGGGGAGGAAACGCCGTGGACGATATGAAGCTTGCGCTTTCCGGCCTGATTGCCGGGGCGCTGAAAACGTGTTATGCCAACGTGGAGAACCTGCCCGCCGAAAGCGAGATCGCAGGCTATCTGGAAGTGCCGCCCGAAAAGGAAATGGGGGATTACGCTTTCCCCTGCTTCCGGCTCAGCCGTATCCTGCGCGCCGCGCCCCCGCAGATCGCCGCAACGCTGGCCGGGGCCGTGCGCGCGCCGGAGGTGGGCGAGGCCAAAGCCATGGGGGGGTACCTGAACTTCTACTTTAAGAGAGATAATTTCGCCGCGCAGACGGTGGAAAAAATCCTGGCGGCAGACGGCCGCTACGGCGCGTCGAACGTTGGAAAAGGCAAGACCGTCTGCATCGACTATTCCTCCATCAACATCGCCAAGCGCTTCCACATCGGGCACCTGAGCACCACCATGATCGGCCACAGCCTGAAACGCATCTACGACTACCTGGGCTATACCACCGTGGGTATTAACCACCTGGGGGACTGGGGCACGCAGTTCGGCAAGCTCATCAGCGCCTACAAGCGCTGGGGCGACCGGGAAACGGTGGAGAAGGGCGGCGTGGAGGCGCTGACGGCGCTTTACGTACGCTTCCACGAGGAAGCCGACCAGGAGGAGAAAACCGCGGGCACCCATACGCTGGAGGACGAGGGCCGCGCGTGGTTCAAGGCCATCGAGGACGGCAACCCCGAGGCGCTGGAGCTTTTCAACTGGTTTAAGGCCGTGACTTTCAAAGACTGCGCGCGCGTGTACGAACTGCTGGGCGTCACCTTCGACAGCTACGCGGGCGAGGCCTTCTACAACGATAAAATGGGCCGCGTGATCGACGAGCTGAAAGCCAAGAACCTGCTGACCGTCAGCGACGGCGCGAGCATCGTGGACCTTTCGGACGCGGATATGCCGCCCTGCCTGATTTTGAAGAAGGACGGCGCGACCCTCTACGCCACGCGGGACATCGCCGCCGCGCTCTACCGGGCGGACACGTATCATTTCGACAAATGCCTGTACGTGGTGGCCTACCAGCAGGACCTGCATTTCCGCCAGTGGTTCAAGGTTATCGAGAAGATGGGTTATCCGTGGGCCAAAGACCTGATCCACGTGGCCTTCGGCATGATCTCCTACGAGGGGCAGACGCTGTCCACCCGCAAGGGTTACGTAGTCTATCTGGACGAGCTGCTGCAGCGCGCGCAGGAGAAGGCGCTGGCGATTATCGAGGAAAAGAGCCCGGAACTGGAGAATAAGGCCGAGGTCGCCCGGCAGGTGGGCATCGGCGCGGTGATTTACGCCGATCTGCAAAACAACCGCATCAAGGATATCGACTTCTGGTGGGACAGGGCGCTGAACTTCGACGGCGAAACCGGCCCCTACGTGCAGTACACCCACGCGCGCTGCTGCTCCGTGCTGCGCAAGGCCGCGGAACAAAACGCGCCCGCGGCCCAGCCGGATTACGCCGCCCTTTCGGACGACTTCGCGCAGGAACTGCTGCGTCTCTTAAGCCGCTTTCCCGAAGCCGTGCTGGACGCGGCGGACAAGTACGAGCCTAGCATGGTCACCCGCGCCGTTACGGACGTGGCGCAGGCGTACAACAAGTTTTATTACGAGAACCGCATTCTGGACGACGACGCAGGCGTGCGCGAAGCGCGCCTGCGCCTGACCGCCGCCACGCGGAGCGTGCTGCGCACCGGCATGGACCTGATCGGCATGGAAGCCCCCGAGCGGATGTAGCAAGGGATTTACCCCGCACGCCGACATTGACCCCCGACCCTGCGTTGCCCGCGCCTAGGCGCGGGCAACGGGGCGCGAATATCGTTTTCTTTCGATCTGGATCCATTCCCCTGTTGCACGTGGCTTTACACAACGGCCGAATGATTATGAAAGGATAACCATGCAGCAGATCA
This sequence comes from uncultured Oscillospiraceae bacterium, assembly GCA_964497495.1. Lineage (GTDB taxonomy): Bacteria > Bacillota > Clostridia > Christensenellales > Aristaeellaceae > CAXXOK01. The sequence continues at coordinate 21,321 of CAZCCZ010000017.1, forward strand.
CCAGCCTTCGAAACCCCGCCGTTCTGGCCGTAAAAGCCTTGCAGACGAAAAAGGGACGGGACGAGAGCGGCCTGTTCCTGTGCGAAGGGGAACACATGGTGTCCGAGGCGCTAACCAACGCGCCGGAAGCCGTGCGCACGGTGTTCGTGCAGGAGGCCTGCGCGGGAAAATACGCCGCGCTGACGGCGGCGGCGGCGAACGCGGAGGTCTATGAGGTGCCGGAAGCGGTGATGAAAGCCGTTTCGCAGGTCAAGACCCCGCAGGGGATCGCCGCGACGGTACGGATGCCGGAACCCGCGGAGCTTTCCGCACTCGGGCCGCGCGTGATCCTGCTGGAAAACGTGCAGGATCCCGGCAACGTGGGCACGATCATCCGCACGGCGGACGCGGCGGGCTTTTCGGCCTGCGCTCTGGCGCCCGGCTGCGCCGACCCGTTCGCGCCCAAGACCCTTCGGGCCACCATGGGAAGCGTGTTCCGCGTCCCGCTTGCGCAAACGGAAAGCGCTACGGGCGCGGCGCGGACGCTGGCGAAAGCCGGGTACGCGGTGATCGCCACCGTGCTTTCCGGCGAGGACTTCTTCGCGCGGGCACAGCTTCCGGAAAAGGTGTGCCTGATCGTCGGCAACGAGGGCGCAGGCATAACCCCCGAAACGGAAGGGGAGGCCACGCACCGCTACTGCCTGCCCATGCGCGGCGGCGCGGAATCGCTGAACGCGGCGGTGGCCGCGGCCATATTCATGTACGGGATCGCGCAGCGCGGATAGCAGCGGCAGAATATCGGCACGGTTATATGCGACGCCGTTTCGGGAGCCGGCGTCGCGGGCGGAACGTGCGGACGACGGCGATATGAACGCTTGCCCGTTGCAGCCGACGAATCAAGAAACGGAAGCATTCCCGCCGGAGTCCGCGCGAACGGAGGGAAGGCAGGAAAGAACGAAGGTTGCGCAGAACTACAACCTTTCAGGAGGTGCGGATATGGAGAAGCAGAAATATGATTTTTCATCGCTGAGCCCGGAGGCGCAGGCAACGGTACTGCGCAGCCAGCGGGACGAGGAAACCGGCGCGCTGGTGTACGCCTTCATGGCTAAAAGGGAAAAAAACAAGGAAAACAGCGACGTGCTCAAGCGCATGAGTGCGGATGAGAAGATGCACGCGGCCTACTGGCAGGGCATCAGCGGACGGGAAATCAAGCCTGACCGTTGGAAGATCATCCGACTCAAGCTGCTTTCGCGCATTCTGGGCTACACGTTCGTGCTGAAGCGCGTTTCGCAGGACGAAACTTCCGCGGTAGGCGAATACGAGCAGCTGAAAACCGAAATTCCCGAGGCGTCCGGCGTGCAGGCGGAGGAAATGGGCCACGAGAAGGAACTCATCAATATGCTAGACGAGGAGCGCCTTCAATACGTGGGTTCCATGGTGTTGGGCCTGAACGACGCGCTGGTGGAGCTGACCGGCACCATCGCGGGCCTGAGTTTTGCGTTGCAAAACACCCGCGTGGTGGCGCTAAGCGGCATCATCACCGGCATCAGCGCCACGCTTTCGATGGCCGCCAGCAACTACCTGGCCGAGCGTGCGGACGGGAACCCCAACGCCGCCAAATCCAGCGTGTACACGGGCATCGCCTACCTGATCACCGTCGCGCTGCTGGTGCTGCCCTACCTGCTCCTGCCGGATTCGCTGTGGGCGCTGGCGCTTGCGGCGATGATCGCCGTGATGGTGCTGGTGATCCTGGGCTTCAACTATTATGTCAGCGTCGCCAAGAGCGTGCCGTTCCGCAGGCGTTTCGTGGAGATGGTATCCATCAGCCTCGGCGTGGCGGTGATCGCCTTCCTGATCGGCCTGCTGGCCAAGGCGCTGCTGGGTGTGAACATCTAACTATACCGCTGTTTCTGCATTTTTCTGAACCTCTTCCGAGATGGGAGGGGTTCTTATCTTTATTCCTTGAAGGAATCGAAGAAAGGAAGCAACCGCGACTGTGGGGCGCGGCAGGGGCTTTCCGCTCGCCCCTGCATCCTTCGGACGGTCTCTCTGTAATGTAGACTTTCTTGTTTAGCAGGGGAACCGTGCCTGTGGGCACGTGCAGGGGCTTTCCGCTCGCCCCTGCACCCTTCGGGCGCTTGTGCTGTAACAGGGGCGCTGACTCCCTCTCGGAGTACAGGAATGTACAACGCCGAGACAGCGTTATGAAGCCGGTGCCCGGCTTCAACGCTATCACGGCGTTGTACGGTCCAGTCCTTCCTGCGAGGGGGCGCCGCGCCCCTTGAGCTACAATGCGCAAGCGGGGGTGAAAACCGTTATCAAACTTGTTATGTATACGAATTTGGTAGAAAAAGTATGAAGGATACGTCGCTTCCTGTAGGAATAATCCATACGAGTGTTCGGGGATATTGCCAATCTTGATTGGGATTCCGCCTGCCATAAATAGGAAGGTAAACCGGGAGACAAAACTGTTATTCGGCTGTCAGCCGAATTGTTTGCAGGCAACGCCAACGATGATGGGCATTTTGCCCACCATCGGAATACCAGCAGGCGGAGCGCGCGAGGGGTCGCACGACAGACGGACAGGATTGTCGGTCGCGCTACCGCAGGTAGCGGCGGACGACTGTCCTGTACTCATAGTGCGATGCCCTCGCGCGCAGCCCGCCGGGTAAGAAGGCGATTCCGAAGCGTGCAGGGGCTTTCCGCTCGCCCCTGCACGCATCCGCAGATACGGCGATACATAAAAGCTAACATGCTCGAAGGGCGTGCGAAGGTTTCCAAAGGGCGATCGCAAAGCCCTTTGGTGTGCCCACATCCACAAATGCGATATCCTTGCGCCCCGTAGGCGCAACACCCCAAAGAAGCAAAGAAGGAGCCCCTTCCATTTTGGAAGAAGCCCCCCTTGAAATGCAGAAACAACAGACTGTTTCTGCCCGCGCGAAGCGCGGCACCCCTTAAATATGCCAGATTTTCTCGTTATATTCCCTTATGGTGCGGTCGGAAGCGAAGTAGCCGGACTTCGCCACGTTAATTACGGACATTTTCAGCCATTTGTCGCGGTCGCGGTAATCCGTCATCATCCGGCGGTTGGCCATGGTATAACTGCCGAAATCCTTAAGCACGAAGTACGCGTCCGGCATGCCGCCGTAATCGCCCATCAGCAGCATGTGGTACAGGTCCTGCAGCGCCATGGGCTCGTCCGGGAAAAGCGTGCCGTCCAGCCACTGGCTCAGCGCGCGGCGGATTTCCGCGTTGGTTTCGAAAATGCCCATGGGGTTATAGGAACCCTCCGCGTACATGCCTTCCACGGTTTCCGCGCGCATGCCGAAAATGTAGATGTTATCCGGCCCAACCAGATCGTAAATCTCTACGTTCGCGCCGTCCATGGTGCCCAGCGTCAGCGCGCCGTTCATCATGAACTTCATGTTGCCGGTGCCGCTGGCCTCCTTGCCCGCGGTGGAAAGCTGTTGGCTGATCTCGGCGGCGGGCATCAGGTACTCGGCGGTGGAAACGTCGTAGTTTTCGATGTACACCACCTTCAGGAACTTACGCGCGCGCGGATGCTTGTCGATCAGGGCGGCCAGAGCGTTGATGTAGCGGATAATCAGCTTGGCGCGGTAGTAGCCGGGCGCGGCCTTGGCGCCGAACAGAAAGGCGCGCGGCGGCGCGTCGTAATTCTCGTCCTCCACGATGCGGTTGTACAGCACCTGAATGTGCAGGGCGTTAAGAAGCTGCCGCTTGTACTCGTGCAGCCGCTTGGCCTGCACGTCGAAAATGAACGCCGGATCCAGCGCGATGCCCTGCCGCTTGCCGATGAGCTTGGACAGCCGCTCCTTGTTAATCTGCTTCACCTGCGCGAACTTCTGCCGGAAGGCCGCGTCTTCGGCGAAGGGCAGAAGCTTTTCCAGCTCCTGCGCGTCGCGGTAGAAGCCCGTGCCGATCGTTTCGGTAAGCAGGTCACGCATGGCGGGGTTGGCGGAAAGCAGCCAGCGGCGGTGTGTGATACCGTTGGTAATGGCGGTAAACTTGTCCGGCTCCACCAGGTAGTAATCGTGGAAAAGCCCCTCGGTCAGAATCTTGCCGTGGAGCTGGCTGACGCCGTTGACGCTGAATGAATACGCAACGCACAGGTTGGCCATGTGCACCTGCCCGTAGGCAAGCACCGCCATATGGCCGATACGCTCCCACTGTCCGGGATACGCCTTGAACAGCCGGTCGCACAGGCGGCGGTTGAGCTCCTCCAGAATCATGAAGATGCGCGGAAGCGTCTGCTTCATCATATCCTGCGGCCAGCGTTCCAGCGCTTCCTGCATCACGGTATGGTTGGTGTAGGCCACGCAGCGGCGCGTGATGGCTTCCGCGGCTTCCCAGCCCAGCTCCTCCTGATCGATCAGCAGGCGCATGAGTTCCGGAATCGCGAGGCCGGGGTGCGTGTCGTTGATGTGAAAGACCACTTTTTCCGGCAGAAGGTCGAAGTTGTTGCCGTATTGGCGCTTAAAATCCTTCAGCGCGTATTGCAAAGTGGCGGAGGTGAAGAAATAGTGCTGCTTCATGCGAAGCAGCTTGCCTTCCCAATGGCTGTCCTCCGGGTAAAGCACCTTATTGATGACCTCGGCCATCTTCATTTCGTCCATGGCCTTGTCGTACGCGCCGCCGCCCAGGGCTTTCAGGTCGAACACTTCGCAACTGCGGGCGCTCCACGTGCGCAGCGTGTTCACGCAGTCCGTGTCGTAGCCCACCACGGGCATGTCGTAAGGCACGGCGTCGATGGTGTAGGCGTTTTCCAGCGTGAATACGGTGCGGCCGTTTACTTCACTTTCCCGCACATTGCCGCCGAAGCGCACCTGGCAAATGTCCTCCGCGGCGATGATCTCCCACGCGTTGCCGTTCTGCAGCCACGTGTCCGGCAACTCCACCTGCTGGCCGTCCACAATCTTCTGGCGGAACAGGCCGAACTCGTAGCGGATGGTGCAGCCCATGGAAGGGATATCAAGGCTGGAAAGGCTGTCCAAAAAGCAGGCGGCCAGGCGGCCCAGGCCGCCGTTGCCCAGTGCGGGCTCCGGCTCTTCGGCGATCAGCGCCGCGGGATCGATGCCCAGGCTGGTCAGCGCCTGGCGGTAATGATCCTGGCTGCACAGGTTGATGAGGTTACAATTGAGACTACGCCCCATTAAAAACTCCACGGACAGGTAATACAGGCGCTTGCCCTGTTCGTTGGCGCGTTTCTCCCGGCTGACCATCCATTTCTGCATAATCTGGTCGCGCACGGTGGAAGCGGCCGCCTTATATAACTGCTGCATCGTGGCGTCCTGCACGGTCACGCCGTAATAACGCTGCAGCTTGCCGATTATACTTTGCCGGATGCCATCTACGTCGAACTTTCCAACAGGCATGGGAAACCTCCTTCATAAACGAAGAATGCCTTATTATATCACGGGCTTCCGGGAAATGGCAACGCCGCGCGGGAGAAGCGCGACGGGCTTGCGAATGTTTCACGTGAAACATTCGCGCGCGGCGTTCCCCTTGCCAAGCCGGGCGCCCGGCGCTACAATGGAGACAAACGAGGTGACTCCGCCATGCCCCTGACGCCTGCCCAAAATGAAGCCGTTATCGCCCGAAACCGGGAACTGCTCGTCTCCGCCGCCGCGGGAAGCGGCAAGACGCGCGTGCTGATCGAGCGGATTTTCTCCCTCCTCCGGGACGACGGCCTTTCGGTGGACCGGATGCTGATCGTTACCTTCACGCACGCCGCCGCCGCGGAAATGCGGGAGCGTTTACAGGCGCGCCTGTCGGAAGCGGCGGTTTCCGACCGCCGCATGCGCAGGCAGGCAGAGTTACTGGAAACGGCGCAGATCAGCACGCTGCACAGCTTTTGCCAGAAGCTTGTGCGGGAGTATTTTCAGGCCGTGGATATCGACCCGCTTTCGGCGCTCGGAGACGAAGCGGTCTGCGCAGGCCTTCGCGCCGCCGCCAAAACGGACGCGCTGGACGCCCTGTACGAACGCGCCGCCGCGGGGGACGAATCCGCGCGCGAGCTGACCGTGAAATTTGAGGACGACCGTATCGACCGGATGCTGGACGACCTGTACCCCTTCCTGATGGCGCTGCCCGACCCGTTTGACTGGCTGGACCGCTGCGCCGGGAAACGATATGCCGAAGACGACCTTCTTTCCGGCGAAATGGCGGAAACGCTGCTGGCGGATTGCCGTATTCTGTTGTCCGGCGCGCAGGATCTGGCCGAGCGCAGCCTGCGGCTGGGCGACGACCCGCTGTGCCCGCCCGCCTACCGCCCGGTCATGGCCGCGGACAGGCAGGCCGTGGAGGAACTGGCCGCCGCGTTTTCCGGCGGGCTTCCGGCCGTAATCGCGGCGGCGCAGGTGTTCTCTCTAGGGCGACTGCCTGCAGTGCGCGGCCTGGAAGGCCCGGAGGCGGCGCTGAAAGAACGGTATCAGGAAAACCGCGAGAGCATCAAGAAAATCATCCGTAAAGACGTGGCGGGGCATCTGCCGGAGGAACCGGCCGCGGCGGTGGCCCGCCTGAACGCTATGCAGCCCTCGCTTACGGCGCTCGCGCGAACGGCGCGGGATATGGACGAACGGTACGCCGGGAAGAAGCGGGAGCGAAACCTGTTGGACTTTCACGACCTGGAGCGGATGGCGCTGCGTATCCTCCGCGTTCCCGAAAACCGTGAAGAAGTGGCCGCGCGCTTCGACGGGATCTTCGTGGACGAGTATCAGGACATCAGCGGCGTGCAGGAGGCGATTCTGAACGCCCTCAAGCGCGATGTTTCACGTGAAACATCCGGACCGCCCCAGCGGGTTTTCTACGTGGGGGACGTGAAACAGAGCATCTACCGTTTCCGGCAGGCCGATCCGACGCTGTTCATGGAGAAGGCGCGCGCTTTTTCGCCGGAGAAGGAAGCGCCACGGCGGCGCATCAGCCTGAACGCCAATTTCCGCTCCGACGAAAACGTGCTGGCCGCCGTCAACCGCGTGTTCGAGCGGGTGATGCGCGCGGACGTGACGGAGATCGACTACGACGCGGAGGCGCGGCTGTATCCGGGCGCGCCCGGGAAAGCCGGCCTTCCCGTTTCCCTGCACTTGTTCACGCAGCCTGTGAAGGCGGCGGAAAGGACGAAGGTGCAGGCGTACGCGCTGGGGCGCGAGATTCTGAAACGGGTGGGGCGGCGTACGGTCGTGCGGGAGGATGGGGAAACGGAGCCCCTGCGCTTCCGGGATATCGCCGTGCTGGGGCCGAAGATGAAGGGCGTTTCCGACGTGCTGGAACGTACGCTGGGCGAGCTGGGCGTTCCCGTCTACAGCGAGGATCGGGGTTCTGGCATGGAGAGCGAGGAAATCGCGCAGACGATGAACCATCTGCGCCTGATGGACAACCTTGCGGACGATCTGTCGCTGCTGGGCTGGCTGCGCGGCCCCGCCGTGGGCATGGACGAACGGGAACTGGCCGCCGTGCGCCTGAACCGCCCGGAAGGCTCCTACCTGGATGCGCTGCGCGCCGCCGCCCTGGAAAACGGCGCGTGGGGCAAACGCTGCGCGGACGCGCTTAAAACGCTGGAGCACGAGCGGTTCCTGCTGGCGGAAACGCCTCTGGACGAGTACCTGTGGGGCTGGCTCGGCCGTTCCGGGCTGTACGCGTTCTACGGCTGCCAGCCCGGCGGCAAGCTGCGGCAGGCGAACCTGCGGATGCTGTGTCAGAAAGCGGGCGACCACGTGCGGCAGCGCGGCGGCGGCCTGCGCGATTTTCTGGATGGCGTGGCGGCGCAGGCGGGCGTGCGCGGCGGGGACAGCCCCACGGTGCTGGGCCCGCGCGAGGACGTGGTGCGCGTGATGACCATCCACAAGGCCAAGGGGCTGGAATTTCCGGTCGTTTTCGTAATGGGGCTGGAGGAGCCGTTCGCCCGGCGCAGGGCCTCCGCGCTTTCCATGCACCCGCGGCTGGGCGTGGCTCTGCCGTACGTGAACGAGGAGGCCCGCGTAACGGACGACACGCTGCTGAAAGGGGCGATCGACCTGCGGGCGCAGGCGGAGGAGCGCGCGGAACGCGCGCGGCTCCTGTACGTCGCGATGACGCGGGCCAAAGACGAGCTGATCCTGATGGGCTCGGACGACAAACGGACGCCCGAAACCTTCGCGGAGTCCGCGCTCCGCTCGGACGGAGGCTCCGGCTACGACGTATCCGGCGCGGGCAGCATGTTTTCGTGGGTCTGCCAGTGCGTCAACGGGGACGATGCCGCGGAGGAATGGAAACCGGAAGAAGTTTTGGACATTTCCACGAGGACAAACGGTTTCGGACCCGCGTTTTCCACACAAACCACAATACATCCACATAAATGGCCCGATTGGAGGCTGGTTTTCCACAGCGGCGTAGAGGAGGCGCAGACCGCGCTTGCCTGCGCGCGGGGCGATACGGCTCTCTCCGCGCTGGAGGCGCGCACCGGGCGGCTGCGCGCGCTTACGGAAGCCCTGCGCGCGTCCGCCCTGGCCGCACCCCCACCTGAAAAGGATACCGCAGTTTACGCCGACCCGGTCGCGCCGCCTCTCTCGTTTACCCACCACCCTTTCAAGGTCGGCGTCACCGCGCTGGCCTACGCCGAAAGGGAGGAGCGGCGGGCCGCCCCGGCCGGTTTGCAGGCGGACGGCGATGACGCCGCGCAGGCGGAGAACGAAGAAAAGAAACGCCTGCCGCTGCCGCTTGCGCGCCCCCGGCTGATGGACGACCTGCCCGCGTTCCCCGCCTTTCTGCGGCCGCCGGCCGGGCGCACGGGCCTGCTGCGGGGCATGGCGACGCACAAGGCGCTTTCGCTGCTTGCGTACGACGGCCTTCGCGCGGCGGCGGGGGACGCGGCTTTGCTTGCCCGTGAGGTTTCGCGCCAGTTGAACGCCCTTGCCGCCCGACGGCAGTTGACGCCGGAAGAACAGGCGCTGACGGATGCCGATACCGTGGCGAAGTTCTTCGCAAGCTCCTATGGGCGCGGCGCGCTGGCCGCGGCGACCGTGCGGCGGGAATGGAGCTTCAACCTGGTTTTGCCGGAACGCGGAGGGATGATCGCGCAGGGCATCATCGACCTGTGCTACCGCACGGACGGCGCGTGGACGCTGGTGGATTACAAGACGGACGGGGTGCGGGCGGCTGAAGAGCTGTGGCCGCTCTACGGCGGGCAGATCGCCCTGTACCGCCGCGCGTTGGCGGAAGCGACGGGGGTCCCCGTTGCGGAAGCCGCGCTATTCTCGCTGGCGCTGGGCGAAGGAACCGCGCGGTAACGGCGGGACGGGCGGAAATGGCGCCGAAAGCCCGCGCTGCGACAGGTTTTTTTTGGAAAATGGAATAAAACGCGCGGAACGCACGTCCTATGGGTGGAGAAAGGCGGCGCCTTCAGGGGAAAAGGCCGAATGGCGCTTGCTTTCCCGCCTGCTTTTAGGTACAATATCGGTGTCGCCCGCCTGGGGCGGCCGTACCGGCGGGCGTTCGTGCCCAAGCCAGACGAGGGAGTGTTATTCAGTGAAAGAGCATCCGATACAAACCAAGAACGCGAGGCACGCCCGCAAACTCGGGCTGCTCGTCGCGCTGCTGATCGCCGCCCTTGCCATGACCGGCTGTTACGTGGAGCCGGACCGCATCGTGGACGATACCAACGGCCTGACCGTCGCAACCGGCGGGCAGCAGTTTCAGACGGTCATCACCCCCGTCCCGACCGCCACGGCCTCGCCGACGCCCGCGCCGTCCGGCGGCAGCCAGCAGTTGGACTGGTCCAGCTGGGACTTCAACAACGATAACGCCACCAACCCCCCCAGCAACGTGATCACCGTCGGCCCCGCGGGCACCGCGGGCACCTCCGGCGGGGCGACGGTCGCGGCCGCCACGGCCACGCCCAAGCCCACCGCCACGTCGACCACGGGCACCGGCAGCAGCACGACGCTGAAATCCGGTTCTTCCGGCACGGCCGTCAAGCAGTTGCAGACGCGCCTGAAGGAATTGGGGTACTATTCCGGCTCGCTGGACGGGGACTACGGCGCGGGTACCGTCGCCGCCGTGAAAGCTTTCCAGGCCGCCAACAACCTGACCGCGGACGGCGTTGCCGGAACGAAGACGCAGGAAGCGGCGTACGGTTATTACGCTGTGCCCAAGTCCAAATCCAGCACAAGCAGCTCGTCCTCCGGCAGTTCCGGAAGCTCCGGCGGTTCGAAAACCACGACGACCACCACGACGACGACCACGAACAGCTATACCAACGGAAAGACGAATATCTACCTGCAGATGGGTTCCTCGGGCGCGCAGGTGAAGATACTGCAAAACCGGCTGATCGTCCTGGGATACCTTGCCGGCACCGCGGACGGCACCTTCGCCGAAACCACGGAAGCCGCGGTGGTGGCGTTCCAGAAGCGCAACTCGATTTACGCGGACGGCGTCGCCGGCCCCACGACGCTGACCAAGCTGTATTCCTCCTCGGCTAAGAAAGCCAGCAGCGTAGCGGCCTATCTGGGTTCCCTCAAGCTGGGAATGAACGGCAACGGCGTGCGCGCGCTCCAATCCCGGCTGAAAGACCTGGGATATTACACCGGCTCCGTGGACGGGGACTACGGCGCCGCCACGCAGGCGGCCGTGATCTCCTTCCAGTCGGACAACGGACTTACCAAGGACGGCGTTGCGGGCAAATCCACGATGAACGCCCTGTACAGTTCCACGGGCACGGGCGGCAGCGGCACCAGCGGGGGCAGCAGCAGCGGCGGCACGGACCCGGCCAGCTACGGCGAAACGGCGTCCACCAACGGTTATAAAACCATTTCCAGTACCACGAAGTCTTCCGTGGCCAACGTGACCGCCCTGCAAAGCGTGCTTTCCAGCACGGGGTACTACAGCGGCACGCTGGACGGGGATTACGGCAGCGGCACCATCGCAGCCGTCAAGAGCTTCCAGGCGGCCAAGGGCCTTCGCGTCACCGGCGTGGCCGGCCCCAGCACCCAGCGGTTGCTGTACGGCGGTACCAGCGCCAGCGGGAGCTATAAAAAGCTGAGCAAAACGGAGAACACCGGCGCCAGCTCCGACATCAAGAAACTGCAATACACGCTGTACGAGTTGATGTATTACGACGGCAAGATCACCGGCAAGTTCGACGACGCGACGGAGAACGCCGTGAAGTTGTTCCAGCAAGTTAATGATATCCCAGGTGGCATTGACGGCGTGGCGGGGCAGAATACGCTTCAGGTGCTGTATAGCAGTAACGCGAAGCCCTGCAACATCTAGAAAACAGCCGCATAACGGCGCACCCCAGCGGGCCCGGACATACGTCCGGGCCCGCTTGTAAATTCTCGCATACCCGCGCGCAACGGGCCGCCGTATTTTCCGCCGCCCGCGTGCGTGTGGTATAATGACCGAAGCCGAATGCCGGTAACGGGCGCGGCCGGGAGGATATGCGGATGAATGCGACGAGTCGCCGAAGGGGCAGCGGGTACGGGCCGCCGCGGCCGGTCGCCGCGCTGCTTCTGTGCGGCATCCTCATGATATCTTTCCTCCCGTGCCGGTCCGCCCCCGCGCACGCCGGGACCGGGGCGGCGGCGCAGGCCGCGGCGGACGACCCGCGCGCGGCGCTGACCGAACTTTTCGCCCGGTACGACACGCTGGGCGCGTGTCTGTGCGTGTTCGAGAAAGGGCGCGTCACGCACACGGTTTGTTACGGCGCGCTTTCGCCGGACGGCGCGGCCGTGACCGAAGGCACGCTGTTCCGCGTGGGCTCCATCAGCAAGATGGTCGCCGCGATGGGCGTGATGCGGCTGGTGGACGAGGGCCGGGCCTCGCTGGACGGTGACCTGTCCGACTTGATCGGCGTGACGGTGCGAAACCCCTGGTATCCCAGCGAGCCGATTACCCTGCGGCAGCTGATGAGCCATACGGCGGGCTTCCGGGACAGCGGCCTGTATTCGCTGGCCCTGCGCGGGGACGCGGCCCCGCTGTCGAAGTTGTTTTCACTCGGGTACGTGCGGTACCTGTTTTACGAGGATACGTCGCCCGGCGGGAAAATGACGTACTCCAATTTTGGCGGCGGCCTGCTGGGCGTGGTGATCGAGAACCTGACGGGGCTTACGGTGGACGAGTATATGATGACGGCGGTGTTCGCGCCGCTGGGCGTTACGGCGGCCTATAATGCCGCGTTGCTGCCGGGCACGGCGTCCGTTGCGGATATGTACAACATGCCTGCGGGTACCCTGAACACTGCCGTGCGCGCGGACGTTGCGCCTTCCGGCGCGCCCGACACGCTTACGGATTACACGCTTACGGCCGGAAAGCTTGCGATCTCCGCGCCGGATCTGGCCAGGCTGCTCATCGCCCTGTGCGACGGCGGCGCGTACGGAGACACGCGTGTGCTTTCGGAGGCCGCCTGCGCTGAAATGCGCACGGCGCAGAACGGCGTGGGTTCCGTATCGTGCGACGGCGACTGGGGGCTGGACATGAACATTGTTGCGGACACCCTTGTAGGCGGGCGGACGCTCTACGGGCACGGCGGCAAGGCCAACGGCATGCTCTGCGCGGCGTACTTCGACCCGACAGACCGCACCGGCGTGGTGATGCTGACCAACGGCTGCAACAACCGGGCCATGACGGACGGCATTGGAACGCTCAGCGTAACTGCGATCAAACTGTGTTATTCCGCGTGGATCGACGGCCCGGACGCGGAGCGGAACGCGTGGCTGGTAACGGAATGATGGTCATGTAAGAATATGGCGTCATTATGACCAAATATTCACGCTGTTTTTTGCTCATGTTGTATGTGCCTGTTGAAAGTAAAGGGTTTCCCGCCTGCGCGGGACCCCGACAGGGTTGTAATATTCGGAAACAATTTGCACATTCTTACCCATTCGGGAATTGACAAGCGGGCCGGTCGTTCGTATAATAGTCGTAATTGTCACGGCGCGCACGGGGCACCGGCGCGGCGCGGCAGGCGAAACGCGGCGGCTTTTTATACGGCGCCGCGTAACGGTAACACGAAAGCGAGGAAGCACAGTGTCCTACATGCAGTTCATTCCCAAGCCCCCCGTGATCGACAGTGGTGATCCGGGCGTTTTCATACAGGGCACCCATTCGCCCGCGCCGCTGGTGGAAAGCAGCGGCGTGTGGATCCACAGCGCCGGAAGCGCCATGCTGCAACAGCAGAACTACCGCCTGTACACCGGGGACAAATGGCTGTGGATGATCGTGGACGAAGGCGCGGCCGTGTTTTCCGCCCGCGGCGAGGATACGGAGCTGAAAAAGGGAGAGTGCATGGTCATTCCCCCGAACACGGAAGGCTGCGGGCTGAAGAATGCCAAGGACGCGCGTATTTTGTGGCTGACGATCGACGGACCGTTGAGCGCCGATTTCCTGCGGGAAATGAACGCGCTTAACGACGTGCCCGCCCGGCAGGGCACCCTGCCTTCGCAGGTGCTTTTATCCCGGCAGATCGTGCAGGTGCTGGTGCGCCACACGGGCAGCGCGGACGCAAGCTTCCAGCTGGGCCAGCTCCTGTGGGGCCTGTTGGCCGCCCACAGCGGCCAGAGCGTGGCGATGAGCGCGACCCTGAGCCATGAGATCGCCCGCGTGGTGGATACCCTGCGCGCCTGCCAGTACCGGGATTCCTTTTCCCTGGCGGATATGGCCGCCATCAGCCGCATGCCGGTGGAGACGTTCCGCAAGCGTTTCTCCTCGGAACTCGGCATTCCGCCGCTGGCGTACCTGCAGTTTCTTAAGATGGAACGGGCCAAAACGCTGCTGCGCGGCGGGCTGAACGTAAAGCAGACGGGCGTGGAGATCGGCATGCCCGACCCCTACCATTTCAGCAAGCAGTTCAAGCACGTGGTCGGCATGAGCCCGACCGCCTACCTGAAGCACGTGGGCTGCTTCGGCAAGGAATGACGGATTGAATTACCCGTTTTCAGAGGGCGCGCCTTCCGACAGCCGGAAGGCGCGCCCTCTGACCGTCGCCTTCGTCTACGTGCTGCGGGCGGCGGCGGGCGGAACCGGAATATGAAGGAGGCAGACGTATGCTCGACCTGCTGGAAGCCCTGATGATTATCTGCTTCGGCCTCTCGTGGCCTTTGTCCGTTTACCGGTCGTATAAATCCCGCACGACGAAGGGGAAAAGCCTCTTCTTCGAGGTGTTCGTGTGCGTCGGGTACGGGTTCGGCATCACGCGCAAGGTGCTGCAGCTTACCGGTGCGGCGCCCGGCGGACTGAACTTCCTGTTTTATCTGGGCGGGGCTTTTTACGTGATCAATCTTTTGGAGATATTGCTGGATATCGGCCTGTACTTCCGCAACGCGCGGCTGGACCGCCTGCGCGAACGCGACGAAACCGCAGTGCTGGACGCGTAAACGGAAAGCGTGGATAGAAAAAACCGCATGCGACAAACCCGCACGCGGTTTTGATATGCAAGCCCGGATCACGGGGTATCCGTCCGCTTCTCCTCGTCCCTGCGCTTTTTCAGCCATACCATCAGCACCGCCACGTCCGCCGGGTTAACGCCGGGGATGCGCCCTGCCTGGCTTAGGCTCCGGGGGCGGCGTTTCGTCAGCTTCTGGCGCGCCTCGATGCGCAGGCTGCCGATCTGCGCGTAGTCCGTATCCTCGGGAATCAGCCACGCCTCCATCTCCCGTGCGCGCGCCACCTGCTGGCGTTCTTTTTCCAGATAGCCTTCGTATTTCACGTTCAGTTCCGCCTGCGCGCGCGCGTCCGCCGGGAAACTTTCCAGTTCCGGCAGCAGCTGCGAAAGCGCGGCAAGGTCGATCTTCGGGCGGCGCAGCAGTTCCGCGGCGGTATAGCTCAGCTCGCCCGCGGTTTCGCCGCGGCCGGCAAGCCAGGCGTTGCGTTCCGGCGTGGCTTTCAAACGGATGTCGTTCAGTTTTTCCGTCAGGGCCTCCGTCGCCCCGCGTTTGCTTTCCATCAGCCGGAGCCGTGCTTCGCCCGCCAGCCCGCGGTCGTAGCCCAGTCGGGTCAGCCGCAGGTCGGCGTTGTCCTGCCGCAGAAGCAGGCGGTGCTCGGCCCGGCCGGTCATCATGCGGTAGGGTTCGTCCACGCCCTTCACGGTCAGGTCGTCCACCATTACGCCGATATAGGCCATGTCCCGCGTTAAAACGAGCGGTTCCCGCCCCAGCAGGCCGCACGCGGCGTTGATGCCCGCCAGGATCCCCTGCGCGGCGGCTTCCTCGTAGCCGCTGGTGCCGTTCACCTGCCCGGCAAAGTACAGCCCCGGGATGCGGCGGCTTTCCAGCGTAAGCTTCAATTCCGTGGGGTCGATGCAGTCGTACTCGATGGCGTAGGCGAGCCGGGTGAGCACCGCGCGGCGCAGGCCCGGTACCGTGTGGTACATGGGCCATTGCACGCGCTCCGGCAGGCTGGTGCTGAACCCCTGCGCGTACCATTCCGGCGCGTCCAGCCCTTCCGGCTCCAGAAAGAGCTGGTGCCGGTCCTTATCCGGGAAGCGGCGGATCTTGTCCTCGATGCTGGGGCAGTAGCGCGTGCCCGTGCCCTTGATGTCCCCGCGCACCATGGGGCTTAAGTGCAGGTTCTCCCGGATGATGCGGTGCGTTTCCTCGTTGGTGTAGGTCAGGTAGCACTGCCGCCGGTTAACCATGGGAAAAGAAACGCCGCATTCCGGCGCCCGCGCTACGGTGAGGAAGGAGAACGGGGTGATCGGGTCGTCGCCCGGCTGCGGCTCCATCTCGTCAAAGTCGATGGAACGCACGTCGATGCGCGCGGGCGTGCCGGTTTTGAACCTCCGGAGCTCGAAACCCAGGTTGGTCAGCGCGTCGCTGAGGCCCTCGGCCCGCAGCAATCCCTGCGGGCCGCTGTTTTTGGAATATTCGCCGATGATGATGCGGCTTTTCAGGTATACGCCGCCGCAGATTATGCAGGCGCGGCAGGGAACCACGTCCCCGGTCATGGTTTTCACGCCCGTCACGCGGCCGTTTTCCGTAAGGATGTCCATTACCTCGGACTGGCGGAGGGTCAGGTTCTCGGTCGCGAACAGGGTTTTGAGCATTTCCTCGTGGTAGCGGCGCTTGTCCGCCTGCGCGCGCAGGCTGTGCACGGCGGGGCCTTTACCCACGTTGAGCATCCGGCTTTGTAAAAAGGTACGGTCGATGGCAAGGCCCATCTGCCCGCCCAGCGCGTCCAGCTCCCGCACGAGGTGGCCCTTGCCGGTGCCGCCCACGGCGGGGTTGCAGGGCATCAGCGCCACGCTGTTCACGTCCAGCGTGAGCAGCAGCGTGGAAAGCCCCATGCGCGCGCAGGACAGCGCGGCTTCGCACCCCGCGTGGCCCGCCCCAACGACGACGACGTCCGCCAAAATAACGACCTTCTTTACCCTGCTGGTTTTGCCGGTTTCCCCGGCGCAGGGCTATTGTACGCCATTCCGGGATAATGCGCAAGAAACGATCGCAACCCCGAACCCAGGTAATGGACGGAAGGCGCGGCGTTCCCCTTGCAAAACCAATATTATGGTATATACTACATTCTATAGGTAATATATTCCATATTGTGGAGGGACAGAACCGAAACGTCTGCCGATAGGTTGTTGAACGCCGACTTTGAAAAGGAAATATTTATGATGTACTACTTTGTAAATACGGATCAGACCCAAAACCCGGGCCTGCATCACGAAGTACACAGTATCGGATGTTTGTGGGGGGATCAGATTCTCTACGAGAAACGGATCAGCCTGGGGTTGTTTCCCAGCGCCACGGAAGCGGTCACCGCTGCGAAACGGTTTTACGCCGACGCGGACGGCTGTAAAACGTGCTGTCCCGAGGCCCATACGGGCTGAGCACGGCCAGAAATAACGAAGGACCCCCGGCGCGGCGCACGCTTTGCCCTGCTCAACCGAAGGGACGGCTTTCCCCCGGCCTGCGTTGCAAACCGCCTGTGAAACGGATATAATGAAACGGCAGCCCCACGCGGGCGGCCGTGTTTAACGAAACCCATGCGCGGCATGGAAAGGAGCCTGTGTATGAGCTACCGGGAAACTTACGAGGCCTGGCTACGGGATTTTGCCACCGATGCGGAAACGGTTGCGGAACTGAAAGCGATCGCCGGTGACCCCGCGGAGACGGAGGACCGTTTTTACCGCGGCCTGAGCTTCGGCACCGCCGGGATGCGCGGCGTGCTGGGCGCCGGAACCAACCGAATGAACGTGTACACCGTGCGCCGCGCCACGCAGGGGCTTGCGAATTACCTGAACGCGCATTTTACCGCGCCCACGGTGGTCATCGCCTACGACAGTCGCCGCAAGAGCGCCGAGTTCGCCATGGAAACCGCGCTGGCGCTGGCCGCCAACGGCATCCACGCCAAGCTTTTCGACGCGCTGCGCCCCGTGCCCGTTCTTTCCTTTGCGGTGCGCCGGCTCAAGGCCGACGCGGGCGTGGTGATCACCGCAAGCCATAACCCGCCGCAGTACAACGGCTATAAGGTCTACGGACCGGACGGCGCGCAGATCGGCCCCGAGACCGCCGACGAGGTGACCGCCGCCATCGAGGCGCTTTCCTACACGCAGGCCAGACGGATGGACGAGGCGGCCGCCAAGGCGAAAAACCTGCTGACGATCATCGGCGACGCGGACGTGGACGACGAATACATCCGCCGGGTGAAGACCCTTTCCATCAACCCGGAGATCGTGCGCAAGGAAGGCCGGACGCTCAAGATTGTCTACACCCCCCTGCATGGCAGCGGCAACGTGCCCGTGCGGCGGATTTTAAAGGAGATCGGCATCACCAGCGTTAGCGTGGTGAAAGAGCAGGAGCTTCCCGACCCGGACTTTCCCACCGTGAAAGCCCCCAACCCCGAAGACCCCAACGCCTTCACGCTGGCTATCAAACTGGCGGACGAGGTGGGCGCGGAGGTCTGTTTCGCCACCGACCCGGACTGCGACCGGCTGGGCGTGGCCGTGCGCGGGCACGACGGAAAGTTTACCCTGCTGACCGGCAACCAGATTGGTTGCCTGATGCTCTATTACATTTTATCCGGCAAGAAGGCGAACGGCACGCTGCCTAAAAACGGCGCGGCGGTCAAGTCCATCGTGTCCACGCAGCTGGCCAAACCTATCTGCGACGCGCACGGCGTGGCGCTGTTCGACACGCTGACCGGCTTCAAGTTCATCGGCGAAAAAATTCAGCAGTTCGAGGACGACGGGAGCCACACCTTCCTGTTCGGCTTCGAGGAGAGCTACGGGTACCTGAGCTCCACGTTCGTCCGGGACAAGGACGGCGTGAACGCGAGCCTGCTCATCGCCGAGGCCGCCGCCTACTACAAGGCGCAGGGTAAAACCCTGGCCGACGTGATGAACGAAATTTTCGAGACCTACGGGTATTACCTGGAGCACGTGGAAAGTACCACCATGCCCGGTATGGACGGCCTGAAGCTGATGGCGCAGGCGATGGAGCGCATCCGCGAAAACCCGCCCAAGGCCATCGGCGGCGTGAAGGTGAAGCAGGTGCTGGACATTTTGAAGGGCACGAAAACCGACGCGGCGACCGGCAGGGTGGAAAAGCTGCCCTACCCCGAAAGCGACGTGCTCTACTTCGCCATGGAGGGCGGGCACTTCGTATGCGTGCGGCCCAGCGGCACCGAGCCCAAGATCAAGCTGTACGTAAACGTGAACGCGAAGAAGAAGGCGGAGGCGGAGGAACTGCTGAAGCATTTGACGGCGGAAGCGGAGAAGATGCTGAAGGGGTAACCCGGCGGAATTCAGCCGGGAAGCCTGAAATTCACGCCTTTTCCTGCATACCGTATCCGCTGAGTCGGTAAATATCGGACGGGCGCATTGGAAGCAGCGTTCCGAAGCCGACGTCCGGATGCGCGTCCAGAAACCGCCTGACGATACGGTAGCCGACGGCGTAACCGGCGCACCAGGGAATCCCGGCCGATTCGTCGCCGAACATATAGCGGGCGTAATCGACGTTCCGTTCCAAGACAATCTTCGAATATACGTTGCGCCATAGCGCGCCGACGGCTTCTTCGGAAAGATCGAACAGCCAGCGCGGCCGGAGATTGGGGTACGCCGACAATGCGAAGCCGTCCGCTTCCCCGTCGATCAGCAGAGAATCCACGAACCGGTTTTCAAGCTCGCCGCCGTGCTCGCCGTACCAATAATCCCCCCATACGGTATGGTGGAATTCATGCGCGAACACATAGGGAATCCAGGGTAAATAACGGTTTGCCGAAGGGTCGATCTCTACGGCGATGTTTCCGAAGGTTGAAAATCCCCTTACGCCGTTCTGGCGTTCCCGGACGGACGCGTCGTCGGACAGCGGAAACAGCGCGACGGTAAGGGCTTCGTCCCGGGAACAGGGCAACAGCGACGTGATTTTCTGCATTTCGTCCGTCAGAAAATCGAGATCGAGCCGTTCAAAAAGCGCGATCTGTTTCTTTATGGAATCGATGGAAAGGATCGGTTTTGGCTTCCGCTCGGACAGATCGAACGGAGCAAACCGGCACAGCGTGGGCCAGCAGGGTTCGACGATCAACCGTTCCCAAAGAGCCGCCGCCTCTTCCGGGTGGTGATCCAGCCCCGCCGCGTATGCCGAAAGATTCTGATAAGCCGGAACGATCTCGATTTTCATATAATCACCGTGAAGACCCGCCGTTCGCGCTCCTGCAAAGGCAGACCGACTTCATTCTTTTTTCCTACCGATTCCCCCGAAGATGGTCAGCAGCAGGCATGACCCGCCCACCGCGATCAGGAAGCTTCTCCAGTTGAAGCCGGTGACCCCGCCCCAGCCGAACAGCAGAGAGGAAAGCCACCCGCCCAGTACGGAACCGACGATACCCACGAGGATGTTGGTAAAGCAACCCATGCCGCGGTTGCGTCCCATGAAGATGCTGGCGACCCAGCCCGCCAGCGCGCCGAAGATCAGCCAGGAAATGATGCCCATATCATCGCTCCTTTCGGGGACCCGGATGCGGGGTTACGGCGCTATGCCGCCGCCCGGCACCGGAATCGCATGAAGACGGCCTCCATACCGGGGCCCGACGGTTCGTACGCCGCGCGGACGCTCCTTCCGTCGGCATAACCCGCCGATAACCGCATTATACCATGCCGGTTGCGAAAAACCAGCCCCCGCCGCAACGGGAGGCCGGTTGGTATGTCTTGGGAAACGCCGCCCGGCGTGCCTTACTGCGCCAGATAGGCGAGCAGCACCTTTTTAGCGCCTTCCATGTCCCGCAAATCCACGATCTCGCAAGCGGAGTGCACGTTCCGGCACGGGATGCTGACCGTGCCCACGGGCATGCCGCCGCGCGTGCGCTGCATGGCGCCCGCGTCCGTGCCGCCGTAGGGCAGCACCTCCCGCTGGCAGGCGATCTTCGCGCGTCTGGCGGCTGCGAAGAGCCTTTCCACCAGTTCCGGATTGCTGATGCTGTGCGCGTCCATGATCTTGATCGCCGGGCCGTCCCCCAGGTTTACGGCCAGCTTGCGGTCCTCCGGCACGTCCCCGCAGAGGGTCACGTCCAGCGCGATGCCCTCGTCCGGCTCCACGCTGTAGGCGGCGGTCTGTGCGCCGCGCGTGCCCACCTCCTCCTGGGTGGAAAACACCGCCACGACCGTGTTTTTCACGGGGGGCAGATCCTGCAGCAGGCTCACCAGCAGGGCGCAGGCGCTGCGGTTGTCCATGGCGGGCGCGGCCAGCCGGTGTTCCCCGATTTCGAAGCACGGCTCCGCGTACACCGCCACGTCTCCGATCTGCACCAGCTTCAGGGCTTCCGCCTCGTCTTTGGCGCCGACGTCGATGTAGCAGGTGCGCAGCGTGCTGCTTTCGCCGGGCTTCAGCGGCTGCTCCGCCAGCACGCCCTGCACGCCGTTCGGGAAACGCACGTGGCGCGTGCGCAGGTTGTTGATCATCAGGCCGCCCACGTTGCTGACGCGCAGAAAGCCCTCTTTTTCCACGTGCGTCACCACCATGCCGATCTGGTCCATGTGCGCGGACAGCATGATGCGCCTTCCGGTTCCGGAGGTTCCCTTCTTTTCGCAGATCAGGTTGCCCAGCGCGTCCCGCCGGATGGAATCCACCTTGCCTGCGAGCAGTTTTTCAATCGCGGCGGCCGCTTCGCCCTCGCGCCCGGAGGGGCCGTAGACGGCGGTCAGCAGTTTCACGAGTTCTTTCATGAAAGGTCATCCTTTCGTATCGTTTTCATCGCGGAGGAACGTTTACAGGCAAGCCAGCAACGCGCGCGCAAGCGCCGCCTGCGCGTCGATATCCGCCAGGGAGCACACCGAGGCGGGACTGTGGATGTTGCGGCAGGGCACGGAGAGCGCAAGCGTCCGCGCGCCCGCGCCGGAGCGCTGGATGGCGCCCGCGTCGTTGCCGCCGGATACGAACCGTTTCGTCTGGCAGGCGACGTTCTTCTCCCTGCCCGCCGCCAGCGCCGCGCGGTACAGCTCCGCGTCCCCGATGGAGGCCAGGTCCATGAAGGAAACGCACACGCCCTCGCCCACGCGGCACACCTGCAGCGCCTCCGGGGTTTCTCCGAGGTCGTTGGCGGAGGTGGCTTCCAGCACCAGCGCGACGTCCGGCTGCACGCGGTACCCCGCGGCGGTCGCGCCGCGGCAGCCCACTTCCTCCTGAGAGGTGAAGGCGAAAACCAGTTCCCCGTCGTAGGGCGCGGAGAGCAGCCGGAGCAGGTTCCAGACCCCCGCGCGGTCGTCCAGCGCCTTGGCGATCACGAGGCCGTCGCCGAAGGGCGTGAAGGGCGTCTCAAAGGTGACGGGCGTTCCCGCGGGCGCTTTGCCCTCGGCCTCCGCCTTGTCCCGCGCGCCGATATCGATATACAACTGGTCCACCGGCAGCACGGCTTTGCGATCCTCCGCCGTCTGCTGGTGGATGGCCATCGCGCCGATAACGCCTTGCAAAGAGGGCGAATCCGGCGTATCGTACCCCACGCGCACGCGTTTGGAAACCAGTACCCGCGCGTCCACCCCGCCGATTGCCCGGAAGCGCAGCAGGCCGTCCTCCGTGGCGGAGACGACCATCAGGCCTACCTCGTCCGTGTGGGCGGCTAGCATCACGCGCGGTTTTTTCGGATTCTTCGCCTTGCGAACGGCGATCACACTGCCCGTGCCGTCCAACGTAACGGCGTCTTTTCCGAGGGCTTTTTCACACTCGGTTATTACCAGCCGACGCACCTTCTCCTCGCGCCCGCTCAGGCCCTGCTCTTCGCAAAGGGTTTTCAAGTCCATAACCCGTCGTCCCACCCTTCGTCGATTTCGGAAGCGAAGGCCGCCACCAGCCGTCCGCATTCGCGGATGACATTCGTGTCCAGCGTTTCCACCGTAGTGTGCATGTACTTAAGCGGCAGGTCGATCAGCACGCAGGGCACGCCCTCGCGCGCGATTTGCACTTCGTCGGCGTCGGTGTAGGTGCGACGCTCGGCCTGCTCGGTGTTAAGCTTCACGTTGTGGCTATGCGCGGTCTTTTTCAGCCTTTCCAGCAGCTTGTACTGTATGAGGGGGCCGTAGGTGGCGGCGGGCGCGTCCAACGGCACGGTGGTATCCGGCCGGCTGGCGGGAATAGGCGCGTGGCTCACGTCCATGATGATCGCCAAATCGGGGTTCACCGTGTGCGCGGCCACCTGCGCGCCGTGGGAGCCGACCTCCTCCTGCGTGGTGGACGCGAAGATGATTTCCGCCGCGTGATTCACGCGTTTCAGGCGCTCCGCCGCTTCCAGCATCACGGCGATGCAGGCGCGGTCGTCCATCGTCTTTCCGGCGGCGCGGTCGTTCAGCAGCCCCGCGGTGCGGCCGTTCAGCGTGACCAGGTCGCCCACCTGTACGAGCTTCTTCACTTTTTCCGGAGCAAGCCCCAGATCCACGTAGAGATCCTCGCGTTTATAGTTCTGCTTCTGCTCCTCCGCAGTCAGCAGGTGCGGGGCTTTCGCGCCTACGACGCCCTGCAGCGCCGCGGGCTTGCCCCCGGCGGTGCGGCCGTGCACGGTGACCAGCGCGGCGGGCAGGATACGCGGGTCCACCCCGCCCACGTTGCCCAGACGCAGGGAGCCGTCTTTCAGGATGTCGATCACCATCAGGGCGATCTCGTCCATGTGAGCGCACATCAGGATCTTCGGCGCAGGGCCGCCGTTCGCGGTTTTCGCGGTCGGCTTCTTCACGGCCAGCACATTGTACAGGGGGTCGATCGTCACCTCGTCGCACAACGGCGCAAAGCGCGTTTTCAGCCATTCGGCCGTTTCGCGCTCGTGCCCGCTGGGGCCGAACCGCACGCTCGCCTCCTGCAGATAGGATAGAACGTCCATAGGCATACCGCCTTTCGGAAAAATCGTCCGCGTTTCTTCGCGCGGGGCAAACCGTATGAAAGAATGAAGAACGGTGCTATTATACTCGGATTGTCCCTCGTTCGCAACCGGAGGGCCGGGGCCGGCGGCCCGCCTGCGGGAAGACTGCCCGAGGGGCGAGGGCCGGGCATACCGGCCCGCTTCGCCTGAAAGGAAAACATAAGAAATGCTTGACGCGCCCACAGGAAGGGGGTACGATATACGCGATGCCCGTACCGGGCTTATTCTGTGCGCACGGGGAGTGTGGGGAATGCGGAAACCGGGCGCCGCGCCGGGAAAGCGGATGAAGCCGATGACCGCGAGCCAGCAGGGCTGGCAGATGGTCAAGTTTACGTTGTTTTCCATTTCCGCGGGCGCGATACAGGCGCTTTCCTTCACGTTATTCAACGAGGCGTTCCGTTTCCCCTACTGGCTGGGCTACGGCATCGCGCTGGTGCTGAGCGTGCTGTGGAATTTTACGTTCAACCGCCGTTACACCTTCCGCAGCGTTGCCAACATCCCCAAGGCGATGACGCTGGTATTTCTGTACTATCTGGCGTTTACGCCCCTGTCCGTCTGGTGGGGGGCCGCGCTGACCGACGGGGGCTGGAACGAATATCTCGTGCTGGGCGGCACGATGGTAATCAACTTCGTTACGGAGTACCTGTATCAGCGCTTCGTTGTCTACCGCTACACGATCGATACCAACGACGTGGCCCAAAAAGCGCAGGGTAAAGAGACCCGCGCTGCAGACGAATAATATAATTTTTCGGACGCTTTGTAAAAAGCGTCCGGCCAAACGACCAAAGGAGCAGACCAGACCTATGAAAAAGAAGCTACCCCCGTTCGTGATTCTCACGATCATTTCGCTGTGCGCGGCGCTGCTGCTGGCGCTTACCAACGCCGTTACGCAGGGGCCGATCGCCGAGGCGTCCGCCAAGGCCGCCGACGAGGCGCGCCGGGCCGTGCTGGCTGACGCGGACCAGTTTGAAGAGCTTGCGCACGACGATACGGTCGACAGCCTGTTCCGCGGGCTGAAGAACGGCGAGACGATCGGCTATACCGCTTCCGTAACGGTTACCGGCTACGGCGGGCCCGTGGAAGTGACCATCGGCGTGGACGCGAACGGGACGCTGCAGGGCCTGAGCGTCGGGGGCACCAAATTCGCGGAGACGGCAGGCCTTGGCGCGCGGGCCAAGGAACCCGCCTTTACCGACCAGTTCATCGGCAAACAGACGCCCGTGACGCTCAAACAGGACGTGGACGCCATCAGCGGCGCGACCATCACCAGCACGGCGGTCACCAAAGGCGTCAACCTTGCCGCGGCTGCGGCGGCCGCGGCGGCACAGTAAGGCGCGCGGAGCCACGGAAATCGCATACCATACCGGGAGAGCAGGATTCACTTGCTCTCCTTTTGTGTATTCTTTCGGATGGAACGAGTTACCAGCGCTGAAGAAGGAGGCGTTTCACGGTGGGAAAAGAGGACGTAAACACGGTCGCCGATGTGTTTTTTATTAACGCCGACCGGTGGAAGGCGGAGTTTGCCCGCCTGAGAGAGCTCCTGCGGAGCCTCCCGCTGCGGGAGGGAATAAAATGGGGCAAGCCGACCTATTCAACTGAAAAAGGGAACGTGGCGCTGATCCACGGTTTTAAAGACTACTGCGCTCTGCTGTTCATGGACGGCGCGCTGCTTCCCGACCCCGCGCATGTTTTGGTCAAACAGACGGAAAACGTGCGCGCGGCCCGGCAGATCCGCTTTACGTCGGTCGGGCAGATCGATGCGCTGGCGGCGACGGTGAAAGCCTACGCGCAAGAAGCGATCCGTATCCGGCAGGCGGGGCTGAAAACGGATTTTCACGTGGACGGGGAACCGGCTCTGCCGGAGGCGCTGACACGCAGGCTGGAGGAAGAGCCCGCGCTGAAGGCGGCTTTCGCGGCGCTCACGCCGGGACGCAGACGCGCGTACGCGCTCTACTTTTCCCAACCCAAACAGGAAAGCACTCGGGAAGCGCGCGTGTTGAAAAGCGAAGGCAGGATATTGGCCGGGAAAGGGCCGAACGACCCGGACTGAATGACGAGGGCGGGATTGTCACCCCGCCCTCATCGCTTTCTAATCATTTCTTTATGGTATCGAAAACCGAAGCGTGGTATCCTTTGGAAGGATCGGCGGAAGCCCGGCCGCGCCGGGCCGCCGGAATCCCGGTTATGCGTACGGCTGGAACGGAGGCGTCCTGTGGAAAAGATCATCGAAGTCAAAGGATTGATGAAATCCTACGGTTCGGTACGGGCGGTGAAAGGCGTTGACTTTTACGTGGAGGCGGGCCGGCTTTTCGCCTTTCTGGGGCCCAACGGCGCGGGAAAATCCACCACTATCGACATGCTGTGCACGCTGCTCAAAGCGGACGCGGGCGAGGCGATCATCGACGGACACACGCTCGGCGTTGAGGACGCCGCCATCCGCCGAGCGATCGGCGTGGTGTTTCAGGATCATTTGCTGGACCCGCTGCTGACCGTGGAAGAAAACCTGCGCGTGCGCGGCGGCCTGTACCCCCACGCGCCGGGGGAGCTCGGCGAGGCCATCCGCCGCGCCGCGAGCGTAACCGACATCGGGGAATTTATCCGGCGCCCTTACGGCAAGCTGTCCGGCGGGCAGATGCGCCGCGCGGATATCGCGCGGGCGCTGGTGAACACGCCGAAGATCCTCTTTCTGGACGAGCCCACCACGGGGCTGGACCCCCAGACCCGCAAGAGCGTATGGGACAGCGTGCGCGCCCTGCAACAGGAGACGGGGCTTACGGTGTTCCTGACCACCCATTACATGGAGGAAGCCGCCGAGGCGGATTACGTGGTGGTGATCGACGACGGTAAAATCGCCGCCAGAGGCACGCCCACGGCGCTCAAGGAAGAATACGCCAGCGACCAGCTGAAAATTACCCCCACGGACATGCCGGGGCTTTTGGCTGCGCTGGACGATCAGGATATCGCCTATACGCGGGTCGCGGACCGCGTGATTATCAGGCTGGGCGCGACGATGGAGGCGTTGCCGTTACTTAACCGCCTGCGGGAGTTCATCGGCGGCTTCGAGGTGCTTAACGGCACGATGGACGACGCCTTTATCGGCATTACGGGGAAGGAGATACGCGAATGAAACCCCTGATCGAGCGCAATTTGAAAGTTTTCTTCCGGGACAAGGCGTCCGTGTTCTTCTCCCTGCTCGCGGTGCTTATCATTTTTATGCTGTACCTGCTTTTCCTGGGGGACGTGTGGACGAGCGAACTGCCTAAAGTAGACGGCATTAAGGTGATGATGGACAGCTGGATCATGGCGGGTCTGCTGGCGGTCACGTCCCTTACCACGGTCATGGGCGCGTTCGGCACCATGGTGGACGACCAGCAGCACAAGCTCGTGAAGGATTTCAACGCTTCGCCCGTCGCCCGTAGCAAGATCGTGGCGGGGTACGAGGTCGCCGCCTTTCTGATCGGCAGCGTGATGTCCCTGATCGCGTTCGTGCTGGCGGAACTGTACATCGTTTCCCGCGGCGGGGCGCCGCTCGCGCCGCTTCCGGCGCTGGAAACGGTGGGGCTGATTCTCCTGTCGACGCTGTGCAACACGGCGTTTATCTCCTTCATCGTTTCCTTCATCAAGAGTCAGAACGCTTTCGGCACCGTCAGCAGTATTCTGGGCACGCTGGTCGGGTTTCTGACGGGTATCTATCTGCCAATCGGCATGTTGCCGAGCGCGGTGCAGTTCGTTATCAAAATTTTCCCGCTTTCCCACGCGGCGCTGCTTTTGCGGCAGGTGATGATGGAAGCGCCTATGCAACAGGTGTTCAGCCTCGCGCCGGACGCGATTACCGACGGCTTTCGGGAGCAGATGGGCGTGTTCTTCCGCTTCGGCGGCCATACGCTCCCCGCGTACGCGAGCCTGTTGATTCTCCTCGGCACGCTGGCATTGTTCTACGGGCTGGCGACGCTTCGTTTTTCCAGAAAGCGCCGGTAAAACCGGGTATACGGACGAACGCCCCCGCCGCATGCGGCGGGGGCGTTCGTCCGGTTGAGGCGGTACGGCGTTTCCGCACGGGAACGAGCCGGTTTACCGGGGCGCGGGCATTTGCAGCAGCGCGTCGATCCGCGCCGTTTCCTGTTCGGTAAACGGCCCGAAGGCCATTGCACCGGCGTTTTCCTCGGCCTGTTTCACGTCCTTGAACCCGGGGATGGGGATGTTGGCTTCGCTTTTGGCCCAGAGCCACGCCAGCGCGCCCTGCGCCACGGTGCGGCCTCCGCTTTGAAGCGCCTCCTGGACGCTTTCCAGCCGGGCCAGAAACGCCGGTTTAGGCCTGCCGTTTTCAAAGTATTCCGTCCAGTCGAAGGCGGAACCGCGCACGTCGTTCCCCCCGAAGCGGGTGGCGGCGGTGAACTTGCCGGAGAGGAACCCCATGGCGAGCGGTGAGTTGTCGATGCAGGCGAAGCCGTGCTTCTCGCAGGCGTCGGCCACTGCCTGATCGTAGCTGAACAGGTTGGCCTTCGTCTGGATGACCGTTCCCTTCGTTTTGGCGGCGAAGGTTTCCACGTTTTCCGCTCCGAACGTGCTCCATCCGTAGGTTCGCAGCTTTCCCTCGCCCTGCAGCCTGTCCAGCTCGTGAAACAGCGGCTCCACGTTTTCCGGCGGGATGCTGCCGTTGTGAATCTGGTACAGGTCGATATAATCGGTGCCCAGCCGTTGAAGCGACGCTTCCACCGCGCTTCGGATATAGGCGGGGGAGGTGTCCTCCCCCACGAGTTCGCGGGTTTCGCGCCGGTGGGTATAGCCGCCTTTCGTGGCGACGACGACCCTGCTGCGGATGCCGCGCAGCGCCTGCCCCAGCACTTCCTCGCTGTGGCCGGTGCCATAGGCGTCCGCCGTGTCGAAAAGCGTTACGCCAAGGTCCGCCGCCCTGCGCACGGCGCGGACGGATTCCCGGTCGTCCACGCTGCCCCAGCCGTCCGGCTTGCCGAACATCGTAAAAGGCCCGCCGATGGCCCAGCACCCGAAACCCATGGGGCTGACTTCGATCCCGCTGTTGCCCAGCTTTCGTGATTGCATACCGGTCGAATCCTCCTTTATCTTTCGGCGGCAAGCGCCGCCCCGAACCCCGCCCATGCTGCGGCGGTGTCTTTCAACAGCGCTTCCCGGTCGTACAGCTTCACGGACATGGAAAGCCCGATCATCAGGTAGTAATACGCCAGCGCGGTTTCGGCCGCGGGGCGGGCGCGGAGTTCTCCGCTTTTCATCCCCTGCTCCAGACGCCGTGCGATTTTCCCTAAAAACGCGTCCTGCGTTTCCTGCGTCCCTTCCCGCATGCGGTCTTTCAGGAACGCGGGCGGATAATAAAAATATCGGTCCCAGAAGTACATTTTTTGGTTCCCGTGGCAATAGAGGATATAGTCCGTAAACATACGCTCGAGGCTTTGCAGCGTGCTCTCGCCGCCGCGCGGGGCAGTAAGCCCGTCGATGAAGCCCGCGTATTCCGTGAGGATGTCTTCGAATACGGCCTCGAAGATCGCTTCCTTCCCCCGGAAGTGCGCGTACAGCGACGATTTGCGGATGCCGACCGCCGTCGCGATGTCGTTCATGCTGGCGCCTTCGTACCCCTGATCCATGAACAGGGCCAGCGCCGTGTCCAGTATGAGCTGTTTCGTCATTTGCGCGTCTCCTCCGGAGTAAGCGTTCGTCCGCTTCGTAAAACAACCGACCGTTCGGTAGGCAAATCATAACACAGTCTTTCCGAAAACGCAACCCCCTCGCTACAAATATAACAACCCGCCTGCCGGCCGTGCGAACGGACGGACAGGCGGGTTGTATAGGCTATGCAACCGGGATACGGAACACTGCCGGGAAGCGTTTATCAGCGCAATTTCCAGGCCACGTCCTTAACGAACAGATCGTCCTCCAGCTTCTCCGGCGTCGTGTCTGCCCCGATGTGGACGAACTCGATCTCCATCATGGCGGCCCAGTCCCGCATCTGTTCCGCCGTGACGTCGTAGCTGAGCACGGTGTGATGCGCGCCCCCGGCGACGATCCAGCACTCGATGCCGGTCGTCAGGTTGGGGGCCGGTTTCCAGGCCACGCGCGCCACGGGCAGGTTGGGCATCTTCATCGGAGGCATAATACACTCGATGTCCTGACAGATCAGGCGTAGGCGGCCGCCCATATCCACCAGGCTTACCACGACGGCCTTCCCCGCGTGGCCGGTAAACACCAGGCGCGCGGGCGGCTCCCGGTCGCCGATGCCCAGCGGGTGCACCTCGACGCGGGGCTTCTCCGCCGCGACGGAGGGGCAAACCTCCAGCATATGCGCGCCCAGGCTGAATTCCTCGCCCTCGACCAGATGGTAGGTATAGTCTTCCATGAAGGCGGTTCCGCCCGTCTTACCCTCGGCCATCGCCTTGACGACGGCGGTCATGGCGGCCACCTTCCAGTCCCCCTCGCCGCCATAACCGTAGCCCTGCGCCATCAGGTGCTGGGAGGCCAGGCCGGGGAGCTGCCTCATGCCGTACAGATCCTGAAAGGTGTTGCTGAACGCCTTACAGCCCTGCTCGTCCATCATCTTCTTCATGGCGAGCTCTTCCCGGGCCTGGTAGCGGACGGCTTCCAGGGCATTCTCGCCCATATCGTACCGGCTGCGGTATTCGGCGACCAGCGCGTCGATCTCCGCTTCGGTGACGGCGTTCATGGTTTCCACCAGCGTCCCCACGGGCCAGGTGTTCACCTGCCAGCCGAGCTTGATCTGCGCCTCCACCTTGTCCCCCTCGGTCACGGCGACTTCCCGCATGTTGTCGCCGAAGCGCATCACCTTCAGGTTCCGGGAGAACGCCGCGCCCACGGCGGCGCGCATCCAGTTACCCAGGCGCTCCTGAACCGCCTCGTCCTGCCAGCGCCCTGCGATCACCTTGCGGGGCAGCCGGAGCCGTGCGGCGATGAAGCCGTGCTCCCGGTCGCCGTGCGCGGACTGGTTGAGGTTCATAAAGTCCATGTCGATCTCCTCGTCGGGGATCGCGGTGCCGTACTGGGTGGCCAGATGGCAGTAGGGTTTTTGCAGGGCGGTAAGGCCGTTGATCCACATCTTGCTGGGGGAGAACGTGTGGCACCAGGTCACGATGCCCGCACAGCGGTCGTCGTGGTTGGCTTCCCGCACGAGATCGGTAATCTCACGGTTCGTCTTGGCCGTTACCTTGTAAACAAGCTTGCAGGGCAGCCGGCCGCCCGCGTTCATGCGTTCCGCCATTTCGGCCGCGCGCGCGGCGACGGTCTCCAGCACTTGGGGCCCGTATAAAAACTGGGAACCGACCACGAACCAAAACTCATAATCCGTAAGCATAGGGGGAAGCGCCTCCTCATCGAAGATCGAAAATGATAAACGGCACCGGTAATTTGTTCGTACAACATATATTCTATCATATTGGCGGTTCTGAAACCAGTTTTTTAAAAAAGTTACTTTACAACCTCGTTCGCGCCACTAATATACATAAAACGGGAGCCGAGGCCAAAGCCGCGACTCCCGTTTTTGTTCGTACATATGGGCTGCAGGGCTTATCCCAGCAGCGCGCGCAGGTCCCCCACCCTGTCCGTCCGCTCCCACGGCAGGTCCAGATCCGGCCTGCCGAAATGGCCGTAGGCCGCCACCTGGCGGTAAAGGGGCCGGCGCAGGTTCAGCGTGCGGATAATGCCGGAGGGGCTTAAATCGAATATCTTCTGAAGCGCGCGGCTTAGCACGTCGTCCGGCAATAAGCCGGTACCCTGCGTATCCGCCTGCACGCTCACGGGTTGCGCCACGCCGATGGCATAGGCCAGCGCCACCTCGCAGCGTGTGGCCAGCCCCGCCGCCACGACGTTCTTGGCCACGTAGCGCGCGGCGTAACAGGCGGAACGGTCCACCTTGGTGGGGTCTTTGCCGCTGAAAGCGCCGCCGCCGTGCCGGGCGTAGCCGCCGTAGGTATCCACGATGATCTTGCGGCCCGTAAGCCCGGAATCCCCCGCGGGGCCGCCCAGCACGAAGCGGCCGGTGGGGTTGACGTATATTTTCGTTTTGGGAACCAGCAGTTCCGCCGGAATGACCTTGCGGATCACCTCGCGCTCCACGGCCTCGCGGATGGCGGCTTGCCCCACTTCCGGGTTATGCTGGGTGGAGAGCACGACCGTGTCCACCGCCACGGGCATTCCGTTTTCGTAGACGACGGTGACCTGGCTTTTCCCATCCGGCCGCAGCCACGGCAGCTCCCCGCTCTTCCGTACGGCGGCCAGCCTGCGCGCCAGCCGGTGGGCCAGGCTGATGGGCAGGGGCATGAGCTCCGGCGTTTCGTCGCAGGCGAAGCCGAACATCATGCCCTGATCGCCCGCGCCCAGGTTTTCCTCCGCGGAAGCGCCGCAGGCGCGGGTTTCCAGCGCCTGATCCACCCCGCAGGCGATATCCTGGCTCTGGGCGTGCACGGCGGTGAGCACGGCGCAGCTGTTGCCGTCGAAAAACAGGTCGCTGGACGTATAACCGACTTCTTTAACCACCTGCCGCGCGATATCGTCAATGGCGACGTAGGCGGTGGTGGTGATCTCCCCCATCACCTGCACGAGGCCGGTGGTGGCGCAGGTTTCGCAGGCCACGCGCGCGTCCGGGTCTTCGGTTAAAATCGCGTCCAACACGGCGTCGCTGATCTGGTCGCAGAGCTTATCGGGATGACCTTCGGTTACGGATTCGGATGTGAAAACGGTACGCATGGGCAACCTCCTTCAGTTTACGGACAACCGTGCGGGCCGGGAAACCGCCGCCGGGCGGGGAAGCGGGCGCGTTTCCGGCCGTCAAAAACGCGCCTGCGGGCAATGCAGGCGCGTGAGGTTCGCTTTCGACCTTATCTGCCAGCGCTGCCGCGCTGCGGGCTTTGCCACCTTTCGCTCCCTGCGAAGGTTGGCGGGTGTCATAGGGCCCGTCCCTCGACCGCTCTTTATAAGGTATTCGGTTGTCAGCACGAAGTATACCAGAGCGTGGCACCTTTGAAAAGGGCCAAATTCCGTTTTTTGTCTAAACGGTCAGGCGGAAGGGCCGCCCCGGACGGCTTCCGGCTTGGCGCCGTCTTCCGCCGCCGCACCTTTGGAAAGCCAGGCTGAAAGCGCGAAGCCCGCGGCGAAGGTGGCGATGCTGACCAACAGCAGGACCACGGAGAAGCCCGCCAGATCGGTGCGCAGCAGAATGGCGATGGGGGAAGCCACCACCAGCCCCAGCACCGCGCAGTAGGTGTACGTGGGCCAGCGGCGCAGCAGGAACTCGATAAGCTTCGCTACGAAATAAATGCCCAGCAGCACGCCCAGGCCGAACGGAACGAGGATCAGCAGTTGCCGGCCCGCCAGCGTCAGGCCGCCGCCCAGCAGGCCGTCCTTGAAGTCGTTCAAGGAGGCCAGCACGGGGCGGTAATACCCCAGAAGCATCAGCACCATGGAGCCGCTTACGCCCGGCACGAGCATGGTGCCGCTGGCGATCACGCCCATTGCCAGCAGGATCAGCGCTTCGCCGACCGACGGGGTGATGCGCCCGTCGTTGCCCGCCGGGTTGGACAGCGCCATTACGATGATGAGCGCGAAGAACGCGATGAAAATAACGACGGCCAGCGTATTGAGCTTCTTCTTGTCGACTTTACGGAGGATCGGGGAAAGGCCGCCTAAAATCAGCCCGATGAACGCGGTGGAGGTGGGCAGCGGATAGTTGGTAAAGCAATAGGTAAGCAGACTCGCCAGCGCGAAGATGCCCACCAGCATTCCGATCAGGTACGGCAGCAGCGTCCTGACGCTCCGCCTGAAATCGCTGAACAGGTGCGTGATGCAGCCGATCAGTGTGTCGTAAATACCCATGGAGACCATCATGGTGCCGCCGCTGACGCCTGGGATAATGTTCGCGATGCCAATCACCACGCCGCGCAGCAGTTGATTGAGAAGCTTCATGGTTCGTTCCTTCCTGCCCCGGAGGACAGCGAAATGTGCCAAAACATAGCACCTATGATAGCATGCCGGGAGGGGGAAGTCAATCGAGGGGGGAGGAGACGCGGGCGCACGACGTGTAAACTGTTTTTTTCCTGTCCTGCGGTTGACGGGCCTCTTGTACTTTGTATACAATACTTTTGCAAACGGCGGAACGTTCGGCTCCGACGTCTGCGCATCCCGAAGCCTGCAAGGACGCAGATGGCGCGGAGGGCCTGTGAAACGCGCGCCGCCGGCGTCCGCCGCGGCGAAAAATACCGTTTCACAGGAGGGCGCCCATGAACCTGACCTATAAAATCCTTTCGTCCCACCTCGCGCAAGGCGAACTGAAGCGCGGCGCGGAGATCGGCATCCGTATCGATTACACCCTCACGCAGGACTCCACCGGCACCATGGCTTATTTGCAATTCGAGGCCATGGGCATTCCGCGCGTCAGGACGGAAAAATCGCTGGCCTACATCGACCACAACACCCTGCAGACCGGGTTTGAAAACGCCGACGACCATATGTATCTGGCCACAGTGACGAAGAAGCACGGCGTGTACCTCTCCAAGCCCGGTAACGGCGTGTGCCACCAGGTGGAGCTGGAACGCTTCGCAGTGCCCGGCAAGACCCTGCTGGGGTCGGACAGCCACACCCCCACGGCGGGCGGCCTGGGGATGCTCGCTATCGGCGCGGGCGGGCTGGACGTGGC
>CAZCCZ010000018.1:0-50880 GCA_964497495.1 uncultured Oscillospiraceae bacterium
CACGATGGCGCGACCCAGGGCGACGCGCTGGCGCTGGCCGCCGGAAAGCGCCTTGGGCTTCCGGTTCAGGAGGTGGTAAATATCGAGGACTTTGGCGTTCTCTTCCACGCGGGCTTTGATCTCCGCTTTGGGCACTTTGCGCAGCTTCAGGCCGAAAGCCATGTTGTCGAACACCGTCATGTGCGGATACAGGGCGTAGTTCTGGAAAACCATCGCGATGTCGCGATCCTTGGGGGCGACGTCGTTAACCAGTCGGTCGCCGATGTAAAGCTCGCCGCTGGAGATTTCCTCCAGGCCCGCCACCATGCGAAGGGTGGTGGATTTGCCGCAGCCGGAAGGCCCGACGAGCACGATAAACTCCTTGTCTTCGATGTCAAGGTTAAAATCGCTGACGGCAGTTACGTTACCGGGATATACTTTGTAAATATGCTTGAGGGATACGCTTGCCATGTAAAGAGTCCTCCTCAAATGTTTTCGACCGGCCGTATCGGTTTTAAGCCGTCTATCGTGCTTTCATTATAGCGGGTTCGGCTGGAAAAGCAAATGGGATATTTGACCAAAATTTTTCTGACGCATTTGTTCACGATGTACACGGCGGTCTGGTTCCCGCCATATCTGTAACATTTCCGGCCGAAAGCAGCCGGATCGCGCGCAGTTTTCCGCCGCGCGCTGTTCCCGCGCCGGGTGTTTTTCCGGCTCCGATATGGTATAATACCGTTATTCTGCCGTTTACGGCGCTTGGAAAGGACGGTGCGGTATGGTACGCGGCGTTATTTTCGATCTGGACGGCGTCATCGTCTCCACGGACGACTGCCATTACCGGGCGTGGAAACGCATGGCGGACGAGGAGCACATTCCGTTCGGCCGTACGATCAACGAGCGCCTTCGCGGCGTCAGCCGGATGGACAGCCTTGCGATTATTCTGGAAAAATCGAAAAAAACCTTCTCCGACGCCGAAAAAGCCGCCATGGCCGCACGCAAGAACGAATATTACGTGGAACTGATCCGCGCCCTCACGCCCGCGGACATCCTGCCCGGGGCCATGGCGGTGTTGACGAATCTGAAGGAAAAGGGAATCAAAATCGCCGTCGGTTCTTCCAGCCGAAATACGCCGGTTATTATGAAGCAAATCGGTCTGGCCGGCCTGTTCGACGCGGTGGCGGACGGCAATATGATCACCCGCAGCAAGCCGGACCCCGAGGTGTTCCTGCTGGCGGCGAAGCTGCTGGCCCTCCCGCCCGCCGACTGCCTGGTGGTGGAGGATGCGGACGCGGGCGTTGAAGCGGCGCTGGCAGGCGGCATGAAGGCGCTGGGCGTAGGTTCCGCCGCCCGCAACCCGCGCGCGACTTACCGCGCCGAAAACCTGACGGCTCTGGATCTGAACGCCGTACTCGCCTGACGATGCGGCCACGGAAGGATGGAAACCGATGAAGGAAACCCTGCATGCCGCGCTGGACGCGGCGCTTGCGACCGGCGGTGATTTCGCCGAGATTTTCTGGGAAGACAGCCGCACCCACAGCCTTCAGCTGCTGGGGCGGCAGGTGGAAACCGTGAATTCCAACCGCGGGCACGGCGCGGGCGTGCGCGTGTTCGACGGTCTGAACGCCGTATACGCCTACACCAACGACACCGACCGGGAAGGCCTCCTGCGCTGCGCCGCGCAGGCCGCCTCCGCCGTTAAGACGCAAAAGGAGCGGCCCCTGCGCGTACCCATGCTGTCCGCGCCC
Source organism: uncultured Oscillospiraceae bacterium (assembly GCA_964497495.1). Classification (GTDB taxonomy): domain Bacteria; phylum Bacillota; class Clostridia; order Christensenellales; family Aristaeellaceae; genus CAXXOK01. The sequence goes on from CAZCCZ010000018.1 coordinate 1,728, forward strand.
GTTCTGCCGCCGCCGCTTGCGATCCTCCGGCGGCCTTCCGATACCGGAACGGCCCGGAAAGTCGCTTTCCTGCGCGCTGCGGACGCGGCGGCCCGCGCCGCGGGCACCGAGATCGCGCAGGTCAACTGCTCGCTGTACGATCAGGAGCAGGACGTGGTTATCGCCAACAGCGAAGGGCTTTACGTGGAAGATACGCGCACGCGCACCCGCATGTCCTGCCTGGCCGTGGCGGGAGACGGGCAGGTGAAGCAGCAGGGCCACGAGGCCCCCGGCGCCACGACGGGCTACGAACTGTACGAAACGCGGGTAGACCCCGAGGCCGTGGGCCGGGAAGCGGCGCGGACCGCCCTGCTGATGTTTCACGCGCCCGAATGCCCTGCCGGAGTTATGCCCGTGGTAATCGACAACGGCTTCGGCGGCGTGATCTTCCACGAGGCGTGCGGGCACAGCCTGGAAGCCACCAGCGTCGCCTTCGGGATGAGCGTGTTCTGCGGCAAGCTTGGGCAGAAAATCGCCGCGGACTGCGTGACCGCCGTGGACGACGGCACCCTGCCCTACGAATGGGGCAGCCTGCGCGTGGACGACGAGGGAACCCCGACCAGCCGGCTGACGCTGATTGAGAACGGCGTGCTGAAAAACTATATGATCGACCGGCTGGGCGGCCTGCGCATGGGCATGAAGCCCACGGGCAGCGGCCGCCGGGAAAGCTACGCCTACGCCCCCACCTCGCGGATGCGCAACACCTTCATCGCCGCGGGCAGCGACGACGAAGACGAGATGATCGCCACCATGGGGGACGGCTTATACGCCAAGAAGCTCGGCGGCGGCTCGGTGGACCCCGCCACGGGCAACTTCAACTTCGCGGTGCTGGAGGGCTATCTGATCAAGGGCGGACGAATCGCCTCCCCCGTGCGCGGCGCGTCGCTGATCGGCAAGGGCGCGGACGTCCTTTTACAGATCGACCGCGTGGGCCGCGATATAAAGATGTCGCAGGGGCTTTGCGGAAGCGTCAGCGGCAGCGTGCCGGTCAACGTGGGGCAGCCGATGATCCGCGTGAAGCGGATGACCGTCGGCGGCCGCGCGTAAGCAAGGAGTGATGAAGTATGAACACGGACGAATTCATCCGCAAATTGTTTCAGGCCGCCGGAGCGGCAGGCTTCACGGTTGCTGAGGCTTACCTGTTGGAGGATGAAAGCTTCAAGGCCGTGGCGACGAATGGCGAGATTACCGAATACTCCTCCAACGCCACGCGCGGGCTGGGTTTCCGCGCCATGGCGGGCGGACGCATGGGCTACGCCTCCACCGAGGCTTTCGACGACGCGGCCGTGCGCTGGCTCGTGAGCGGCGCGCTGGACAGCGCCACGCTCTGCGAAGACCCCTCCGAAACGTTCATCTACGACGGCAGGGAACCCGTAGCTCTGCTGCGGCTGACCGGAACGGACGCGCCCGCCGCGGAAAAGCTCTCCTTCGCGCTGCAGTTGGAGCGTGAAGCCAGGGCGTACGATCCCCGCGTGAAGCAGGTGGGCTACGACACCGTGCAGACCGGGCATGCGCGCGTGCGCATCGTCAACACCAACGGCATGGACAAGCAGTACGAGGAAAGCTATTGCGGCGCCTACCTACAGCCCGTGGCCCGCGAGGGGGACAACACCTCCACGGGGTTTGAAATCCGTTTCGCGCGGAACTTTTCCGAGCTGGACGCCTCCGCCCTCGCCGCCGCCGCCGCCGCGCTCGCGGTGGACGGGCTGGGCGCCTCGCCCGTGCCCTCCGGCTGCTACCGCGTCGTGTTCACGAACCTCGCCATGGTTGATCTGTTGGAAACCTTCTCCCCCGCCTTTTCCGCGGAAACCGCCCAGAAAGACCTGTCCCTGCTCAAGGGAAAGCTCGGCGAGGCGGTCGCGGCGGAGTGCGTGAGCATCACGGACGACCCCCTGCGCGCGGACGGCTTCGCCAGCCGCCCCTTCGACGCCGAGGGTGTGCCGGGTTCCCGCCACTCGGTGATCGGAAACGGCGTATTCAAGACCTTTCTGCATAATTTAAAAACCGCCCATAAGGACGGCTTGGCTTCCACCGGCAACGCGGGCAAGGCGGGCTATTCCGGTTCCGTGCGGGTGACGCCCACGAATTTCTATATCGAACCGGGCGTAAAGTCCTTTTCCGAGCTCCTTTCGGATATGGGCGACGGGCTGGTGATCCACCAGCTGGACGGCCTTCACGCGGGCGCGAACGCCGTAAGCGGGGATTTTTCCCTCTTGGCCAAAGGCTACACGGTGAAGAACGGCAAGCGGGAGCGCGCGGTGGAGCAGATTACCGTAGCGGGCAATTTCTTCGAGTTGCTCAAAGCGATCCGGGCCGTGGGGAGCGACCTGCGGTTCCCCGCGGGCGGCTTCGGCGCGCCCAGCGTGGACGCGGGCACGCTGAGCGTGGCGGGAACGGACGCAGAGGAGCGGGCGTAATATCCGGAATACGATCCGGTACGAAAAGAGCGGGGTTCCGGCAGGGACCCCGCTCTTTGATAACTTTCTATGCCAGCGCCCGGATCGCGTTCACCACGAACGTCGCGCCGAAGTACAGCAGCACGCACCCCAGCGCGCCCACGATCCACCGGTACACCTTCAGGTTGATGAACTTCCTCGTTCTCCCGATGATCACGGATATCGAGCCGTACCACAGGTAATCGATCGAGATATGGCCGACGTAGAAAGCCGCGACTCCCCAGACGCCGAAGCCCCGGTAAGCCGTCAGCAGGAATCCCAGCCCGATGATCGCCCACCAGATGAGAAAATAGGGGTTCATGGCGCTGATGGCAATGCCGGACACCACCAGGTTGCGGGGACCGGCCTTCTCGCCCATTTCGATTTTCAGCCTGTCACGGACGGCGTTATACAGCATATCGCCGCCCATGTAGCCCAGCAAAGCGCCGCCTACCAGCCCGATGGCGATCTGCGCGGCGTCCGATTGCAGAATGATATCGAACCCGAAGAAGATCAACACGATCAGCAGCAGTTCCAGCAGCGCGTGCCCGGTGATGATCAGAAAGCCGGATTTTCCGCCTTTGGTCAGCGACTGTTGGATGGTATACGTCAGCAGCGGCCCGGGCATGACCGAGCCCGAAAAGGCCACGGCCATGGAAGAAAGCAGAATCGCGATCATCACGGGCACCTCCGGCGGCTTGAATTGGATACAGCATACCATAACCGGCCGCAGGCCCGCAAGAGAAAGGAAAGGCCGAACGCTCCGCCAACCGGTCGGGCATTCGTCGTTTTCTTCCGAAACGCCGGATACGTAAACCGTACCCGGATCGTACAGCGCGGAAAAAGTCCGTATACCCTGCACCGTTTCGCGGAGTGCGGCTTACGGCTCCTCTTTTCCTTCCGCTTCTTCCCCGTTCTCCGCTTTCCAGTACCTCGCGCCGTTGGGCGTGCGGCACAGGAAACCGTTCTCCACCAGTTCCCGCCGGAGCAGGAAATAATCCCCGAAGGTATGGGCATCCTCGCAGATCACGTTCACTTCCGGTTCCGAGTAGACACGTCCCGCTTCAAATCGCCCGGCCAGGTACCGCAGCACCGCGTGCCGTGCCGCCCGCTTGCGCGGGAGTTGCGTAATTTGCCCCTCTTCGTTCAGGAAGGGGTCGATCCTCACTTTTTTCTCCATCAGCCGTTTCCTTCCCCGTTACGCGTCCGGTCGGTTCTTATCCAGCCACATGTCCAGAAGCGCGTCCACGTCCTCCTTAAACTCCTGATCCGTCTGGTCTTTCTTTTTCGTCAGGGTTTCCAGAACGGCAAAGGAAAAGGAGGCCGCGCCGTATTGCCGCCATTCCCCGCTCATCCCCGGCTCTGGCGCCGTGTTGGTGGCTACGGCAAACCCGTACCTGTTTTGCTGGCCTTCCAGATTGCAGGTGGCCCTGATCCATTCGCGCCGGTTGCCCTCGCAGCGGATCCGGTATATGCCACCGGTCGTCGGTTTGTCCCTATACGCGTCCTTCAGGCTTTTTCTTTTCGCGGCGTCCGTCACGTTGATCTCTCCTTTGTTCCCGGGGCGCTCCTCACAGCCGGTACAGCCCGTGTTTCGTGCAGTATGCGTACAGTTTCCCGCCGCGTCTGCCCGGCAGCGCGCCCGTCAGGACTTTGGGCAGATACGCGGCCGCGTCCTGCTCGGGGTACAGCTTCACGAGCAGAAACCGGTCGCCCGCGACGTACGCAAGGAACGAAAGGGAATGTTCCTTGCTCATATCGTGGCGGAAGCCGACGTAAACCTCGTCCCCCGCGTCCTCCACGGTCGCCGTATGCGCCTCGTCCGCGGGCTTGGCGGTAAGCGGCGTCAGTTTTCGCCCGCAGCAGGAAATTTCCGCCTTTCCCGAGTCGTAGATCACGTTTCCGCAGGAGGGGCACACGTATAGCCTTCCCCGCGTCAGGTTTCCCGTTTCCGCCGCGTTGGCGGCCACGTCGCCCTCCAATATTTTCTCGATGTTGACTTCAAACAGACCGGAAAGAGCGTTCAGCAAGCCGACGTCCGGGCAGCCCAGCCCCCGTTCCCATTTGGATATCGCTTTGTCGCTGACGTTCAAACGGTCGGCGACCTGTTTCTGCGTCCAGTTCTTTTCCCTGCGCAACCGGCGCAGCAGCGCCCCGACTTTCCCGCAATCCATAGGGTTCCCTCCCGTCGGGTTTCATACTAACCGATGTCCGGGGAATTTGCAATCTACGCTCCGTAGAGTTGCGGGAGCATGTCCAGTTATCAAGCGTTGCGAAAATACCGGCTTTGTTCGTTGCGGCTTTCCTTTCACCAAACGGAAAAGGGGCCTTCGATCGCTCGAAAGCCCCTGAAAGTAACGCGGGAACCTTTACTTGCTGGCTTCCTCAATCGCCACGGCCAGCGCGACGGTCGCGCCGACCATGGGGTTGTTGCCCATGCCGATCAAGCCCATCATTTCCACGTGGGCAGGCACGGAGCTGCTGCCCGCGAACTGCGCGTCGCTGTGCATGCGGCCCATGGTGTCCGTCATACCGTAGCTGGCGGGGCCGGCGGCCATGTTGTCCGGGTGCAGGGTGCGGCCGGTGCCGCCGCCGCTGGCCACGGAGAAATACTTCTTGCCGTTCTCCACGCACCACTTCTTGTAGGTGCCCGCCACGGGGTGCTGGAAACGGGTGGGGTTGGTGCTGTTGCCGGTGATGGACACGTCCACCTTTTCCAGCTGCATGATCGCCACGCCCTCGGTAACGTCGTCCGCGCCGTAGCAGCGCACCTTGGCCTTGTCGCCCGTGCTGTAGGCGGTTTCCTTCTCGATCTTCACTTCGCCGGCGTAGTAATCCATCTGGGTCTTTACGTAGGTAAAGCCGTTGATGCGGCTGATGATGAAGGCCGCGTCCTTGCCCAGACCGTTCAGGATCACGCGTAGGGGCTCCTTGCGCACCTTGTTGGCGGTGCGCGCGATGCCGATGGCGCCCTCCGCCGCGGCGAAGCTCTCGTGCCCGGCCAGGAAGCAGAAGCACTTGGTGTCGTCCCGGAGCAGCATCGCGCCCAGGTTGCCGTGGCCCAGGCCCACCTTGCGTTGGTCGGCGACCGAGCCGGGGATGCAGAAGCCCTGCAGGCCAATGCCGATGGCCTCGGCGGCCTCCGCGGCGGTTTTTACGCCCTTTTTCAGCGCGATGGCCGCGCCCAGCGTGTACGCCCAGACGGCGTTTTCAAAAGCGATGGGCTGCACGCCCTGCACGATGCCGCGTACGTCGATGCCCTTGTCCTTCACGGCCTTCGCCGCCGCTTCCAGATCGGCGTATCCGTATTCCGCAAGCGTTTTTTCGATCTTCGCGATTCTTCTTTCGTATCCTTCAAAAGTAGCCATGGCTTTATTCACCTCTCGTCAATTTGGAAATTTACTGGCGCCGCGGGTCGATCACTTCCGCCGCTTCGGCGAAACGCCCGTAGGAGCCGATGTTCTTCTCGTAGGCTTCCTTGGGATCGACGCCCTTCTTGATGGCGTCCATCATCTTGCCAAGGTTGACGAACTGGTAGCCGATGACCTCTTTATCCTTGTCCAGACCGATCTTCAGCACGTAGCCCTCCGCCATTTCCAGGTAGCGCACGCCCTTTTTCATCGTGCCGTACATGGTGCCGATCTGGCTGCGCAGGCCCTTGCCCAAGTCCTCCAGCCCGGCGCCGATGGCCAGACCGCCCTCGGAAAACGCGCTCTGCGTGCGCCCGTAGGCGATCTGCAAGAACAGTTCCCGCATGGCGGTGTTGATGGCGTCGCACACAAGGTCGGTATTCAGGGCTTCCAGAATGGTTTTGCCGGGCAAAATTTCGGCGGCCATGGCGGCGGAATGCGTCATGCCGGAGCAGCCCAGCGTTTCCACCAGCGCTTCCTGTATCACGCCGTCCTTCACGTTCAGGGTCAGCTTGCAGGCGCCCTGCTGCGGCGCGCACCAGCCCACGCCGTGGGTAAAACCGCTGATGTCCGTAATCTGGCGGCTCTGCACCCATTTCCCTTCCTCGGGGATCGGGGCGGGGCCGTGGTCGGGGCCCTTTTTCACGCAGACCATTTCTTCCACTTCTCTGGAGTATTGCATGGTATCTGGTTCCTCCTGTCCGGTATCAAACTTCACGGTGAACGTACACTGGGGTAGTATAGCATATTTTGTCCGGCGCAGAAAGGGCCTGTTCCGTATTTGATAAAAAAATGACATATGCTTTAGGTCGTGTCAACCGCGCTGGCTTGCGACGTTTCGGCGTATTTCGTATAATCGGAGGGGATTGAGCGACCGTCAGGTCGGAAGAGGAGGCGCGATATGGAGATCCGGCTCTACCCGTTCGCCGACGGAGACGTGGCCCTGCTGGAACGCTGGCTGCAAGCGGAGCACGTGAAACCGTGGTTTGAGCATCCGGCCGACTGGCTGCGCGAAGTGCGCGGCCGGAACGGCGAATTCAGCTTCATCCGGCATTTCATCATCCGGGCGGACGGCGCGCCCGTCGGCTTCTGCCAATATTACTCCTACCGGGAAAGCGGGGAAACATGGCACGGCGCTCTGCCGGCGGAAGGCACGTACAGCATCGATTACATGATCGGCGAAACGGCCTTCCTGCGCAGAGGTTGCGCGCGGGAAGCCGTCCTTCGCATGGTCGGGCTGATCGCCGCCGAGCCGGACGCTGAAAGGATCATCGTGCAGCCGGACGACGGCAACGCCGCCTCGCGCGGCACGCTGCTGTCGGCCGGGTTCGCCTACGACGCGTCCGACCGGCTTTTTCTGCTGGAACTGTGACCCGCGGATAATTCCCCCGGTCGCCGTTTCAGCGCTCGGAACGCATGTCTCAGGCCCGCCCGGATTGCGCAACCCCACCGCCGCATGGTATAATAACCGCGATTTTACAAGAATTCGCCCCCAACGGCGGGGCCGAAGGAGCGCCGCCCATGGATCGCAAGGAAGAGATCATCAAGCTGCAAATGGACGTCATCAACCAGATGACGCGCACGAACCTGCGCCGCGTCGCCGACGATCTTTGGGGCGTGCCCACGCTCCAGTCCGGCGGCGTGCCCGCGGTGAAGGAGACGGCGGGGGTTCCGCCCGTCCCGGCGGAGGCACAGCCTGCCGCCGCGCCGGAAAGCGCACGGCAGCCGGAAGCGCAGCCCGCGCAGGAAGCGCCGGAACCCATCGAGGATCTGAAAAAGGAACTGGAAGGCTACATCGGGCTGACCGTCATCAAAAAAGAAGTGCAGAGCCTCATCAACCTTGTGACGGTGCAGAAACTGCGCAAGCAGAACGACCTGCCCGTGGAAGACCTGTCCCTGCACATGGTGTTTTCCGGCAACCCCGGCACCGGCAAAACGATGATCGCACGCCTGATGAGCCGCATTTACAGGAGCCTCGGCATCCTGTCCAAGGGGCAGCTGGTGGAGGTGGACCGCGGCGGGCTGGTGGCCGGGTACGTAGGCCAGACCGCCATTAAAACGGGCGAGGCCGTGCAAAAGGCGCTTGGCGGCGTGCTGTTCGTGGACGAGGCCTACGCGCTGACCGACCACGGGGAAAACGACTACGGCCAGGAAGCAGTGGATACGCTGCTGAAGGCCATGGAAGACCACCGGGACGACCTGGTGGTGATCGTGGCGGGCTACACGAAGCTGATGGAGACGTTCGTGCATTCCAACCCCGGCCTGGAAAGCCGTTTCAACCGTTTCATGCGTTTCCCGGACTACACGGTGGAGGAGATGCTCGCCATCTTCGATATGCGCTGTCAAAAGAGCGGCTACACGCTCGCCGACGACGCTCGCGATTTGCTTAAGAGCCTGCTGGCGCTGTTGAGCCTGGACACGGACGGTTTCGGCAACGCGCGCGGCGTGCGCAACCTGTTCGAACGGGCCGTGAGCGCGCAGGCCGACCGGCTGGCGTCTCTTGCGACCGTGACCCGGGAGGAACTGATGCTGCTCACCAGCGCGGATATCCGCGCCGCCGCGGGCGACGAGCGAACCGCCGAAAAAAAGGCGGACCCCCCCGCGCCGAACGCGAAACCCGACGCCGCCGCAAAGAAAAAGCCCGCCGAAGCGGACGCCGAAGAAACCGGAAGCACCGTGGAGCAGCTTTTCAACGCCGCAAAACCGCCGAAGTCCGCACCGTAAAGGCGCGACGTTTATTCCGCCTTGCAGGCCGCCGCCTTTTCGCGGCGGCCTTTTCCGAATGCCGATACCGCCGAGCCCGCCACGATGAGGGCGCACGCGCCCAGCAGGTTCCAGCTGAACCGCGCCTTTCCGAAGCACAGCAGCAGCGCGCTGGAAAGCAGCGGCGCCACGTAGGAAAGCGTGCCCAACAGCTTGATGTTGCCGTGTTTCACCCCGTAATCCCACGCGTAGAAGGCCAGGCCAACCGGCCCAAGCCCCATCAGCAGGATCGGCAGCCATTCCGCGCCCCGCGGCACGACGGTCTCCTCCAGCAGCAGGTGGAGCGCAAGCGACAACAGCGCGGTCGCTCCGCAGAACGCCCCGATGAGGATCGTCGGGGCGGCCTGATGTTTCCGGGAAAGCACGGTGTATACGGCCCATACCACGGCGCAGCCCAACGCCAGCAGGTAGCCGGGCAGATACCGCGCGTCCAGTTGGAGGGCGCCGCCCTTCAGCAGCAGCACGGTCACGCCGCCGAAACCCAGTAAAACACCCAGCACATGGCGCGTCCGCAGCTTCTCCCCCGGCAGAAAGGCCGAAAACAGCACGATCAGCACCGGCCACAGGTAGTTGATCAGGTTGGCTTCCACGGCCGGCGCGCTGCGCATGGCCATGAAGTACAGCGCATGATAGCCGAACAGCCCCAGCACGCCGTTGACCCACACCCCCACGGGTTGCCGGAACACCGAAAAATCGCTTCCCGAGCGGACGAACGCCGCGACCCCGGCCAGAAAAGCGATAAAGAAGGCCATGGCCGTAAGCTGGAACGGCGGGATGCGACCGCAGTACGACGTAAGCAGCGCCAGCCCGCCCCACAGGAGGATCGCGCCGAAGCCCGCAAGCCCGGCCCGGTTGCGCGGGGTGATCCGGTTCATCGTTTTTTCCGCCTTTCGCGCAGGGAAGGAAAATCCGCTACGCGGTCAATACCTGATTACGAAGTTTTCGCCGTGCAGGCCCGGGTACGCGCCCGCTTCGACCTCGGCGCGGCTTTCCGGATGGGCGACCAGCCATTTGTCCCTCGCCCACAGCAGGCGCCCGTCCCCGCCTTCGGGGCGCGGGCCGGTAAGCGGCTCGTTGGTGCCGCGCGGCAGCACGATGATGTCCCGGTAGCCCGCGTCCGTAGTCTGGCAGGGCGCGTAATGCAGGGTGGTGGCGTACAGCTCCACAGTCGTCCCCTTGGGTACGAAAAATCCGACTATCTTCCCCGCGGGCAGGTCGAACCCTTCCATGTCCTGTTGGGCGGCCAGCAGCACGACCAGATCGCTCACGGCGATGTTGTGCTCGCTGGAACGGTGGTATTCCAGGCAGTTGAGCGCCGTGCCGTGACCCCAGCAGCAGCCCAGCTCGCAGGCCGATTCGCCGCGCAGGATGCTCTGGGCGGCTTTAAAATCGGGCAGGGCTTCCAGCTCCGGCAGCACGGCCACGTACTTCACGCCCGCGTCGGGCATTTCGGTCGCCTTCTCGCACGCCGCCATCAGCGCGGAAGCGTCGAACGGCACCACGCGCCCGAAGCGGGCGAACTCCGCGTCGTATACCGAAAAGAAGGGCAGGTTCGGGTTTTTTTCGCGCAACGTCTGTAAAGTATTCATTCGTTTGCCTCCCTGACGTAGAATATGAAACCGCGCCGCCGCACGGCACGGGAACCGTCTAAAACAGCATACACCAGCCGGGCTTGCGCTTCAAGTGGTAAATTCCGTTCTTCTTGCCTCCTGCGCGCCGCCGTGCTATCCTGTGCATACGATAGGAGGCCTGAACCATGCGTTGCAATCTCTGCCCCCGGCGCTGCGACGCCCTGCGCACGGAAACCGAAGGTCACGGCGCGTGCGGCATGGGCACGCTGCCGGTGGTGGCCCGCGCCGCCAGACATTTCTGGGAGGAGCCGTGCATCAGCGGCGTAAACGGCAGTGGCACGGTGTTCTTCTGCGGCTGCTCGCTGGGCTGCGTGTTCTGCCAGAATGCGCCCCTCAGCCGGGGAACGCTACAGGGAAAGACGTTCGCTCCGCGCGCGCTGGCGGAGCTTTTCCGGCGTGTGGAAGCGCTGGGCGTGCATAACCTGAACCTGGTCAGCCCGTCCCATTTCGCGCCCGCCGTGTTCGAGGCGCTTTCGATTTACAAGCCGCAGATTCCCGTCGTTTGGAATTCCGGCGGCTACGAAAGCCTGCAAACCGTTCGGGCGGCCCGCGGGCTGGTGGACGTGTTCCTGCCGGATTTCAAGTACGCCAAGGCTTCCACCGCCGCCGAGCTGGCTTTCGCGCCGGATTACTTTCCCGTCGCTCTGGCCGCAATTGCCGCCATGTGCGCGCAGACCGGCGCGCCCGTATACGACGGAAACGGGCTGATGTTACGCGGCACGCTGATCCGCCACCTCGTGCTGCCCCTCCGGGTGGACGAAACGCTGACGATTCTGGATACGGTAGCCCGCAAGCTGCCGCCCGGCACGCCCGTAAGCCTGATGCGACAGTACACGCCCATGAACGGGGTTATGGCCAAGGGCCTCGACCGGCGGCTGACCCGGCGGGAATACGACCGCGCGTGCGCGCGGTTCTTCGCCCTCGGGCTTCCCGGCTATTTACAGGAAGAAGGGGCCGCCCGCAGCGCCTACACCCCCGCGTTCATGGACGCGGAAAGCACGGCGCTGTTCGGCGGCCTGTAAGGTAATCCTTATTTCCCCACGCAGAACGTGGAGAAAATTTCGTCCAGCAGCTTGTCGTCCACGCTGTCCCCGGTGATGCGTCCCAGCGTCCACAGCGCTTCCCGCAGGTCTACCGCCGCCACGTCCGGCGGGAGGCCGCTTTCCAGCGCGTTTCGCGCCTGCGCAAGCCGCTCCGCGGCCTGCCGCGCGGCGGCCATGTGCCGCTCGTGGGTCAGCATACCCTCGCGGGGGATCTTCGCCTGCTCCGCCAGGAAGGCGCGCACGGCGTCCAGTCCCTGCCCGGTTCGGGCCGACAGCGTGAGGACGGGCGTGTGGCGCGTAGCCGCCGCAACCTCCGCCGCCGTCACCGCGGGCGGCGTGTCCTCCTTGTTCAGCAGCACCGCGCAGGGGCAATCCGTCTCCATCGCAAGCAGCGCGCGCTCGTCCCCGGTCAGCGGCTGCGACGCGTCCACCAGCAGCAGCGCAGCGTCCGCGCGGGCCACCGCCGCCTTCGCGCGCTCTACGCCGATGCGTTCCACGGCGTCCCCGCTTTCCCGCAGGCCCGCCGTGTCCATCAGCAAGACGTTCAGGCCGTCGACCGTAAAACTGCCTTCCAGCACGTCCCGCGTGGTGCCGGGCACGTCCGTCACGATGGCGCGCTCCTCCCCCAGCAGGGCGTTGAACAGCGTACTCTTGCCCACGTTGGGGCGGCCGCACAGCGCCACGCGCAGCCCGTCCCGCAGGATGCGCGCGCCGCGCTCGTCCACGGCCGCGTTTAATTCGCTTATCAGCGCGTCCAGCCCGGCCAGCAGATCGCCGGTGGCTTCCTCCTCACCGATCTCGTCGGGAAAATCGAGGTGCGCCTCCACCCCGGCCAGCAGAACCACCAGCTTCTCCTGCGCCTGCCGGATGAACCGGCTCGCGCCGCCCGCCAGCAGCGCTTCCTCTGTTTTCAGGGCCGCCGCGGAGCGCGCGCCGATTACGCCCATCACGGCCTCGGCCTGGGATAGGTCGATGCGTCCGTTCAGGAACGCGCGGCGGGTAAACTCCCCCGCCTCCGCGGGCCGCGCGCCCAGCGCCACCAGCCGCCTCACCGCCACGGCCGCGGCCGCGTAGCCGCCGTGCACGTGCAGCTCGCACACGTCCTCGCGCGTATAGGTATTGGGGGCGTACATCGCCACGCCCATGGCTTCGTCCAGCGGATTCCCGGCCTCGTCCGTCAGGTGGCCGTACAGCAGGCGGTGATCCTCGTAGGGCGGTTCCCGTTTCGCCGCGCGGAAAGCGTGCGTAAACAGCGCGACCGCGTTTTCGCCGCTTACGCGCACGATGGCCACGCCGCCCTCGCCCGCCGCCGTGGCGACGCCCACGATGGTATCCCGCATACGGTTCCCTCCCCAAACGCTATTATCTGTGTTATTATAACATATCGGGATTCGCGTCGGAAAGAAGGGTTCGCCATGCCAGAAATCGGCGTATGGACGGCGCGCGCGCACCGGCTGCTCGCGCCTGTGGTCGCGGAGATCGGCGTTCTACACGCGCGGGGCGAGCCCTGCGTGCTGCTGGTGCCGGAGCAATTCACCCTGCAGGCGGAACGCGAGCTGCTTACCCGGTTGGCCCTTCCCGGTATTTTTACCATACAGGTGCTTTCCCCTTCCCGGCTTCAGAGCCGCGTGCTCGCGCTGGCGGGCGAGGACGGCCGCGCGCCGCTTTCCTCCGCCGGGCGGCGCATGGCCGTGGGTTTCGCGCTGGAAAAGTGCGAAAAGCAGTTGACCTATTATCAGTCTTCCGCGCACCGGCGCGGGTTTACGGAAAAACTCGTTTCCCTGATCGCGGATCTGAAGCGCGGCGGCCTGACGCCGGACGCGCTGGCCGAATACGCGCGGACGTTGCCGGAAAGCGCGCGCCGGGCCAAGCTTTCCGACCTCGCGACGGCCTTCGCCGCTTACGAAGCCGTGCTGGGCGGCCGCTTCGGGGACGGGGAGGACCGCCTGCGCTACGTGGCCTCCCGTCTGGCCGAAAGCGGGCTGATGGACGGACAGAACGTGTTCGTGTATGGTTTCGACGCGCTGCCGGAGCAGATGATCGCGCTGCTCGCGGAAATCGGTTCCCTGGCCCGCCGCCTGACCGTTGCGCTGACCAGCGGGCCGGAAAGCGCGCCGGACGGCGAGCTGTACCGCCCCGTGCGGGAGAGCGTCGGGCGTTTCCGCGAGGCCCTGCGCGCGCGGGGTCTCACCCTGCGGGAAACCGCGCTGCCGGAGGCGCCCCTGCCCCGCCCGCCCGCCGTGCGACATCTGGACGAAACGCTGTTCGCCTACCCCGAAAAAAGGTTCGAGGGAGAACAGCAGAACGTGTTTCTGTCCCAGCACGTGAGCCCCTTCGAGGAAGCGACCGCGGCGGTTCGTCAGATTCTGCGGCTTTGCGCGGAAGGCGCGGACATCGAGCGTATCGCCCTGCTCTACCCCGACCGCAACGGCTACGCCTTCGCCGTGGCCGCCGCGCTTACGGACAGCGGCCTGCCTTATTACACCGACGAAAAGCTGCCCGCTTCCACCCACGCGCTGGCGCGTTTCCTGCTTTCTGCCCTGCGCGCCGCAGCGGGCGGGTACGAGCGGGAAGCCGTGGTGGCGGTCATGAAATCCGGCTACGCGTCCCTCACCTTCGACGAGGCCTGCGAACTGGAAAACTACGCGCGGGAATTCGGCGTAAACCGAAAAAAGTGGCTGACATCCTTCGAGCGCGGCGGGGACGTGCGGGCGGCGCGTTGCGAGGTTCTGCGCCGCAAGCTGATCGACCCGCTGGAAAGGATGCGCTCCGCCCTCGTGGCCGCACGGGACGCACGCGCCTCGCTGGAGGCCGTGACGGGATTACTTTCCGACGTGGACGCGTACGGCGCTCTCCTTGCGGAGGAAAAGGCGCTGACCGCCGAAGGCATGGCGGTGCGCGCGGGCCAGAACAGCCAGATGTGGCAGACGCTGCTGGAACTGCTGGACCAGCTGTACGCGCTGGCGGACGGCGCGCGCATTCCCCTTGCCCATATCGCCGACCGTTTCGAGTGCGGGTTTGCCGCCGTGTCACTGGCCGCGCTGCCGCCCGCCAGCCAGATGCTGCACGCGGGCGCGCTGGAGCATTACCTTTGCGGAGACATGGACGCGGTGTTCCTGCTGGGCCTCAACGACGGAGTGCTCTCCCGCGAGGCGGAGAGCCTGCTGACCGAGGAGGAACGCGCCGAAACGCAGCGGGCCACCGGCGGTTACCTGGGCATGACGGACGAGAGCCGCTCGCTGTTCGCGCGCATGGACGTGAAGCGTTTCATGACCCTTCCGGCCCGCTACCTTTTTCTAAGCTACGCGAAAACTGACCCTTCCGGCAAGGCGCTGCGTCCGCTGGACCTGCTTTCCACGCTGGAGAAGCGCCTGTTTAACGGTCTTCCGGAAACCCCCGTGCCGTTCGCGAAGCTTCCGCTGTCCGCTTCTCAGGCGCTGGCGGAGGCAAGCGGCCTGCTGCGGGATTACGCGGACGGCGCGGCGGACGAACTGCCCGGCGTGTGGCGGGAGCGGCTTTCGGTTCTTCTTTCCAACCCGGCAACCGCCCCAGCCGCGGCGAAGCTGCTGAACGCGGCGGATTACCGCGTGCGCGGCGTGCCGCTCAACCCGGAGGCCGCCCGGCGGCTCTTCAACGACTACACGCTGTCTGTCAGCCGGCTGGAGGATTTCGCCGCCTGCCCGTTCAAGCATTTCGTGGAGTACGGGCTCCGTCCCCTGATCGTGAAAGATTGGGGCGTAGAACCGGTGGATCTGGGGGTGTTCTTCCACCGGAGCCTGCAGAACTTCGCCGGGCTTGCCTCGCGGAAGGCCGCCTACCCGGACGTGCCGCCCGAGGTGACGGAAGCGCTGGCGGACGAGGCCGTGGAGCCGCTTCGGGAGCCTCTGCTCCGCGGCCCCATGGGGGATACGCCCCGCGCGCTGGCGGGGTTCGAACGCGCCCGGCGGATCATCCGCCGCGCCTGCCTGACCGTGACGCAGCACCTGGCCGCGGGCGACTTTACGCTGGATAGGGCGGAGGCGCGCTTCGGCTACGCCGAGCCTGGCAGCCTGCCGCCGGTCTCCCTGCGGCTGAAGGACGGCACGCCGGTTCTGCTGCAGGGCAAGATCGACCGTATCGACCGGTACGACGCCGCGGACGGCCCCTACCTGCGCGTGGTGGACTATAAAAGCGGCCAGAGCACGCTGGAGCCCGCCAAGACGTGGTGGGGCCTGCAATTGCAGCTGATGGTCTATCTGGACGCCGCCGTGGGCGGCGTGCCGGGCGCGAAGCCCGCGGGCGCTTTCTATTTCCACGTGGCCGACCCGCTGGCCCGGCTTTCCGCGGACGATCTCGCGGCCGCCGAGGCGGACATCGCGAAACAGTTGCAAATGAAGGGCGTCGCGCTGGCGGACGAGGACGTGCTGACCGCGATGGACGGGGGCGAGGGACCCGCCGCCGTATCCGGCACGCTCACCCGCGGCGGCGGCGTCCGTAAAAACGCGAAAGTGCTGGACATGCGGCAGATGCGGGGCCTGCTGACCCACACGCGCAAACAGGCGGCCGAACTGGCGGACGGGCTGTACGGCGGGGATACGTCCATCCGTCCCGTGGTGACGGGCGACGGGGACAGCTGCCAGCGCTGCGATTACCGCGGCGTGTGCGGCTTCGAGGACGGCGCGCGGGGGGCCGCGGCGCTGGAACTGCCGGATATGAAAATGGAGGAGCTTCAGCAGCGGCTGGACGAAACCGCCGCGGCGCCGGATGAAAACCCGGCGAGTTAACGCGGTTTTTACAATGTTACAGTTGCCCGGGCCGAACGGGCGCGCCGGTTTCAGGCGCCGGTAAATGTTTCCAGCCCGTTCTTTTCACCCGCGCGCCTTGCGCATCCCCCCCGGTTCATGTATAATGAAAACAGGCGGCGGCCGCGCCGGTTTGCGGGGCCGCGTAAAGAGAAACGTATATTCTTTGTAAAGGGGGCGTTCCCATTGATTCAGGTAATTGCCGGCAAGAAAGGTTCCGGAAAAACCAAGCGAATCATCGACATGGCCAACGATGCTGCGCAGAGCAGCAAGCACGATATCGTTTTTATCGACGATGACAACCGCTACATGTTCGACCTTCGCCACGAGGTGCGGTTCATCAACGCAAGCGATTTCAACCTGGTCAACGACCAGATGTTCATGGGGTTCCTTGCGGGTGCGGTTGCCCAGAATTTCGACGTGGGGCTCATTTTGATCGACTCGTTCAAGAAGCTCATCCAGTGCGAGTTGCCTACCACGGACTGGCTGTTCGAACGGCTGGAAGCCATCAGTGAAAAACACGGCGTCGATTTCGTGCTCTCCGTCAGCGAGGATCCCGATCTCCTGCCCGAGTTTATCAAAAAGTACGTGATCTGACGGGGTAGCGCCCCGGCAAGCGGAAGCCTTCGGGCTTCCGCTTGAGCCTGTTAATGGCGTCCAAGCGCGCCCGGGCGCAGGCGGACGTTTCCCGGGTTCGTGTTCCAGCGTAAATCACAGCCGTAAGGGGTTGAGCGTATGTCTTTCTTTTCAACGCGCGGCGGCGCGTGCGTGACCGCCTCGCAGGCCGTGCTATGGGGCCTCGCCAAAGACGGCGGGCTGTACGTTCCTTCCATGTTTCCCCAGCTTTCGCAGGAAAAGATCGCCACGTTCTGCCAGATGAGCTACCAGCAAATCGCGGAGCGCGTGTTGCGCAGTTTTCTGGAGGACTACTCCATCGGCGAAATCGCGGCGTCGGTGAACGCCGCCTATTGCACGCCGGCCTTCGACGACCCCGCCATCGCCCCGGTCAAGCCCCTGTACGACAACGTGTACGTGCTGGAACTGTTCCACGGCCCCACGCTGGCGTTCAAGGACATCGCGCTGAAACTTCTGCCCTATCTGGTTCGCCTCGCCGCGCAAAAGAACGAGGAAACGCGGGAGATCAGCATTCTGGTAGCCACCAGCGGCGATACGGGCAAAGCCGCGCTGGAAGGTTTTAAAAACGTACCCGGCACCAGCTGCACGGTGTTTTACCCCGCGCAGGGCGTAAGTGCCCTGCAAAAGCTCCAGATGGTCACCACCGAAGGCGACAACACGCACGTCATCGGCGTAAACGGGAATTTCGACGATACCCAGACCGGCGTGAAACGCCTGTTTTCGGACGCCGCCTTCCGGGAAAAGATGAACGCCGCGGGCAAGCTGCCTTCCTCCGCCAATTCTATCAACTTCGGCCGCCTCGCGCCGCAGGTGGCGTATTATTTCAGCGCCTATGCCGCGCTGGTCAACGCCGGGGCCGTCCGCATGGGCCAGCAGCTCAATTTCGTGGTGCCTACCGGCAACTTCGGCGATATTCTGGCCGGGTATTACGCCAAGCGCATGGGGCTGCCCGTGGGGCGGCTCGTCTGCGCCAGCAACCGCAACAACGTGCTCAGCGATTTCTTTACGGACGGCGTTTACTACACCCACCGCACTTTCTTCCAGACCATGTCCCCCAGTATGGACATCCTGATCTCCTCCAACCTGGAACGTTTGCTGTACGAAAGCGCGGACCGGGACGGGCGGGTGGTCAAATCCTGGATGGAACTGCTGATCGACTGCGGCAGCTTCTCCATCGGGGCGCAACGGCTCGCGGGATTGCAAAAGACGTTCGCGGCGGGTTTCGCAGACGATACCATAACCGCGGAGGAGATTCGCCACGTATTCGAGCGGGACGGCTATTTGCTGGATCCGCATACCGCCGTGGCGAGCCGCGTGCTGTCTGAATACCGGCAGGCGACCGGCGACCGTACGCCCGCGGTGGTCGTTTCCACCGCCAGCCCCTATAAATTCCCGGAAGACGTGCTGGCCTCCCTGCGGGGTCCCGAAGCCGCGGAGGGCCTTTCCGCCTTCGAATGTGCGGCGCGGCTGCAGGAATACACAGGCGTGCCCATTCCCAGGCAGATTACGGAATTGCAGACGCTCCCGGTACTGCACCGCAGGGAATGCGAAAAGGACGATATGGAAGCGGCGCTGACGGCCGAATTGTTATAAAAACAAAAATCCCGTTTCACCGCCTCCCGCATGCGGGTAGCTTATGTAAGGAACACAGAAGGCTATACGGTATAAGGAGGCATGGCATATGAAATGGGTTTGTTCCGTTTGCGGTTATGTGTACGAGGGTCCTCAACCGCCTGAGAAATGCCCGGTCTGCGGCGCGCCGAAGGAAAAGTTCACGCAGATGGCCGGAGACAGGGTTTATGCGGACGAGCACCGCGTGGGCGCGGCCAAAGGGCTGGACGAACGCGTGCTGGAAGGCCTGCGCATGAACTTCAGCGGCGAATGCAGCGAGATTGGCATGTACCTGGCCATGGCGCGGCAGGCCGACCGCGAGGGATACCCCGAGGTGGCGGAAGCCTTCAAGCGGTATGCCTACGAGGAAGCCGACCACGCCTCCCGATTCGCGGAGCTGTTGGGCGAAGTGCTGACCGACAGCACGAAGAAGAACCTTGAAATGCGCGTGGAAGCCGAGTGGGGCGCCAACAAGGGCAAGAAGGAACTGGCGGCGCTGGCCAAGGAACTGGGCTACGACGCCGTGCACGACACCGTGCACGAGATGTGCAAGGACGAAGCCCGTCACGGCAAGGGTTTCGACGGGTTGCTGAAACGGTACTTCGGTAAATAACGCACGTTCCTCGAATATTACGGATATCAAAGACCTCCGGGTTGCGCGTACCAACGCGCGACCCGGAGGCTTTCGTTACGGAGGTCAGGTTTTCGATCCGTCTCGGATGACCTGCAGCGTTTGTTTAACGACGCGTTTCTCCCGGTACATTTTCTCGTCCGCCCGGTTGATGATGTCGTCCACGTTCTTTCTGCAATCCATCGCCTCGATCCCGTGGCTTGCGCTTACGAGATAAGGCCGCCCTTCGGTTTCGTTGATGCGCGCGTACTCTTGGGCGATCCGCCCCCAGATCGCCTCGCCTTCCTCCTCGTTCGCGTCGACGTAAAGGATAAGGAACTCGTCCCCGCCGATGCGGGCGACGAAATCTTCTTCCCGGGTATGCGCGCGAATCCCCTTGACGACGCTCAGGATCAATTCGTCGCCTCGGTCATGCCCCAGCGTGTCGTTGACCTCTTTCAGCCCGTTGATATCGACGAAGCAGACGCAGCCCCCGCAACGGTTCTCCATTTGCCTGCGCCGGAGCAGATCTATTCTCCGAAACGCCGCCCCGCGGTTGTAAACTCCGGTCATAACGTCGAAATCCGACAGATACTTCAGTTCTTCGTTCCTCTGCCGATACGCCGACAGCAGAACGGCGATGACCAGCGAAATCAGCAGAATCATCAGGTAGACGTATGCGTTGCCGCGAACGGTCTTCCACAAGGATTGCCAGAAAGAATTTTGGAACAGCTGCCCATCCTCGGAACTCGCGGGAAGGTAGGTAACGAAATACCAGTCCCCCGAACCCAAAACGAGGGAGGCGTCCCGTTCGTTCAGTTCGAAATTGCTTGCGGTTAGAATGCGTGAATAAAAGAACGCGCCGTTTTCAGAAACCAGCGAATTCGTATCGCACGCCTTAATCGCAGGCCATTCCTGCGGAAATTCGGCGGCGAAGCTTTCGTTCGTCCGGTCGTCGTACATGAAAGCCCATTCTTTCGCGGGGTCGGCGCTGTCCAGCAGGTAATATCCGTCCGCGTTCAGCAGGAAGATATCCATGCGGTTTGATTCGGCGACCGAACGGATGCGACGCAGCACGTACTCCGCCAGATAGTTGACGACGACCACGCCTTCCAGCTCACCGGTTTCCGTAAAAATCGGCGTGGAAAGGCGCAGCATTGGCTTGATCGGCTGTTCGATCTCGCCGTTTTCCACGTTCAGGTCCGCCTTGGATACGTATAACTGGTTATTCTGAAGACCGATCGTATCCTGAAAGTAATAGCGATCTTTCTTATTCTGCAGCTCGTCCTGCGCAACCGCGTATGCGCCGGCCTCGTCGTAATTCACCCGGATAACCTCGTTCCCGTCCGTATCCAGAAAGCGTATCTGGTCGTATTTCATTCTCCGGTTTAAAAAGGAAACCCAGATTTGATCGACAGCCTCATGGCCGTGCCCGGAGAACGCCTGAAAGTGCAGGCTATCCTTAATGAAAAGCGTATCCGAAACCAATTGGTTCGCGCTTTGCGTTACGATATTTTTTTCCGACTCGATCAGCGACGCCGCGTCTCTTTGCGCAATCGTTTGCCTGCTCCGGGTTTCGACTGACTGCACGAGGAAGGAAACGCATAAGAAGACGAGGCCGAGAGTCAGGAATACCCATGCCGTGTGAAGCGCAATGCGTTTTTTTTCGGAAAACAGACGGCTATTCATACTGTCGGACGCACCTTCCTTACTGCGCGGATGCAACAGGCATATGTTTGGACAGCCCGGACGGTTACGGCGGCAACGTGCATTCGCATGAAAGCACGGCGCGGTTCTGCGGATTATTCTAGGAACAGTATAACACATTATATGGAAAGAAGAAAAGCGTTCCCGCCGTTCCGGATCGGGGAGCCGCCCGGCAGCCGTAAATCGCCCTTTCTCCCGTTGCGCTTGTCATCCCCCTCTCTTTCCGCTATAATAATCCGTGGCATCCGCGCCGCCGCGCGCTTCCGGGCCCTTCCGTGTCCGGCGTCTTCCGGCGGGCGGAAAGCTTTCAAGGCAAGGAGAACGTATGCAGCAAAGGGTACGTCCCCAGCGGAAGCGCAAGCGCTGGCAATCCGTATTGATACTGGTCGCGATCCTCGCGGGCATCGCCGCCGTGGCCGTCCTGACCGTCTCGCTTCTCTCCAGCCGACCCGTGACCAAGGTGACCGCCTATCGCCTGCCCTGCGATTATAACGACAGCATCAAACCCTTCGGCTCAAACGTTCTGTATTACGACGGCGTGAGCATTCATTGCATGAGCAACACGGGTTCGGTGCGCTGGTCGTTCCAGCTGGGTTCCGGCGCCGGGTTCGACTGTACGGACGACGTGGTGGCCGCCTGGGTGGGCAACACGATCTACATTATCGATCAGAACGGCAACTCCACCTATAACGACAACCTGGGCGAAGCCATCCAGTTCGCGCGCGCGGGCAGGCAGTACGTCGCCGCCGTCATCGGGGACAGCACATCGCCGCGCCTGATCGTCAAAGACCATATGGGTTCCCATATGGACGAGGAAGCCGATGCCTATAAAAACCTGCTGATCCTGGACGTGGGCTTCTACGGCAAGAACGGCGAATATATGTGGACGCTTTCGCTGGACGTGTTCGGCACGGCGGCCAATACGATCCTGAACACGTTCGAGGTCGGCAAGATGAACACCGGCGAGGTATCGCTGGGCAGCGCCGTCACCTATTCGGTGCTGTACGAAAACAGCGTGCTTCGCGTCATCAACACCCGTAAAATGCTCAGTTTCAACTACCGCGGCACGGAGGATACGAACGCCGGCGTTCTGGTTTACGGCTGGCGGCTGATCGGGAAGGAAATCCCCGAAAAAGGCAACGCGCTGATGCTTTTCGCCCCTACCGCGCAGACGAACAGCGACTTCGACATCCGGGAGCTGCGCCTGATCAGCGGGACTTCGGATCGTCGTTACAGCCTGCCGGACGCCTGCATCGGCGCGGACGTGTGGGATAAAAACATCTACGCCGTCGGCGCCGATACCCTGTACCGCGCAGCCACCCGCGACAGCCGTTTTTCCGAGTACCCGCTGCCGCTGGACAAGCCCGCCGACCGCTACATCGGCAAGCTGAACGACGGGAACATCCTCGTGGCGTGCGGCAACGAGGTATACGTACTGACCCTGCCGCGGGCGGCGCGCAACTGACGCGCTTCCCCGTTCCCCCTGAAAGGAGCCGTTACCCTTGAATGTGATCGACTACGGCATCATCCTGCTGATCGCCCTGTGCGTTCTTTTCGGCTGTTACCGGGGTTTTATCCAGACGCTGCTCAACCTGGGGGGCAGCCTGCTTTCCTTCGCGGGCGCGTTCTGGCTGTTCCCGAAGCTTGCCGACGCCGTAAGCGGCAATACGGAGATCGTTCGCCTCATCAGCAGTTACACGGATTCCGGCAGCCTTCTGGGAGATCTGGATTTAAGCAGCCGCGCCGTAAGCACGCTGAGCGCCGGAAACATCGAGGCCATCGTAAGCAAGGCCAACCTGCCGGAGCCTATCGGAAAGCTTTTGCAGGCCAACCTGTCCCAAAAGGTTTTCAGCCCTCTGGGCAACCTGGCCAACACCGTAGGCGATTACGTCAACCAGACGATCCTGTCCGTCAGCATCAACGTGCTGTGTTTCATCGTCTGCTTTCTGGTCTGCTTCATCGTCGTCACCATCCTCGTCAACCTGCTGCGTTCCGTGTTCCGCTTCCCGGTGCTTAAACAGCTGGACTGGCTGGCGGGCGGCGCGTTCGGCTTCGTCATCGGCTGCGTGCTGTGCTTCATCGTCTTTACGGCCATGCCGCTTCTGCAAAGCGTCATCCCGCTGGAGCAGTTTCAGGAGCTTGTTCAGCAAAGTGCGCTGGCGAAGATTTTTGAAAACGGAAACCTGGTCGTATCCATCATGAACCGAAAGCTTTAACGGAGGAACGATTATGCTTATCTGCGATACCCACGCCGACACCCTGTACGCCCTTCAGAACCCGCAGCGCGACCCGTCCCTGCCCTGCGACGTGACCGCCGAACGCCTGACGGCGGGCGGCGAGGCGGATATCCGCGTGCAGGCGCTGGCCCTGTGGACGGGCCCGGAAGGCCTGAAAGGCAAAGACGTGGGCCTGATCGACCGTGAAATGCTGGCGTTGGACGGGCTGCAAAAGCAGGGGTTCCGGCAGGTGAAAAAACTGTCCGAAGCGAAAGCCGGAGTGCCGAACGTGCTGCTGACCATCGAAGGCGGCGAGGCGTTCGAGGGCGGCCCGCAGACGGTGGACGCGTTCGCGCTGTGGGGCGTGCGTATCGCCGCGATCGTTTGGAATAATGAGAACGCCTTCGCCTTTCCCGCCGTGGGCGGGAGCGACCGGGGGCTTACGGCGCAGGGCCGCAGGCTGGTGGAGCACATGAACGGGCTGCACATGGCCGTGGATATCAGCCATTTGAACGCTGCGGGCGTAAAGGACGTGCTGACGCTCAGCCGGAAACCCGTGATCGCCTCGCACAGCTGTTGCCGCACGCTGTGCGACCATCCCCGCAACCTGACCGACGAGCAGTTGAAAGCCGTCTTCGACATGGGCGGCTACGTGGGCGTCAATTTCTTCCCCGCATTCCTCAGCCCGGACAATCGCGCCGGCATCGACACCGTAATCGACCATATCGACCATATGGCGCAGTTGGGCGGCGCGAAACATATCGGCATGGGGTCGGATTTCGACGGGATCGAGACGCACCCGGAGGGGCTGGAGCACGCGGGCTGCGTATACGCGCTGTTCGAACGCATGAAGGCGCGCGGTTTCGGCGACGAGGCCGTGGCGGACTTCGCGGGCGAGAATTTCCGGCGGTATCTGGAGAAGGTTTGACGCAACGAAAAGAGGCCCCGTTCCCGCATTGGGGAACGGGGCCTCTTTTCCATTATTTATTTCCCGCACGCGGCGTCCAGTTCCGCCTGCAGGGCTTTCAGCGATTCCATGATGGGCAAATGTTGCGGGCACTTGGCCTCGCACTCGCCACACCGCACGCAGTTCAGGGCCTTCGCGTTCTCCGGCATCTGCACGTTCCAGTGGAAATTGATGGTGCCGCTCATGCCGTACATACCCAGATCGTTCCAGACGCGGAAGTTACCCGGGATGTCCACCCCGTTGGGGCAGGGCATGCAATACCGGCAGGCCGTGCAGCCGATCTTCATCCGGCTGACGATACGCTTGTCCACTTCCTCGATCGCCTGCAATTCCGCCTCGGTCAGCGGCCGTTCCTTCTCGAAGGTGAGCAGGTTGTCCTTCATCTGCTCGGAGGAGGACATGCCGCTCAGAATCACTTTCACGTTCGGGTGGTTCGCGGCCCACCGCAGCGCGAAGGAAGCGTCCGACGCGCCCGGCGTCGTCTTGCGGAAGGGCTCTGTCACCCACACGGGCAGGTTGCTCAGCTGTCCGCCGCGCACCGGCTCCATGACGATCACGGGCACGCCCAGCCGCGTGGCCAGTTCGTAGCCGCGGTCGCCCGCCTGGAAATGCCGGTCCCGGTAATTGTACTGGATCTGGCAAAAGTCCCAGGGCCGGTCGTTGATGATGTACTCGAACGAGCTGAACGAATCGTGGAAGGAAAAGCCGAAGAAACGGATCTTGCCTTCCTTTTTCAACTGCTCGCAGTAGTCCACCACGCCTTCCCGCACGGCCAGGTCGTACGTGCTCCGGTTGAGGGTGTGCAACAGATAGAAATCGATACGGTCCATCTGCAGCTTGGAGCGCTGATCTTCGAACAGGGCCTTGGCCTGGTCCAGTGTCTTGACCCTGTACATGGGCAGTTTGGTGGCTACGTAAAAACTGTCCCGCGGATAGCGCTTGAGCATCCTGCCGGTCACGCGCTCGCTTTCGCCGTTATGGTATCCGTAGGCCGTATCGTAGTAGTTGACTCCGGCCTGATAGGCCAGGTCGAACATGCGCGCGGTTTCCGCTTCGTCGATGGTGTTTTCGGGCGTAAGCGGCAGGCGCATGCAGCCGAACCCGAGCAGCGATGTGGCAACGCCCAGCTTTTCCATTTTCCGGTAGATCATGATATTCTCCTTTTCGGTTCTCTGGGGGAATAGAAAATCCGCCGCGATTGCGCTTCGGATTAGCTTTATTATACACGTGTCATGCGGCGGTTTCAAGCCACGGAGCGCAGAAAATATTGATAAGTTTATAACGCACGGGCCGCCCCGTAACGGGGCGGCCCGCACATACCCGGATTTTTCGTTTCTTATTCTTCCGTAAACGTCCTCACGCGGATCACGCCCGGCAGCGAGCGGATTTCGGCGATCAGCCGCTCGTCCGGATGCTCGTCCAGGCCCAGCACCGTAACGGCCATTTCCTTGCGGCTCTTGTTCTGCATGTTGTCGATGTTGATGCCCCGGGCCCCGACGCATGCCGAAATGGCGCTGACCATGCTGGGCACGTTGTCGTGGATCACCAGCACTCGCTTGTCGTCGTAGCCTTCCAGCGCGATTTCCGGGAAGTTGACGCTGTTGTGGATCTGCCCGAATTCCAGATAATCCCGCAGTTCCATGGCGGCCATGACCGCGCAGTTTTCCTCGCTTTCGGGGGTGCTGGCGCCCAAATGCGGAATGACCACGGCGTTTTTCACGCCGATCAGCTCGTCCACGGGGAAATCGGTCACGTAGCTGGCGATCTTACCGCTTTCCAGCCCCGCCTTCACGGCGGAAACGTCCGCCAGCTCGCCGCGGCTGAAGTTGAGGAGACGCACGCCCTTCTTCATTTTAGCGATGGCCGCGGCGTCCACCAGATGTTCCGTCTTGTCCGTCAGCGGCACGTGCAGGGTCAGGTAATCGGCCTGCGCAAGCACCTCTTCCCGGTTGTTGCAGCGCTTTACGGAGCGGCTGAGCGACCACGCGCTTTCCACGCTGATGAAGGGGTCGTAGCCGATGACCTCCATGCCGAGGCCCTGCGCGGCGGTGTTGGCGACGATGGCGCCGATGGCCCCGAGGCCCACTACGCCCAGCGTTTTGCCGCGCACCTCCGGCCCCACGAACTGCCCCTTGCCTTTTTCCACCAGCTTGGGTACCTCTTCGCCCTTGCCCTTGAGCGTTTTCACCCATTCCACGCCGCCCGCGATGTTCCGGCTGCCCAGCATCAGGCCGCAGGCCACCAGTTCCGCCACGGCGTTGGCGTTTGCCCCCGGGGTGTTGAACACCACGATGCCGCGTCTGTTGCACGCGTCGATGGGGATGTTGTTGGTGCCGGCTCCGGCACGGGCGACGGCCAGCAGGTTATCCGGCAGGTCCATGTTGTGCATGGCGGCGGAACGAACCAGAATGCCGTCCGGCACGGGCTCTTCTTTGGCGATCAGGTATTTTTCCGCGCTCAGGTATTTATGGATGACATCCGAAATCTCGTTCAGCGTTTGAATTTTATACATCGTCTTTTCCTCCCCCGACGCCGGAACGGCCTGCGGCCGTCAGGCGTTCTCCTTCTCAAACTGCGCCATCACGGCGACCAGCTTTTTCACGCCTTCGGTCGGCATGGCGTTGTAGATGCTGGCGCGCATCCCGCCCACGCTGCGGTGCCCCTTGATGTTCAGCAGCCCGTTCTTCGTGCAGAGCTTGACGAACGCGTTGTCCTTTTCCTCGTCCCCGGTGACGAACGTCACGTTCATCAGCGAGCGGTATTCCGGCTGCACGGGGTTTCTAAACAGCTTGCTGGCGTCCAGATAATCGTAAAGAATCTTCGCCTTGGCCTGATTGTATTCGTAGAACGCGGGCACGCCGCCGCGCGCTTTCATCCACTCACAGACGAGCTTGATCATGTAGATGGCGAAAGTGTTGGGGGTGTTGATCATGCTGTCGTTCTTGGCCTGCACCGTCCAATCCACCACCTTGGGGCAAAGGGGGCTGGGCCTGCCCAGCAGGTCGTCGCGTACCATGAGCACGGCCATGCCCGCGGGGCCCATGTTCTTCTGCGTGCCCGCGAAAAGCACGCCGAAACGGCTCACGTCGATCGGCTGGGACAGGATGTTGCTGCTGGCGTCGCCCACCAGCGGCACGGCGCCCGTATCCGGCAGCTTCACGTAGCGGGTGCCGTAAATCGTGTTGTTGGTGGTGATGTATACGTAATCCGCGCCCGGCGTGAAGGCGATGGTATCCACGTCCGGGATGCGCACGTAATTTTCCGCCTTGCCGGAGGCCACGACGTTGACGGCGGTGTATTTCTTTGCTTCCTCGGCGGCCAGGTGCGCGAAATTGCCGGTGTCCACGTAGTCCGCGACGCCGCCTTCGGTTTTCAGGTTCAGGGGCACGGCGCTGAACTCCATGGTCGCTCCGCCCTGCAGGAACAGCACGGTGTATCCGTCCGGCACGCCCATCACCTCGCGGAATACGGCCAGCGCCTCCTGATAAATATCCATGTACATGGTGCTGCGGTGGCTCATTTCCAGCACGCTCATGCCCTTGTCGCCGTAACACACCAGTTCGTCCGCCGCTCTTTTCAGCACGCTTTCGTCGATCATCGAGGGACCTGCGGAAAAATTGTACACACGTTCCATCGTTCGGGAGCCTCCTTTAAAATGAATGGGTTCCGGATCGCCGCGCGTTTTCCGTGCGCCGCGCCGCCCTGCGAGACGATTATGCGGGACTAATTTTGCCCTATGGGCGTTTCCCGTACCGCTTGCCGCTATCATACACCTGTTCGGAGCGGGGTGCAAGTACCAATTTCGTCCCGCCGGGCATATATCGTCCCGGTTAGATTGCATGAAACCGGCAAGGAGACCGGCCCCGCGCAACCGTTTCCGCCGCATCCCCTTAAGCAGGCAGGTTTCGGAAATAAATTCTTGTCCATATGATAAAATAAAAATCGTCCCCGAACGGCAGAAAGCCGCCGGAACGCGGGCGCGTTCCGGCGGCGAAAGGTCATTCTTTGGGGATATCCGGCTCGCTGTCGCACACGTAGGCGAATCGCGGGATCCGTTCGCCGTCCCGCTCCACCGTTTGCTGCCACATGGCCAGCGACCGCACCCAACAGCCGCGCTTGCCGTACAGCGCCTGATACACCGCCATGGGCTCCCGCGTTTCCGAATGCTCGGCTACGAACAGGAGCTTGTAATAGTTCCCCTTGAAATGGCGGTAAACGCCCGGTTTCGGGGTTTCCATGCCGTCGGCTCTCCTTTACAGGTTGCGCTCGCGCTTCCACGCGAGGAACTCCTCGAACGTGCCGACGCGGTCGACGCAACCGGGAGCGCCCAGCGGGATCTCGATCACGCGGTTGGCGACCTCGTCGATAAACTGATGGTCGTGCGAGGCGAAGAACAGGTTGCCCGGGTAAGCCACCAGGCCGTTCGAAAGCGCGGTGATGCTTTCCAGGTCCAGGTGGTCGGTGGGCTGGTCCAGGATCAGGGCGTTGGCTTTGCTCATCATCAGGCGGCTGAGCATGCAGCGCACCTTTTCCCCGCCGGACAGCACCTTGGCGGGCTTGTACACGTCGTCGCCGGAAAACAGCATCCGTCCCAGGAAACCGCGCAGATACGTCTCCGTCTGGTCGAAAGAGAACTGCCGCAGCCATTCGATCAGCGTGCCGTCGAAATCGTCGAAGAAACGGGCGTTGTCCTTGGGGAAGTAGCTCTGGGTGATCGTTACGCCCCAGCGGAAGGAGCCCGCGTCCGGGTTCAGTTCCCCGGTCAGGATACGGAACAGCGCCGTGGCCCCCGCCTCGTTGTCCCCCACGAAGGCGATCTTGTCTCCCTTGTTGACGGTAAAGGTAACGTTGTCCAGCACCTTCGCGCCGTCCACCGTCTTGGTCAGCCCCTCCACGAACAGGATATCCTTGCCCGCCTCGCGCTCCGGCTCGAAGCCAACGTAAGGGTACTTGCGGCTGGACGCGGGCATTTCCTCGACCTGGATGCTGTCCAGCACCTTCTTGCGGCTGGTGGCCTGACGGCTTTTGGATTTGTTGGCGGAGAAACGGCGGATAAACTCCTGCAGGTCGCGGATTTTTTCTTCCCGCTTCTTATTCTGGTTGCGCAACAGCTGTTGGAACAACTGGCTGGAGTCGTACCAGAAGTCATAGTTGCCCGCGTACATCTTGCACATCTGGTGATCCACGTCCACGATGTTGGTGCACACGGCGTTCAGGAAATGGCGGTCGTGGCTTACGACGATCACGATGGCGTCGCTGTCGATCAGAAATTCCTCCAGCCATTCCGTGCTCTCCACGTCCAGGCCGTTGGTCGGCTCGTCCAGCAGGATGATGGACGGATGGCCGAACAACGCCTGCGCCAGCAGCGCCTTCACCTTCAGGCGGCCGTCCAGCGTGTCCATCCGCGCGGCGTGCAGTTCGCCGGGCACGCCCAGACCGTTCAAAAGCTGGGCGGCTTCGGTTTCGGCGTCCCAGCCGTTCATTTCGGCAAACTCGCCTTCCAGTACCGCCGCTCGCTCGCCGTCCGCGTCGTCGAAGTCCGGTTTGGCGTACAACGCTTCCTTTTCCTTCATGATAGCGTACAGCTTGCGGTTGCCCATGATAACGGTGTCGATCACGGGATACTCGTCGTATTTAAAATGGTCCTGCTCCAGCACGCTCATGCGGTCTTCCTTGGTCACGGACACGGTGCCGGTGGTGGGCGTCAGTTCGCCCGAAATGATCTTCAGCAGCGTGCTTTTCCCCGCGCCGTTGGCCCCGATGATCCCGTAGCAGTGCTCCCGCTGAAACAGCAGGTCCACGTGCTTGTAAAGCAGGTCGCCCGCAAACTGCAGGCTGACGTCCGAAACGGTTAGCATAGTACCCTCCCCTTGCGTAAATCCGTATAACAGTAGCATGGAACGGAGCGTTTGTCAAAGCGAATCTCAAAGTCGGGCAAAACCGCTGAATGGGGAACCGCCAACGCGGTTCCCCATTCAGCCTTTAACCCTTATACACGACCGTCCAGCGCGTACGCGCCCGTTGCGCGGGGTCCGCGTGTCAGCACAGCTCCATCAGCCGGATGTAGAATTCCACGGTCTTGGGCACCGCTTCCACGCGGATGTGTTCGTCGTTTCCATGGATACTGTTGCGTTCTTCATCCGTCAGGTCGCAAGCGGAGAAGCGGTATACGTGGTCGGAAATACGGCCATAATGGCGGCTGTCCGAACAGGCCACCATCAGGTACGGGCTGACTACGCAGTCCTGCCATGTGCCGCGGATCGCTGTTTTCACCTTATCCCACACCTCGCATCCCGTTTCGGAGATGCGGCTGGGTTCCGAATGATCGCCCACGGAAAGCTGTACGCGCTCGTCCCCGATGACCTCCCTCACGTACGCCACCGCGCCGTTTACGCTGTCCTCGGGGTTCAGGCGGAGGTTAGCCACGAAGCTCGCGACCGGAGGTATCACGTTAGGCGCCTTGCTGCCGGAAGCCTGTGTGAAGGCAACCGTCGTCCGGAACAGCGCGTTGAGCACGCCGCCGTTCTTTCGGTTGACCGTATCCAGCAACCCGGCGAAGCACCACAGGTTGGCAAACAGCATTCTGTACGTGAAAGGCGCGAGCCGCCCGAGGGTGTTGAACATTTCCAGCGCGGGCTTGGTCAGGTGCCGCGGGAAGGGACGGTTCTCCACCTTCGCGCAGGCCTGGGACAGGATGCCCACGGGCGTGTGTGCGGCGGGCGTGGAAGCGTGGCCGCCCGCGGAGGCTACGGAAAGCGTCAGGTTCATGATGCCCTTTTCGGCGATGCCCACCAGCGCGCATGGCTGCGCCACGCCGGGAAAAACCTTCTGGACCACGGCCCCGCCCTCGTCCACCACCAGCGCGGGCGTAACGCCCTTTTCCACAAACCAGTTCACGATGTTGGGCGCGCCCGGTCCGCTGACCTCCTCGCCGCCGGAGAACGCCAGGTACACGTCCTGCGCGGGGGTAAATCCTTCGGAAATCAACTGGTTCACGGCGAACAGCGCGCCGTTGAAGGTGATCTTGGTGTCCACCACGCCGCGGCCCCACAGCGCGCCGTTTTCCAGCTTCGCGCCGAAAGGCTCCTTCGTCCACTGCGCCTCTTCCACGGGTACGACGTCGTAATGGGCCATCATCACGGAGGGCCGGTCGTGCGCCTTGCCTTCCCAACGGTAAAGCAGCGCGCGGCCCGGCAGCCGGGTCAGCGTGCAGGCGCGGGCAACCTGCGGGTACAGCTTCGGCAGCAGCGCGACCAACTTTTCAAACTCCGCGTCGTCCTCCAGTTCCGAATCGGCGTAGGATACCGTGCGGCAGCGCACCAGTTGCTGCAAAGCGTCCACGGCCGCGTTCCGGTCGAAAACCACGGGCTCGTATGCCTGCTTCTCCTCGGCGAGCGGGGTAAACAGCGCGGTGCGAACCAGCAGCACCGTAAGAAAAGCGACGATCAGGGCCAGCGCGATCCAAAGTACGATCATTTTGAAGTCTCCTCCCGATCCAGCATCCCGCGCCTGTACATCCAGCGGCTCATGCCCAGGGTAAGCAGCACGCTTACGGGCACCATGACGCTGACGGTCTTGGCGTTGAGCGCCGGTACGAATACGAACAGCAGTATCATCAACAGCACCGGCGCCACGGCGATCTTCCAGTGTTTGGAGATAAACACCACGCCCAGGGCGCCGAACAACGCCGGAACCAGCTGCGCGAAGGCAGGCTGCAGGGCCGGGGCCTGCAGCACGGGGGCCAGCGGCGTAATCAACAGCACGCCCACCAGAATGATCGCCGTGGTGACGATGCTGGACACCGCGATTGCGACCGTGGAAACCACCTCGCCCTCGTCCGTGTTGGGCTTCACGTTCTCCTGCTCCAGCGCGTTGATGGCGCAGGGCAGCTTGAGGTTGGAAATGTTGCCCGTAACGAACGACAGGTACGAACCGCCCGCTCCCAGCATCGGCACGTAGGTGAAGGTTTCCACCACGCCCACCGCCCAGTACATGGGCACCGTGGCAATCAGGCCCATCAGCAGGCCCCTGCCGGTCCGGCGCGGCATGGAAGATCAGGCCGACCGCCAGGGGGAACAGCAGCATCAGCACCATGACCGAGAGGTTCCAGACCCGCCCCCATTTGTGGACGCGGTCGAAATACGTTAAATCCGCTTTCATCTTCTATCCCTCCTCAGCCCAGCCACGCCGTAATCGGAATGGCGCTGGCCATGCCCACGATCAGGCTTACGGGCAGGGCGTAATCCGTTATCCAGCGCGCCTTCAGCCTTTGGGACGCAAGCCCCGCCAGCGCCATCGTCACGGCGGACACGGCCATGACGCATACGGGGATCAGCCCCGCCGTGGAGCCGTGAAAAGCATCCGAAACATCGCAGAAAACATAGCCAACGAACGCGGCGATCATACCGATGAACAGCGCGGAGGACAGGATTTCCGCCCACTTCTTATCGCGTTTTTCCAGGTTGATCATGCCGCCCAGCAGGCGTTTGGAAATGAGCGGCACCAGCCAGATGCCCACCAGAATGCCGACCGTCATCACCGACGCGATGGTGACGAACTGGCTGGCCGTCAGCCCGGCTACCGAGCCAAACGTGAGCCCCATGGCGGTTTCCGCATTGGCGGCCGCGATGGTCTCGTAGGAAAGCGAACCGATCACGCTGAGCCGGAGCCACGGCAGGGCGACGCCCAAATCCTTCGCCAGGGTTATGACGCTGATCACGATGGCCACCGCGGGCGCGACGGTGAACACCGCCGCGGTGACGGCCGTTTTCCTGAGCCGGGTCATATCCATGCCGATCTCGCGCCCGTGTTTCCAGGCTTTCACGAGGAAAAACACGCTTTGCGCCAGCACAGCGGTAATGATGATGCCCGCCAGCAGGAAGAGAACCGGGTGGTTCACGTTGAATTCCAAAGGAAGCCCCCCCTCCCTGAATTCGTTTTGTATCGTTCATCATAGCATACCGTCGGTCTTTCCACAACGCACGTCCTGTTCTTCTTTCGTCTCTCCACGCCGTTTCCCCGCGCGCCCGGCCTTTTCACCCGCCGCCCGGGTGTGCTATAATGGAGGCGTAATAATATGAAAAGAGCGGCGGTGCCGCGGCAGCAAAGGAAGATCGCAATGGCCAAGCTTTGGGCGGGACGTTTTGAAAAACCTACCAGCGCGCTGATGGACGATTTCCAGTCCTCCTTTCCCTTCGACAGGCGGCTGTTGCAATGCGACATCGCGGGTTCCGTAGCCCACGCGACGATGCTGGGCGAGCGGGGCGTGATTTCGAAGGCGGACGCCGACGCGATCGTCGCCGGGCTTCGCGCCATCCTCGCGGACGCGGAGGCGGGCGCGCTGACACTGGACGAGAACGCCGAGGACGTGCATATGTTCGTGGAGGCGGAGCTGACCCAGCGCATCGGCGAGGCGGGCAAGCGCCTGCACACGGGCCGCAGCCGCAACGATCAGGTGGCGCTGGACACGCGCCTGTACGCCCGCGAGGCCTGCCTGCGCGTGGACGGATTGCTGCGCGAGTTGCTGGGCACCCTGCTGACGCTCGCCAGGAAGCATACCCGCACGATTATGGCGGGGTACACCCATTTGCAGAAAGCCCAGCCGGTCACGCTGGGGTTCCATTTCATGGCCTATTTCCAGATGTTCAAGCGGGACGTGAAGCGTTTCCGGCTGGCGTACGACGAGGCGGACGTGATGCCGCTGGGCAGCGGGGCGCTTGCGGGCACCACCTACCCGCTGGACCGCGAACGCGTCGCCGAGCTGTTGGGCTTCTCCGCCGTTACGGACAACGCCATGGACGGCGTGAGCGACCGCGATTTTCTGCTATCGTTCCTGGCCGCGGCGTCCGTGTGCATGATGCACCTGAGCCGCTTTTGCGAGGAGCTGATCCTCTGGTCGTCCAACGAGTTCGGCACCGCCGTCATGGACGACGCCTTCTCCACCGGTTCCAGCATCATGCCGCAAAAAAAGAACCCCGACGCTTGCGAACTGACGCGCGGCAAGACCGGCCGCGTGTACGGCGACCTGATGACGTTGCTGACCGTGATGAAGGGGCTGCCGTTAGCCTATAATAAAGATATGCAGGAGGATAAGGAAGCCTTCTTCGACGCCTACGATACGCTGGCCCGCTGCCTTTCCACCTTCACCGCCATGCTGGCCGCGACCGCATTCAACACGGAGGCGATGGCGAAAAGCGCGGCGCTGGGCTACACCAACGCCACGGATCTGGCGGATTATCTGGTGGCCAAGGGCCTGCCTTTCCGGGACGCGCACCACGTAAGCGGCGAGCTGGTCGCCAAGTGCGTCCGTGAGGGCCGGGAGCTGAACGGGCTCACGCTTGAAGAGTTGAAGGCCGCCTCCCCCGCGTTCGAGGCCGACGTATACGAAGCCATCTCCCTCAAGGCGTGTGTGGAACGCCGCAGCCTGCGCGGCGGCCCCGCGCCGCAGGCCGTGGAGGATAGCATCCGCCGCGGGGAGGCCTGGCTTAACGACATGCGGGACGCGGCGAAGCGGTAACGGGCCGGTTCAGGAACAGCGGCGCAGAAAGCGGGGTTCATCCGTGCTGAAAACAGGCAGGGCAAACCGAAGTTACGCGT
Source organism: uncultured Oscillospiraceae bacterium (assembly GCA_964497495.1). Lineage (GTDB taxonomy): Bacteria > Bacillota > Clostridia > Christensenellales > Aristaeellaceae > CAXXOK01. Next base: position 36,173 of record CAZCCZ010000018.1, read on the forward strand.
GGCTTACGGCGCTGTTTTTCGCGTTGCTGACCGTCGTCGGGCTGATTACGTGCATGGATTACGGTCTACCCTGGGACGAGCCCTGGGAAATGGACATTCTGCGTATGAACGGCAACCAGTATCTGGCCGCGTTCGGGCAGGCGCCCGGCTACGCGCTGGAATCCACCATGGCCGCGCCCCCCAGCGGGCTGATCGCGGACAGCGTGGAAAAGGACCACGGCGCGTGCGCGTATTATCCGCTGCTTTGGCTCGTGGGAAACCGCTCGCTTTCCGCCTCCACGCGCATGATCCTCTGGCACGCCTACACCTGGCTGTGGTTCGTGGCGGGCGCCGCCGCCCTGTGGCTGATTTGCCGCCGTTTCGGGCTTTCCCGCGGGGGAAGCTGCGTAGCGGCTTTGTTTTTAGTGTTCTCGCCCCGGATGTTCGCGGAAGGTCATTATAATAACAAGGACATGGTGCTGCTCTCCCTCACGCTGCTCACCCTGTGGCTGGCGCTCCGGCTGATGGAGCGGCCCGGCGCGTTGCGCGCGCTGCTCTTTTCCCTTGCGGGGGCGGCGGCGGCGAATACGAAGGTCGTCGGGCTATACGTATGGGGGCTGTGCGCGCTGGCCGTGCTGGCGCGTCAGCTTGCGGGCAGACGCATGGACGGCCGCGTCTGGCGGGCCGCGCTGGTAACGCTTTTCTCTTTCGCGGGTTTCTACGCGCTGCTGACGCCCGCGTTATGGGCCGATCCGGCGGGATACCTGCGCTACGCGCTCGTCAACGCCGCGGATTTCAGCCGCTGGCAGAACGACGTGCTTTTCCGGGGCGCGATTTTCAGCCTGCGCACCGACGCCCTGCCGTGGTATTACCTGCCCTATATGATTCTGGTCACCACGCCCGTTTGGTTGCTGCTGCTTATCGCCGTCGGGCAGGTGCTCGCCGCCGGGCGTTTCCTGCGCCCGCGCAGCCGTCCCCTTCGGGACGACGCCTCCGTGGGGCTGCTTCTGTGCACGCTTCTGTGGCTGGTTCCGATGCTTTACGCGGTGATCACACACCCGACCCTTTACAACGGCTGGCGGCATTTTTACTTTCTCTACGGCCCGATGCTCGCGCTGGCCGCCTACGGCGCGGGGCGCATCGGCGACCGTCTGCGCAGGGAGCGCTCGGCGCGCCTCCGGCGCGCGGCGGCCGCGGCGCTGGCGCTTTGCATGGTCGCGAGCGGCGCGCAGATCGCGCTTTCGCACCCCAACCAGTATGCGTATTACAACGTTCTGCTGTACGGCAAAAACATCCCCGAAACGATGGAATTGGATTACTGGAACGTATCCGTGTTGCAAACGCTGCGTTCCCTGCTTGCGAAAACGTCCCGGCCCGTTACGGTCACCGGCGCGGAGCTCTGGTCGCAGACGGGGCTGGAAGCCAACCGGGAACTGCTTTCGGCGGAAGATCAGGCCCGGCTGACCGTGCTGCCGGAAGGCGATCCCTCGGCGGAATACGTGCTCTCCAACCGCACCTACGCGGTGCTGGGCCACTGGCGCGCGGAAGCGGGCATGGAAATTGTCGCGGAGACGGACGGCTTCGGCTTGCCACTCTGCACCGTTTACAGGCGGGACGTAAGCGAATAGGACGGTGCCCCTTACCAACGGACAAATTCGTGATGAAACAGAAAAACCGGTTTAGCCGGGCGTTCCCCGGCGTATACCCATAGTACCGGCATCCGTCGGCCTGAAGTCGCCGGCAAAACCTGCGCACCGAACATGTTACCCGTTGGACGTTACGAAACGCAGACAACCGAATGGAGGAATTCCCATGAAGCGTTCCGTCCCAAGAAGGCTCCTGATGGTTACCGTACTCGTATTATCCCTCGCGCTGCTGGCCGGCTGCGCCGCGCAGGCCCCGCAGACCACGGCCGCGCCAACCGCGGAAACTACCGCCGCCCCTTCCGCCGCACCCGCCGCACCCGCGGCGACCGAAGCGCCGACCGAAGCGCCGACCGCCGAGCCCACCCCGACCGCCGAGCCCACCCCGACCGCCGAGGCCGCCCTGCCGGTGTTTACCGCCGAGGATCTGGCCAAATACGACGGGCAGAACGGCAACCCCGCCTACATCGCGGTGGACGGCAAGGTGTACGACGTATCGAGCGTGCCTCAATGGAAAAGCGGCAGCCACTTCGGGCGTTTCCAGGCGGGCCGCGACCTGACCACGGAAATTAAAACCGTTTCCCCGCACGGGGTCGCCAAGCTGGTCGGTCTAACCGTCGTTGGGACCTACGAACCGTAAAATAGGAGGGGCTGTCGCATGAAGTGGCTTAAAACCGACTTTTCCCGCATCCACGCCGCCGCCGCCGCGGCCGCCGTGGTCACGCTCGCGCTGGGCGCGGGGCTCCGGTACGGCGGACTTGCGTACGAGCCGTTCGGCGATCTCCACGGCATCGCGGGAGCATCCATCTTCGGGTTGTTCCTGCTGCTCCCGTTGCTGTTCAAGAAGCGCGCGAGCCTGTACCGGGCGCTGAAGGCGAAGCTGTTCATTTCCCGGCGGGACAGGGGCAACGTTCCCGCGATCGCCGCCAAGGTCGTAGCCCAACTGTTGGCGCTGGTGTTCCTTTTTCAGCTTCTCACCGGCGCGCTGATCGCCACCGGCCTCGCCTACCTCCTTTTCCCCACCTTCGCGATCATCTCCTTCCACGCGAGTTTTCTATGGGCGCTGCTCGCCCTTGCGATACTCCACCCCACCCTGATGTTGCTGACCAGACGTTTCAGGAACCGCCGCTAGGATTATTCCCCGGAACCGGAAAGGAGCCACATAAATGGAGATTATGCAGTTTGCGATTACCATGGAAAAGGACGGCGAACAGTATTACCGGGAACAGGCCGCCCGCAACGGGGGCGGCCCCCTGCGGGTCGTGTTCGAGCTGCTGGCCAGGGACGAAGCGCGGCACGCGGAACTGCTGACGCGCATGCAGGAGGACGTGGCCTACGAGCTGGAGAGTGACAACGCCCTGACCGAACAGATGAACCTGTTCAGCACCGCCGGGGATTTCCAGAGCGCCGTGGAGGCGCTTCCCGACCAGGCGGAGCTGTACCATGCCGCGCAGGAAAAGGAACGGCAGAGCATCGAGCTGTACGACGACCTGAAGAATAAAGCGGAGGACGCCGTGTCCCGCGAGCTGTTCGGTTTTCTGCTCAAGGAGGAACAGCGGCATTTCACCGTTCTGGAGGAAATTTTCCGCCACGTGAACCGGCCCAAGGAATGGGTGGAATCCGCAGAGTTCGGCATACGGGAGGAATACTGACCGCGCCGTCGTAAAACAAAGGCGCCCGCCGTGAAGCGGGCGCCTTTGTTTCGCGGTCCTGCGACGGCGGCCTCCTATTTGATGCCCCTGACCTTGTCAAACGGGTAGATCACGCAGCGCACGTGGCCTACGATCTGGCTTCGCGTCAGCGTCGCTGGTTTGCCGTAGCCGTAATAATTCCGGCTGTCGTGGCTGTTGTCCCGGTTATCCCCCATCACGAAATACTGGTCGTCTCCCAGCGTCATGGCGTCCATAGAAAAGCCGTCGTCGTTGCGGGAAGGCGTAAGGTAGGGTTCGTCCAACGCCTCGCCGTTGATGTACACCACGTTGGACTTCACCTCGATCGTATCGCCCGGCACGCCCATCAGGCGTTTCACGAAATTCTCGGTGCGACCGGGATATTTGCAGATGATCACGTCGCCTCGCTGCGGCGCGCCGAAGATATATTCCGGTTTGGTGACGAACATGACTTCCCTGTTCTGCAGGGTGTCGCACATGCTTTGCCCGTCCACGAAGATCGGCTCGAAGATGAACGTGCGGATGAAAAGGGCGATCAATACGGCCGAGCCCAGAGTGAGGATCCAGCTGATGATCTCTTTCTTCACGTTCTTTTTCTTCTTTTCCGATTCAGCCGCGGCTTTGCCTTCCGCAACGTCCGCCCCGGTTGCCTCCGCCGTTTTCATCGTTTCATCGGCCATTGCGCGCTCGTCCTGCTTCCGTGTTTTCCCATTGTCGGTCTGCATGGTGGGTTGCCTCCTTACGGCTGGTTCGTCATCTGCCTGAGCGTTTCCGCCTCGGGCACGGGGCCCTGCGAAAGCACTTTTTTCCGGCGCTTTACGAAAACGGCGCGTTCCAGCATCACGATGCGTCCGCAGCCTAAACATTTCATCTTGATATCCGCCCCGATGCGGATGATTTTCCACTGGTCGCTGCCGCAGGGGTGGGTTTTTCGCATCTGCACCACGTCGCCCAGACGGATTTCCTCCACCACGGCGAACCGCCCCCTTTGCATGCGTCAGTTGCATTATACAACCTGACGGGAGCACTTTCAAGCGTCGCGGCGTCATACGGCGCCGTTACGGGCGCTGACGGCGTAAAGAAACTGTGAACATTTTCCGTTTCGGGGGCGCGCGCCATGCCGGGAACCGCCAAACGGGCCGACCGCGCGCCGCCCATAAACGGGAAAGCGCGCGGTCGGCCCGCGGGGATTGCCGGGAACCTTTCGTTCCCGCGTCAGTCTTTTTTTATCGTCAGGTAGGCGTTGCAGGCCACGGCAGCCTCCTGCCCCTCGTTCATGGCGCGTACCACGAGGCTCTGCCCGCTGTGCATGTCTCCAGCCGTGAACACGCCCTCGCACCCGGTGCGGTAACCGTCCGCCGCCACGTTGGCGCGGGCGTCCTCGGACAGGCCGTAAGCGTTGATCAGGGTCTTTTCGGGGCCGGTGAAACCCATGGCGATCAACACCAGTCCGACGGGCCACCGCCGCTCGGTGCCCTCCACGATTTCGGGGCTCATGCGGCCGTTCGCGCCCTTCGCCCAGCGGATGGTATCGGTCACCACGGCGAGGATTTCACCTTTTTCGTCCCGCTCGATTTTCCGCGCGCTGATCAGGTAATGCCGGGGGTCCTCGCCGTATTTGGCGATGGCTTCCTCCTGCGCGTAGTCAGTTTTGAGGATGCGGGGATATTCCGGCCACGGGTTTTGCTCCGTACGTTCTTCGGCGGGTTTGGGCATGATCTCCAGCTGGTTCACGCTCAGGCAGCCCTGCCGCAGCGCCGTGCCAACGCAGTCCGTGCCGGTGTCGCCGCCGCCGATTACGAGCACGTGCTTACCCTTCGCGTCCAGCTCGGGCGGCAGCGAAACGTTTTTATCCAGCAGATGGCGGGTGTTGGCCGTCAGGTAATCCACGGCGAAGGCAACGCCGGAGCCTTCCCGGCCGGGGACGGCCAGGTCGCGCGGGGCGGTGCTGCCGCAGCAGAGCACCACCGCGTCGAAGTCCGCAAGCAATGCCTCGGCATCCTGGTTCACGCCCACGTTGGCGTTGGTAACGAACGTTACGCCCTCCGCGCGCATCAGTTCCACGCGACGGTCCACGATCTTCTTGTCCAGCTTCATGTTGGGGATGCCGTACATCAACAGTCCGCCGATGCGGTCGGCGCGCTCGAACACGGTGACGGAATGCCCGAAGCGGTTCAGGTAGTTGGCCGCGGCCAGCCCGGCGGGGCCGGAACCCACCACCGCCACGCGCCTGCCCGTGCGGGTTTCCGGCGGGCGCGGCTTCATATGGCCGCTTTCGAAGGCATGCTCGATCAGCGTCAGCTCGTTCTGGCGGATGGTGATCATCGGCTGGTGGATGCCGCAGACGCACGCGCCCTCGCACAGCGCCGGGCACACGCGCCCCGTAAATTCCGGGAAGCTGATGGTGCGCAACAGGCGGTCCACCGCCGCGTCCCACTCCTGCCGGTAAAGCAGGTCGTTCCATTCGGGAATCAGGTTTCCAAGCGGGCAGCCGGTGGGCACTCCCTTCACGGTGATGCCGCTGTGGCAGAAGGGCACCCCGCAGTACATGCAGCGGGCCGCCTGTTCCAGCTGCGCTTCCAGCGGCAGTTCGCCGTGGATCTCGTCCCAATCCTTGATCCGCTCCAGCGGGTCGCGGTCGGCGGGCAGGCAACGGTCGTATTCCAGAAAGCCCATCAGTTTACCCATTGCTCTGCGCCTCCTTTTGCTTCGTCAGGTAGCGCTTGTATTCCACGGGAATCACCCGCACAAACCGGCCCACGGCGGAACCCCATTGCGCGATCATATCCTTGGCCAGCGGGCTTCCGGTGACCTCCCAGTGTTTCTGCACCCAGCTTTTCAGCTCGATCTCCTCGTCCGGGTCGTCCAGCCTTTCCAGTTCGACCATTTCCGTGTTGCAGCGGTCGGCGAAGGAACCGTCCGCGTCGAACACGTAGGCGATGCCGCCGCTCATGCCCGCCGCGAAGTTGCGGCCCGTTTTGCCCAGTACCACGGCGCGTCCGCCGGTCATGTATTCGCAGCCGTGGTCGCCCACGCCTTCCACCACGGCCAGCGCGCCGCTGTTACGCACGCAAAAGCGTTCGCCCGCCACGCCGCACACGTAGGCTTCGCCGCCCGTGGCCCCGTAGAGCGCCACGTTGCCGGTGATGATGTTCTCCTGCGGCAGGAAGGTGCTTTCCTTGGGCGGCTTCACGCACAGGATGCCGCCTGAAAGCCCTTTACCCATGTAGTCGTTGCAGTCCCCTTCCAGCACGAGGGTGATGCCTTTGGGCAGGAACGCCCCGAAGCTCTGCCCCGCGCTGCCCTCGAACTGCACGCGGATGGAATTGTCCGGCAGGCCGTCTTCGCCGTAGCGGAGCGTCAGGTCGCTGCCCAGAATGGTGCCCGCGGCCCGGTCCGTATTGTGGATGGGCAGGGCCGCCACCACATTGTGCTCTTTTTCAAGCGCCGGCTTCGCCAGCACCTCCAGCAGGCGCTCGTCCAGCGAGCGTCCCAGCGGCCAGTGCTGCTTGCGGGCGGCGTGCCGGGGTTCCCCCTCCGCGTTTTCGGGCGCGTAAAGGATCGGGGAGAGGTCGATAGCTTCCTGTTTCCAGTTGGTCAGGTCGTCGCGCTTTTTCAGCATGTCCACGCGGCCCACCATCTCGTCCACGGTGCGGAAACCCAGTTGCGCCATGATTTCCCGCAATTCCTGAGCGATGAAGCGCATGAAGGAGATCACGTATTCCGGCTTGCCCTTGAACCGCTTGCGCAGTTCCGGGTTCTGCGTGGCGACGCCCGCGGGGCAGCTGTCCAGGTTGCACACGCGCATCATCACGCAGCCCATGGTCACCAGCGGCGCGGTGGCGAAACCGAACTCCTCCGCGCCCAGCAGCGCGGCGATGGCCACGTCCCGCCCCGTCATCAGCTTGCCGTCGGTTTCCAGAATCACGCGGCTGCGCAGCTTGTTGATCATCAGTGTCTGGTGGGTTTCGGACAGGCCCAGTTCCCACGGCAGCCCCGCGTGTTTGATGCTGCTGCGCGGGCTGGCGCCGGTGCCGCCGTCGTAACCGCTGATTAAAATCACGTCCGAAAGGCCTTTGGCCACGCCCGCGGCGATGGTGCCCACGCCCGCCTCGCTGACCAGCTTCACGCTTACGCGCGCCTTGCGGTTGGCGTTTTTCAGGTCGAAAATCAGTTCCGCCAGATCCTCGATGGAGTAGATGTCGTGGTGCGGGGGCGGCGAAATGAGGCCCACGCCCGCGGTGGAATGGCGCGTTTTGGCGATCCACGGATATACCTTGGGGCCGGGCAGCTGGCCGCCCTCGCCGGGCTTGGCGCCCTGCGCCATTTTGATTTGCAATTCCTTGGCGTGCACCAGATAGTTGCTGGTCACGCCGAAGCGGCCGGACGCCACCTGCTTGATGGCGCTGGATTTGCTGTCTCCGTTGGGCAGGGGCTCGTAACGGGCCTCGTCCTCGCCGCCTTCGCCGCTGTTGCTCTTGCCGCCCAGCCGGTTCATGGCCACCGCCATGCATTCGTGCGCTTCCTGGCTCAGCGACCCGTAGCTCATCGCGCCGGTCTTGAAGCGCTTCACGATGGTATCCACGCTTTCCACCTCGTCGATGGGCACGGGCTCCTGTTTAGGCGCGAAGTCCATCAGGCTGCGGAGCGTGGCGCGCCGGTCGCTGTTGTCCAGTGTGTCGCTGTACTGCTTAAAAAGCTGGTAGTCGTCGTTCCAGCAGGCCTGTTGCAGCAGGTGGATGGTCATGGGGTTGTACAGGTGGTATTCCTCGCCCTTGCGCCACTGCATCACGCTGCCCGCTTCCAGCGTCTCCTCGTGAAGCGGGTCGGCGAAGGCCGCGGCGTGCCGCGCGGCGTTCTCCCGCGCAACGCCGTCCAGCCCGATGCCGCCCACGGGCGACACGGTTTCGGGGAAGTATTCGTTGATCAGTTCCCGGCTCAGGCCCACGGCCTCGAAAATCTGCGAGCCGCGGTAGCTCTGCACGGTCGATATGCCCATCTTGGACATGACCTTCACAATGCCCTTAACGATAGCTTTGATATAGTGTTTTTGCGCTTCCTCCGCGCTTTGGCCCTTAAGCATGCCGCTTTCCACCGTGTCCCTCACGGTCGCCAGCGCCAGGTAGGGGTTGATGGCGGTCACGCCGTAGCCCACCAGCAGCGCGAAATGGTGCACCTCGGAGGGTTCCCCGGACTCCAGCAGAATGCTCAGTTGCGTGCGGATGCCCAGCCGGTTGGTCTGCGCCTGGAAACCGGACACAGCCAGCAGCGCGGGAATCGCCGCGTGTTTTTCGTCCACGCCGCGGTCGGAAAGGATGAAGATGGTGCAGCCGTTGGCAAATTGCGCTTCCAGCTCCGCGTACATGCGCTTCATGGCCTTTTCCACGCCGCGGCCGCCCTCCTCCACGTTATAGAGGATGGAGATGGTGCACGGCTTGAAGCCTTCGCTGCCCAGCGCCCGAACCTTGGCCAGCTCCGCGTCCGTCATGACCGGGTTGGGCAGCCTCAGCTGCCGGCAGCTCTGCGGCGAGGGCGCCAGCAGATCGCCTTCCGAACCGATGTACACGCGCGTGGACATAACGATTTCCTCGCGGATGGCGTCGATCGGCGGGTTGGTGACCTGCGCGAAAAGCTGGTGGAAATAGTCGTATAAAAGCTGAGGCCTGTCCGAAAGCACGGCCAGCGGCAGGTCGGCGCCCATGGAGCCGGTGGGTTCCACGCCCTTATCCGCCATGGGCAGGATAACTTTCTGCACCTGCTCGTTGGTATAGCCGAAGTTCTTTTGCAGCTTCCACAGCGGCGCGTCCAGTTGAAGCGGCGGTTCCGCCGCCTCCGGAAGCTCCTCGATGGTCAGTTGCAGTTGCTGAATCCAGCGGGAATACGGGTACATGGAGGCCATCTGGCTCTTGATCTCCGCGTCGCTGATCACGCGGCCCGCCTCGGTGTCCACCAGCAGCATGCGGCCCGGGCGCAGGCGCTCCTTGCAGATCACTTTTTCGGGCGGAATGTCCAGCACGCCGGTCTCGCTGGCCATGATCAGCATATCGTCCGTGGTGACGCAGTAGCGGGAGGGGCGCAGGCCGTTTCTGTCCAGCATGGCCAGCGCCTGCACGCCGTTGGTGACCGCCATGGCGGCGGGCCCGTCCCAGGCGTCCATCACGTGGCTGTGGAACTCGTAAAAAGCGCGCAGTTCCGGCGTGAGGGTGGTGTTCTTCTCCCACGGTTCGGGGATCATCATCATGGCCGCGTGCGTGAGGCTGCGGCCGGAAAGCAGCAGGAATTCCAGCGCGTTGTCGAACATCGCGCTGTCGCTGCCGTCGTCGTTGACGATGGGGAAGATTTTTTTGACGTTCTCGCCGAAAAGGTCGGTATGCACGTGGTTCTGGCGGGCGATCATACGCTTCTGGTTGCCCAGGATCGTGTTGATCTCGCCGTTATGGATGGTGTAGCGGTTGGGGTGCGCGCGCTCCCAGCTGGGGAAGGTATTGGTGGAGTAGCGGCTGTGTACCAGCGCGATGGCGGTTTCATAATTCAGGTCGCTCAAATCCAGGTACAGTTCCCCCACCTGGCGGGCCAGAAGCATCCCCTTGTAAACGATGGTGCGGCAGCTGAGGCTGGCGGCATAAAAATCCCCCGGTCTCGCGTCCGCGCTATAGCGCAGGCGCTTTTCGGCGGCCTTGCGGATGAGGTACAGCCGGCGCTCGAAGGCCATGTCGTCCGTCAGGTCCGGGCTTTTCTGAATGAACGCCTGCCGGATGACGGGCATGCACTCCAGCGCGGTCTTGCCCAGCGTGGACGGGTTTACGGGAACGGTGCGCCAGCCGAGGAAGGTCTGCCCGTGTTCGGCCACGATGGTTTGAAAAGCCTTCTCCACGGCGGCGCGGCGGTCGTTATCCGTAGATAAAAAAAGCATGCCGACACCATAGGCGCCCGGCGCTGGCAATACCATATGCTCGAAGGGGCAAACCTTACGGAAAAACGTGTCCGGAATCTGGGTCAAAATTCCCGCGCCGTCCCCCGTATCCGTCTCCGCGCCGGTGCCGCCGCGGTGGGACAGATGGTTCAGCGTTTCCATGGCGTCCGCCAGCACCCGGTGGGAACGGACGCCCTTGATATTGGCAAGCATGCCGATTCCGCATGCGTCGTGTTCGTATCGGGGCGAATATAACCCTTGCTGTCGATAATACTGTCGCTGTCGGGGCAATTCCTGTTCTCTCATGTTTCGGCCTCCGCTCGCGTCGATCTGGGTACGGACGGAAAAAAAGAGCGCTCTTTGACCACTCGCTGTTGAGCGTTCTCGTATTATAACATTCCATTCGGAAAGGTTACAAGAGCGGAACAGAGGAAGTACAATGTATGGTTCCGCGCCTTCGGCCTGCCGAAGTAAAGCGTCCGTTTCCCGCCGCCCGCACTCTGCGGGCGGCGTATCCCGGAACGGCGAAAAGCCCGCACGGTGGCGGCCTGTTCATCGGCCCCTCCTAATACTTTTCAATCACCAGCGCCCCGTCGCACCCGTCGAACGCTCCCTTTCCCACGGAAGCGCGTTTGGGCAGCCGGACGGAAACCAGCTGCGCGCACCCGGCGAACGCACGTTTCCCGACTTTTGTCACTGCGGAAGGAATCGCCACCTCCCGGAGACCCGTGCAGTCGCTGAAAGCGCCTTCCCCGATGGTCTTCAGGCTTTCGGGAAGCCGCAAGGCGGCAAGCGCCGCGCACGAATCGAACGCGTGGTTGCCGACGGAGCGCAGCGCGTCCGGGAACGAAACGGACGATAGCGCGCCGCAGTTGAAGAACGCGTTGTTGCCGATAGATATGAGGTTCTCTGAAAACGAAACGGAAACCAGCGAATCGCAGCGTTCGAACACCGCGTCGCCAAGGCTCGTAAGGTTGGCCGGAAGCGCGACCGCGGCTAATGATTTACATCCGGAAAACGCGGCGTTGCCGAGGTTTACGAGGCTGTCCGGGAACGATACGGAGGTAAGCGCGTAGCAGCCGCAGAAGGCGTCGGCGCCCAGGCTGGCAAGCCCTTCGGGCAGGCGGACAGACGCCAGCCGCTCGCAATGGTCAAACGCTTTGTCCCCGATCGTCTCAAGCCCGTCGGGCAAGGTAACGGAAATCAGGTTGATGCACCCCTCGAACGCATCGTTCCCGAGGCTCAGCAGGCCATTCGGAAGCGTTACGGCGCTCAGGGCCTCGCAGTGGTAGAACGCATCGTCTCCGATCGATCGCAGGCCTTCGGAAAACGTGACATCCGTCAGCGACAGGCAAAAATCGAACGTCCACGCGCCGATGGTTTCCAGGCTCGCGGGAAACGCTACGGACGTAAGCGCTTCGCACCGGCAAAAGGCATTATCGCCGATACTTCGAAGCCCTTCGGGAAACGAGACCGAAAGAAGTTCGTCCCAATAGTAGAAAACTTCGTCGCCCACGGCGACAACCGGGTAGCCGTCCAGCGCGGAGGGAATCTCGATACGCTCCGCCTTCTCCGCACAGCCTACGATTACGGCGGCGCCCTCCTCCAAAACGTAGGTATACACGCCGCTCACGTACGTCTTTTCCTTTTTCTTACCCTGCGCGCAAACGGGAAACGCGAAAATCGCGACCAGCAGCAGAGTCAGAGCGAGAACGGGTTTTTTCATACGGGGCCGCCTCCTTGCCCGCCGTCCGGGCCGACGAACCGCCCGGTTCGTCGGCCTCCGGTTCCGCCGGGCGTGCGTTTGGGAAAGCGCGTTTTCCGCATTATACCACAGGAAATTTCAGGTTGCATAGACGTTCTTTTTCGCAGCGGGCCGTATACGGCAAACACGGCGGCCGTTGCGCCCCGTTATTCTCCCGGCGCGGGCACCGTCGGTTCCCCGTTCACCTTCACCGTCACCGGCCCGCCGGAAAGGCGCGTCAGGCGCGCACCGCGGGCATCCACCTCGCAGCGGATGCGCGCGCCGCGGTAACGGAGCGTAAAGGCGTATCCCTCCCAGCCCAGCGGCAGGGAAGGCGAAAGGGAAAGGCCGTTTTCGTCCAGCGTGAGGCCCGCGAAACCGCGCAGCACACACAGGTATGCGCCCCCCATGTTGGCGGTGTGCAGGCCGTCCCGCGTGTTGCCGTGCGTATCGGCAACGTCCAGATCGACAGTCTCGCAGAACAGGGTTTTAGCCGTTTCCGTCATGCCCAGGCGCGCGGCGGCCATGGCGAACACGCACAGCGACAGGGAAGAATCGTGCGTAGTCACGTTGCGGTAATACTCGTAGCTGCGGCGGATCGTCTCCGCGTCCGCGGTGTACGGGAACAGCAGGTGGGCCAGCACCGTGTCCGCCTGCTTACACACCTGATGGCGGTACAGGAACAGCGGATGGTAATGCAGCAGCAGCGGAAAATTCTCCTGCGGAATGCTCTTCAAATCCAGAACGGCCTTTTGAAGGAAGGTATCGTCCTGCGCGCTGATGCCCAGCCTGCCGTCTTCTGGAAAATACATGCGCCGCGCGGCCTCGGAGAAGGCGGCCAGCTCGGCGTCCGTAACCCCGGTGGTCTCGCGCACGCGCGCGTCCAACCCGGCTTCGGCGAGGACGGCAAGCGCGCGCACGGCCCCGCGCAGGTTGTGCTGCGCGGTCGCGTTGGTGTAGAAATTATTATCCACCAGACAGGTGTATTCGTCCGGTCCCGTGACGCAATCGATGCGGAAGCCGTCCTCCGCCATGTGGCCCAGTTCCAGCCAGAAGCGCGCGGTTTCCACCAGCACTTCCGCGCCGTGCTCCGCCATGAAAGCAAGGTCGCCGGTCGCGTCCCAGTATTGCAGAAAAGCGTAGGCAACGTCCCCGTCGATGTGGTACTGCGCCGTACCCGCCGGGAAATAGGCCGAGCATTCGTCCCCATCGATGGTGCGCCACGGGAACAGCACGCCTTTGGCAAAACCGAGCGACCGCGCGTTGGCCCTCGCCCGGGGAAGGATAGCGCAGCGGTATAAGAGCATCTGCCTCGCCGTTTCCGGATGCGTCCAGGTGAAGAACGGAGCGACGTAGATCTCGCTGTCCCAGAAGGTGTGCCCCTCGTAGCCTTCGCCGCTCAGGCCCTTGGCCGCCACGTTGCTCAGGCCGTCCGTGCCTGTGGACTGCAGCAGCTCGTACAGGTCGAAATCCATCGCTTCCTGCAGGCCGTCGTCCCCGCGTATCTCCACACGCGCGTCCCGCCAGAAGGCGGAAAGGAACGCTTCCTGCTCCCCGGCAAGCCCGTCCGCGCCCAGTTCGAGGCAGGCGCGCAGCGCTTCCCGCGCCGCCCGGCAGGGGACGTTGTCGCGTCGGCTGTCCGCATACCAGGCGTATACGGCCAGTTCCACGCTCTCTCCCCTGCGCAGCGTACCGGTGAACGCGGTTTCCGCCCTCGACCCTTCCACGGTTTTCACCCGCGGCCAGCCGCATACGCAGGCGACGCGGCAGCACAGGGAAAGCCCGGAGCGTAACGTCGAGGCCAGCGCGTACGCCTCGTCCCCGTCGAAGCCCACGTCCTGCACCGCAAGGCATTGCAGCGGTTCCGCCGCCACGCGCGGGTCGTTGGCGGCGGCGTGGTTGCGTACTCCGGCTTCCAGCGCGGCGTTCAGGCACACCGAACCTTCGAAGCCTTCCGAGGTCACGCGGTATCGCAGCAAAAACAGCCCCTTGCGGGTAAAGGAGGTCATGCGCCTTATCTCCACGAGCAGGTCGCCCTTTTCGGCGTGCCACAGGCAGCGGCGCAGCGTTTCGCCCGCGCGCATGTCTAGCGTCTCCTCGCGCCTCGCAACGGACGGTGCGAACATGGAGAAGGCCTCGCCCTCCGCCGTCAAGCGCACGGTCTGCGCGTCCGGCACGTTCACCATTACCTGCTGGGTTTCGGGAAAGCCGTACAGCTTCTCCCCGTAGCGCACGTCCCGGATTTCGTAAAAAGCATTCAGGTACGTGCCGCGGATGCTGTCCACGCCTTCCGCCGCGCCCTCCTCCGGCGACGCGCGCACGCCGAGGTAACCGTTGGCGGTATGAAAGAGGGTTTCAAGGCGCGCGAAATCACGCCGCGTCCACGTTTGCGTTCTGTTCACGGCCTACTCCTTCACCGCGCCGGACGTGATGCCGGACACAATCTGTTTCTGGAAAAGCAGCACGATCGCCAGCGTCGGCACGACCACGATGATCGTCGCCGCCGTGATCTCCCCCCACAGGATGGAGAACTGCGTGCGAAGCGCGTTGATGGCGACCGGTACCGTTTGGAACTCCTTGACGGAGTTGAGCGTAAGGGTCAGCAGATACTCGTTCCAGGCGGAGATGAACGTCATGATCGCGGTGGTGAACACTCCCGGCGCGGCCATGGGGAAGATGACCTTCCAGAGGGACTGCCACTGGGAGCAGCCGTCGATACGCGCGGCCTCTTCCACCGAGAGAGGGATCTGCTTGAAGTG
>CAZCCZ010000019.1:0-14054 GCA_964497495.1 uncultured Oscillospiraceae bacterium
GGAGATCATCGCGCAGGGGTTGCCGGAGGAAATCAGCCATAATCCAAAGGTCATTGCGGCCTACTTGGGCGAATAGGAGGGGTTGCAATGCTGAAAATACAGGATCTGCACGTACATTACGGAGCCATCCACGCCATCAAGGGCGTGTCCCTGGAAGTGAACGACGGCGAGATCGTTTCCCTGATCGGCGCCAACGGCGCGGGGAAAACGACGATTCTGCACACGATATCGGGGCTGGTGAAAGCCACTTCCGGCAAGATCACCTATAACGACATCAACCTGCGCGTTACGCCCCCCAACAAGATCGTCGATCTGGGCATGGCCCACGTTCCCGAAGGCCGGCACGTGTTCAGCCGCATGACGGTGATGGAGAACCTGCTGATGGGTGCCTACTCCCTAAACGACCGGGAGCAGGTAAACCAGAACGTGGAGACGGTTTTTAAAAGCTTCCCCCGCCTGAAGGAGCGCGCCAGGCAGATCGCCGGTACGCTGTCCGGCGGCGAACAGCAAATGCTCGCAACCGGCCGGGCGCTGATGTCCAACCCGAAATTCCTGCTGATGGACGAACCTTCCATGGGCCTCTCCCCCATCCTGGTGAAGGAAATATTCCACATCATCGGCACGTTACACGAGAAGGGCATTACGATCCTCCTGGTGGAACAGAACGCCAAAATGGCACTGTCCGTATCCAGCCGCGCGTACGTGCTTGAAACGGGCAGCATCGCCATGGCCGGCAAAGCCTCGGACCTGATGGAGGACGACCGCGTGCGCAAGGCGTACCTGGGCGTGTGACGCAAAGGCACGGTCGTTGTGCTTTGAAAAGTCCGTTGGAATACCAACGGACTTTTTTTCGTTTATATGGTATGCTGTGGTTGTCAAAAACCCGCCGACTAAGACGAACGAGAAGGAGGATGTACCATGAAAGCGTCCATCGACCGGGATAGCTGCATCGGCTGCGGGCAATGCGCGGATTCCTGCTCCATCGTGTTCCGCATGACGGAGGACGGCGTCGCGGAGGTTTACGCCGATCCCGTTCCCGCCGACTACGAAGGCGCGGCGCGGCAAGCCGCGGACGATTGCCCCACCAGCGCCATCACGCTGGAGTAAGCCGGTTCCCCCCAAGGCGTGAAGTCCGTTGGAATTTCTACGGGCTTCACGCCTTTTTTGTGATATAATCGGATTACAGAAAATTGGTTGAAAGCAGCCACACACAAGGAGGAGAAGATTATGACCGTATCCATCGATCAGGATAAATGTATCCTGTGCCGGCAATGCACGGAGCTCTGTCCCGCCGTGTTTCAATACGAGGGGCGCTTCGGCACCATGGAGGTGGCTGTGAAAACAGTTCCCTCCGAATTCGAAAAAAACGTAAGGCAATCTGCGGGCAATTGCCCTGCCCAGGCGATCAGTATCAGGTAAGCCGCTCCGCTACGGGGCGAAGCCCGACGCGGAGTAATAGCAGGAGGTACGCGGATATGGACCTGACCGCGCGCGTAGCCGACGCCATGACCGAGTATTACGCCGGGGACGTGCGGCGCATCAACCATTTCATGAAGGTGTACGCATTCGCCCGGGCCATCGGGCAATGGGAAGCGCTGGACGGCGAAACCCAGCGTGTTTTGGAAATTGCCGCGCTGACGCACGATATCGGCATCCGCAACAGCGAGCGTAAATACGGCAGTTCGGCCGGGGAATACCAGCAGGTCGAAGGCCCGCCGGAGGCCGAAAAACTGCTTTCCGCGCTGACCGTGGAACCTTCCGTGATCCGCCGCGTATGCTGGCTGATCGCTCGCCACCATACGTACGCGGATATCCGGGGCATGGATTACCAGATTCTCGTGGAAGCGGATTTCCTGGTGAACATCCACGAGGACGGGTTGGATGCGGAAGCCGTTTCGAGTATCGAGCGGAAAATTTTCAAGACTGTTTCCGGGAAAAAGCTGCTAAGGCGGCTGTACGGGCCTGAAGCCTGCGGGGAATAAACGACGATTGTTCCATATGCCGGCCACAACCCGCTATTTTGCTACGTTTTTGGTTGTGATTCTTTTCTTTTCGTGATATAATATCGACGATCGGATATCCGCTAAGGACCGACTGGCGTTATCGCAACAACTGAATAAGGAGGTACCTGTATGAAGAAACGAACCCTTGCCCTCGCATGCGCGCTCGTCCTGCTACTTGGTCTCGCGCTCTCCACGGGCGCGGCGGCCGAAACGAAGATGTACGTCTACACCAGCAACGGTAAAAGTCTGAACCTGCGGGATTACCCCTCCACGGACGGAAACGTGATCGCAAGCATCCCGTACGGCGCGGAAGTCCAGGTCGATACCGGGTTTGTGGGCTCCTCGTTTGCCCACGTGACTTATAAAAACAACACAGGCTACTGTATGTACCGGTATCTGACCGACAAGAAACCCAGCCCCAATCCGACGGCGACCCCCGCGCCGTCCACGACGCTGTACGATCGTTTCAGCCCCTGTTACTATATCGCCACCGTGCGGCCGTCCTCTCCGGGCGGATTTGTGCATCTCCGCTGGGCGCCCAGCAAGAAGCAGCCCGTTCAGCGGGATTACTACAACGGCGACCAGTTCACCGTGATCTCTCAGGACGGTACCTGGTGCCAGGTCTACGATGAAACGAACAACGTGTGCGGTTTCATGATGGCCTCGTTCCTGACGGCCCGTAACTGACGGGACGAAAACCGGTATGGAGGTATGAATATGAAGAAAATTCTTGCCCTGCTTACGGCGCTTGCCGTCTTGGCCGTAGCGCCCCTGGCCCTTGCCGAAACCGTGAAGCTGACCGAGAACGCGTCCGGCTTCGACCTGACGATGGACCTGCCGGAGGGCGCCTCGGTACACGTGGAGACCAACGGGGACGTGCCCTACACCTTCATCACGCTTGCCGATGAAACGTCGCCGCTGTTCTTCGTAAGCGTCGCGCCCAGCGAAGAATACGAAGGCAATACGCTCGCTTCCCTTTCTTCCGCCGATCTGGACACCCTGTTTGCCGCCGTCAGCGCCGATCTGGACTCGCCTTCCTATCAGATGAAGAAAACAGCCGGCGGTTACGACTACATGCTCGTGGAGGACGATTCGCAGACCGACTCAGCGCTGATGGTGCTGATCTACGAAGGGTACTTCGTCCAGATGACCATGTGGAACCCCTCCTACGCGACGCTGACCGCGGAGGACATGGTCGTTGCCGAAGGCCTGCTGGACACGCTGAAGATCGTAGAGAGTTGATCCGGCTAACCTCGCAATCGCTCCAACGGATAATAGCCCCGTCCGCAAATCCCGGCAGCGGACGGGGCTTCGTTATCCGGCTGAGCGCGCGCCGGAATTCGCTACGCCAGCAACACTTCCGTCAGCGCCTGGCATACCGCGTCCGGCGTGTCCAGCGCCGGAAGCTCGGCCGGAATGCGCCTTGTGTCCGCCGTGTCCGTCAGGATCCGGCGGATCCTTTCTTTCAGCTCGTAAGATATGTGCGCGCCGTCCAGTATTCGCACGCAGCGTGCGACGACGTCGTTTTCGGCCAGAACCAGCGGTTTGGCAAACCGGAGCGTGAGCGTTTCACCGAACGGAACTTCACCGAGAGACACCGTCAGCGTCCGCGCGGCGGCGTCGTACGAGTGCGCCGCGGCGAACGGAATGCCTCCGGCATTTTGCACCGTCAGCGATTCCTCGTCCCGGACGCCCGCGAATACCACCGTGTATGCCCGCGTTTCCGGCAGGCAGGGCATGCCACGCCCCGCGGCGACGGTGAACCGGGTAGTCCCGTTCTCGCGCCACGCAAGAGTAAGCATCGTTTCGGAATATTCGCCCGCCTCGAACGCCGTGCTTTCACCGTCGTCCTCGTACAGCGTGAAGGCGCCGTCCGCCCCGCCGTACACGCGAATTTCCATTGTGCGCGGCGGCTCCGCTCCGTTCTCGCGGCTTTCCTCCTCGCCCGTAAGCGGGAGTATCGCGCCCGCCTTCGCCAGCACGGGAATCTGCGCAAGGGGCCGCCACAGGCGGAGCATCCGGTCGCCTTCCAGCCGAAGGCCGTTCAGAACGTCGAAACAGGTGCCTTCCGGCAGCCAGCACGTGACCGCCGCCAGCTGCGCCTCCGGGTCGGCGGGTTGCGTTACGGGCGCGACGATCAGTTCGCTGCCGAACCGGTACTCGTTGGGCACGCGGTACGCCTCGTCGTTCTCCGGATGCTCGTAGTACATCGGCTCCACGAGCGGGATGCCCAGCTCGTGGCTTCGCCGATTCATGCTGTACAGATAAGGGATCAGCCGGTGCCGGAGCCGGAGCCAGTAGTCGAGGATTTCCCGCACCTCCGTACCGTACCGCCAGGGTTCCTTGCCGCAGAACGGGTTATTTGTGTTATGCATCCGAAGGATCGGCGAAAAAACGCCGAACTGCAGCCAGCGCACCTGCAACTCGTCGTCCCGCCTGCCGCCCGCATGCCCGCCGATATCGTGGCTCCAGCAGCCGTAACCGATGTTGGCGGCCGTGGCGGTGAAATAGGGCTGGAAGCGGAGCGATTCCCAGCTGATGACGCTGTCGCCCGAGAACCCCACCGGGTACCGGTGGCTGCCCGGCCCCGCGTAGCGGGAGAGGATCAGCCCGCGTTTTCCGTTTCGCCTGCCGTCCAGCGTGTGGTAATGGTTAAGCACCCACAGGGGGTCGAGCCCCTCCACGGTGGTCGCGGCGCCCTGCTGCCAGTCCACCCACCAGAAGTCCACGCCCTCCGCCTCGCGGGGATGGTGAAGCAGGGCGAAATACGCCTCCAGAAACGCACGGTCGCCCGGGTTAAAAGGAATACGCTGCCCGTTTTCGGCGTCCTTGCCCAGCGCTTCCGCCACGGCAGGGTAAGCCTCCTCATGCGCCTGCACGCCCTCGGCGGGGTGCAGGTTCAGCGTTGCTCTCAGGCCGCGCGCGTGCAGGGCGTTTAGGAACGACCGCGGGTCGGGGAACAACCCGCGGTCCCAGGTATACCCCGTCCACCCTTTCCCCTCGGCCCCGCAGCGGGTCACGTGCCAGTCCATGTCCAGCACGGCCACGCTCAGCGGTACCCCCTCCCCGGCAAAACGGTCCATCAGCGAAAGGTACTCCGCGTCGCCGTACCGGTGGAAGCGGCTCCACCAGTTTCCCAACGCGTACCGCGGCAGCAGCGGCGGAAATCCGCACAGGCGGTAAAAATCGAACAGCGCGCCCCGGTAATCGTATCCGTAGCCGAAAAAGTACAGGTCGCGCACGCCTTTCGCGCGCGCGGCGAACCATCCGTCCTCCGTGAGGGCGAAGGAACGGCTGTCGTCCAGCACGGAATAGCCCTGCAAGCGGGACTGGATGCCGTTTTCCAGCGGCACCGCCCCGTCCGCTCCGTCCAACGTGCGCGCCGTGCCGCCGAGGTTCTCCGTAAGCGCGTCTCCGAAACGCCACGTGCCGTAGATGCCCGCGCAGGCGCTGCGATTTTCCACCCACAACCCGCGTGGCGAAAAAGGCTCCCCGTCGTAGAAAACGTTCAGGTGTTCGGTACGGAATTCCACGCCCTTGCCCCTGCGCCACGCGCGGTATTCCACCGGTTCAAAATCCCGGTTCTGTACCGTCTGCGTGGGCCTGTCCTCAAAAACGCCGTCCGGCGCGTATTCCATGCGGATCAGTCTGGAGGTGAGCACGGTGAAGCGATACCGTTCCCCCGTCATCCTCCCCGCCATCTCCCGGTCAGTTTCGGCTTCCATAGGCACCCTCCTCGTCCGCGATCAGGATAACCGGCTCCCCGTCGCAGGAGAGCAACCCGTTTTCCACCGGTAGCGTGCGCCCATCGATCCGATTCACGGCTTCGCCGTCCGGCCATTCCACCGTAACCGGCGCGGCTTCGCCCCGGGTGCTGAACACACCCAGCGCGCGCCCGGCGCGTGACCGGTGCGTAGCCACGAGGATGCCGTTTCCGGCGTCGTACGCGCGGTAGGCACTATCCGTAAAGACCGCGCGGCGCTTGATGGCGTACAGGCGTTTCAGCAGGGGGGTAAGGTCACTCCCGGTGTCCCACCGCACGGGATCCCTGTCGAAAAGGCTCGGACGTGCCGTGTTCCCCGTTTCCTGTCCGTTGTATAAAAGCGTCATGCCCTTCTGGAAGTACAGGAAAGCCGTCCAGTTGCGCAGGCGGCGCCCGTCCGGGATTATCTGCGCGGCGCGCGGGCGGTCGTGATTTTCCAGAAAGCGCAGCTTCACGTAATTATCGGGGTAGATATGCTCCTGCCGGTTCACCGCTTCCGCGTACTCCGCAAGCGTGCACCCGCCCTGCAGACAGCGCATAAAATCCCCGTAGATATCGTACTCGTAACTCAGGTCGAACGCCTGATAGATTTCCGAATCCGACAGGCTCACCATGCCGCGCGCGCGGTTTGCCACGGTGAACGCCGGTTCCACCGTTTCACTCAGCCACAGGCAGCCGGGGCGCACCGTTTCCACCGCCGCCCTAGCCTTCAGCCAGAAGGCCAGCGGCACCAGCGGGGCCACGTCGCAGCGGAATCCGTCCACGATTCCGGCCCACATCTTCAGCGTCTCGATCTGGTACTCCCACAGCGCGGGCTTGCCGTAATCCAGATCGATAATATCCGTCCATTCGCCGGTCTTGCTGCCGAAGGAACCGTCCGGCCTGCGGCAGAACCAGTCCGGATGTTCGGTCGCCAGCACGGAATCCGGCGAGGTGTGGTTATACACCACGTCGATGATCACTTTCATGCCCAGTGCGCGGGCCGCTTCCACCAGCGCGCGGAAATCCTCCAGGGTGCCGAACTCCGGGTTTACGGCGCGGTAATCACGGATGGCGTAGGGGCTTCCCAGCGCGCCCTTGCGGCATTGCAGACCGACGGGGTGGATGGGAAGCAGCCAGAGCACGTCTACGCCGAGGTCGCGGATGCGCGGCAGCGCCTCCCGCACCCCGGCGAAGGTGCCCTCCGCGCTGAATTGCCGGACGAAAACCGAATACATCACCTGGTTTCGCAGTTCCTTGGCGGTCTGCACAGCCATAGCGACGCCCCTTTCCGTTAATCAGCCCTTCACGGCCGCGCTTGCGATGCCTTCGATGAACCTGCGCTGGAAAAACAGGTAGCAGACCACCACCGGCACGATGGCGATGGCGGTGGCGGCGAAAAGGCCTGCGTAATCGGTGGAATACCTGCCGCTGAACATGTTGAGCGCAACGCTCAGCACCTGCCGCTTCTCCGTGCGGATCATCAGGTACGGCCACAGGTAATCCTCCCACGCCCAGAGGAACTGGAAGATCGCGATGCTGGACACCGCGTTTCGAAGCATCGGGAAAACGATGCGGTGAAAAATGTAAAACTCGTTGGCGCCGTCGATGCGCGCGGCCTCCAGCATCTCGTCCGGCACGCCCATGCAGCTTTGCCGCATCATGAAGATGCCGAACGAGGTAAACAGGCTGGGCACCAGCAACGCCCGGTAGGTGTTCAGCCATCCGGCGGCCTGCATGATGCCGTACCGGGGGATGATCGTCACCACGCCCGGCACCATCATGGTCGCCAGAATCGCCCCGAAAAGCAGGCTGCGGCCGCGGAAGCGGTATTTACACAGCACGAAGCCCGAAATCGCGCTGGTGTATACGGTGATAACCGTCAGGGACACGGCGTACAGCAGGCTGTTGCCGAAGTACCGGAGAAAGTTCATCTTTCCCAACGCGTTCGCGTAATTCTCCGTCGTGGGGTTCTGCGGCAGCAGCGTCTGGGAGATCGAGCTGATCTCCTGGTTGGTCTTAAGCGACGAACCCAGCATCCATAAAAACGGCAGAATGGTGGCGACGCTGCATACCAGAAGCGTCAGCGTCAGCGCAGCCGAGGCGAGTTTTCTCTTGCTCATGCCCGTTCCTCCCGTGTTTCGCCCCAGCCGGTAAACCGGAAGGACAGGGCCGTTAAAGCCGCGATGATCAGGAACAGGATGAACGAAATGGCTGAGGAATACCCGAAGTTATATTTGACGAAAGCCTGATCGTAGATGATATAGGAGGCGAGATAGGTTTTCGTGCCCGGCCCGCCCTGGGTAAGCACCATGACCGGGATATAGGTTTGGAAATAGGAGATGAGGGACGTAATGACGATAAAGACGACGGTGGGCTTGAGCAACGAGAGCGTGATGGAGCGGAAACGCTGCCACGCGCCCGCGCCGTCGATGGCCGCGGCCTCGAAGCAGTCCGCGGGAAGGGAGTGCATACCACCCAGCAAAATGACCACCGCGTAGCCGAAATCTTTCCAGATGGTTAAAAGCAGAATGGCGGACATGGCGTACCGCGCGTCGTACAGCCAGTTGATTTTCGTACCCAGAAGCTGGTTTAATAACCCGAACTGGGGCTGGTACATGAATTTCCACACGAACGCCACCGCCACCATCGGGGTGATCGTGGGCAGGTAGTAGAGCGTGCGGAAGAGGGACTTCCATTTCGTCAGCCCGGAATAGAGGGCGCTGGCCAGCAGAAGGCCGAGCAACACGCGGGCGGCCACGGCCACAGCCGAGAACCACACGGTGTTGCCCATGGAACGCCAGAACAAGTCGTTTTGAAGCACCGCCCGCCAGTTAGTCAGGCCGTTGTAGATATACTGCATCTTTAGCGGGTTCCACTGGTGGAAGCTGCCCAGAAAGGCGATCACGATCGGCACGAAGAAGAACGCGGTGAAAAACAGGATCAGGGCGATCACCACGATATTCCGAAGCGCGATCTCGCTTCGGCTGCGAAGGGGATGCGCCCTTTTCGCCGTCATGCTCATGCGTTTCTCCTTTGCCAAACCGGCGGGCGGGCGCCTTTCGGCAGCCCGCCCGCCCTTTTCTTACGGTTGTCTCCGTTGTACCGGCCGGGCGACCCTACCGGTGGAGTATGTTCGCCGCGGCGGCGTTATTTCCCTCCGGCGGCGCCCAGCGGGTTATTTCGCCTCGGAGGCGTAAGCGTACTGCGGTTCCACGGATACGAAGCCGCTGCCGGCCAGTTCCTGGTTGCAGGTTGCCTCCGCGCTTTGCAGTGAGGCGGTGATGTCCGCGCCGTTATAGAAGATATCCTCCAGGGCGATCTTCATGTTGTCCTCCACGGCGCTGGGCATGGTGCCGGGCCAGATATACCGGTCGATGTGGTTGGCCAGCACCGCGATGCTGGGCACCGCCAGGATATCCGCGTCGCTCGCCAGAGACTTCTTGGCCGGGAACACGGAGTTAGCTAGGCAGAAGTCCTTGATCAGCCCGTCGTTGGCCAGGAAGAAACGCACGATGTCCTGCGCGACCGCCTGCTGGTCCGCCGGGGCGTTTTTGTTGACGCCGAAGGTGGACTCGCCGTTATAGCGGTTGTAGGCGTAGGGAACCTCGCCGGATACGGTGGGGATCTCGAAGTTGCCGAAGTCGATATCCGGGTAGTTGCTCTTGAAGGAGTTGGTCATGAAACCCCAGCCGAGGTACATGGCTACCATGCCCTGCCCGAAGTTATCGCCGGAGTTGTTGCCGAAGTTGTAATCGCCGCTGCCGTCCACCTCGTAGATATCCTTCATCCGCTGGATGACAGCCTTGACCGCGTCGTTGTCGAAAGTAACCTGATTGTCGGCGGTAAACAGGTTCTGGCCGTACTGGTACTGCTCGCCCAGCACGTCGCCCTGCGCGCCCCCGTTGAAGCTGAAGCCCGCCTGTACCAGGTTGCCGCTCGCGTCCCGGATGGTCAGCTTCTTGGCAACTTCGCGGAACTGATCCCACGTGGCGGGGATGTCGGCGTCCGTCAGACCCGCCGCGGCCCACATGGCTTTGTTGTAGTACATCGTGGCCGTCATGAGGCCGTAATCGGTGTAGTATACTTTGCCGTCGGTTTCATGCGCGGATACGCCCACGAAATCTTCTTCCAGCTGGCTCACATCCACGTCGTAGGGAGCCATGTAGCCGATGAGGATATCGTTCTTGCTGTTGTGGACGTTGAAGATCGCGGGTCCGTCGCTGCCCTGAAGCGCAAGAGGCAGCTTCGTCCAGTAATCGTCCCAGGGATTTTCCACCAGCGTGACGGTCACGTTGGGATGGACGGCCGTATACTGGTCGGCCAGTTCCTTAAAAAGGTTGGCCGCGCCCGTCCAGTACCAGAGTTCCACGGTGATAGGGTCGCCGTTGTTGACCGGCTGCGCGGGATCGTACTGCACGGCCCCGCCCATGACCGTCGTCTCGGCGGACGCGCCGGTAACCGCCAGCGCCGCGCACAGCGCCAGGCTGAGCGCAAGGGAGATGACGCGAGACAGATTCTTTTTCATGGGATTCATCCTTTCTGTGGTATGGGTTTCATTCGGCGTTAACCATGGTATAACGCTATACTAATCACAGTATACGTGCGGTTGCGTAAATGTCAATGCTTTCCCGAAATTAAACCTTATTAAACCTCATTCATTGCACTTTTTCTTCCTTTATAGAATATATTATCCATCGTGATTTAGTTGATAAACCTTTCATATTGGGTTGATTTCAAAGCGTTTTCCGGTTATAATCAGTTTATCGAAGGAAAAGGAGGCCGGAACATGGTCACGCTCAAGGATATCGCGCGGGAAGCCAACGTCAGCGTGATGACGGTTTCCAACGTGGTTAACGGGAACCTCGGCAAAGTATCCAAGGAGAAGGCGGAGGCGATCCGCGCCATCCTGAAGAAACGGAAATACGTGCAGAACGAATCCGCAAGGAGCCTGGCCCGCGCCAACTCCAACATCGTGGCGATCATGCTGCGCAACATCCGCAACGAGAACTCCCTGAGCAGCGCGCACAACGCGACGCTGCTGGGCGCGATGATCCACCGCATCCAGCTGCTGGGCTACTACGCCATGATCAGCCTGGTGGAAACGCAGGAGGACATTTCCCGCAACCTGCGCTCGTGGAGCGCGCAAGGGGCGATCTTCCTGGGAATGTTCGACCACGAGATCGAGCAGATATACGCGCTGAGCGATATTCCCATGGTTTTTATCGACAGTTACAGCAACGTGCGCCAGCTTTCCAACGTCGGCATCGACGATTACAAGGGCGGCCGGCTGGCCGCGGAATACCTGATCGCCAACGGGCACCGTTCCATCGCGTTCATCAGCCCCCCGGAACGCGAAAACGGCGTGATCCAGCACCGCCTGCGTGGCTTCGTGGATACGCTGGAGCAGCACGGCCTGTGCCTGCAGCCGGACTGGCGGCTGGTGCAGGAGTCGGACGTGGACCAGCGTTCCGTGCTCCGGACGGCGGCGGCGCTGGCACAGTTGAAGGTGACCGCCGCGTTCGCCACCAGCGACCAGATTGCCGCCTCGCTGATCGGCGGGCTGGGCGGCCACGGCATCGCCGTGCCGCGCGACCTTTCCGTCGTCGGGTTCGACAACATGCCCGTCGGCACGCAGATATCCCCGCAGCTCACCACCGTGGAGCAGGACCTGAACCAGAAGGCGGCGCTGGCCGTGGACATCCTGCAGCACCGGCTGAAAAACCCCGGCGCGCCCGCCGAATCCCGCGTGCTGGACGTGCGGCTGGTGGAGCGGGGCACCGTGCGCAAAATGGAAGGGTAAATTCATAGAGAAGCGCTTGGGAACCGGTTTTACGGCAGGCTTCCCATACGATATCCGGTCACATCAGCAAAATACGGCATACGGCGTCGCGGCCGCCTTCCGAAACGGAAGGCGGCCGCGACGCCGTAGACGGGAATGCGCTTATTCCCGGCCGGGGTTGACCTCGTACCCCTTCTTCGCGCTCGCGCCGTTCTGCCGGTCGAAGTTTTCTTTATTTTTCCCGGCATAGACGGTGAACAGGTCGTCCGCGGTCATACCCGCCTCCAGGCACATGCTTACGAAGAAATGCAGGATGTCCGCCAGTTCCTCGCGGATGTTGCCCGCGTCCAGCTCGTGCGGGTTTTTCCACCACTTGAAGTTGACTTCCTCCAGCAGTTCCGCCAGCTCGCTGACCATGGCAAGCGTCTGCTTTTGCAGCCACTGCTCCATGGGGATGTCTTCCAGCCCGCGTTCCTTCTTGATCTTCTCCTGAAAACCCTTTTGCAGGGCGAAAATGGTATCCAGCTTATCCATTGGCTCCGCCTCCGATCAGGTGCAGATAACGCTCGGCGTTCTTGCCCACGACGGCGGCACTGGGCTTGGCGGCAAGCACGTTTCTCGCCGCGCGCAGCACGTCCTCGCGGGTGACGGCCTCGATCTTCGAAAGCGTCTCTTCCGGCGTGGTCAGGCGGTTGAGCAGCAGCATCCCGCGCCCGAGGGCCTGCATCCGGCCGGAGGAGCTTTCCAGCGCCAGCACGTAACCGCCCTTCAGCTGGGCTTTTGCGCTCTGGAATTCCTTTTCGGTAAAGCCGCCGTCCAACGCCTTCTTGAGTTCCTTTTCGATCTCCCGGATGACCGTCTCCCCGTTTTCCGGGGATGTGCCTGCGTAAACGGTGAACGTGCCCATGCCGGGATAGCTGGTGGGAAAGCTGTACACGGAATAAGCCATGCCCAGTTCCTCGCGGATGCGCTGCACCAGCCGGCTGCTCATGCCGCCGCCCAGCGCGTTGTTGAGCACGGTCAGGGCGTACCGGTCGTCCGATTCCAGCGGCGCGCCGGGGTACCCGATGGCGATCTGCAGCTGCTCGGTGTCCTTCTCCCTGGCCTTGCGGCCGCTCAGCAGCCGCTGCCTGCCCGGCGCGGCGGCCTCCCCCGCCTCGTTGGGAAAGTCGCGGAAATACCGGGAGACGAGCGCCAGAAAGGCGTCCCAGTCGTAATTCCCCGCGATGGCGACCACCATGTTTTTCGGGTGGTAATGCCTGCGCCAGTACCCCAGCAGATCTTCCCTCGAATAGCGTTTGATCAGCCTGCCCGGGCCCAGCACGGGCCGCCGCAGGGAACCGGCGAACTGCGCTTCGGAAAGCACGTCCCCCACCAGATCGTCCGGCGTGTCCTCCACCATGGCGATCTCCTCCAGTACCACGCCACGTTCCTTGGCCAACTCTCCCGCGTCGAAGCGGGGCCTCAGCGCCAGATCGGCCAGCAGGTCGACCGCCAGCGGCAGATCCTCGTCGATCACCTTGGCGTAGTAACAGGTGCAGTCCTTTGCGGTGAAAGCGTTCAGCTGGCCGCCCACGTCGTCCATCTCCTCGGCGATGGCGCGCGCGGAACGAGTGGCCGTACCCTTGAACACCATGTGCTCGATGAAGTGGGACAGCCCGTTTTCCTCCGGGCGCTCGTTCATGGAGCCCACTTTCACCCAGCAGCCGACGGTGCAGCTGCGCACGTGCGTAAGCCTTTCGCCCACCACCCGCAGGCCCCCCGGAAGCGTAATCTGGTCGAACATATCGTTATCGTCTCCCCCGGCCGATGTCCGGTTTTTCGAATGAATGATACGAAAAAGCTGCCGCAGGCGGTTTCCCCCTTGCGGCAGCTCTCGTAATCTTTAGTTCCGGTCGTTCCCGCCGCCGGGACGTCCGTCGCGGCGCGGCGGTCTGCGATGTTCGCCGCCGCGGAAGCCGCCCTCGGGCGCCGAGGGGTAGGCCATGTCGTTGCGGATCAGGTTGACGCGGCCCTGGCTGTCGATCTCGTTGACCTTGACCTCGATCTCGTCGCCGATGTTCATCACGTCTTCCACCTTTTCCACGCGGTGGTCGGCCATCTTGCTGATGTGCAGCATGCCGTCCTTGCCGCCGGTCAGCTCGATGAAGGCGCCGAAGTTCATGATGCGCACGACTTTGCCCAAATACACGTCGCCGACCTCGATATCCTTGGCGATGCCTTCGATGATTTTCTTCGCCTTGGCGGCGGCGGCTTCGTCCGGCGTGGCGATGTACACGCGGCCGTCGTCCTCGATGTCGATCTTCACGCCGGTTTCGGCGATGATCTTGTTGATCATCTTTCCGCCCGGGCCGATGACTTCGCGGATCTTCTCCGGGTTGATGGTGAAGCGGATAATCTTGGGGGCGTACTTGCTGAGGTTCTCGCGCGGCTGCGCGATGGTCTCCAGCATGATCTTCATGATGTGCAGGCGGCCCACGCGCGCCTGGCCCAACGCGCGCTCCAGAACCACGCGGTCGATGCCCGC
>CAZCCZ010000019.1:14064-20682 GCA_964497495.1 uncultured Oscillospiraceae bacterium
CTTTGACCGTGCCGGCGACCTTGAAGTCCATGTCGCCCAGGAAGTCTTCCAGGCCCTGAATGTCGGTCAGCACGGCGATCTTATCGCTGGCCGTGTCCTTGATGAGGCCCATGGCTACGCCCGCCACGGGGGCCTTGATGGGCACGCCCGCGTCCATGAGGCTCAGCGTGCTGCCGCAGACGCTCGCCATGGAACTGGAGCCGTTGCTGCCCAGAATTTCACTGACCAGACGCAGCGCGTAGGGGAACTCGTCCTCGCCGGGAATCACCGGCAGCAGCGCGCGTTCCGCCAGGGCGCCGTGGCCGATCTCGCGGCGGCCGGGGCTCTTCATGCGGCCCGCTTCGCCGGTGGCGTAGGGCGGCATGTTATAGTGGTGGATGTAGCGCTTGAAGTCCTCGGTGCCAAGCCCGTCCAGCATCTGCACGTCGCTCATGGAGCCCAGCGTGGTTACCGTGAG
Organism: uncultured Oscillospiraceae bacterium; assembly: GCA_964497495.1. GTDB lineage: Bacteria > Bacillota > Clostridia > Christensenellales > Aristaeellaceae > CAXXOK01. The sequence goes on from CAZCCZ010000019.1 coordinate 14,522, forward strand.
GGCCTGCGTTTCGCCGCGGGTGAACACGGCGCTGCCGTGGGTGCGCGGAAGCACGCCTACCTCGCACCAGATGGGCCGCACGTCGGTCAGGCCGCGCCCGTCCGGACGAACGCCGTTGTCCAGAATCTTACGGCGCATGATCTCCTTGTTCAGGTAATACAGCGCGTCCGCCACCTCGCCCAGACGGCCCTCGAACTGCTCCGCGAAGTGCGCGAGGCAGTCCGCCTTGGTTTCTTCCTCGCGCTGCTGGCGCTCGGCGCGCACGGTGGTTTCGAACGTCCACGCGCATTTGTCGTACGCGTACTCGCGCACGGCCTGCTTCACGTCCTCGCCGGTGGTCACCAGCGCCACGACGCTCTTTTCCTTGCCGATCTCGGCGGCGATGCCCTCGATGAAGGCCACGATCTTCTTGATTTCTTCGTGCGCGAAGAGGATGCCGCTCAGCATCTCTTCCTCGGATACTTCGTTGGCGCCGGCTTCCACCATCAGCACCGCGTCCTTCGTGCCGCTCACGGTCACGTGCATGGTGCTCTTGTTGCGCTGCGCCTCGTCCGGGTTGATAACGTACTTGCCGTCCACGCAGCCTACCACGACGGTGCCGGTGGGGCCGTTCCACGGAATGTTGCTCACCGCCAGCGCCGCGGAGGAACCGATCATCGCGGGCACTTCCGGCGGAATGTCCTTATCCACGGACAGCACGGTCGCCACGACCTGCACGTCGTTGCGCATCCCCTTGGGGAACAGCGGGCGTAGCGGGCGGTCGATCAGGCGGCAAGTCAGCGTCGCCTTTTCGGTGGGCCGGCCTTCGCGCTTGATGAAGCCGCCGGGAATCTTACCCACGGAATACTGCTTTTCTTCAAAGTCCACCGACAGCGGGAAGAAATCAACGCCCTCGCGCACCGCTTCGCTCATGGTCGCGTTCACCATGACGACCGTGTCGCCGTAATGAACGAACGTGGAACCGGCCGCCTGTTGGCAATACTTGCCGAACTCCAGGGACAGCTGACGCCCCGCCAGCTCGGTGGTGAATACCTTGTTTTCCATTCTCTTCTCCTCTTCTTCCTGCGCACGGGCCGCGTTGCCCGCCGCCACATCCGTCCGCCGTATCCGGTACGGCTTCCTGCGCGAAACCGTTTCCGCGCTGTGCAAAACAGCCGCGCTTCGGCGGGGGCCTTCGCTGTCTTCCCGCCGATGACGCGGTTGTGTGCTGCCGGGGTTATTTCCTCAAGCCGAGCTGGGCGATCAGGGTTCGATAGCTTTCGATATCGGTCTTCCTGAGGTAATCCAGCAGTCCGCGCCGCTTACCGACCATGAGCAGCAGGCCGCGGCGGCTGTGGTGGTCTTTCTTGTTGATCTGCAGGTGTTCGTTCAGGTGGTTGATGCGCTCCGTCAGCAACGCGATCTGGACTTCCGGGGAACCGGTGTCGCCTTCGTGGCGTGCGTACGTCTTGATGATTTCGGATTTTTCCATGGGTCTGCCTCCTCGAGATGGTGGCGCTTTCGCACCCCGTGGTAATCGCCGTCCGCATAGGCCGCCGTTCGGCATTCGCGCGTCTGCGCGGGCGGTTCGTCCCGTGCCCTAATGGCACAGTCTTGATTGTATCATGCTTCCCGCCGTTTGTAAACCATTGCCACGAAAAAACAGGCCGGAAGCAGTCCGTTTACGCCGTCCGCCGCGTCCCCGTCACACCGGGCGCTCCGCCACGTAGCGGAGCGTCGCCCGGGAGGCGATCCCGGCCGCGGGCGGCAGGCGGCAGAATGCGCTTCCGTCCGGCGAAACGCGAACCAGCACGGGATAAGCGTGCAAGCCGTCATCCAGAAGCGCGCGGTATTCTCCCGCCGGAAGCGACTGCTTTCCGTCCGGCAGGGTTCGAAGCGTCACGCCGCCCCCGGCAAGCGCCTCGCATTCCACCGTCCGCGCGTACGGCCGCCCCAGCATCCGCCGCGCGGCGATCGCGCGGCCCTGCGCAAGCGCATTCCGGATGCCCGTTGCGCTGGCCGGGTGCCCGTCCAGCCCGATGGCGGGCACGACGATCGTTTCAAAGCCCAGCGCGCCGCCCAGCGCGCGAAGCAGCGCGGGCGAGCCCTCTCCGGCCCGGCCGAAGGTGTAGTTGAAGCCCGCGACCACCGCCACGGGATGCCAGCGGCGTACCAGTTCCCCCACGAAATCCTCCGGCGGCATATCCCGCACGGCTTCGGTAAACGCGGGCGCGCAATAGATATCCACGCCCAGGCTTTCCATCAGGCGCGCGCGTTCTTCCGGGGTAGTCAGCAGCGGCGGGCAGCGGCCCGGCGCGAGCAGACGGAGCGGGTTCTCCGCAAAAGTCTGCACTACCAGCGGCACGCGCTCCTCATCCGCGATTTTCCGCGCCTTCTTCAGCAGCGTCCTGTGCCCGATGTGCACGCCGTCGAACATCCCCAGCGCCACCACGGAGGAATCCGTGCAGGTGCGTCCGGCAAGACAAATTTTCATTCCGTTCCCTCCGGTCGCCCGCTGCGGAGCGACGAGAATTTCCGTATCGGCCGGCAAGCGCGATGCGGATACGGAGAGCGCGTCAGTCGCTCCCCAGCCAGGTTTTCAGGCGGATCTCCCCGCCGATTAACACGCCGATCGCCGTAAGCCTGTCCCGCAGGTACATGCGCACGGGTTCCCCCTCCGCGGCGCCGCAGGCGGGAAAGCGGTCCGCGCGGAGCGGCACGCCGTTAACGAACGGTTTCTCCAGCGGAGCCGGAACGGAAAGCCGCGGCAGATACCCGACCGCCGTTTCCATCGGCAGCAGCCGCGCGGCCAGCGTTCCTTCCTTCGCGGCGGCCTGAAGCTCCTCCAGCGTCACCGCCGCGTCCAGCGTGAACGGGCCGGTTTGCGTGCGCAGCAGAAAACGCATGTGGGCGGGGCAGCCCAGCGCGCGGCCCAGATCGTGGCAGAGCGTGCGCACGTAAAAGCCCTTGGAGCACCTGACCCGCAGCAGCGCGCCTCCGCGCGGCGTAACGCCCAGCAGCGTAAGCTCCCGAACCGTCACCGGCCTGCCTTCCAGCGCCACAGTTTCACCGCGTCGCGCCAGGTCGTACAGGCGCTCGCCGCCGCGTTTGAGGGCGCTGTACATGGGCGGCGTCTGCATTTGCGCGCCCGTAAAGGCCGCAAGCGCGGCGCGTATCGCCCGCTCGTCCGGCAGGTTCCCGCCGGTTTCGGTCGTCCTTCCCTGCGCGTCCTGCGTATCCGTGGCACAGCCGAAGGCCGCCTCCGCGATATAGGTCTTTTCCCCGTCCTGTATCAGATCGAAAAGCCGCGCCGCCTTGCCGACCATTAACGGCAACACGCCCGCGGCCTCCGGATCCAGCGTGCCCGCGTGGCCCGTTTTCGCCCCCGCAAGCAGCCTGCGCGCGGCGCCCACCGCCTGTGCGGAACTCATGCCGGGCGGTTTCAGCAGGTTGATAAATCCGCAAAAGGAAAGCGCCTTTTCCGCGCCTTCATCGGTTTTCACGGTTGCGCGCCTCCGCGGTAGGCCAACGTGAGCGCCTTTTCCAGTTTCCGCACCGCGCTGCCCATGGGCCCTTCCAACGTGCAGCCCGCGGCAAGCTGGTGGCCGCCGCCGCCGAAGCTCTCGGCTACGGTATCCACGCGGTAAGGCGCAAGCGCGCGCAGGCTGCACTTGATCGCCCCGTTTTCCGTTTCCCTGGCCAGGTAGGCGATCTTGACGCCGGAAACGTCGATGGCGTAATCCACCACGCCCTCCGCGTTCTCCCCGGTCGCGCCCGCCGCCAGAAAATCCTTCCCGCTCAGGCGCATGCCCGCGATTTCACCGCTGCAAAGATAACGCATCGTGGGAAGCGCCTTGCCAAGCAGCGCCACGTGTTCCCGTTCCTTGCAGCGGAACAGGAGCCGCGCGTATTGGGCGATGGGCAATCCGGCTTCCATCAGCGTTTCCATCATGCGGAACGCTTCCACGTTCGTGCTCTGGTACACGAAATTGCCAGTGTCCGTGGAAAGGGCGGTGTACAGGCAGATCGCCTCTTCCCGGCGCACCGGCAGGCCGAAGGCGTTGAACAACCGGTTTACCAGCACCGCCGTGGCGGGCGCGTCCCCGTCGATCACGTTGATGGCGGCAAAGCCCGGGTTGGTGGGGTGATGGTCGATCTGCGCGGTCGTTTTCACGCGCCCAAAAAGCTCCAGCGCCCGGCCCATACGGTCGTCGCTGCTTACGTCCACGGCGATGGCCAACGTTCTATCCGTAACCGTCAGCACGTCCGCAGCCTCGTCGTAACGTCGGATGCAGTAGATATCCGGCAGAAAGGTGAGGTTTTTAGGCGACTGATCGTCCAGAACGACGGCGACCGGCTTATGCAGCCTCGTCAGCAGCATCTTGAGCGCCAGCGTGCTGCCGGTGGTGTCCCCGTCCGGCGACACGTGCGGAAAAAGCAGCACGTTGCCCGCGCCGTTCACGGCGGAAAGCAGCGCGCTCATCTGGTAGCGTTCAGCCGCGTTCGTCATGATCTTCCACCTCCGGCCGCACCTGCCTGAGGACGCTGGCGATATGCACGCCGTATTCGATGTTATGATCCAGCTCGAAAAGGAGTTCCGGCGCGTACCGGATGATCATGCGCTTGCCCAGCTCGTGGCGCACGAAGCCCGCGGCCTTCTTCAGCGCCGCCATCATCGGCGCGCGGTCCGCTTCCTCCAGAATGCTTACGTGGATTTTCGCGTAGCGCAGGTCGCGCGTCACGTCCGCGCGCGTCACGCTGTATGTGCCCTTGATGCGAGGGTCGTGCACCTGTTCCCGCAGGATCGCGTCCACCTCGCGGCGGACCTCCTCGCTGATGCGGTCGATGCGTTGGTAACTGTTCAATATACTCTCCTAGCCGTCCGTACGGAGCGATGTCGGGTGTGGGTTCGTATGCGTCGTTGCGGCGGGAAGGCGGCTACCTTGTGATCTCTTCCATCATGAAGCATTCGATCGTGTCGCCTTCCTTGATGTCGTTGTACCCGTCCAGGCTAACGCCGCACTCGAAGCCCTGCGCCACTTCCTTGGCGTCGTCCTTGAAGCGTTTGAGCGAGGAAAGCTTGCCCTCGAAGGTTACCACGTTGTCCCGCAGCAGGCGCACCTGTGCGTTGCGCTGCAGTTTGCCGTCCGTCACATAGCAACCGGCCACGGTACCCGAGCCGGTGATGTGGAAAATCGTACGTATCTCGGCGTGGCCCAGCAGCGTTTCCTTGAATTCCGGCGCCAGCATCCCCTTCATGGCCTTCTCGATGTCCTCGATGGCCTGGTAGATGATGCGGTACAGGCGGATGTCCACGCCTTCCTTTTCGGCGGAAGCGCGGGCGCTGCTGTCCGGGCGGATGTTGAAGCCGATAATGATGGCGTTGAAAGCGGAGGCGAGGTTGACGTCGTCCTTGGTGACGGCGCCCACGCCGCTGTGAAGCACGCGCACCTTCACCTCGTCGTTGGAAAGCTTCTCCAGCGCCTGTTTCACCGCCTCCACGGAGCCCTGCACGTCCGCCTTGACGATCAGATTGAGGGTTTCCACCTTGCCCTGGTCGATCTGGCTGAACAGGTTATCCAGCGAGACTTTGGAAACGCTGTTGGCGTTGCGCTCCACCTTGATCTTCTCGCGGCGCTCCTCCACCACCTGGCGGCCCAGCCGGTCGTCTTCCACGGCCATGATGTCGTCGCCCGCGCTGGGCACTTCGGTGAAACCGGCCACCTCCACCGGGGCGGATGGGCCCGCGCTGTCCACGCGCTCGCCCTTGTCGTTGACCATGGCGCGCACACGGCCGCTGGACAGACCTACCACGATGTTGTCGCCCACGTGCAGCGTGCCGTTTTGCACCAGCACCGTCGCCAGCGGGCCGCGGGACTTGTCCAGCTTTGCCTCGATGATAACGCCCTTGGCCGTGCGGTTGGGGTTGGCGCGGAGTTGTAGCACGTCCGCCTGCAGAAGGATCATTTCCAGCAGGGTATCCACGCCCTCGCCCGTGGTGGCGCTGACGGGCACCATGATGGTGTCTCCGCCCCACTCCTCGGGCACCAGGTTGTACGCGGTCAGGTCCTGCTTGACGCGCTCGGGGTTGGCCCCGGCCTTATCGATCTTGTTGATCGCCACGACGATGGGCACTTCCGCGGCCTTCGCGTGGTTGATGGACTCCACGGTTTGCGGCATAA
>CAZCCZ010000019.1:20692-34713 GCA_964497495.1 uncultured Oscillospiraceae bacterium
CCGTGGCCTGCGTGCCGCGGGCGCGCATGGCGGTGAACGCCTCGTGGCCCGGGGTATCCAGAAAGGTAATGCTGCGGCCGTTGAGGTCCACGGTGTACGCACCGATGTGCTGGGTGATGCCGCCCGCCTCGCCTGCGGTAACGTGCGTGTGGCGGATGTAATCCAGCAGGGAGGTCTTGCCGTGGTCCACGTGGCCCATGATGGTGATGACCGGGGGCCGGGGCTCCAGATCGTCCTCCGTGTCCTCCACGTCGGTTTCGGTCAGCGCATCCTCCGCAGTTCTGGCAAGGTTCATTTCCAGTTCCACGCCGAACTCGCCGCACACGAGGCTGGCCGTATCGAAATCCAGCTCACTGTTGATGTTGGCCATAATGCCCAGCATCAGCAGTTTCTTTAAAATATCGCCCGCGGGCTTGCCGATGCGCTCGGTCAGGTCTTTGACCGTGATGGTCTCGGCGGTCATATACGCCTTGTCGATCCGGATGGGGGCCATCATCTGCTGCGCGCTGGGCTTCTTGCTGCGCGCGCGGCGGCCGCCGCGCACCACGTCGTCGTCGATGCCGTTGAAGGTCTCTTTGGCGAGCTGCTTGCGGTTCTTGGCGATTCGCTCCGGGTCGTACTTGCGCACGTAGTTCTTTTTATTCGGGTCGTAATTGCTTACGCGCTCTTTTTCCACCGCGGGGGTAAGTTCCGGGCCCTTGGCGGGGCGTCCGCCGGGGCCTGCGCTGCGGCCGGGGCCGCCGGCCGGACGGCCGAAGCCTCCCGCGGGGCGCGCCCCCTGCGGGCCGGCGGGCCGGGCGAAGCCGCCCTGTGGGTTAGCGGGTCTGCCGTACGGCCCCTGCGGGTTGGCGGGGCGTCCGTAAGGCCCTTGCGGATTGACGGGCCTGCCGTACGTGCCCTGAGGAGCCGCCGGGCGCGCGTAACCGCCCTGCGGGGCCGCGGGCCGGGTATAGCCGCCCTGCGGGTTCGCGGGACGTGCGTATGGGCCTTGCGCGTTGACGGGTTGCGGGTTGGCGGGCCTGCCGAACGGGCCCTGCGGGTTGGCGGGACGCCCGTACGGCCCCTGAGGAGCCGCCGGGCGCGCGTAACCGCTCTGCGGGGCCGCGGGCCGGGCATAACCGCCCTGTCCCTGCGGAGCCGCGGGCCGCGCGAACCGCTGCGCGGGTTGCCCAGCGGTATATGCGGGCACCATCGCGGGCTTTGCCTTCACGGCGGGCTCGGGTACGGATTCCGGCGCGGTCGGCGCGGCCGGGGCAACCGGCGCGGCAACGGCGGGCGCGGCGACCGGAACGGCCGCCGTCTTCGTCTCCGCAACGGTTTCCGCCGCCTGCGCGACGGGGGCGGCGACCACCGGCGCGGGCGCCGGTTCCTCGTCCCTGGGCTGCGCGGCTTTCTTCGGCGTTTCGGCTTTCGGCTCCGGGCGGCTTTCCGCCGCGGTTTCAACCGGGGCGGACGGCGCTTCGGGTTCCTCCGTATCAGGCATGGTGTAAGCCTTGGCATGCTGTTCCACCAGGCGCTGCTGCTCGGCCTGCCGTTCCACGGCACGCCGTTGCTCCTCCTCGCGGGCATACTGGTTTTCCAGTATTCGCAACGTCTGCATCAGCTCGTCCGCGCCCTGGCGTAGGCTGGAGACGTTCCCCATAACGGTTTCCGCGCCCTGAAGAAGATCCTTGGTGGCATCCTTGAGTTTCGCTTTGGTCATTGTACCGCTTGCACCCCCGCATGATTTGCGTTTTGCTTCCGGTCGTCCGGGGCCGGCGTGTTCCGGTCGGGTTCCGCCCCGGCCAGCGGAATCTCGCTTTCGAGCAGTTGAAAAAGTTTCTTCGCCATGCTTCCCTTTTTAACGGCGACGGTCATCCGGTCATTCCTGCCCAGCGCCCGGGAAATCGTCCCCGGCGGCACGCCGTAAAGCGGCACGCGGTGCGTTGCGCAGGAATCGAGGAAGCGCTTGCGGGTCGTGGGGCCGCAGCTTTCGTCCAGCAGTACGAGCGCCGCGGTCTCCGCGCGTACGGCGCCCACGCAGGCGTCCTGCCCGAGCGTCACCTGCCCCGCGCGGCCGCAAAGCCCCAAGAACCCGGCAAGCTGTTTCAACGTCTGCTCCGTCAAGCCTTGTCCTCCCCGTTCTTTTCGGCCAGCAGCCTCTGCATCGTCTCGGTCAGCTGCAGGTTGGCGGCCTCGTCCAACTTCGCTTCCAGCGCGCGGTCGAGCTGCCGCTGTTTAAGCGCCTTTTTCAGGCACTCGGCGTTATAGCACACGTACGCGCCCCGGCCCGCCTTCTTGCCGGTCGCGTCCAGGCTCACGGCGCCGTCGGGGGAACGCACCGCGCGCAGCAGCTCTTTCTTGGGCTTCATTTCGCGGCATCCCACGCACATGCGCATCGGGGTCTTCCGGGGTTTTACCGGCATATTTCCTCCAACGCCCGTTTACAGCGTGTCGTCCTCGTCGGCGCCTTCCAGCGGCAGACCGGCGATTTCCGGCAGGTCGGTGTCCGGGGCCGCGGTTTCCGGCGGCAGTTCGTAATACTCCTGATAGCCCATCGGCTCTTCGGGCGCCAGCTGCGACATGTCGAACATTTCCGCGGCCTGCGTCTGGCTCTTGATGTCGATGCGCCAGCCCGTCAGCTTGGCGGCGAGGCGAGCGTTCTGCCCTTCCTTGCCGATGGCCAGGCTCAGCTGGTTGTCCGGCACCACCACGCGGCAGGCTTTCTCGTTTTCCGCCACGAAAACGCTGAGCACGTGGGCGGGGTTAAGCGCGTTGGCGATGAACTCTGCGGGGTCGGGCGACCACTTGATAATATCGATCTTCTCGTTGCGAAGCTCGGTCACCACCTTATCCACGCGGTTACCGCGCGGGCCTACGCACGCGCCCACGGGGTCGATGACCGGGTCGGTGGAGAATACGGCCATCTTGGTGCGGCTGCCCGCTTCGCGCGCGATGGACTTGATCTGCACCACGCCCGCGGCGATTTCCGGCACTTCCATTTCAAACAGGCGCTTCACCAGCCCCGGGTGCACGCGGCTTACGCGCACCTGCGGCCCGCGCAGCATTTCCTTGCCCGTGCGGTTGACCTCCAGCACGTAGACCTTGATGTGGTCGTCGCTGTGGTATTCTTCGCCTGGAATCCACTCGTTCTTTTCCAGAATACCCTCCGTGCGGCCCAGTTCCACGTAAACGGCGCTGGGTTCCACCCGCTGCACGATGGCGGTGAGGATCTCGTTTTCCTTTTCGGAATACTCGTCGTAGATTTTTCCCTGTTCCGCTTCGCGGATGCGCTGGATAATCACCTGCTTGGCCGTCTGGGCCGCGGTGCGCAGGAAACCGGTGGGGGTCACGTCGATCTCCGCGATATCTCCCATATGGTAATCGGCGCGAATCCGATGGGCGTCCTCCAGCGTGATCTGGTTGGCTTCGTCCTCGATTTCATCGGTGATGAGCTTGCGGGCGAACACGTGGGCGGCGCCCGTGCGGCGGTTGAGCGTAACGGAAAGGTTCGCGGGGGCGGTTTCCTCGCGGGAAACGTTCTTCTTGTACGCGGCTTTCAGCGCTTCCTCGATGGCACCGAAAAGCATATCCTCGCTGATATCCTTTTCCGCGGCCAGCGCGTGCACGGCGTCAATAATCTCCGCTTCCCGGTTCTGCCCCTGTGTTTTCTTCGTCGCCTTCATTGCCGATACTCCTATCCTCTATTCAATCATTCGGTTTCGTCGAAAACGATCACCGGTTTGACGAGCGCCACGGCCTTGCGCGGAAACGACCGTTCGCTCCCGTCCGGCAGACCGATGGCCACGCACTCGCCGTCCATGGCCAGCAGCGTGCCCTCGTGCCGCTTCGCGCCGTTCGCAGGCGCGTATAGCCGCACCTCCACCAGCGCCCCGAGGCACTTTTCCACGTCGCGCGGGGTTTCCACCGGGCGGTCCGCGCCGGGGCTGGAAACCTCCAGATAATCGTAATCGACGGCCTCCAGCAGCGGCTGCACTTCGCGGTGAAAACGCTCGCAGTCGTCCAGCGTAACGCCGCCGGGTTTATCGATGGTGATGCAAAGGGTCATTCCCTGAGGCTCTTTGCCGAACGCGACCTCCACCAGTTCCAACGCCTGCCGCGCGGCCACGTCCGCGGCGATCGCCTCCGCCGCCGCCTTGTTTCCGCCGTCCGAACGCTTCTCTTTCAAGCCCGCACCGCCTTCTTCCGGGCAATCAAAAAGAGCGGCCAGCTATTGCCTCCCTTTCGCCACACGCTTTTTCCACGACGCGGTTCAGCAGGGCTTTGCGCGCGCCGTCGCCGAAAAAGGCAAATCATGCGGAAAAGGGAAACAATATCCACTCTTTCGATAAACCCTTCTTTCTTTGGGTCGATAAGGTTCGGAAAAGCCAGGCGCGAGGCCAAAAGCAGACTGAGTATAGCATACCCGTCAAGGAAATACAAGCGTTTTCCCATGCGCGACAAGAAAATCTTTGCAATTCGGGGTTTTCGAGGCCCCCCCGGCGCTGCGCCGCCCTACCGGCTCAAGGAGCCGTCCGCCTGCGCCCGGGTGCCGTCGAACACCAGCGTAAACCCCCCGGCGGGCGCGCATTCGCGGGTTTCGATGTCCCGGTAAGGCGGGATCGCGACCGGTTTGGCGCGCAGGTACGTCTCCGGGCACAGGCCCTCCGCGTATTCTTCCACGGCGGCGCGCGCCAGCGGCCTGTCCGCGTGCGGGCACAGCGCATACGCGAAAGGCAGGTACAGAAGGTCACGTACCGTCGCCGAGTACTGCGCGAGAGACGTGCAGTCCCCGAAAAACATCCACACCACGGGGTTGAGGTTGTCGCCCGCCAGCAGCAGGCGCGGTTCTTCCACCCACAGGCCTACGGAGCCCCGCGTGTGCCCCGGCATCGGCCATACCCGCGCGCGGAGGCCGCCCAGGTCGAACTCCCGCACGGCAAGCGGCCGGTACTCCGTCCCGGCGGCGCGTAAGTACGCCCGCTTTTCCGTTTCCGTCAGGTTCAGGCCCGCGCTTTGCGCGCGCCGGAGCACTCGCCCGCGATGGGCCGGGCACGCGCCCGCGCGGCAGGCGGGCAGTTCCCCGGCGGACAGCCATACCTCCGGGAACCACCGGGCGCCCAGCAGGTGGTCGTAATGGGCGTGGCTGCATACCACGGTCAGCGGCAACGGGGTAATCGTACGCACCTCGGCGCGCAGGTCGCCCAGCCCGTACCCCGTGTCGAACAAAAGGGCCCGCTCCCGCCCGACCAGCAGCGTCATATGCGCGCCGAGCGCGTCCCGGATATGGTAAACCCCGGTGAAAGGATGAAGCACCGTAAAATCCGCCGCGTTCATGCCGCCGCTCCTTTCCCGAAGGCCGCCGTTACGCGCCAACGCGCCTGACGATCAGCCTGACCACATCGTTTTCCCGCATCGCAACGCGGAGTTCGGTTCTTCCGTCCGCGTCCGCCTCGACGGAATCCAGGCCTTCCGGCGCGCCGTCCGAAAGCGCGCGTAGCGCGTCCGTCTGCCCGGCGGTGGGCGTTTCCACGCCGTGCAGGGCGGTCAGCCCGGCGCGAAGGTATTGCGTATACACGTCGTTGGACAGGTAACCGACGCGGTACCGTTCCACGGTATAACGTCCCGGCGCGAGGCCGTTCAGCGTTATCCGCGCTTCCGGCAGCGGCGCGGAAGGCAGATCCCGGATAAAGTAGCTCTCGTTGTCCGCGTCCTGCGCCGGCTTGGTATAATCCCACAGCAGCACGTGCAGGGCGATCGCGTCCGCGGCGGCGTAACTGTCCGCGTCGCCGGTGGGCAGTTCTTCGTCCGGCAACTCGCACAGCCAGCGGAACGCGTGAAAAGCGGGTTTTTTAAGCCCCTGGTTGTTCATCAGCCCGAAGCCGCCGTGGAACGGCGAAGGGCCCGGCCCCGCCTCCTCGAAGATATCGGTGAACGTCCAGTAGCTCATGCTTTCCGCGTAACCCTCGCAGCGCTTGAGGGTGTAAAGGATAAAAGGCGCGCTTACGTAGCTGTCGTGCACGGGGTCGCGCGGCGTATAGCTGGAGGACCACTCCGTGAAGAACACGGGTAGCCCGGGCATGGCGCTTTCCAGCACCTGCGAACGCACCTTGCACACGTCCCGCGCCACGCCGTCCGGCGCGGCCCTGAGCCGGTGCCTGTTGCGCCCGAATTCATCCAGCGCGCCGTCCACGCAGTAGGAATGCGTGGAGATGAAGTCGATGGGCGCGCCGGTTTCGGCGCAGTGCGCGATCATTTCCGGGATCCACGCGCCCTCGTCCAGCCCCGCCGTGGCGGGGCCGCCCACGCGGTAGGAAGCGTCCACGGCCTTCACGGCGGCAGCGGTCGCGTCGTACAAAGCGAAATAGTCCGCCTGCGTGCCGGTAAAGAAATCGGACAGGTTCGGCTCGTTCCACACCTCGAAATACCAGTTGCGCACTTCGGCGCCGCCGTACCGCGCCGTTACGTGCGCAACCAGCGCGTGAACGAGCGCCTGCCACTCGTCCGTTTCTCTGGGCGGGGTTACGTTACCCTTCCACCAGAAGATGGTCGTATCGCCGCTTTTAAGGCAATCCGGCATGAAGCCGAGCTCCACCAGCGGGCGGATGCCGCGTTTGAGCATGGCGTCGAATACCAGATCGACGTACTGCCAGTTGAACAGCAGCCGGCCGTTTTCGTCCCGTCGGCACACCGCCATATCGTCGCTGAGCAGGCCGTGGAAACGCAGGTACCGGAAACCGCAGGCCTCCTGCAATACGGTAAGCTGATCCAGCGCCTGTGCGCGCAGCATTTCTCCGGCGCGGCCCGCGCCCACGCAGTGGTCGAAGAAACGGTTCAGGGGCTTCCGGGGGCCTTTCAGGTCGACGCTGATCGTTCGCATGGTCGGTTCCTCCTTATGCGTTCGGTTTCCGTCGCGGGGTTCCGGTGAGGGCGTCCCCGCGGTTGCGAAAACGTTGTAAATCGTGTATAATCATCCCATTGGGACCGTACGATTCCCAGAACAGATACAGATCAGACGATGGGCGGTGAGCCTGTGTATCGCGCCGTGATGGTGGACGACGAGCCCTTCATGCTGGAAGGCATGCGCATGATGATTCACTGGGAGCGCTGCGGCTTCGAGCTGTGCGGCCAGGCCGCATCGGCGCAGGAGGCGCTTCCCCTGCTGGATACCCTCCAGCCGCATCTGCTGATCACCGACGTGCAGATGCCCGGCATTCTGGGCACCGACCTTGCTTCCATCGTCAACCGCTACCATCCGGGCACCGTCGTGCTGTTTTTCAGCGGCTACCGGGACTTCGGCTACGCCCAGTCCGCTATTCGCTGCCACGCGTTCGGTTACCTGCTCAAGCCCATTGACGCGGAAGAAGTGGAGGCCACGCTCCTGAAGGTGAAGGCGGAGCTGGACGCGCGCGCCGCTGCGGCCGAAACGAAAGCCCCCATCCTGCGGGAACAGGTGCTGCGTCGCATCGCCCTCGGGGACGACAGCCCGGAAAGCGTCCTTCGCGCGGGGGCGCTGATGGAGCTTCAGCGCGACGATCCCTGTTATTGCGCGGTGCTCGCCCGCGAACGCGGCGCCATCCCCGAAAGCGCGCGCATGGCGCTGGCCGCCTGCGGCGCGGTGCCTTTCCAGCTTTCCCCGCTGCAATACGGGCTGGGGTTTAAGCAGATCGAGCGCGATTTGCCCGCGCTGGCCCGTTTGCTGGAAGCGTTTTCGGATTCCGCGTCGTTCCGGCTGAGCGTGGGCGGCGTATACCGGGGGCCGCAGGGTTTCGCCCGCAGCCTGCGGGAAGCGCTGGACGCGCAGGGCGTGCTGTTTGAGAAACGCGGCGCCCTCCGGCTGTACAGGCCTTTCGACGCGCAGACCGCCTCGTGGCTGGCCCGCGTACGCATGAACGCGCTTCTGGACGCGCTGACGGACGAGAACCCCCTGGCGTTGGAAGCCGCGCTCGCTTCCCTGCGGGAGGCCGCCGCCCAACGGAAGCCGGATCTGTTCGCGCTCCGCTACACGGCCGCCGCGCTGGACGCGGCGCTGCCGGCGGCCTTTACCGATCCGTGCGAGCCGCCGTTTCGCTTCCTGTGGCAGGAGGAGCCGTCGGAACCGCAGGCCTGGCTGGACGCCTTCGGCGGAAAACTGCGCGGCATGCACAGCGCCCTGAAGCTGGAAACGGGCGAGGGCTGGCCCGCGCCCGTGCAGGCCACGGTGGCCGCCATCCGCACGCGGTACGCCGAGCGGCTGAGCATGAACGCCATCGCCGCTGAACTGCGTATGAACCCCGCCTATCTGGGGCAGCTGGTACGCAGGCACACGGGCGCCACCTTTCACCGCAGGCTGCTGATGACGCGCATCGAGCACGCCTGCCTGCTGCTACGGCAAACGGCGCGCCCCGTGGGGGAGATCGCCATGGAGGTCGGCTTTCGGGACGTGGACTACTTTTCCCAGCAGTTTCGCAACCGTATGGGCATGAGCCCCGTCGCCTACCGCGGCGCCGAGGCCACGAAGGAGGACGAGCATGCGACGCATCAATAACCTGCCCATCCGCAGCAAGTTCATCCTCCTGTACCTGCTGGGCGTGCTGCTGCCGATCGTCGTCCTGTTAAGCTTCGTGCTCACCGTGGTTACTACGGAGATTCGCGTACGGGAAATGCATAATGCCGAGCAATCGCTTCAGCGGGTATACTCCACCCTGAACGCGCAATTTACCGGTGTGATCACGCTGGGCAACGCCGTATCCAGCGACAGTCAGCTCGGGAGCCTGCTGGAACGCAGCTACGACGACCCGGTGGAATACTACAACACTTATTACACGGTAGGGCGCCCCATCCTCAGCCGGTACCTGCTCGCATACGCCCAGCAGGTAACCGGCGTCGCCCTGTATACCGACAACATGACCGTTGCGGACGGCGGGGGTTGCATGCACATCACGCCGGAGGTGCGCGCGCAGGAGTGGTTTCCCAAGGAAACGCCCGCCGACGCGCGGTTGGAAGTGTACCTGCGCCAGCAGGTGGGCCAGACGGGCATTTTGCAGCTTTGCATCACGCGTACGCTTCGTACCGCCTCCCTCTACACCGAGATCCTGCGCATCGATCTGAACATGGAGCCGATCAACCGGCTGATGGAGGACGAAAGCTCCTTCCTGTCGGTCTATCTGGTCGCGCCGGACGGCACGGCCGTCTGTTACCCAGGGAGCCTGCAGGATATCCACATCACCGACCGCAGCGTACGCCCGCCCGACACGGCCGACCTGAGCGTCTCCTTCGGCGAGCGGACCGCCATGCGGGGGTGGCGGCTGCTGGCGGATATTAACGCGGAGCCGATGCAGCGCAGCATCCGGGAGGCCGTCTGGCTGGGAATCGCGCTGGGCGTGGTGTGCTCGCTGTTTTCCGGCGCGATGGCGCTGGTGTTTTCCCGCTCCATCGTGGTGCGCAGCCAGCGGCTGCTGCGGCATATGGACAGCATGACCGCCGAGCACTTCTCCCCCATCTCCCGCGATCCCGGCAAGGACGAAATCGGCGAGCTGACCGCCCATTTCAACGCCATGGGCACGCGCCTGCGGCAGCTGATCGACGACCTGTACGTGCTCCAGCTCCGGCAAAAGAGCATGGAACTGGAAAACGTGCGCGCGGAGCTCAAGTACCTGCAGGCGCAGATCGACCCTCATTTCCTGTTCAACACCCTCAACGCCATTCTGGTTTTAAGCGTCCGTAACGGGCACACCGAGGAGGCGGAGATCATCCGCGCCCTGTCCAAGCTCCTGCGCCGGATGGTGGATACCTCCCACGACGTGGTGCCGCTCCGGGAGGAGCTGGATTTCGTGCGTATGGTGCTGAAAGTGGAGCAGTTCCGCTTCGGGGACAAGCTGCGCTACGAATTCGACGTGACGCCGGAAGCGGAGGCGCGTACCGTGCCCGTAATGAGCGTGCAGGGGCTGGTGGAAAACGCCTGCAAGCACGGCGTACAGGGGCTGAGCGGGCAGGGCTTCGTGCGCGTGGCCGCGTTCGTGGACGCGGACGGCACGCTGGTGGTGGAGGTCTGCGACAACGGCGTAGGCGTGGAGCCCCGGCGGCTTACGGAACTGCAGAAACAAATCGTCAGCCCGGAGGATATGCCGGACAGCGTCGGCTTGCAGAACATCTACCGCCGTCTGCTTCTGCATTACGGCAAGGCGGTCGTGCTGGAGCTGCGCAGCGCGCCGGAGCGCGGGATGATCGCCACCATCCGCATTCCGGGAACCGAGCGGCTGCCCGGGCCGGAAGGAGCGTGAGCCGATGTTGCGCGCCATGCTGGTAGACGACGAGCCTTTCGCTCTGGAAGGGCTTAAACTGCTCATCGACTGGAAAGCCGAGGGGTTCGAGGTCTGCGCGGAATGCGCCGATGCCGGGGAGGCGCTCGCGCGGCTGCCCGCCGCGCGGCCGGACCTGATCGTGACCGACATCCGCATGCCCGGAATGGACGGGCTGGAACTGATGCAGGCGGTCCTGCGGCAGGGCTTTAACGGACAATTCGTCGTGGTCAGCGGGTACGGCGATTTCGAGTACGCGCAGCGAGCGCTGCTGCTGGGCGTAGCGGGCTATCTTCTAAAGCCCTTGGAGCCTTCGGAAGCCGGGCCTGTGCTGGAGCACGTGCGCCGCAAGCTGATCGACCGGGAGGCGAGCGCCGCGCAGAGCCGCGCCGTTTCCCAGGAGGTAGTCGCCGGGCTGCTGGCCGGGTACGGCCCACCGCCGGAACGCGTGCCAGAAGGCTGCGTATGGCGGCTGGCTGCCTGGGGCGCGCCGCTGCCTTACCGCGAGGTACGGGAAGTGGTGGACGCATTTCCCGAAGGCGCCGCCTCCGCGCACATCGTGGAAGACAAAGAGTTTCTGGCCATCCGCTGGCGGGAAGAGGACGGGGAACCGGACTGGCGCGCCGCGGAGGCCGTGCTCTCGCGCTGCCACCGCAAGCCGGTGAAAAGCGAGCGCACGGCCGATCCCCGGCGGCTGGCCGCGCTGCGCGGGCAATTGGCCGCCCAGCTGGACGCGGCCGCCTATTCGCTGACGGAGCGCGTTAACGCCCTGACGCGGGCGGTCGCCCTGCGGCAGGCGGACGAATGCCGCGCCCGCTGCGCGGAGCTGGAAGCCTTCTGCGCCGCTTGCGGCGCGGACGCCCGGGGCCGCGCGCGGCAACAGCTCGTATCGGAATGCTCGCGCCAGTTCGCCGAGCGTCCGGAACAGCTGGAAACGTTTCTGGCGGCGCAGAACGACGATCTCGAACCGTTGTGCCTGCTGGCCGTCCGGCTGCTTGCCCCCGCGCAGGAACGCATCAGCGACCGCGTGATCGAATACGTAACGGCGCACGGCGGGGAAAAGCTCAGCATCGAAAGCGTCGCCGCCGCGCTCACCTACAACGCTACTTACCTGGGCCGCGTTTTCCGGGAGGAGCAGGGCACGGGCTTCCGGGAATGGCTGGCGAACCTCCGCGTGGAACGCGCCGCGCAGCTGCTGGCCGGCACGGAGGAATGCGTGTGCCGCATCGCCGAACAGGTGGGCTACCTGCAATACAAGCGCTTCCTCAAGCATTTCAAGCACCGGTACGGCCTCACGCCGGAACAGTACCGCAGGCGGAACGCACGCGGGTGCTGAAACGGCTACGCGGTTTCACAACGCGCCGCGCCCTCAGTCGAAGCGGATCACGTCGCCTTCCAGATGGCAGCCGGACGATTCGTCCGTCCACGAGCCGACCACAGTCCCGCCCAGGCGCAGGTAGAAACCGAGCGCGGGGTTGCCGCGCAAGCAGTTCACGACGACGCCGTTCAGGCCCTGCGCGCGCATCTTTTCCACCGCCGCCGTAAACAGCGCCTTTCCGGCCCCGCGCCCCTGATACCCGGCCAGCGTGTACAGCGCGTAAACTTCTCCCAACCCCGTATGGTTCCCGTCCCTGTAAGGGCCGAACATGCAAAACGCGACCACGGTACGCCCCTCGGCCGCGACGAGGTATCCGCCGTCCTGTTCGATGCCGAGGCGGGTTTTTTCGGCTCTCGGGAGCAGGTCGGCGATGCGCCGGTCGATCATTTCTTCCGGCACGAGGCCGCCGTAAGCCGTTTCCCAGGTATACACGTTAACGATAGTGATTCCCAGCGCGTCCTCCGGCTCCGCTTCCCGTATCGTAATCATCGCCGTTCCTCCGCCCGCTTAGATACCGATCGTATCTCGGTTCGCCCCCCGTTTCCGCCTTTCCTGCAAGCGGGCGCGCACCCCGGCGGAAAACCGAACCCCTCGCGGGCCCGCGCGAAACGCGGCGGCCCCGCGAGGGGTTCGGCGAAGGCGGGAACGCCCGGAAACCGTCAGCCTTTCACGCTGCCCACGTTGAGCCCCACCACGAAATACCGTTGCAGGAAGGGGTACACGGCTACGATGGGCGCGGCGGACACCACGGTGATCGCCGCGCGGATGGTGACGGGCGTCGTGTTGGTGGTGCTGGCCGCTGCGTCCGAGCTGGTCAGCGCCGCGTTGGCGCTGTTGGTGGTGGTGGCCAGCTTCATTTTCAGCAGATATTGCAGGGTGTGCAGGTTCACCTTGCCCGCGTTGTACAGGTGGGTGTCGAACCAGCTGTTCCACGCGCCGACCGCCACGAACAGCGCGACCGTCGCCAGCACCGGGGTGCACAGCGGAAAGATGATCTTCCAAAACAGATGGATGTCCCCAGCGCCGTCGATGCGCGCCGATTCCACCATCGCGTCCGGCAGGCTCAGGATGTAGGTTCGCGTGATGATCATGTTAAAACAGGAGAACATCGTGGGGATAATGTAGACCCAGAAGCTCTTGCTCAGCCCCAGCGTGCGCTGAATGAGCAGGTAGTTGGGGATAAGGCCCGCGTTCACGTACATGGTGAGCACGAGCATCGTGGTAATCAGCTTTCGCAGCACGTATTCCCTGCGGCTGAGCGCATAAGCCAGCATGGAGGTAAGCACGACGTTGAGCACCGTCTGGATGGCCGTGCGGGCGACGGTGATGAAGAAGGCGTTGTAAATGCTTTCGTCCGCGAAAATGGTCTCGTAGCTCTTCATACTGAACATCCGCGGCCACAGGCCGATGCCGCCGCGCACCGCGTCCGTGCCTTCGTTAAAAGATATGGCGATAGTGTTGAGAACGGGGTAAAGCGTTACGAACATCAGCAAAATCATCGCCAGCGCGTTGACGTACGGGAAAACGGTGCGTTTCCTCAGGCGCGCCCCGCGGCCGCCCGACACGGTATGCGTCATTCGCCCGCCTCCTTATAGCAGCGTGTCTTCGCCCAGGTGCTTAGCGGTGAAATTCGCGCTAAGCATCAGGGCGATGGACACGAGGCTCTTGAATATTCCGGCGGCGATGGCGCGGCTGTACTGGCCCTTGGTAATGCCGTACTTAAGCGCGAAGATGTCGATGGTCTGCGACCAGTCCATCACCACGTTCTGGCCCATCAGATACTGGATTTCAAAACCGGCTTCCATCAGATAGCCGATGTTCATAACCAGCAGCACCACGAAAGTGCTCCTGATGCCCGGCAGCGTGATGTGGAGCATCTTCTTGAAGCGGCCCGCGCCGTCCATTTGGGCGGCTTCGTACAGCGCCGGGTCGATGGCGGCCATGGCGGCCAGGTAGATGATCGTATTCCACCCGCATTCCTTCCACAGGTTGATCACGCCCACCAGCCACCAGAAATACTTGCCTTCGCCCAGAAAGAAGACCGGGTCTTTGGTCAGCCCCAGCGCCATCAGCAGTTGGTTCACGGCGCCGTTGCTGGCGAAGATCGTCTGCGCGATGCCCACGACGATGACCCAGCTCAGGAAGTGCGGCAGATAGGTAACCGTCTGCACGGTGCGCTTGAAGTGCATGTTCCGGATTTCGTTTAAGAAAAGCGCGAGCATGATCGGGAACACGAAACCGAACACCAGGTTGATGGCGGCCATCGCGAAGGTGTTGCGGATCGCGCGGATAAACTCAGGCCTTCCGAATAACCATTGGAAATTCGCCATGCCGACCCACGGGTTGTCGAAAAGAGGCACGGCGGGGTTGTAATTCATGAAAGC
>CAZCCZ010000019.1:34723-47244 GCA_964497495.1 uncultured Oscillospiraceae bacterium
AATCCAGCCCCAGAGCGGCGAATAGTTGAAAAGAAGGATGTACAGGAGCATCGGCACGCTCATCAGCGCAAGCTGCCTTTGCAGCCAGAGCCGCTTCCAGAAAGAGGCCGGCTTGATGTTCGGTTCGCCTTTCCAAACGGCGGCGGTAGGGTTGGCGGTTCGCACGGGGCGCACACCTCGCTTGGGAGAATATCGGGGCTTCATGGCCCCTAAAGGGAACGGCGGGAGGAGTTCCCTCCCGCCGTTGGGCAGCGTTGAAACAGGATCAGGAGTTCTTGGCAACGAGTTCCAGAATCTGTTCCTGCATGAAGTCCACGAAGTCGGAAACCGGCACCGCATTCACCGCGTCCACGAATTCCTGCCACTTGGCGTCGAATTCGCTCTCGTCGCACATGATGACCTGCGGCAGCAGCTTGCGCTCCACATCCTGGAAGCCCGCCTTGGCGTCGTTGGCCGCCTGATCCACCGTTACGTCGATCTGCCAGGCCTCGCCGTAGGGCGCGAGGGTAATGGGCGTGTTAAAGAAGTCCAAAGGCCGCTTCATGTTGTAGTGGCTCAGGAAATCCTTGTCGTAATCGTTCATCTGCAGGTAGTAGCACTCCGGCTGAACCAGCGGATCCCACTTGTTGCCGTCGTCCATTTCGCCCTGCTTCTTGGGCATGGAGTTGGTCAGCACGTAGGCGCTGTTGGCGTTGCGCCACACGGCGTTTGCGGCGTCCTGGATCTGGTCGTAGGTACGCACGAAACGACCGTTATCCATGGAGTAATCCTCGCCCTCGATGCCCCACCATACGATCTTCTGCCAGTCGTCGTCCAGCATTTTTTCCATAAACTGCACCAGGCGCTCGGGATACTGGCAGTTTACGCTGATGCCGAAACCGCGGTTGACGTTGATGACCGTGCCGTTAAGGTAGTGCTCGGTGATCTCCTTGCCGGCTTCTTCCGCGGTGTACACGATGGGCAGGCCCTGATAGGTGCTATCAAACATTTCCGCGGCCTTCAACGCGTCGGTGGCGGTGTTGAAGTCCCAGGCCTGGTCGAACATGCCGACCACCGTGCCGCTGGACAGCTTGGCGATGTACTGGTCGTAGTTCATCACGAAGGTATCCTGCGAGATCAGGCCCTTGTGATACAGCTCGTTGAGCTTCTTGTAGTAGGGCTTGGCGTAATCCTGGATCACGTAGGCTTCCGTCTTGTAGTTGTTGTCGATGTCCACGATCACGTCGCCGTCGTTCGGGCGGCCCATCAGGTGCTGCACGGGGTTGAACAGGCAGAACGCGCGCCAGCTTTCACACAGAATAGCGAAGCCTTCGTTGGCGGCGCCGCTCGCGTTGGTCGGGTTGGCGGCCACGTAATCCTCGATCAGCTTGAAGTACTCGTCCATGGTTTTGATCATGGGATAGCCCGCCCAGGCCAGCACTTTCTTCTGCAGGAAGAACGCGGGGCCGTTGACGTAGTTCATGCCGTACTCGTTGGTGTTGTAGTAGCGGCCGTAGTTGGGGATGATGAACAGCTGGCCCTTGTCGTTGAGCAGCCGTTTGAGGTAGGGCTGAACGTACTCGTAGATGTTGGGGGTCTTTTCTTCGCTGATGTAGGGCATCAGGTCGGTCAGCGCGCCCGCGGTGATCAGTTTCTCGGCGCTGTTGCCGCCGTCCATCAGGTCGGCGTAGTCCTGGCCCGCGATTTTGACGCCCAGCGTCTCGTCCAGATCGCCCGCGAGGAACTCGAACTCGAACTTGAGGCCGAACTCTTCCTCGATCTTCTTGAAGATCTTGTTGTCGGAAGTGGGTTGGTCGCGCGCTTCACCGATGAACACCGTGACGGTGATGGGGTCCGCGGCGGTTTCGGCCAGCGCGGGCGCCACGGCAAGGGTGGCGAGCATCGCAAGCGCCAAGATCAGGGAAACGAGTTTACGCATAGATTCTCCTCCTCTTTCGATTATCCAGTCTGCATACGCAGCCTTTTGATGGAAATAGCATACCATGGTTTCCACCGCTATAAAATGCCCCGTATACGACCATCACCCGGAAAAAATATAGATTGACGCTATTGATATCCATATTCCGGCAATGACGCCGCACGGTCAGGCAAACGCCACGTACCGGCCCGCCAGCATGAGGAGGCAGAAGAAATACAAGCAGTTGTCATAATAACGCCGTTCTCCCGTACGCGGAGGCGTGCGCCAGAAGCGAAGCACCCAGTTCCGCGAAAGGGGCGTGTCCGTTGCCAGCGACGCGGCGGCCGTCGTGGCGACGAGGGCCACGGGGTGCAACGCGGGCGGCTGTTTGGGTATGCCGTCCACCGTATAGGTCGAAAACGGCTCCCGGTTCCATAAGAAGGCCTGCAAACGGTCGGCGATGCGCGCGTATTCGGGGCGCTTTCCGTTCCACACACTGTCCAGCCCGATATTCATGGCTACGCGATAAGCGTCGCTGAAGAAATCCCCGTGGCCGTGGGCTGTTTCCGGCGTGCCGTCGAAGTGCGCGTACTCCGGCACCAGCCCGGTCGCCGGGTGGCAGGCTTTTACGAGATAAGCGCGGCTTTCCCGCGCGGCGCGGCGCCAGAAGGGCCGGTCCGCCTCGTCCGCGAGCAGGGCGAAACGCTCGTAGAAATGCGGCAGATGGTAGGAGGGATTGCTGAAGGGCCACTCCGGCACGAATTTAATCAGCGCCGTATCGGCGTCCCACATGGGCTGCCCGCCCGAGACGAGTTCGCACTGGCGCACGGCGTGCCGCAGGATGGAGCGCGCCTGCACCGCGTAATCAAACGGCGGCCTGCCCCCGCCCCAGCGCGCCTCGGCGAAGAACAGCGCTATAGCGAAGTATTCCTCCCCATCCGGCGCGGGGCCGTCGCTGTTGCGCTTACCGTCCGGCCCGGCCGATCGGGCGAAATAGCCCGCGTCCGGCCCGGTTACGTGGTTCATATGGCGGACGGATGTATCCTCTGCGGTCGAGAATCCTTTCCACTTCCTCTGCACAGTCATCGCTATACTGCCGCCCGTGCCTTCGGCATGTGGGATCCGTGGCGGGACCGTTCACTTCATCCAATACAACCGGGCTGAAGATGTTTTGCATCCGTTCTCCGGCTCCCGTCGGGCGATTCCGCACGCAACCGACGGGTTCATGGCGTTTTCCATACTTCCATCCCTCCGAAACTATGGCCTGCCTTTTTCGTCCACGATGCCGGACAGTCGGCGGAAAAAATCGCAGATCACATCCCGCCATTCCCGCGCGTTGGCAAGCTGTCGCTCCATCCTTTCCACCGTCGCGCGCCAGACCTCCTCCGGCAGCGCTTCCCGCAGGGCACGGAGCTTGTCCAGCATGAGGGCCGTTTCCTCGGCGCCTTCCCAATGGTCGTCGTAGATGCGCTGAATCAGCGTCCGCCCGTCCCGCATACGGTAATCGTAGGGCAAACGGTGGAAGAACAGCAGCAGCTTTTCCGGGCATACGGCGGGGTCCCGGTAACGGGCCTGCAGCGCCGGCGGGTATTGACACAGGTAGCCGGTGCCCGCCTCGGTGCGGTCCACGCCCACGGCGCCCCTGTCCGCCCGGTGGTAGGTGCCCCACGGCGCATACTCGTAACCCATCGGGTTGGGCCCGTAATGATGGTCGGGATTCACCATCCAGCAAAGACCCAGGGGCGCGGTATATTTCTCGTAAATATCGCGGCTCATCAGCAGGATATCCGTAAGCGTCTTGAGCGGCGCGCCCTGCAGCGAGTAGGTCAGTTGCGCCCACAGGCGGGTGACCAGTTCGAAGGAGTACCCCGTCCGCCAGGCGGTAAAACCGTAGGCGAACAGGTTGAGCTGCGCGAACGGGTGCCCCGTCCAGCATACGCTCAGGCCCGTGTTTGCCACCGCCGCCGTCGCCCGTAACGCGCCGCGCGGCAGATCGGCGGTGATCTCGTTCCACATGCCCTGCATGGCGTACAGGTCGATCTGCTGACCGGTGTACTCCTGCGTCAGCTGTAATTCCAGCGCCTTGGCGGTGCCGGGCATGGCTAGCAGCAGCGGGGATACGGGCTCCCGCACCTGAAAGTCGAAAGGCCCGTGCTTGATTTGCAAAATCACGTTGTCGTCGAAACGCCCGTCCAGCGCGGCGTAGTTTTCGTAAGCCGCCATAGGGCGGTCGGTTTTCGTATCCCGCCAGTCCTGTTTGCAGTTGTATACGAAACAGCGCCAGACCAGCGTACCGCCGTAGGGTTTCAGCGCCCGTGCCAGCAGGTTGGCTCCCTGCGCGTGGTCGCGCCCGTAGGCGTAAGGGCCTGGGCGGTTCTCGGAATCCGCCTTTACCAGAAAGCCGCAAAACGTTGGCACATAACGATATACCAGCGCCGCCCGTTCTTTCCACCATGCCTGTACGCGCGCGTCCAGCGGGTCGGCGGTGGGCAGGCCGCAGGCCAGCGGCATGGCGAAATCCACCGAGAGCATCAGCCGGATGCCGAAAGCGCCGAAAAGTACAGCCAGTTCCGCCACGTCGGGCAGGAGGCGCTCGGTCAGCAGATCCTGCGCGGGTTCCAGGACGTTGACGTTATTCAGGCACACCGCGTTGACGCACAGGGACGCCAGCAGGCGCGCGTAGGCCCGCAGCCGCGAGCGGTCCGCCGTGACGCCGTTGTTTTCAAAGAAAAGCGACCGGCCCGCGTAGCCGCGTTCCACGCTGCCGTCCAGATTGTCCCAGTGGTCCAGCATCCGAAGCGGGCAGGCGGGCGCGCGCACCCCACGGGGCAACGGAAGTCCCGCCCGGCGGCTGAGCAACAGGCGGTACGCCCCGTACAGCACGCCGGTCTTTCCCCCGCGGATCCGGTATCCGTCGGGCGATTCCACGATTTCGTATGCGTCGCCCATTTCCGGGGCCGTCGCAAGCGGGCAGGGTTCCCCCTGCAACGCCAGTTCCCATGCGGCGATTTCTTCGGGTGTGCGAAGCGCTTCCGGCACGTCGCCCGCCGGAAGCCAGCAAGAATCGAAGCTCATGTTCCGTCCCCTTCCGTATGCCGTTATCATAGCATCGGGCCGTGGCTTTGCCAATGGCCGTTTGGAAAGGGATGGCATGAGAAACTATGCCCGGCCGCGTTCCGGGCGGATATGCCGCGTACTTGCCACGCCCCTAAAATCTGTTATAATGATCCGGTAAATGAAGACGGCGGAGGCGCAAGGGTGAGCGACAGGCAAAAATCCATCGTCGGCGGCATGACGGTTCTGGGGATCACCGGCCTGATTTGCAAAATCGTGGCGGTCTTGTACCGCATCCCGTTGGCGTGGCTGATCGGCGATCAGGGGCTGGGCACGTTCCAGCTCGTTTTCCCGACCTATAACCTGCTGCTGACGCTCTCGTCCGCGGGTCTCCCGGTAGCCGTAAGCCGCATGGTCAGCTTTTCGCTGGCGCGGAACGACCCCCGCAACGCCCACCGCGCGTTCCGCAACGCCCTGTCCATCCTCACGGTGCTGGGCGCGATCGGAATGTTCCTGATGATCGTTTTCAACCCCTTCCTGAGCGACCGCGTGGGCGACCCGAAGACCCGCGCGGGCTTCATCGCCATCGCGCCCGCGCTGTTGCTGGTATGCACCATGAGCGCCTTCCGGGGCTTCATGCAGGGGCAGCAGAACATGGTGCCCACCGCCGTAAGCCAGCTGATCGAGCAGGTGGGCAAGGTGGCGATCGCCCTTCCGCTGGCCTACCTGGGTTCGCGCGTGGGCATGGGAACCTCGCAGGACATCAACGTGGGTTACGCGGCCGCGGGCGCGCTGCTGGGCAACTCCATCGCGGAGGGCTGCGCGCTGTTTTTCATCACCGTCGTGTACCGCCGCAAGCGCCCCACTTTCCTGCGGCTTGCGCAAAACGAGGATATTCAGCCCTATACGGGCAGGGAGCTCACGGGCAGGCTACTGTCTCTGGCCATTCCCATCACGCTGTCGGCCTGCATCGTGCCGCTAGCGGCGTTCATCGACTCGGGCATGATCATGAACCTGCTCACCGGCACGGCGGGCATCGCGCAGGAAGAGGCGCGCGCCATGTACGGCCGGTACTCCGGCTATGTGATCACGCTGATCAACGTGCCCACGGCGCTTTCGCAGGCCATTTCCATGAGCCTGGTGCCCGCCGTGTCCTCCAGCGTAGGCCGCGGGGACTGGAAAGGCATCCGCCGCCAGAGCCACACGGGCCTGCGCATGGCGTTCCTCATCGGCCTTCCCGCCAGCCTGGGCATGAGCATGCTGGCCCGCGAAATCCTCACGCTGGTCTACCCCTTCCCCTCGTCCGAGGCGCTGGCCCAGACGGCGGAGCTGCTATCCCTTTCCAGCTTCACCGTCGTCCTGTTCACCGTCGTGCAGGCCACCAGCGGCATCCTGCAGGGGCTGCGCAAGCAGCGAATCCCCATGTATACGCTGCTGCTGGGCGTGGGGCTAAAAATCCTCATCAACTACAACTTCATCGGCGTGCCGGAGATCAACATTTACGGCGCGCCGCTAGGTTCGCTGGTCTGCTACGGGGTAAGCATGCTTCCCAACCTGTATTACGTGCACAAGTACGCGAAGCTGCCGTACGACCCGCTCCGCATTTTCCTGAAGCCGCTGGCCGCCACGGCCTGTATGGGCGCGGCAATTTACTTCGCGCGGGAGGCGTTGCCCTCCAGCCGGCTGGCGACCATCGCGCTGATTACGCTGGGCATCGTTTCGTACGTCCTGTTCGCCCGCCTGTTCGGCGCCCTGCGCAGGGAAGACATGCAGCCGTTCGCGCGCAAACTCCACCGGAAGAAACGGCCCGTGAAACCCGAAGAATAACCGGAAAGGAAGCGATCGTCCTTGCACACCTTAACCGTCGTTACCGTTTCCACGGGCGACGACGCCCTGCTGACCCGTGCCGCGCAGGAGGCGCTTACCCGCGCCGGAACGCGCGTGCTGCGCACGGGCAGACATCCCCTGGCCGCGTGGCTGAACGCGCGCGGCCTGCCGTTTGAAACGCTGGACGCGCTGTACGAACAAAGCGCGGATTTCGACGCCTTCAACCGGGCCGCCGCCGCGCGGCTGGCCGCGCTGGCAAAGGAAACGGACATACTGTACGCCGTGCCGGACGCAGCCATGGATTCCACGGTGGCGGAACTGCGCAAGGCCCCGCTTGAAGATACGGCGCTCGCCATGATACCGGGCGTAAGCCACGCCGACCGGTGCCTGGCGCTGATCGGGGAAACGGCCTCCGGCCTGCGCACCTACGCCGCCGAGGCGTTCCGTTCCGCGCGCGTAAGCCCAGGCGAGGCGCTGTTGCTTTTCGAGCTGCACAGCCGCGAATGCGCGGGCGAATGTAAGCTGAAGCTGATGACGCTTCTTCCGGACGACACAGGGTTGACTTTCTTCTCCGCCGACGAAAACGGCCGCCTGCGCGCGGACGCGGTGCCACTTTTCGAACTGGACCGTCGCCCCGCCTACGACCATTTAACAGCCTGCTATGTGCCCGCGGTTCCGATGGAACGGCGCGCGCGCTACGACATGGACGATCTCGTGGCCGTGATGACGAGGCTGCGCGCCCCGGACGGCTGCCCGTGGGATAAGGAGCAGAGCCACGAAAGCCTGCTGACCAACCTGCTGGAGGAAAGCTACGAATTCGTCGGCGCGGTGCGGGACGGCGATACGGAGCACATGTACGACGAACTGGGGGACGTGCTTTTACAGGTGGTGTTTCATGCGGAGATCGCCCGCCAGCACGGGGATTTCGACATCGGAGACGTAACGACCGCCATCACGGGAAAGATGATCGAGCGGCACCCGCACATCTTCGGCAGCGTCCGCGCGGATACGGCCGAGCAGGTGCTGACGAACTGGGAAGCCATCAAGCGCAGCCAGCGCGGCATCCGGAGCGTGGCCGAGGCGATGGACGACGTATCGGAGGGTCTCAGCCCCACCATGCGCGCCGAGAAGGTGCAGCACAAGGCCGCGAAGGTAGGCTTCGACTTCCCGGACGCTGCTTCGGCGCTGGCCAAGGTGCTGGAAGAAGCCGAGGAAGTGCGGGATTGCCTGGTTCGCGGCGTGGATCCGGAAATGGAGCTGGGCGACCTTTTCTTCTCCGCCGTCAACGTTTGCAGGCTGTGTAAAAAGAACCCGGACATCTCGCTTCGCAGGTCGACCGACAAGTTTATCCGGCGTTTTCGAAAAATGGAAAATTTACTCAAAAAGTCCGGGAAATCAATTGAGGACTTGACTTTATCCGAAATGGATGTATACTGGGACGTAGAAAAGCAAGCGGAGCCGTAATTGACGGGCTCATTGTCTGCTTTTCGGCGGTTGAACCCGAAATGCACCATGAAAATGGTCCAATAACGAAGGAGGAACTACCTATGAACAAAGCTGAATTGACTGCAGCCATCGTGAAGAAGACTGGTTTCACCAAGAAGGACGCCGAAAAGGCTCTTGGCGCCGTGACCGAGTCCATCACCGCCGCGCTTGCGTCCGGCGAAAAAGTACAGGTCGTTGGCTTCGGTTCCTTTGAGGTCCGTAAACGTCCCGCCCGTATCGCCCGCAACCCCCGCACCGGCGCGCAGATCAAAATCTCCGCTTCCAAGGCGCCCGTGTTCAAGGCCGGCAAAGCCCTGAAGGAAAGCGTCAACAAGAAGTAAGCCGAGAACATCCGGGCCGTTACCGGGTCGTTCAAGCCGCAGGCGTTTGCCGGCGGCTTTTTCATGCAGACAACCGGCGGCCCTCCGGGAAGGAAGCCGCCGGTTGTCCGCAAACCCTTCGTCCCTACTGTACGTCGTCCCAGGTAAGCACTTGGGGCAGTTTCCGGCGGGAACGGCGGGTATCGTCGTAGACCATCAGCGTACCCAGTTGTGCCTGATACACAACCTCCCTGTATTCCACGCCGTTGTCCGCCACGTTACCGTCGGTGTCCAGCCAGGGGGTGAACTCCCGTTTCACGTTGCGGGTATAGGGCCCTTTGGCGTACCATACCGGCAGCAGCCACAGGGTGCTTATGTCGTCCGGGTCGTAGTACGGGGCATAGCATAATTCCATGGTGTCGATGCCGCGCAAGTGCCCGGCCGTGATCTCCGTTTCAACGGCCGTTTTCGCTTCCTCGAAGGGAAGGATGGGCACGTCGTCGTAGATCAGGTCCACCTCCCGGTCCAGAAAAGCGGCCAACAGGTAGTCCTGCGCGCTGTAAACGTTGCAAAAAACGTATCGCGGGCACATCGCCTCCTCGTTTCCCAATCGGAGCCTGCCGTAGCACTCCACGGAAGGCTGGTAATCGATACCGCGGAACAGCTGTTTCATTTCAATAAGGTAATTTCCTTTTTCGGTTACCGGATCCAGCCATACCCGTTCGTGTTTGACCGTTTTATAGCGGTATACGCGTCCTTGCAGGATCGTCTTTTCTACGGAAAGCTCCACGTCGCCGAACAGCCGCGCGCACTCGCCGCAGGCCGTGTCCAGCGCTTCCTGATAGGTCATGGGGTTGTTCTCCGGCTTTTCATCCGGCGCCGCGCCGTTTTCAAAGGCGGATTCGTACCGGATCCACTCGTTGCCTGCCAGCGGAAAATCCGCCTCCCCCCGATAGCCGTAAAAATTACCCGGATTGTTTTCGGTCACTTTTTGATATCCCGTCGTGAGCGATGCATCCACGGGTCTCTGCGCGGTGATACGGATCACGGGGAACCGATCCACGTCCGGCACTTGCACCGGCACGTCGATCTCCACCGTGCGCCACTTGGTTTCGTAAGTCTGCGTCCAGCGCTTAGGCGTGCTTTCCCTGATCTCTCCGATACTCTCGTAATCGCCTTTGGCATAAGCTCCGCCGGCTAAGCCGGCCGCCAGCGCAAGGGAAAGCGTGGCCGCCGCGGCGCGTGCTAAGAATTTCATAAGTTGTCTCCTTGTCTCGCCGGCCTGCCCGGAGGCGCAACTCCGGGCGGGCCGGCCTTTCCACTATTTCACGCGTACGGCCTGCGCCATGTCCGCCCTGTCTCCGTCCATCGGGGCCAGGAACATCCGCTCCGGGTAGGCATCCAGATAGGGGAAAGTAAACCACGCATGTTCAGCATTATATCCTTCCAGCCCGTAGCGGCCCGCCAGTTTTTCGCTTTCAAACAACGGCTTGCCGTCTCCGTCCACCAGTTCCAGGCTGTTGAGCCAATCCCCGGCCACGTCGCCGCCATCGTAAGCCACGACCAGCTTTCCGTTCTCGTCGCACACTCCTTCGCCGTTTTTCGCAACGAAGACGCTTATCGCGTCCGGATTCACCAGCAGATCCAGCGTCAGGTACATCTGGATGGGCGAGTAGGTCACTTCGCTTGCCTTCGCAGTCAGCTCGTCCAGCTTCGTTTCGAGGTTCGGATGATCTACGGTGATGTCGTCGCGAAGGGAGCAATCCAGGCGGAAAGTCACCAGACCGGCTTCAGGCTTCCGCACCTTCGGTTTTTCACCGGAACGGTCGATCACCAGGCTGTCCCTCGGCTGCTCTTTACCGATGGGCAGGGCGATCTCCACGTTTTTCCCGTTCAGATGGATATCGGACTGATCCAGACGGAACACGTTGTAGAACAGCAGCTCGCCGGGCGTTTCACTGCCCACGGTGTTCATGGCGGACATGCCGGGCATGGGTACGTCCTCCCCGTCGATCCAAAGCCCGTCGTCCCACCAGCCGATGCCGTCCCGCTGCATGGCGGGGATGGTATCCTCCCCCACGTAATACGTATCCGTTTCCGGATCGTATTCTCCGACGGGTTCGGCGGCGTTGCGGTCCCGGACGCTGAACACCACGTAGAGGGACATCCCGTCGTATGCGGCTTCCTTCACCTCGATATCGCACTCGTTGAAGGATTCTTTGGCAAGGTCGTACTGAATGATGCTCTCGGCGGCCTTCGGGTTATCGCCTACGGTCAGCTCGAACACGTTGTGTTTCAGTATCCCCGTCGCCAGCGCGACCGCGCCCATCAGCACCACGGCCGCCAGCGCGAATACGGCAGCCCGTTTCGCCGTGCGGCGGCGCGTGGGCCGCATTACCGTATCGCCCGCCTCTTCGCGGGTGCGTTCGTCGGCCGCGATGCCGTTCAGCGTTTCCCGCATGGCGGCTTCAAAACCGACGGGCATATCGGGCACCGCGTTTCTAATCTGCTTACGAAATCCGAATTTTCTCATTTCCATACGCTCCTCTTCCGTCAGATTTCCGTGTCTTCGCGGAGCAGTTCACGCAGGCTGCGTCTGGCATACGTCATCCGGGATTTGATCGTACCGACGGGCGTATCCAGCATATCGGCGATTTCCGCTACGGAATACCCTTCCAGATAGTGAAGCACGGTGACCGTGCGGTGCTCGGGAGTCAGCTTATCCAGGGCGTCCCGTAACGGTACGGGATCGGTGAGGGTTTCGGCTTTTTCCGTTTCTTCCTCCAGCGGTACGATCTTCACGTTTCCCCGCTTGCGGAGCATGTCGCTGCAGGTATTTGCCAGAATTCTCACCAGCCAGGGGCGGAACGCATGCCGGTTGCGAAGTGTATCCCTGCGCTGCCAGGCGCGCAGAAGCGCCTCCTGAACTGCGTCGGCGCAATCCTCCCGGTTCCCGAGCATGGACCAGCTGACCCGCCACAGAAGCCGTCGGTACTTCATAGCCTCCGTCTGGAACGTTTGCGCGTCCACGAAACTCCTCCTTGTGTCTTGCTTTGCAAAGCGCCCCGTTCAGGGGTTTCACACTATAAGTCGTATTTTCATCCTGAAAAGTTGAATTAAACAGATATTATCATACTTGATGGTTTTGATTCCGGCTTTCGTTCTTATATTAACCGTTCAGTGCGGTTTCCCTGCGGAATCGCTCCGCGCCGCCTGCCGCGGGAACGCCGTTTCGTCGTTTCCCTTTCGCGATTGAAAGGTAGCCGTATACGGGCAGCAAGTAAAGTATCAGAGGCGAATCATTTGATCGAACATCTTATCGGTATCCTTCCCGACTATTTATACGGGATTGTCATCGGGTATTACGCGTTACTGTTTCTCCTTATCAGACGAATGCCGGAGAAAGCGTTTCGGATATTCAGTCTCGCTTCGCTTTGCCTGTGGGCCGTTACCGTTTTATACCTGACTGTTTTCATACGGGTTCCCGTTCTGGAAAAACGTATACATCTGATACCGTTTGAAGCCTCCCCTTATGATATGATGTACAATGCCATGCTGTTCCTTCCCTGGGGGAGCATGGTTCTCGGGTTTTGGAAAACCATGAAGCCTTCCGTTGGCGCGTTACTGGGTATCGGTGCTTCATTTCTAATCGAGTTGACACAGTTGGCGACCGGTCGCGGTATTTGCGATATCGACGATCTGATCTCCAACGCTATCGGCGTAATTTCGGGTATAGGCATCTACATGCTTCTTCGGAGATTATCAAAGGTCCCGGCCCATCATCCAAGCATAGGTCCGACAAGCCGTCCATAATCGCTGCACACAATTTGGCCTTTTGCCGCATATGAAAAAGCACCTGCTGTAAGCAGGTGCTTTTCATATGTGGGATGCGGCGGCGATCTAGTCTTCCGGGCCGTTACCAGCCAAGTACCTTCGAC
>CAZCCZ010000020.1:0-47119 GCA_964497495.1 uncultured Oscillospiraceae bacterium
CGAGATCATTAAAATCGCACAGGAGCCCGTTTCGCTGGAAACCCCCATCGGCGAAGAAGAGGACAGCCACCTGGGTGATTTCATCCCCGACGAAGACGCGCCCGCGCCCGCCGAAGCCGCCAGCTTCACCCTGATGAAGGAACAATTACTGGACGTGCTGGACACCCTCACCCCGCGCGAGGAAAAGGTGCTCCGCCTGCGCTTCGGGCTGGACGACGGCCACCAGCGCACGCTGGAGGAGGTCGGCCGCGTGTTCAAGGTCACGCGCGAACGCATCCGGCAGATCGAGGCCAAGGCGCTGCGTAAGCTGCGTCATCCCAGCCGCAGCAAGAAACTGAAGGACTATCTGGATTAGATGGACAAAGCCGCTCCCCTCTCCCCCGAAGCGACGGCCCCGCGCCGCGTCCCGCGCGTACCCCTGCTGGACGCGCGCTTGCGCGCGGCGGCGGACTGGGTGGCGCCCTGTCAAACCTGCGCCGATATCGGCTGCGACCACGGCCGTTTCGGCGCGGTGCTGCTTACGGAGAACCGCTGCCGGTTCCTGCTGGCCGCGGACGTGAGCGAAAAGGCGCTGGGCAAGGCGTGCGCCCGCCTCTCCGTGCTGGGGCTTCTGCCGCGCGCGGCACTGGCCGCGGCCGACGGGCTGGACGCGCTGGACGCCCTTCCGGGCGGTCGAGCCGACACGGTGTGCATCCTCGGCATGGGCGGGGAAACGATCGCGGGCATCCTCCGGCGCGGGCCGGATCGCCTGCTGGGCGCGACGCTGGTGCTGGGCCCGCAGACGGAACTTCCGCTCGTGCGCGCGGCGTTGCAGGAAATCGGCTACCGCGTCTCGGACGAGCGGGTGGCGGATACGGGCGGAAGGCTGTACCTGCTGTTGAGGGCAACGCCCGCGCCGGAAGGCGCGACGCCCTATACGGAACGGGAACTGCTGCTCGGCCCCCGGCTGTTGGCGGAGCGGCCCGAAAGCTGGAAACCCTGGCTCGTTCGCAGGTGCAGGCTGCTTACGGAGGCCGCCGCCTCCATGCGCGCCGCGGATGGCGCGAACGGGAAGCATCTGGCGGCCGTGGAGCGGGAACTGCTTTTCACGCAGGAAGCCCTGCGGACGTTTGAGCGGGAATAAACCAAGAAAACGGGAGGCTTACCGATGAACGTCGGAGAAATTTTCAACTGGGTGGACGGCGTCGCGCCGTTCGCGACGCAGGCCGATTTCGATAATTCCGGGCTGCAGGCGGGCGACCCCGCCGCGGAGGTGCGCCGCGTGCTCTTCGCGCTGGACGCCACGCTGCCCGTGGTGCGCGAGGCCGCGGCGATCGGCGCGGAGCTGATCGTGACCCACCATCCGCTGATCTTCAACGGCATCAAACGCGTGCGCTACGACCTGCCGGAAGGCGCGACCCTCTCGGCGCTGCTGGGCGCGGGGCTCCACCTGATTTCCGCGCATACCAACCTGGACCAGGCTCCGGGCGGCACGGGCGACGAGTTGGCCGCAAAGCTGGGGCTTTCCGGCGTCAGGCCCGCCAAGACCACCCCGTACATCCGTCTGGGCGCGCTGCCCGCGCCGGAAACGGCGGCAGCCCTGATGAAGCGGGCCGAAGTCGCGCTGGGTACCCACGCGCGCCTGTACGGCGATCCCGAAGCGTTGGTCACGCGCGTGGCCGTAGGGTCGGGTGCCATCGGCGAGGCGTACGAGGACGCCGCGCTGGACGGCGCACAGATCTTCGTGGTGGGCGAGATCAAGCACAGCGACCTGATCGCGGCGCAGACCATGGGCCTGATCGTCTGCGATGCGGGCCATTACGCCACGGAACAACCCGGGCTGGAAGCGCTGTACCGGCGCTTTACCCGGGAAGCGAAGGCAGGCCGCTGGCCCGTGGAAGCGCGGCTGTCGGCGCTAAAGCCCTATGAATGCACCGTATCGTCCGGGCCTGCCCCGCAGGGGGCAAACGCATACCGTTAAGGAGGATACCATGGAACAAGTCGAGTTGTTATGGGAATTCCAACAGGCCGATATGGAGGCCGACGCGCTGGAAAACGACATCAAGCGCTCGCCCAACCGGCTGGCCTTGAAGAAAAACCGGGATTTTCTGCTGGAGCAGCAGGCGGCGGTGAAACAGATCGAGGAAGAAGTTTCCCAGATGCTGGACCGCGTGGACGTGATCCGCGACGCGATCTCCATGCAGCAGGAACAGCTGATAGCCCTCCGGGAAAAGCTGAAGGAAAACCCGCCGGAAAATCTGGACGAGGCCCATGCCTTCTCCCAGGACGCGCAGAAGCTGGCCGGCGATATCCAGAGCTACGAGCAGGAGATGCGGCGCATCCAGCAGGACGCGACCGACCACGAGCGCGCCCAGAAGGAGATCGCCGTCAAGTTCGCGCGGGTCAAGGCCGAATACGAGACGCAGCGCGTGGAATACGAGGACGAGTACCGCGAGCAGATGAAGGCGCTGGAGGATAAACGGCGCGTGGCGCAGGAAAAGGGGAAGGCCATCGACCCGAAGCTGATGGAGCGCTACGAGACGATCAAGAAACACTGCGTGCCGCCCGTGGCCAAACTGGTGAACGACCAGTGCGGGGGCTGCTTCATGAGCCTGCCCTCGGTAACGCTGCGGAACCTGAAGTCGGGCGCGAAACTGATCGAGTGCGAATCCTGCGGGCGCATGATCATACAGCTTTAACAGGTATCGCCGCGTGCGCGGACGCCGAACGGCGTCCGCGCACGCGCTTTCGGAAGGTGGTTCACGGTGGACATCCTGTCGATCATCGAAAAAAAGAAGCTTGGAAAAGCCCTTACGCAAAAAGAAATCGCGTTCTTCGCCAACGGGGCCGCGCGCGGTACCGTTGAGAAATATCAGCTTTCGGCGCTCCTGATGGCCATCCGCCTCAACGGTATGAACCGCCGGGAAACCGTGTGGCTCACCCGCGCTATGGCCGAATCCGGCGAAATGGCGGATCTCTCCGCCCTGGAGGGCGTTCCCGTGGATAAGCATTCCACCGGCGGCGTGGGCGACACCACCACGCTTGTGCTGGCGCCGCTGGTGGCCGCCTGCGGCGTGCCCGTAGCCAAGATGAGCGGGCGCGGCCTCGGGCATACCGGCGGAACGCTGGATAAGCTGGAGAGCATTCCGGGCTTCCGGGTGGAACTGAGCATGGAAGCCTTCATCGCGCAGGTTCAGCGCATCGGGCTGGCGGTGATCGGCCAGACCCGCGACCTGGCCCCCGCGGACAAAGCGCTCTACGCCCTGCGGGACGTAACCTCCACCGTGGACAGCCTGCCGCT
The DNA here is from genome assembly GCA_964497495.1 of uncultured Oscillospiraceae bacterium. GTDB lineage: Bacteria > Bacillota > Clostridia > Christensenellales > Aristaeellaceae > CAXXOK01. The sequence continues at coordinate 3,281 of CAZCCZ010000020.1, forward strand.
GATCGCTTCCAGCATCATGAGCAAGAAGCTGGCAAGCGGCGCGAAGGCCATCGTGCTGGACGTGAAAACCGGCTCCGGCGCGATCATGCACACGCTTGCCAAAAGCATCGAGCTCGCGCAAACCATGGTGCGCATCGGCGCGGACGCGGGCCGCCGCGTTACCGCGTTGGTAACCGATATGGGCGAGCCGCTGGGCAGCCACGTGGGCAACGCGCTGGAAGTAAAGGAAGCCATCGACGTGCTCGCGGGGCGCGTAACCGGCCCGCTGCTGACCGTCTCGCTGGCGCTTGGTTCGCAGATGCTGACCACCGCGGGCGCAGCCGCCTCCGCGCGGGAGGCCGAGGGCATGCTCAAGCGGGCGCTTTCGTCCTGCGCGGGGTTGGAGAAGCTGCGGCAGATGATTACGGCGCAGGGCGGCGACCCGCGCGTGTGCGACGACGTAACGCTGCTGCCGCAGGCCGCCGTGGTGACGGACGCGGTTGCGGAGGAGGACGGTTACGTTCACGGCATGGACACGATGGCGTTGGGCAACCTTGCGCAGCGCCTGGGCGCGGGGCGCAGGGAGATCACCGACGTCATCGACCCCGGCGTAGGTTTCGTGCTGCGCCGCCGCGTCGGCGACGCGGTGCGCCGGGGCGAACCGCTGGCGACCGTGCACAGCCGCAGCGCCGCGGACGCGGAGACGGCGATCCGGGGCATCCGGGAAGCCGTGCGAATCCGTCCGGAGCCCGCGCGCCCGGTCAGGCTGATCCACGCCCTCGTAACGGCGGACCGGATTACGAAGTATTAAGCCTTCGCTGCACCTCGGACGGATTTCCTTCGCGGAAACGTCGTATACACGGATCCCATGCTCTGTTCTGCCCGTCTACGGAAAGGAGAGAACCCCGATGAAAACCGCAAGGCGCATCCTCGCTTTCGTGCTTTCCACGCTGCTCGTGTTCTCCGCGGCCGCCGCGCTCGCGGCCGAACGCTTCTCCCAGCAGGACCTGATGGTCAACGCCGTCACCGCGAGCATGAACAAGGACCAGGTAAAGACCCTGTGCGGCGATCCCGCCAGCATCGAGAAAGTCGAACAGGCCGCCACCGGCGACACGCAGGAAATCTGGCATTACCCCGAGTTTTCCCTCACCTTCTCCCACGACGGCTCCATCGTGGGCGCGTACTGGGTCAACGCGGCGGTCACGGGCCCGCGGGGCCTGAAGGTCGGGGATACGGCGCAAAAGGTGGTCAACGCCTTCTACGTGGACCCGGCCACCGGCACCAGCACCGTGCAATACTCGGCGGGCTATGTGGAAGCGCTCAACGCGCAACTGCCGCCCTGCGGCGTGACCGTGAACAACAACGACGGGACATTCGCCATCTGGTACCTCGACCCCATCGAGCCCTACGGGGCGGACGTGCTCGCCAACCCGGCCGAATACGTCTTTCAGAAGCACGCTTCCCTGCTGTTCACGTTCGACGGCTCCGCCGTGGTCACAGCCATCGGCTGGACCATCGGAACGCTGGCGGAGTAAGGGCGCGGGAAACGGGCCGCGCGCATGCTCCCTTGACAGGAACGGCAGAGCATGGTATGATTTTTCTTAATCGCATAGCCATGAGGGAGTAATTCGCGCCGACGCGCGGCAGGGTCAACAGCACGACGGGCTATCAGGCCCGTATGGCCCGCCTTAATGAATGAGACTCATGTACGGAGAACGACGATTCCGGACCGACGGAACGCTGCAAAACCCGTATATGGGTCTTTCTCTTACCTGTGCGTCACGAAAGGAGCCCTTCCGGTGCGATACGATCTGGAAAAAACCGAAACGGTGCTGGAAACCCTTCACACGTCCGAGCGCGGCCTGACCGAAGCGGAAGCGCGAGAGCGCCTTGCGCGCTTCGGCGCGAACAGGCTGGCCGAAGGGAAGCGCAAAACGCTGTTCGCCCGCTTCCTCGGCCAACTGACCGATCCGATGATCCTCGTGCTGCTGGCCGCCGCGGCACTCAGCGGCGTTACCTCCGCGTACGCGGGCGAGTCCTTCGCGGATGTGTTCATCATCCTTTTCGTGGTCGTCCTGAACACCGTGCTGGGCGTCGTGCAGGAAAGCAAAGCCGAGGAAGCCATCGCCGCGCTCAAGGAAATGACGGCCTCCACCTCCCGCGTATGGCGGGACGGACGTCTGACGCACGTGAAAAGCGAAGAACTGGTACCGGGGGACGTGATCGCTCTGGAGGCGGGCGACGCCGTGCCCGCGGACGCGCGCCTGCTGGAATGCGCCGCGCTCAAGGTGGAGGAAGCGGCGCTGACGGGCGAATCCGTACCCGCGCTGAAAGCCTGCGACGGCTTCCAGCCTCGGGAGGACACGCCGCTGGGCGACCGACACAACATGGTCTACATGGGCAGCACCGCGGTGTACGGACGCGGCGTGGCGGTCGTTTGCGCCACCGGCATGGAAACCGAAGTGGGGCGGATCGCCGAGGCGCTGACCGCCGCCCAGGACGAGGCCACCCCTCTGCAAAAGAAGCTCGCGGGCTTAAGCCGCGTCCTTACCTGGCTGGTGCTGGGCGTGAGCGCCGCCGTATTCGCGGCCGGGGTGCTGAAGGCGGGCCGTATCGACGCGGCCGTGCTTATCGACACGTTCATGCTGGCCGTCAGCCTTGCCGTGGCGGCGATCCCGGAGGGTCTCGCGGCGGTGGTGACCATCGTGCTCTCCATCGGCGTTACCCGCATGAGCCGCCATAACGCGGTGATCCGCCGCCTGACCGCCGTGGAAACGCTGGGCTGCGCACAGGTCATCTGCTCGGATAAAACCGGGACGCTCACGCAGAACCGCATGACCGTTACGGACACTTACGCCGCGGACGAGCCGCTGCTGGCCGCGGCGATGGCGCTGTGCACCGACGCGGAGCTGGACGAATGCGGCACAGCCGTGGGCGAGCCTACCGAGTGCGCGCTCGTCGCCCACGCGGCGAAGCTGAACCTGCCCAAACCGGAATTGCAGGCGCGTCGCCCGCGCGTGGGCGAAGCCCCGTTCGACAGCCAGCGCAAGATGATGAGCACCATCCACCGGGACGGCGAAGGCTTTATTCAATACACAAAAGGCGCTCCGGACGAACTGCTGGCCCGCTGCGTTTCCGTGCTGACCCCGGCGGGCGAACAGCCCCTCACGGACGAGCGCCGCGCGGAAATCCTTGCGCAGAACGGAGCCATGGCGGGCCGCGCCCTGCGCGTGCTGGCCGCCGCCTACCGCCGGTACGGTGCGCTTCCCGCCTCGTTTGCGCCCGAAGCGTTGGAAAACGAACTGGTCTTCGCGGGGCTGGCCGGCATGATCGACCCCGTGCGCCCGGAGGTGAAAGACGCCGTGGCGAAGTGCCGCGACGCGGGCATCCGCGCGGTGATGATCACCGGCGACCATATCGACACCGCCGTAGCCATCGCCAAAGAGCTCACGCTCATCTCCGACGCTTCGCAAGCCGTGGAAGGCCGCGCCCTTAACCGCATGACCGACGAGGATCTGGACGCGAGCATCGAACGTTACGGCGTATACGCGCGGGTGCAGCCGGAGCATAAGGTGCGCATCGTCAACGCGTGGAAACGAAAAGGTAAGATCGTCGCCATGACGGGCGACGGCGTGAACGACGCGCCCGCCATTAAGGCCGCCGACATCGGCATCGGCATGGGGATCACCGGCACGGACGTCACCAAGAACGTGGCCGATATGATCCTGGCAGACGACAACTTTGCCACCATCGTCAACGCCGTGGAGGAAGGGCGCAAGATCTACGCCAACATCCGCAAGGCGATCCAGTTCCTGCTCTCCTCCAACCTGAGCGAGGTCGTGGGCATCTTCGCCGCCACCATGCTGGGCTTCACGCTTCTGGAACCTGCGCACATCCTGTGGATCAACCTCATCACGGACAGCCTGCCCGCGCTGGCGCTGGGGCTGGAAACCGGCGAGGACGACGCTATGAAAAAGCCTCCGCGGGACAGCGCGGAGGGCATCTTCGCGGGCGGTGTGGGCGGGGATATCGCCTATCAGGGCCTGCTGGTCGCGCTGCTTACGCTCACGGCGTACCTCGTGGGCCACCGTATCGAATCCGGCCTGTGGGAACTGGTCAACAGTCCCGACGGGGTCACCATGGCGTTTCTGACCATGTCGATGGCGGAAGTATTTCAGGCGTTCAACATGCGCTCCCGCCGCAGTTCGCTGTTCACCCTTCCGAAGCGGAACCCGTATCTGTGGGGCGCGGCGGCGGCGGCGCTGCTGCTGACAGCGTCGGTCATCTACCTGCCGTTCCTGAGCATCGCTTTCGGTTTCACCACGATCAGCCTTTTCGAATACCTCACGGCGATGGGGCTCGCGCTGCTCATCATCCCGCTGGTGGAAGCGGTCAAATGGTTCCAGCGCCGCCGGGCGCGGCGTAAACCCGCTGTTGCGTAAAGCGCTAAACCTGCGGGCCGTCCGGCTTCACGCCGGGCGGCCCGCGTTTCGTCTGTTTAGTTCCCGTTCGGTTACCGTCCGCTTTTCTTCTTCAGCACGGAGACGATGGGAATAAGCAGGAAGATCATCCAGCCCGGATGCCACAGGTTGAAGAAGAAACCAAGCACCAGATAGATCAGCGAGATCATCACGGGGTTAAGCCAACGGTCGGCGGCGCTTTGCCCCTTCATGTAGTACAGCGGGATGGTCAGGAACAGGAGCCACGCCGGGTGCCAGAGGTCGAACGCGAACCCCAGCGCCAGAAACAGGATCGTCATAAGGATCGGGTAGAGGGCGTTCCACTTTCGTTCGGTTTCCCGCGCGTTCTCTTTTTCACGGGTCTCGAAATAGCTGCCTTCCGGCCCCAGCGGGTTGTTCGAACCGTTCATGAAACGTCCTCCTTTTCAAAGGGTCAGGCTTCCGGCTCCAACAGGCCCAGGTCCCCGTCCTTGCGCAGATAGAGGACGCTGGTTTGGTCCGTATCGATGTTCACGAACACGAAGAAGCTGTGCCCCAGCAGTTCCATTTGCAGTATCGCGTCGTCCACGGACATCGGCCGCACGGGGAAGGTCTTGTTGCGCACGATCTTGCGCTTCTCCTCCTCGGCCGCGGACATATCCTCGGTGTATTCGAGATCCGCGCTCTGGAAGGCGTCCTCGCGCAGGCGTTTGCCCAGTCGCGTGCGATGTTTGTGAATCTGTTTTTCCAGCTTCGCCAGCGCCTGGTCGATGCTGACGTAAAGGTTCTCGTCGTTTACGGCCTCGGCTCGCAGCACCACGCCCTCGAACGGCACGGTAATCTCGCAGGTGCGGCGGTTGTTCTTCTCACGGGTCAGGCGCACGAAAACTTCAGTGTCGGGGCGCAGGTAGCGTTCCATCTTGTTGATTTTCTTCATCACGCGCTCGGTGATTCCCGCGGAAACGGTCATGTTCTTCCCGGTAATAACGGTCTTCATGGTTTAATTGCTCCTTTACGGAAAATTCAGGCGGCGACCCTTCGCCGTTCGGATGGGACGATCCCTGAACAGGCCATGGGATTCACCCTCTCTCTCCCCGTACGGATTTCCCGTATTCTTCGCATCGTATCCTTTCGACGGCAGGGCCCGTTTCCCCTGCCGCTTCGCGCGGAACGCGGGCCTTACAATGATCATACCCTTATCGGTCGGAAACGAAAACGGCGCGGAAGAAAACCGTGCGACACCCTACGGTTTTATGTTGTTCCCCTATCCGTTCTGCGCCGGGAAAGGCGCGTTCGCCGTTTCCTCCACGATCGCTCCGCCCAGGCACACGTCTCCCCGGTAGAGCACGGCGCTCTGGCCCGGCGTCACCGCGCGCTGAGGGCCGTCCGCCGAAAGGTAAAGCGAATCCCCCGCGAGCAGCGCGGTTACCGGCTGGTCGGGCTGGCGGTAACGGTACTTGGCCGTGCAACGGAAGGCCGTTCCCTCCGGCGCGGGCGGTTCGTCCGCGATCCACGTCGCCTGCGAGGCGCGCGCGTAGCGGGAAAACAGCCCCGGGCCGTCCTCCCCCTGCTGCACCACCAGCACGTTGCGCTGTATATCCTTCTCCACCACGTACCAGCTTCGCCCGTCTCCCCCGCCGCCGATGCCAAGCCCTTTGCGCTGGCCAAGCGTGTAGTAGGCCAGCCCGATGTGCCTGCCCACCCTGCGCCCGTCCTTCGTGACGATGTCCCCTTCCTTTACGGGAAGGTAGTTTTGCAGGAACTGGCGGAAATTGCGCTCTCCGATGAAGCAGACGCCCGTGGAGTCCTTTTTTTGGCTCACCGGCAGCCCCGCTTCGGCGGCGAGTGCGCGCACCTGCGCCTTGGTCATGCCGCCCACGGGAAAGAGCGATCTGGCCAGCTGGGCTTCCTTCAGCATATACAGGAAATAGCTCTGGTCTTTGCTTCCGTCCACGCCGCGCAGCAGCACGGGGCGCCCGTCCCGCTTATCGGTGCGCACGAAATGCCCGGTGGCCATGCGCGCCGCACCCAGCTTCCCGGCGAACTCCAGAAACGCCTTGAATTTGATTTCCCGGTTGCAAAGCACGTCCGGGTTCGGGGTGCGGCCCCTGCGGTATTCCGCCAGAAACTCCGCGAAAACCCGGTCCCGGTATTCCTTTTCAAAATTAACGGCATAGCAAGGCACGTCGATCAGCGCGCACACGTCCTGCACGTCCTGCCAGTCCCCGGTGGCGGTGCAAACGCCGTTCTCGTCCTTCTCGTCCCAGTTTTTCATGAACACGCCGACCACGTCGAAGCCCTGACGCTTCAGCAGCATCGCCGCCACGGAGGAGTCCACCCCGCCGGACATGCCCACCACGATCCGCTCCACTTTTCTCAGGCCTCGATTTCCGGCTCGATACGGCTCAGCACCGCGTCCAGCACGTCCGCCGCCACGGTATCCACGTCCTGCTCCCCGTCAACGACCAGAAAACGCTTCGGGTCGTCGCGGATGATCTTTTCGTAGGCGTCCTGCACGCGCGCGTGGAACGTTCCGCCCTCCACCTCGATGCGATCCGGCGCGGAGGCGCTGTTGCGCCGCGCCAGCGCCCGGCGGTAATCCACTTCCAGGTACACGGTCGCGTCCGGCAGCATGTTTCCAACGGCGGGCGCGTTCAGGCCGCTCACCACGTCCATGCCCAGTTCCCGCCCGCCGCCCTGGTAGGCGATGGAGCTGTCCACGAAGCGGTCGCACAGCACGAGCATCCCCTTTTCCACGGCGGGGCGGATGACCTCGTACACGTGCTGGGCGCGGGAAGCAGCATACAGCAGCGCCTCGCAGGGCGCGCACATTTCCATATGGTCGGTGGTCAGGATGGTATGGCGTATTTCCTCGCTGATGGGGCATCCGCCCGGCTCGCGCGTGCGCAGGACGCTGAAGCCGTAGTCTTTCAGGCTTTTTTCCAGCCGGTCCACCTGCGTGGTCTTACCGCTGCCGTCCAGCCCTTCCACGGTCAGGAAAAACCCGCGCGGAAGCGAGGAGCTTGGGCACAGGTACGCGCGCAGGGATTCCGTATCCGGCGCCACGAAGCTCGCCCCGGCCTTCAGCAGCTCTTCCTCGGAGCCGAAGCCGTAACCCGCGCCGATGGCCTCGATGCCGTTGGCCAGCGCGCCCTCCACATCGTAAAACCGGTCGCCGACCATCACGGCGCGCTCGTATTTCTCCGGCAGGGCGCGGCGGATGAGCTCCGGCTTGTTGACGGTGTTCTCGTTATCTTCCTCGGTGATGATGCGGGTAAAGTAGTGCGTAAGCCCGAAATGGTTCAGAATCGCCATGGCGGGGCGCACGGGCTTGCTGGTGGCCAGCGCCACGTACACGCCCCCGTCGTGCAGGATTTTCAGGATGCTTCGGATGTTGGGGTACACCGTATACTGGTACATGCCGTCGCTGTTAAAGCGTTTCGTGTAATACGGGATCACCTCGCGCGCCTTTTCGGGGGTCAGCCCGAAGATGCCGGTCAGCGAGTCCATCAGCGGCGGGCCGATCATACGGCGCAGGTCGATTCCCTCGGGCACGCTCACGCCGGTTTCGCCCAGCGCGTACAGCATGGACTGGATGATGCCCTGCTCCGAGTTCGTAAGCGTGCCGTCCAGATCGAAAAGCACCGCGTCGTACGGAAAACTGTACACGTTCACCGCTCCTTTGGACGGATGATGGGTCGGACGGGGCGTTACCCCCTCCGGGAAAGCTTCACGCAGCGCAGCGAGCCGTTGCCGTCCAGGCCGAACAGCCGCTCCCGCGGGGTATTCATCAATAACGCCAGCGCTTCGGGCGTCGCCACGTCCCCGGCGGTGAGCCACGCGACCCCCGGCGGGTAAAGCCCCGCGTTCACGGCGCTGACGCGGCCTTCTGCTTCGCCAAGCGGTACGGGTTCGCTGTCCGCGAAGGCCGCCTGCCAGATAGGCATCGCGCGCGGCGGCCAGGGATCGGGGCGAAGCGGGCCGGGCGGCGGTTCGAACGCCGGTTCCGGCGTTACGGACTGCAGCGCCGCAAGCAGGCTGTCCAGCCGTTCGGGGCCGTCGATCAACGAAAGGATGCACACCACGTGGCGCGCGTCGCTCATTTCCACGTCCAGCCCAAGCGCCTGAAGTTGCGCCTGCAACCGTTCGCCGCCCTGCGGCGCGGCGAGCACCAGCCGTAGCCGGTCGTACGCCATGCCCGGCGGCGGGTTCCGCTGGCCGTCCGTATAGCCAAGCGCCGAGGCCCGGCCGCGGAAGCGTTCCAGCGCCGAAAGCAGCCGGTCGCAGGCCGCGCGCCCGTTCCGATCCATCCACGCGCGCGCCTCGTCCAGCGACAGCATGATCGGGAAAGACGGGCTGCTGGTCTGCACCATGCGCAGGATACCGCGCAGGCGCTCCGCGTCCACGCCCGGCATGGCGTGCAGCCACGCGCCCGGCGTAAGCGCGGGAATCGTCTTATGGGCGGACTGCACGAACAGGTCGGCCCCGCACGCGCCCGCGTTGGGCGTATCCCCGCGCCAGTTGAAGTACGCGCCGTGGGCCTCGTCGCAAAGCAGCAGCCTGCCGCACGCGTGCGCCTCCCGCGCTACGGCGGGCAAATCGGGAAGCAGGCCGTAGTAATCCCCGTGCAGAACCAGCGCGGCCGCAGCCTCCGGGTGCTCGTCCAGCGCGCGGGCGTACGCCTCCGGGGTCACGTAGGGGCGCCCCTCCGGCGTAAAGGAGGTTTCGGCGAAAACAGGCGTAACCCCTGCCAGCGCGCAAAGGTTGAGGCAGCTCAGGTGCGCGTTGCGCGGAAGCACCACCGCCTGTCCGCGTTTCACGGCGTACAGAAGCATCGCCTGCAGGCCCGCGGTGGAGCCGCCCGGCGTCATCAGCGTCGTTTGCGCGCCCGCGCTTTCCGCCGCAAGCCTTTCGGCCTCCGCGACGGCGCCGCGGGGCCGGTACAGGTCGTCTGTCACCGGCAGTTCGGTGGTGTCCCAGCGGTAAGGCGGAAAAGAACGGAACGGCGCGCGGCCCTGCGCCGCCGGCATATGCAGCGACGTGCGCCCGGCGACCCGGGAAAGCAGGTTTCGCATGGGCCTTTGCATCCGGAACGTACCCCCTGCGTCCGATACGGCGTATCGCGCGATCGCCGAAGACCCCTCCCTGCGAATCTCTGCGGGAAGCGGACGAATCGGCGTTTCCATAGCATAACAAAAAAAGCGCGTCCGCGCAAGCGCCCGCCGGTTGAAAACAGCCCCGCTTTGTTACAGCCCCGTATTGCGCGCGCGCGTCCGGATATGGTACAATAATCAGAAGTTGCAGTCGTTTCTGCTTCGCTCACATTTTCGGGAGAGCGGGGAAAACGGACCTTCTCCGCGGAAGGAGCCTTGCCGTGAAGTACCGCCGGTTCGTGGTCACGCTCGCGCTGCTGTGTTCGCTGCTGCTGGCCGCGGCGCAGGCCGAGGGGACCATCCGGTTGGACGGCATCGGGCTCCGGTATACGCCGGCGCAGGGCGAGGTGTGCCTGACGCGCGACGGTATGGCCGCGGAAGGGCTGGCCGCGCTGGGTACGGACGCCGAAACGCTGCTAACCGTCATGGAACGGGACGGCCTGTACCTGATCGGTATCCTGCCGGACGGACGGCAGGTATCGCTGGAAATAGCCGACAAGCCGGACGGCGTCGCCTGCGGCGATTATGCCGGGATGACCGTGGAAGAGAGAAGCCGGTTTTTAACGGTTCTCGCGCGCGAAGGCAGCTACGGCGGGGCGTTCTGGCAGGCTGACGGGTACGCGCTGTTCTCCTCCGGCGTGGAAACGCAGGGGTCGGGCGCGCTGACTTACGCAGACCTGTCCCTGTCCACGCTGTATCTGAACCGTGTATACCTTCCGGACGGATCTGATCGGCCGGGAGGCTTCGCAGGCCGACATTGACCTGTTGTTGTCGGCGGCGGACCGCGCGCTTCGGCTGGGGGCCGCCGCGACGCAAGATAAGGTCGATACGGCGGAGAGCCGGCCGCTTTCACTTCCCTTCGCAACTGTGGAGAGCGAAGCCGCGGCGCTGACCTTTCAAAGCAACGCTTGCCCGCTGACGCTCGGTCCCGTGGCGGCCACCGTCGGCGTGACCGGCTTCCCGCTGACCGGCGTCACCGCGCCCGGCGCCTACGTGCGCTACGCCGTCAACGGCAAGGCCGCATCGCGCGTGAAGGCGGACGCGGCGGGCGCTTTCAGCGTGGCGGTGACCGGCCTGACAGGCGACGCAGCCAACGCCGTGGAAGTAGCAGTTTATACGGATACCCTGAAAACCGTCGTGGATTTCACCGTGACCGTGGACTGGCAAAACGCCCCGCTCGCGCTGGAAACGCCCGGCATTGTGGAAGCGGATCACGTGACGCTTGCGGGCCTGGCGCTTCCGGGTTCCATCGTGGAGTTGACCGAAGGCCGGGGCGGCGCGATTTCCGTGGCGGAGGACGGCTCGTTTTCCGTGAAGCTGTCGCTTCGCGCGGTAGGGGCCAACGAATTTTCCCTTCGCGTGCGCGCGCCCGGCTACCACCGCAACGATTACGGTTTCACCGTAACCCGCGCCGAGAGCGCCGCGGAAGCCGACGCGCGCCTTTCCAAAGCGGCCAAGAGCACGGATTACGGTAAACTGGCCGCCGACCCGGCGGCCTACCGGGACAGGATAATCGCCGTAAACGGCGCCGCCGGCGAACTCAGCTACGTCGGGGGCTCCCCCCGCTTCGTGCTGACCGACGGGGACGGGAACCGTTATACCGTATTCTGCGACGACCTGCTGGATATCACGGAAGGCGCTTCGGTTCGGATTTACGGCACGGCGACCGGCGAAACCGATATGGAAAACGGATACCCCGCGCTGAAACTGATTCTGCTGCTTCCGTAGCCCCGCAAAGTCGACGGAAGGCGCGCTCCCGTGCGATAAACGGTATCGACCAAAGGATGGTGCATTATGCGCAAGTGGATTTTTGGCTCGCTGCTCACGTTGATCCTGCTGCTGCTTTTCGCGCTGCCGGCTTCGGCGGAAAACTATGTGCTGGACAGCCTGTACGCCTCCGTGGAAGTACCGGACGGCTACGTCGTCCTCACGCCGGACAACGCGGGCGACTACGCGGACTGGCTACAGGCGCGCGGCAAAACCTCGGAGGACACCGCCAACGACATGCTCGCGCGCGGCGTGCTGCTGCAATGCTGGAGCAAGGACGACGAAAACGCGTGCTTCGAGCTGACCGCCGTGCAGAACGACCAAGCGAGCAACATTTTCGATATCAACGAGCAGAGTTCCGACCTGCGCGGGCAGTACCGGCTATCGCACTTCCCAAACAATGATTTCCTGAACGCCGGTTACGATTTTTCCACCGCCAACTGGAAAAACACGGACAGCGGCCGTTTCCTGATCCTGAAATACGTCTACCGGGAAAACGGGCAGGTGGATCACCGCGGGCTGATGCGCCGCACCATCCGCAACGGGTACGAGATTACCTTCGATATGCAAATCTATAACCGCAGCGTGACCAACAAGGATAATACCGACCTGAATAAAATCTGGGATACGTTCAGCTTCATCCAGGTGCAGCCGCTGCCCGCCGCCGCCAGCGCGAAGATCAACGTGACCGACGCGCCGCCGACGGAAACCAACGAGGCGGAATTCGATTTTGCGGGCACCGCGGCCGAAGGGGTGCAGTTCACCGCCGTGGTGATGGGCTTAAGCTCCCCCGATCCGATGGTATCCGACGTGACGGTCGGCCCCTCCGGCAAGTTCAGCATGCCCGTCAAGTTACCCAAGGAAGGCGTTTTCATGGTCACGGTCACCGCCGATTATCAGGGCGAGGACGTGATGGAGCTGGCCTACCCCGTAACCTACCAGCGGACGCTGCTGACCGTCAACGTGACCAGCGAGATTCCGACCGCGGTCGTCAGCGACGAACTGACCGTCCGGGGCAAATCCACGCCGGGCGCGCTGATCCAGGTTTTCGTCAACGAAGAGAACGTGGCCAAGAAAAAGGTTTCCTCCGACGGGAGGTTCAGCATCGATCTGGACACTTCCGAGGAAGGCGATTACCAGTTGGTGCTGGCGTTCAGCAAAACAGGGTTGGCCGACCGCCGCGTAAGCTACAGCTTTACCCGCCAGTGGTCGCAGGAAGACATGGTGATGAGCCTGAAAGACCAGGCCATCAAGCCCTCGTACGCCACGCTGGTGGATAAGATCGAGGGCTACGACGGCCGCATTATGGGTTATAAAGCCTACGTGGTGGACGTGTCCCAGTCCGGCGACGAATGGATCATCAAGATGGCGCTGACCAAGAAGGGTACGGATTACAGCGGCATCATCCTCGCGGTTACGGACAGCGAGCCGGACGCGACCGTAGGCACCCGCATGATGATATATGGCACGTGCGCGGGCATGTCCGTTTCCACGAACGACAGCGGCGAGACGGCTTCGGAGTCCTACCCCACGTTCGAGCTGCTGCTGCTGACCGCGTTATAAACACGGCGCACACAAACGGCGAAGGAAGAAGTTTCCTTCGCCGTTTTTCTTTTCACTCGTTTACGCCTCGGCAATAAGCGCCAGTTCGCTCAGGATCCCCGCAAGCTCTTTTTCCGAAAGCACCTTCGGCGCGGGATAGAATCGGTTGCCCTCCCCGGCCGCCTGCGCCGCCAGCGCGGGGATATCCTCCGTTTTCAACTGGGAAAATCCGCGCGGCAGGCCTGCCTGCGCCGCGAGCGTTTCCACGGCGGCGATGAACGCCTCCGCCCTTCGGGCCGTATTCCCGCCGTCGTTCGGAATACCCGCCGCGTCCGCCAGTTCGGCCAGCGGCCGGTGCGCCGCGCGACCGTAGGCGTGAAGCACCGCCGGCAGAGCCACCCCGCAGGCCAGCCCGTGGGGCAAGCCGTACCGCCCGCCCACGGCATGCGCCAGGGCGTGGACGTAGCCCACGTTGGCCCTCGTGATGGCGAGGCCCGCGCGGTAGGCCGCCTGCTGCATGGCTTTACGCGCTTCTCTGTCCCCGCCGTCCCGGCAGACGCGGATCAGGTTGGCGAAAACCAGCCCGACCGCTTCCCGCGCGTACGCGCCCGTGGCGGGCGTGTTGCTGCGCCCGATGTACGCCTCCACCGCGTGGGTCAGGGCGTCCATGCCCGATGCGGCGGTAACGCTTGCGGGCATACCGTAGGTCAGCGCCGGGTCGAGCACCGCCACAAGGGGAACCAGCACGGGGTCCGCAACCATGAATTTTCGGTGGGCCTCGTCGGAGACCATCGCGGCGAGCGTGGCCTCGCTGCCCGTGCCCGCCGTAGTCGGCGCGGCGTACAAAGGCGGCAGCGCGCGCCTCACCTTTAACGTGCCTTTCATTTGCTCCACGCTTTTTCCCGGCCGCGCGACCCGCGCGCCGCAGAGCTTGGCGCAGTCCATGGGTGACCCGCCGCCCAGCGCGATGATCGCGTCGCACCGGTTCTGCCGGTAGAAGGCGTACGCGTCCTCCACGTTGGTAATGGTCGGATCGTTATCCACCCGCGTGAAGACGGCCGCGGGGATACCCGCCTTTTCCAGTGCCGCCGTCAGCGCGTCCGGAACGCCCAGCCTGCTCAACGTCGGGCCGGTGACCAGCAGCGGGCGTTTTACGCCGTCCTTTTTCAGAATCTCCGGCAGGCGAAGCAGACTTCCCTCCCCCTCTGCCACCCGCGGTTCACGGAACCGCACGAACGCCGACGCGACGCGCGTGGCGGATTGGGATACCCGGCACAAGAACGGATTCATTTACGGATCGCCCCCTTATTAATCTCCATTATAGCACGCGCGGGTTCCGTTCGCACGGCTACGCGCGCCGTAAAAATCGCCGTGTCTCCGGACAAGGAAAACCCCGCGTAGAAAATACGCGGGGTTGGAGGAGACGCGGCCGGGCGCTAAGCGTCAAAAGGCTATGCAAACGGGGACTGTTCTCCTGCGCCCGGACGCCGAAGCGGTTACTCCGCAGCAGGCGTCGGCGTGGCCGTCGCCTCGGGGGTGGCGGTCGCCACAGTGGCGACCAGTTGATCGAAATAAGTCTGCAGGTTGTCCACGTCGCGTTTGTTCACCAGCATCGTGGCGTCGCCGTCGACCACCGCCTGGTCGAAGCTTCCGTCGTAGGGGTAAAACGCTACGGAAACCGTTTCGAAACCGGTACGGTTCTGCGTGAAAGTCGCTTCGAAAACGGGCTTCGCATCCGCGGCGACGGGCTTGTCGGTATAAGCCTCGGCCTTGATGGTGTTCAGGGTGTTGACGAAGAAGCTGAACAGCGTGGAGTTCAATTCCTTGCCGTCGATCTGGTACACCGTCTTGGTGGTCACGGTTCCGTCCTTGTCCGTGGTGGTTTCGGCCGCGGTAGTCACGGTCTTGGTTACGCCGTTAGCGGTGGCTACCATGCCCGTCAGGTCATTGCGAACCAGTTTCGCGGGCACGTTCACCTTCAGGTCGTCCGCCGTGAACTTGCGAAGCGAAGCCGCCGTGTCGGCGCTGATGAGGAACACGCGGTTGGTCTTGGAATGCGTCATGTACACGTTGCCGTCCTTGTCCGCAGCGCCCAGCCAGATCGTAAGCGAACGGTCGACCGTTACTTTGGGTTCCGGCGTAGCCGTAGGCGCGGCGGTAGGCGTGTCCGTGGGCACGGCGTTCGCGTCTTCCGCCACGGCAGCCGCCAGACCGCTGACGGCGGAAGTGGGCGTAGCCGTAGGCGCATCGGTGGGCGCCTGTACGGGCGTCGCGGTAGGCACTGCGGTCGGCGCTACCGTGGGCGTCGCGGTAGGCACTGCGGTCGGCGCTACCGTAGGCGTCGCGGAAGGCGCTGCCGTCGGGGTAGATGTGGGGGCAGCCGTAGGGGCAGCCGTGGGGGCCGCCGTAGGCGCCGGAGAAGGCGTTGCCGACGAAGCGGCGGTGGGCGTTGCGGCGGCGGCTTCCTCGGCGATAGCTGCGGCGGCCTCCGACTCCGGCACGTCCTCCGTGTAATGCAGCGTCAGCGTGAGCGACGGCTTGTCCAGCCCGAAGGAAGCCAACTCATCCTTCGTGTCCGCCACCGTTCCGGTATAGCTTACGCCCGTCGCGGCCGTCAGCAGGGAAGAAACGGCGTCCTCGTTGACGGCGGTCAGTTTGCCGTCCGCACTCTTCTCAAACCAGGTGAAAGCGGAGGAGTAGGCGGCGGCGTCGCCGTCCGGGTGATGCTCGACGTCCCTCAGGGTCTCGCCGTCGCTCCACTGCAGGTCGGTCACGGCGTCGGCGGAGATCGTCGGGTACGCTTCGTCGGTCAGCAGGTCCATCAGGGAGACGTCGAAGGCGTTGTACAGGTCGCTGCCGACGGTGTAAATACCGTCTTTGCCTTCCACGGCGGCGTAATAATCGCCGGTCGTGGCGTTCTTGTCGCCGAGCATGATCTTCTGCGCGCTTCCGTCCGTGCCGGTTACGGTAACCGTTACGGCGGGATTATCCAGACCGTATTCCGCCGGATCGCCGCCGGTTTCGGCCACGGTGCGCACGGCGCTGACTTCCGTCAGGTCGCCTAACATCCCGTCTACCTTGGTCGCGTTCAGCTCGAAGCTCTCCCGGGGCTCGTAGACCCAGGCGTCGTTCTTTCTGGCCAGGTCTACGGTCTCGTCGTTATGCGTGAACTCGATTTTCGCCACGTCGTCCTTCGCGGCGGACAGAAGCGTAACGGTTTCGTTCTTCTTCTCCGCCTCTTTGGCGGCTTCCTGCCGTTGGGTGTTCTGGCTGAGCAGCAGGGCGCCGCCGCCGAACGCCGCTACGACGATCAGCAGGATAAGCAGGCGTTTGCCCTTCTTCATCAGCGTTTCCTCCTCTTGACGACCACGAAGATCCCGGCGCCCAGCACCGCAAGCGGCAGGACGACGGACAGGATCGCGCTCCAGAAGCTGGCGCTGCCGTCGGGCACGGTAAGATACTGTTGGTTCAGGCTCTTGGAACGGATGGAGATGTTGTTCTCACGCTCGCACATCCAGCCCAGGCTGTTCAGGAACAAATCCTGGTTGGCGCCGCCCACGTAGGCGCTGATGTCGTCGTTGAGGAACTGGGACGAGGAGAACCATACCAGGCGGGTCTGCCCGTTATCCACGTCTTCGCTGACGGCGACGCCCAGGTCGAAGGGGCCGGACGTATCGCCGTCCGCGCGTTCCAGAGACTTGATGTTGTTGGGATCGGCCTTGCTATAGGAGCTGGCGGAAGTCGTCAGCAGGCTGGTAATCGTCAGGCTGGAACGGTAGCTGTCCAGCTTGGCGATGCCGTGCGCGATGGGCATAAGCACGTACAGGTTCTTGCTGATGATCGGCTGTGTGATGTCGTGGGATTCCACGGTGGGCAGCAGATAATGCTGGTAACCGCGCAGGCAATGGTTGGAGTCTCCCTCCACCACGATGCCGTTTACGAAGTTCACGCCGTAGTCGTTGACCAGTTTGGTCAGGTTCGGGCGCTCGGCGTCCGAATAATCGGTGATCAGCAACATGCGTCCGCCCTGATCCAGATAGGTAAGAATCTTATCGGTCTCCTCGTTTCCCAGATCGGAGGTGGGCGCGTAGATCAACAGGCAGGAGCAATCTTCCGGAACGGTTTCCAGCGCCAGAAGGCTCAGGTCGCTCACCGTCAGGTTGTCCTTCTCCACGGCGTCCAGCAGGTCGCCAGACAGGGCGGTTTCGCCGTGTCCTTGCAACTGGTAGACGGTCGGCAGGCTGTCGCTGGTCACGTAGTCGATGGCGCTGGTCAGCACGCTCTCGCCCGCGAAGGAAACGTCATAATTACCGGTCGTATAGTAATTGGAGTAGTCGTACTCGTAGATATCGTCCTTTTTGACCACCTTGCTGCGCTTGTCGCTGGCGACGATCACGCTGTTGGCGTCCACCTTGTCACTGGTGTAGTTGGAGGTGAATTTGGGCTGCACCACGGGGTCGACCGTGTTGACCGTGATCTGGTCGCTGAGCGCCTTGTAGCGGTCCAGCAATTGCAGCGTCGTCGCGTCCTCACTGCCGTTTTCGGCGATCAGCGTGAGCGTGACCTTCTGGTTCAGGCCTTTCAACAGCTGTTCCGTCTGCTCGGAGAAAGTGTACAGTTGCTGGGTTGTCGTGTCAATTTTCGTGGCGGTGGAGGGCAGCTGACCCACGAACAGGTTGACCGCCACGACCACTAGCAGCACGACCAGAGAAACCAGCACCGCGTAACCGCCGCTCTTAAACCTGCGGCTCCCGAAAAAGGAGGCCTTGTTCTTTTTCGCGGGTTGCTGTTCCTGCGCGGGCTTCCCGGCGGAATCATTCTTTTTGGAATTATCGAACAGTTTCATCTTCTCATTCCCCCTTTAGCTCCAGCGCCTCTTCTCCACGGCCTGCACCGTGAAGAAGCAGAAGAGCGCCGCCACGGAAATAAAGTACACGATGCCCGTGATATCGAAGACGCCGCCGGTGAAGCTATCCATCCGATCGAAGATCGCCAGGGCGCCCAGCGCGCCGGTAAACGCGCCTTCCATCACGGTCGGGGAAATGAGGTACAGAAGCGCGAGAGGCACGAACGTCACCACGGCGGTCAGGCCCGCGGCCGTCCAGCTCTTGGTCATCAGGCGCACCACCAGGCTCACCAGCAGCGCCACGACCATCAGCGACAGCGTGGAAGCCAGCGCCGTGGAGGTGATGAGTTTGGAAAGCGCGGTCATCAGGTAGCAGAGGATCAGCGTGCCCAGGCACATCACCGCCGCGATGATCTGGTTTTCGGTGATGCTGGACATGAACATGCCGATGGCGATCAACGCGCAGCCCAGCAGGAAGAACGCAAACAGGCTGGAGTACGCTGTGGCGTAGCTGATGGCGCCGAAGCTGCCGATCAGCAGCGGGTAAAGTGCCACGACCGCCATGGGGAAAGCCAGCAGCACGACCATGGCCAGATACTTGCCCAGCACCACGTCCAGCACGCCCACGGGCAGCGAGTACAGAAGCTGATCGGTGCTCTGCTTGCGTTCTTCGGCGAACACGCGCATGGTCAGCACCGGTACGGCAATCAGGAACATGAACGAGCTGCTGCTGATAACGTACTCAAACCCCGGATAAGCGTATTTCAGGTTCAGGGCCGTGGTATAAATCCCGAGGAACAACAGTACGAAGGCGATAAACACATACCCCATCATCCCGGTAAAGTAGCTTTTCAGTTCACGCTTGAATATGGCGAGCATCAGGCCGCGCCCCCTTTCTGGGCCTCGGGCGCGGGCTGCGCCGCCGCCTCGCCGCCGCCGGTGAGGGACAGGAACACGTCCTCAAGGCTCTGCTGTTCACGCGCCATGGAAAGAATGGCGACTTTCGCGTCCGCGAAGGCGAAGAAGATCTTTTCGCGCACATCCTCGTCCGTGAGGATGCCGATCTCCAGCTCCGTCTCGTTCTTGCCGCTCACTCTGGATGCGCGCACTTCCACGGCCTCGCCCAGCGGGGCCAGTATCTCCTTGGCTTTTTCCTTGTCCGTGCGCACGGTCAGTTTCATCATCGGGCCGCGCTCGGCGCGCTTGGAAAGGTTCTCCGGCGTGTCCTCCGCCACAAGCTTGCCCTTGGAGATGATGATGAGCGTATCGCACACCGCGCTGATCTCCTGCATGATGTGGCTGGAAAGCATCACGGTGCGGTCTTTGCCCAGCTCACGGATCAGGTCGCGGATCTCGATGAGCTGCTGCGGGTCCAGGCCCACGGTAGGCTCGTCCAGAATGATGACTTTGGGATCACCCAGAATAGCCTGCGCAAGCCCCACGCGCTGACGGTAGCCCTTGGACAGGTTCTTGATCAGGCGAAGGCGCATGTCCGTGATATCCGTTTTTTCCATTACGCGCGCCACTTCGGAAACGATCTCCTTGCCTTTCACGCCCTTGGCTTCGGCCACGAAGCGGAGGTAATCGATCACCGTCATATCCTGATACAGGGGCGGCACCTCCGGCAGATAACCGATGTTCTTCTTGGCGGGTATGGGTTCCTCGAAGATGTCGTGTCCGTCCACCGTCACGGTGCCCTCCGTGGCGGCCAGGCAGCCGGTGATGATGTTCATCGTCGTCGTTTTGCCTGCGCCATTGGGTCCCAGAAAGCCGTAGATCTTTCCGGAATCGATGGTGAAGCTCACATGATCCACGGCGATATGATTGCCATACACCTTTGTGAGATTCTTGACCTCGATCAATTTGATTCCTCCCGTCGGATTTTTGTCAAATTCATTGTAGTAGGCAGATATGAATAAATCTCCGTACAACTATGGACAAACTTTGAACGCAATGTGAAGCTTCGGTGAATAGGGGGTGCGAGGAACCGAAGGCTGTTGCGGTTTCGCCCGCAACGGCGCATTGGAAGGGGCGTTGGGTGCGCCCGCGTGCAAGGCGGTGGCTTTTCCGCTCCCTCCGTGCCCCTCGGGATATCTTTCTGCTCGGCGGGTTGCGCGCGAGGGGAATCGCGCCTGCGGGTGCGACCAAAGGCACCGAAGGGAAGCGTGTGCCCGGTGGGCACCGTTGCGAAGCAACGAGCGACCCGCAGGTGAAGAGCGAAACCAGTAGGCAAACGGCAGTGCAGCCTGCGCAGATTGAGCGGTCGGGTCTTTGCGTTCGCCCTTTGGGAACCTTCGCACACTCTTCAAGGATATTGGCTATTATGTATAACAGAGCATGTGTCCTGCGGGGCACACCAAAGGGCTTTCCGATCGCCCTATGGATACCTTTAGAGTCGCCTTCTTACACGGCGGTGTGCGCGCGAGGGAAATCGCACTATGAGTACAGGACGTTGTCCGCCGCTACCTGCGGTAGCGCGACCGACAATCCTGTCCGTCTGTCGTGCGACCCCTCGCGCGCTCCGCCTGCTTGCATTCTGGCGATAGGCAAAATGATTATCCGGGTTGGCTTGTTTTCTGACAATATGTAATCTTATTTGAATTTCCGCCCTTGTTTCTCGTGTTTCAGCGATAGGCGAAATAATTAACCGGGTTGGCAACACCTTCAGACGCTTTACAAGCCGGAAAGAGTTTTCACCCCCGCTTGCGCATTATTACTCAAGGGGCGCGGTGCTCCCTCGTAGGAAGGGCTGGACCGTACAACGCCGTGACGGCGTTGAAGCCGGTGAATCCGGCTTCATAACGCAGTCTCGGCGTTGTACATTCCTGTACTCCGAGAGGGAGCCCGCGCCCCTTTTTCGAACGCAAGCCGCGAAGGTTCCCAAAGGGCGACCGCAAAGCTCTTTGGTTGCGCCCGCAGGCGCGATTCCCGCAATCAAAAAGCCCTTCCCGCAAAGTAAGCGGGAAGGGCCAAAAAGGTTCGGGGGTGACGCGATGCTAATCGCTCGCCCGCACCAGCTCCACCAGCATCCGGGTCATGCGCTCCATCTCCGGCACGCTGACGTATTCCAGCACCCCGTGCATGTTGTACGCGCCCGTGGGCAGGTTGGGGCAGGGAAGCCCCATAAAGGAGAGGCGCGCGCCGTCCGTTCCGCCGCGGATGGGCAGCGTCACGGGCTCGTCCCCCACGGCGCGCATGGCCGCGAACGCGCGGGCGACGATTTCCGGATGCTCGTCGATCTTCTCCTTCATGTTGTAGTAGGTATCCTTCAGTTCCAGCGTGAAGGTGTCCGCGCCGTACCTGCCGTTCAGATATTCCGCGATCGCCTTCAGGCGTTCCTTGCGGCTCTCAAACAGCGCGCGGTCGTGATCCCTCACGATGTAAACGAGGGCCGCGGCGCTTTCGTCGCCTTTGACCGAGCACAGATGGTAGAAGCCCTCCCGCTTCTCCGTGTGTTCGGGCGTTTCGCTGTCCGGTATCATGCCGACGAATTCGGCGGCCATGCGCGCGGCGTTCTTCATCTTGTTTTTCGCCGTGCCCGGGTGGATGTTGAAACCGCGCACGGTCACCTTCGCCGTGCAGGCGTTGAAGTTTTCGCACTCCAGTTCCCCCGGCATGCCGCCGTCCACGGTGTAGGCGAAGTCCGCGCCGAAACCGGGTACGTCGAAGAAGTCCGCGCCCTCGCCGATTTCCTCGTCCGGGGTGAAGCCGACGCAGACTTTGCCGTGTTTGATACCGGGGTTGGAAAGAATCGTTTCGCACGCGGCCATGATTTCCGCAACGCCGGCCTTGTCGTCCCCGCCCAGCAGCGTCGTGCCGTCGGTTACGACCAGCTCGTGCCCGATATGCCGGGCGAGGCTCTCGTATTCGGCCACGCGCATCACCGCGCCGTGGCCGACGGTCAGGTCGCCGCCCTCGTAGCGGACGCACCGCGCGTGTACCGGGCCGGTGACCGCGGAAGGCGTGGTATCCATATGGGCGATCAGCCCGATGGCGGGCTGGTGATCGGCGTTGGCGGGAATCGAGGCGTATACGTAGCAACGGTCGGAAACGCGCACGTTTTCGGCGCCCATTTCGGTAAGCTCCTTGGCCAGCATGCGCGCCAGTTCCCATTGTTTTTCGGTGGAGGGGTGCGCGCCGCTCTCCTCGCCGGAACCGGTATCGACGGCGACGTAGCGCAGAAAACGTTCCTTTGCGGTCATACGGTTGTTCCTCCTCATGTTTCGGTACGTTCAGGATAACACTTCGCCGCTGCGCTGTAAAGCGTCGCGGCGCCCGGCCGAAGGGCGGAATACAGCGCCGATACTGTACAAAGCACGGGAAAAGGTTTATAATACGCCATGTATCGACGGGAGGACCCGTTTCGCCATTCCCATACGGAGCGCCGAGGGTTCGGTACGGGCTTTGCGGGTATGAAGGAGGTTGCTCGTGCAGTCTCAAACTACGGAAAGACGAAATTCGTTCTTTCAACGCACCATTCGTCCTGAGCGCATTATGGCGCTTGGTTTTTTATTTGTTATCCTTATCGGCACCATTCTGCTTTCGCTGCCCATTTCATCCGTTGCCCGGCGTTCCGTCGGCGTGCATAACGCGCTGTTTACCGCCACCTCGGCCGTATGCGTAACGGGGCTCGTGGTGGTAGACACGGCCATGACGTATTCGTTCTTCGGGAAGTTGGTCATCCTTCTGCTCATCCAGGTCGGCGGCCTGGGCTTCATGATCTTCGCCACCCTGGTGATGATCGCGCTGGGCCGGCGCATATCCCTTCGCAACCGCGTGCTGATCCGCGAATCCATGAACGCTACCAGCCTGGGCGGTCTGGTGCGGTTGTCCAAATGGTTTTCCATGCTGGCTTTGCTTTTGGAACTGGGGGGCGCGTGCCTGCTGAGCATCCGGTTTATCCCCCTGTACGGCTTGCAAAAAGGCGTGCTGATGAGCATTTTCCACTCCGTCAGCGCCTTTTGCAACGCCGGGTTTGACATCTTAGGCCGCGATTTCGGCCCTTACTCCAGCCTGGCCCATTTCCAGCGCGACCCGCTGGTGCTGCTCACGGTCGCCAGCCTGATCATTCTGGGTGGTCTGGGTTTCTTTGTAATCAACGAGTTTCTTCATTTCCGTTTCCGGTTCCAGAAATTTTCGCTGCATACCAAGCTGGTGCTGGTCATCACCGGCATCCTGCTGGCACTGGGAACGATCCTGATCCTGTCTTTCGAGTGGGACAATCCCGCGACGCTCGGTTCGCCGTCGTTATCTGTTTGGGATAAAATCCTCAACGCCTTCTTCCAATCCACCACGTTCCGTACAGCCGGATTCAGCACGGTGGATCAGGCCGGGCTTACGGACAGTTCCAAGCTGACGGGCGTGCTTTTCATGTTCGTGGGCGCGTCGCCCGCCTCCACGGGCGGCGGCGTGAAAACCACCACCATCAGCGTGCTGATCCTGATGGTTATCAGCGTCGTCCAGGGGCGTGAAACGGTGAGCATTTTCGGCAAACAGCTTCCGTCCAATACTGTCAAGCGCGCGCTGGCCATCGTAACCATGAGCCTGGGGCTACTGATCGTATGTACGATGGCCCTTTCCCTCTCGGAGCGGGCGAACGGCAAGAAGATGATCGATCTGCTGTTCGAGGCCACCTCCGCGTTCGGTACCGTGGGCCTGAGTTCCGCCGGCACCCAGACGCTTTCCCCGTTCTCCCAGACGCTGCTGATACCGCTGATGTATTTCGGTCGCGTCGGCCCGCTGACGATGGCCTTCGCGCTGGCCAGCCGGCTGGAGAACAATCCCAGGAACCGCATTCGCTTCCCGGAAGAAAAGATCATGATCGGTTAACGGAGGATCGACAGCCATGAAGGAAAAGAGCAAGCAGTATCTGGTGCTGGGCCTGGGCCGTTTCGGCGAAAGCTTGGCCAAATCGCTGTATAAACAGGGGCACGAGGTGCTGGCCATCGACGCGGACGAGGAACTGGTGGACGCCATCGCGCCGTACGTGACACAGGCCGTGCAGATCGACGCTACGGACGAGGGCGCGCTGCAGTCTTTGGGCGTGCGCAATTTCGACGCGGCCATCGTGTCCATAGGCCAGAACATGCGGGACAGCATTCTGGTCTGCGTGCTGTTAAAAGAACTGGGCGTGCCCTACCTCATCGCCAAGGCGACCGATGACCTGCACGCCAAGGTGCTGCGCAAGGTCGGGGTAGACCGCGTGGTATTTCCGGAACGCGATATGGGCATGCGGCTGGCCAAATCGCTGCTGACCCCCAACGTGCTGGAGCTGATCGACCTGAGCGACGATTATCAGCTCGTGGAGATCATCCTGCCCATGAAGTGGGTGGGCAACACGATCATCGGCGTGGACGTGCGCAAGAAGTACGGTATCAGCATTCTGGCCATCCATCGCGGAGGACAGTTCATCGTATCCCCGTCGCCGGATACGGCGTTCGAAACTAACGATATCCTGCTTGTGCTGGGCAAGAAGGACGACATAGACGGCATCGATCAGTAAACCTTCGTCGGTGCCGCCTGGGGAGGAGCGCCCATGGAGCCTTACGACGCCGCGCATTTTAACCATGAGCGATGCAGGCCGTTTTTACACGAGGGCGGTCCGAAAGGCGTGCTGCTGCTGCACGGGTTCACCGGCAGCGTATCGCACATGCGTCCGCTGGGGGACGCGCTCGCGGACAGAGGCTATACCGTCATGGGGATCAACCTGCCCGGGCACGCGGAAACGGAAGCGGCGCTGGCGGACTCCGGGAGCGGGCAGTGGCTTTCCGCCGCCGCAGACGCGCTGGCCCGTCTGCGCACGCGCTGCCCCACGGTGACCGTGGCGGGACTTTCGATGGGCGGGCTGCTGAGCCTGATTCTGGCGGAGGAACGCCGGCCGGACGCCTGCGTGTCCATCTCCGCGCCCATGGGCGTACAGAACCGTCTGTTTTATCTTTCCGGCCTCATCGCGCCGTTCAAGCCCCGTATATCCTGGGCCGCGCCCGGGGAGCGGCACCCGCAGCTGAACTTGTCGTTCGATTACGGCTATTCCGGTTTCCCCACAAATAAAATCGCAGACGTGCGCAGGCTGATGGACACGGCCAAACGAGACCTGCCGAAGATTACCTGCCCGCTGCTGGCCGTGCAGGGGACGGCGGACAAAACCATATGGCCCGGCAGCGCGGACTGCATCCTGAACGGCGCGAAATCCGCCGTAAAGCGGAAACTCATGCTGGAAGGCGCGCCCCACGTGTGCACCCTTTCCGCCGGTCTGCCGGACATCGTAAACGCGATGGACGAGCTGATGGAAAAGCTGTAATGTCCCAACCACACAGAACACGGCTCCCGGGCCTTGCAGCCCGGGAGCCGTTTGTATACGCCGTTTGCTTACAGCGTGCGCATAAAGTTGGCGAACTGCGCGAACACGATGCCGGGTTCTTCCAGCGTGGTGTCCCAGCGTTTCACCCATTCCAGCGAATAGAAACCCTCGTAGCCTTCTGCCCGCAGCGCGCGCACGGCTTCCGCCAGCGGCACGTCCCCGAAGCCGGGAAGCGCGTAACGGTAGCCGTCCTCGGTCTTACGACTGTCCTTCATATGGGTGTGGCACAGCCAAGGCCGGAGGTTAGCCACGGTGGTCTGCGGCCGCTCCCCCATGAACCGGTAGGGATGGTGCACGTCCCAGAGCGCGCCTACGCCGTCCGAACCGACGCAGCTCAGCAGTCGCGCCAGCTTCGCGCTGTCGCTCCACACGCCGTGCGTCTCGATCAGCAGCTTCACGCCGTGATCCTGCGCCAACGCGCCCAGCTTCGCGGCGTGCGCACATACATAGCCTTCGTCCACCCGGCCTTCGGGCTGCGGCACGGGCGCGGCGGCCATCACGCGCACGTAGGGCGCGCCCAGCTTCTGCGCCAGCAGCACGTACGACGTTACTTCCGCGTCCACCGCCGCCTCGTTCTCCCGGAGATGGATGCAGCAGTCGCTGTCCAGGCAGGGAATCGCAAGGTTCATGCGTTTGAGCTCCGCAACGGTGCGGGGCAGGTTTTCCGCGGAGAATTCCGGCACGCTGGGCGCGGACATGTTTTTGCCCACCCCGCGCACCTCGACGCCCTGATAGCCCAGATCCACCGCTGTCGCCGTGATTTCGGAAAAGCTCCACCGCGGGCAGCCGAGCGTGGAAAAGCTGATTTTCACGGGTATCCCCCCATATTGCATATCGAGTGCCCTTATGATAACATTACATCCATAACCGGTCAAGTGCGATCCATACGGGTTCCGGTACGGTTGAAACTGAAAAGCGGAGGCGCGGCATGCGGAGAAGGCGCAGGCGGACGAACGGTATATCGCTGGGAACCATCACGACGCTGATCCTGTTGGGGCTCGTGGTCGGGGGCGGCGTGTATCTGTATCCCCGGCTGGCCGGAAACGTTCAGCTTCGCGTAGACCCTCAGCGCGTGAGCGTGGCGATCGACGAATCGCTGCGCAGCCTGCGCGGCGAAACGGCGGCGCCGAAAAACGCGGCGCCGGATGCGACGCCCGCCACCGCCCCGCCGTTCGGCGACGCCGTACGGGAAACGACTTCGGCGCCTTCCGCAACGCCCGCGCCCGTCCGTTCCCTCACGCTTACGGCCGCGGGTTCCATCCGGATCGACGCAAAAATCCAGAAGACGTGCACCGGCGCCGAAGGGTACGCCTTCGGGCCTCTGCTCGAACCGCTCGCCTCCAAGCTGACAAGCGGACTGGCCCTTGCGACGTTGGAAAACCTGACGGTGCAAAACGAGAAGTTGACCGACGTCAATATGCCCGCCGACGCCCTGACGGCGCTTCGCCAAAGCGGGTTCGACGCCCTGTGCCTGGGCTTTCCCGGCGCGCTGTCCTCCGGAATCGACGGGCTTGGCGAAACCCTGAACGCCGCGACGAAAAGCGGTTTAACTCCGTACGGCGTATACGCCTCCCCCGAAAGCCGTCTGCACGTCGCCACCCTACAGGTGAGCGATACGACGGTCGCCCTGTTGAGCTATCAAAACGAGCTGAGCGGCGCCAGCAAGAAAAACGCCTCGCAGGAGGAACAGGCCTACGCCGTCGCCCCGCTGACGCTGCCGGAAATCACCGCAGGCATTACCGTCGCGCGCGCCGCTGGCGCGCAGATCGTGATCGTTTCCCTGTGCTGGGGTAAAACGGGCGCGACCGAACCCACGGCGGCCCAGCGGGAACTGGCGCAGGGCATCGCGGAGGCGGGCGCGGATATCATACTGGGCACGCACAGCGGCGCGTTGCAGACCGTGGAACTGCTGACCGCCGCGCGCGCGGGCGGCGGCACGCGGCAAACGCTGTGCGCCTATTCGCTGGGCAACCTGCTGACGTCGGACCGTTCCGTGCGGGAAAGCCTGTCGGGCGCGCTGCTCCACGTCGGCATGACGTACGACCTGGCCGCGGACAGCCTCTCCTTCGACACTCTCACCTATACGCCCACCTACGTGTGGCGCGGCAAGATCGGCGGGAAAACCGCCTACCGCGTGGTAGTCAGCAACGCCGCCCTGCCCGAAGGCATGGACGGCGACCAGCAAAACGCGATGAGGCGCAGCCTGAAGCTCGTACGGGACAGGCTGGCGGGTTCCCCCGTGACGGAAGCGCCGTAAACGGTTCGTCTTATTTTCTGCGCCGGTCGCGCAGGCGGCTGAAAATTCCATAGGCCGCGGTCGCCAGAAACCCGGCCACGGCGATCCACGGCAGACCCAGCCACTTGGGCTCGACGGGCGCGAGTGTCATCAGGCTGGAGCCCAGAATGCCCGCGGCGTACAGCGCCGCGCGGCGCAGCTTCTCCGCCTGCCTCGCGCGTTCCCGCTCCGCTTCCTGCGCCGCGGGATTTTCCAGTTTCAGTTTCAGCTCGCCCTTCAGCGCCGCGCGCAGCGCGTCGTTAACCAGCGCGGGCGTGCTCAGCGATTTCTGCACCGATTCGTACAGCGCCTGCGAATTGCGCAGGAAGAGCTGCTTCCAGTCTTTATCCCGGAACTTTTCCCGCGCGAAGCGCTGGGAGAGCAGTTCCATCAGGTTGACGCCGGGCGCCACGTCCGCCACCAGCCCTTCCAGCGTGCTGATGCCGCGCCCCAGCATGGTTACGCCAACGGGCATGGCGAGGCCGTGCTTCTTGGCCAAATCCAGTACCCGGCGGATCAGCTCGCTCAGGTTCATGGAGCCGATGTCCATATGCAGGTACTCGGCCATCATCGTATCCACGTCGGCGTACAGCGCGTCCCGTTTGACGGGCGCGGTATGCCGGCTCACGGCTAGCACCGCGTCCGTCAGCCCGCCGATGTCGTTGGCGGCGGCCGCCGCGATGGCCTTCTGGAACGTGTGTTGATCCTTCGCGGACAGGCGGCCCGCCATGCCCCAGTCCAACCAGACGATCTGCCCGTCGCGGATCAGCAGGTTGCCGGGGTGCGGGTCGGCGTGAAAAAAGCCGTCATCCAGCACCTGTTTCATGTAGTTGAGGCAGAGCTTGCGGATGATCTCCTCCGCGTCGTACCCCTGGGCCTTCAGCCCTTTCGCGTCGTCGATGCGCAGGCCGTCCACGGCCTCCATCACCAGCACGCGACGGGCGGACAGTTCCCGGTAAACCTCGGGGCAGGTCACGTAGGCCACGTCCCGGTTGAGGCGTCGGAACTCCGCGAGGTTGTCGGCCTCGTTGACGAAATCCATCTCCTGCTGGGAAGCGGCCCACATTTCGGAAATGACCATGGCGAAGTCGACCGTTTCGCCGGTGGGCGTAAGCTTCAACAGCGCGGCGGCTTTCTTGAGCAGCGCGACGTCGCTGGCCATGACGTCGTAAATACCTTCGCGCTGCACCTTGACCACCACGCGCGTACCCGAGGGGAGCGTGGCGGCGTGCGCCTGCGCGATAGACGCGCTTCCCAGCGGCGCGGGGTCGAAGGCGGGGAACGCTTCGGGGATCTTCACGCCCAGTTCGCCCTCGATCACGCGCGCCACCTCGTCGGCGGGCATGGGTTTCACGTCGGAACGCAGTTTTTGCATTTCCTCGCAGTAGGCGGGGGGAAGAAGGTCGGGGCGCAGGGAAAGCATCTGCCCGAGCTTGACGAACGTAGGCCCAAGGTCCTCCACGATTTCGCGTAGCCTCACGGGCGTAACGCCGCGGATGGCGTTATGCTTTTGCAGCACCCCGACGATCTCCATCAGGCGGCCCGCGCCGCCTGTTTCGGGTTTAGCCATTCTCCTTGGGCGCGCCGTCCATATGGTCCAGCTTTTCCCGCACGGCTTTCCGTTCTTCCGGCGTCAGTTGATCCAGCGCGGAGAGCACTTCATCCTTGCCCGCGGGGGCGGTAGGCCGTTCCGTTTCCTGCATCGCCTGCCGGATCTCGTGGCGCAGGCGCTCGTTGATATCCTTGCCCTGCGCCATCGCCTCTTCCCCGCGCTTGGCGAGCTTTTCGATGGCCTCGCCTGTCTTTTCGGAGGCGATGCTCGCCGCGCCGAGCCCCGCCATCATCAGTTTGCGTACGTCGTCGCTGATGCTCATGGTTCAATTCCTCCCGTCGCATCTGTCGATTCGTCGGGCCGCAGACAAACCGTCAGCCCTCCCTTATGGGTTCGATAATCGACCGGCGAATCCTCCTTTCGTGCGCTCCGCGCGCTTTACAGCCTTTCCGCGAAATGGTATCATACCTACAAAAAGGAGGCGCGGTATGATCGAGTTCGTTCGTTGGCGCGGCGACCTCACTTACGGCGTTTCGCCCCCGTGCGAGATCGACGCGCTGATCTTCTCCCAATTTTCTTATCTGCATTTCAGGGACGCTTTGGGGGAATGCGCAGCGCCGCTGCGGGCCGCGGCGCAAGCGGTGGAAGGGCTGCCCCGCGAACCCGGCAACCCGCAGGTGGTGGCCGACCGCCACGCGCTGCTCAAGGCCGCGCGAAACAGCGCGCGTTTCGGCGCGCTTACGGTGGGGCGCTGCGAGGATCAGTTCGTTCCCCAGCGCAATATGCAATTCGCCGCCGTGACGTTCGCCCTGCCGGATGGTTCCCATATACTGGCGTACCGCGGCACGGATGCGACCGTCGTCGGCTGGCGGGAAGATTTCAACCTGTTCACCGCCTGCCCCGTTCCTTCCCAGACGGAGGCGCTGCGATACCTCGAGGCCGTCGCGTCGGATACGGCGGGCAAGCTGCGCCTGTGCGGGCATTCCAAGGGTGGCAACCTGGCGATGTACGCCGCGGCGTGCTGCCCGCCCGAAGTGCGGGCGCGCATCGCGGACGTGTACCTGTTCGACGCGCCGGGGCTGGACGCCGCCACGACGGAAACCGACGGGTACCGCGAAGCGCTTGCCAGAACGCGCTGTTTCGTGCCGCAGGCGTCGGTCGTCGGGCGTCTGATGGGCGTGCCGGACGCCTACACCGTAGTCCGCAGCACGGCGGCGGGCATTTCCCAGCATAACACCTTCACCTGGGCGCTCAACGGCCCGCGCTTTGATACCCTGCCGTCCTTCAGCAAGTCCAGCCAGCTGATGAAGGCGACCGTGGACGAGTTTTTACAGACCAGCACGGCTGATACGCGGCAGGCGTTCGTGGACACGCTGTTTTCCATCCTGGGCGCGGGAAACGCGCACACGCTGGGCGAGGTGGCCGAGCACTGGACGGATACGGCGGGCGCGCTGTGGCAAACCATCCGCGGCCTGGACCCCGCCACCCGCAAGGCCCTGCTCTCGGTGGCGGCTGCCTTCGCGTCCAGCGGGGTGGAAAACGCGCGAAAGCTCATCACCGCGGAACGCGAAAACAGGGACGGCGAAGCGAAACCGGCCGGGGAACACCCGTAAAACCGCGAGAAAAAGCGCCGGTTCCCGACCTGTCGGGAACCGGCGCTTCCTGCACGAACGGCGCTTAAAAGGACATCGTGATAAAGTCCGTATACTGGTAATCGCCGAACACGTCGTTGAGGCAGAAGCCGTACACGTAATCCGCTTCGGTTTCCACGGCATCGTACCCGAACGCCAGCGCGCCGTCCGCCCCCACCGTAACGGGGTCGCCCTCGAACGGCTCGTACTGCTCGTCTCCGTTTTCGTCCCAGTAGATCAGCTCGTACTGCGGCACCACCACGTCCCCCGCGGCCAGCGCTTCATAGCCGCGCGCAGGCATCCCCTCGTCGCTGTACCCTTCGGTGGAACCGACCACTACGCCGCCGGGGTTGTTTTCGTCGAACACAACCAGAAGGTAGGTCTCCTCTCCGTTGAGCGTCACGGGAATCAGCGAGCGGACGTAGTTCTCGTTGGCCACCTGGTCGTATATGCACACCATCTGCCCGTCCAGCGTGGGCCACGTGCCGTCGAACAGGCCGTACAGCTTGCCCTGGTTCCAGTCCACGATCACGTCCTGCGTGTAGCCCAGGTCCACGTAGTATTCCATATCCGGGTCGCTTACGTCCATCATCAGGCAGGCCTCGGCGGTGGCAAGGTATTGCATATCCTCGTCGCTCAGGTTGACGGTGTAGGCGTACTCCCCCCGCGCGTCCGCGAAGGGGTTGGGCAGGTCGTAGGTCTCCCCGTTCGAGGTTACTTCCACCGTAGCCTTGCCCTCGCCCTGCGCCCCGCCGCTCCACAGGCCGGCGAAGGCGTCGCTGGTCGTTCCGCCGCCGGAAGCCCCCTGGCTTCCGGGCTGATAGGCGTCGCTGTTGAAGGCCGCGCCGTCCCCGCCGAACAGGGAACTGACGAACGTGTCCGCCGAGGCGGCGGAACCCTCGGCGTTTCCAGAGCTTTCGGTTCCGTGCCACTCGTTCCACAGGTCATAATAACTGTTCGGGTCGGAGGCGTACTGGGAAAACCAGTCCACCGTCGCGTCCTGCACGCTCTGCTGGGTCACGTCCGCGGAGGAAAAGGTATGGCTGCCGCCTTCCATGTTTTCCACCAGACTGCGCACGAAACCGGTATACGAGGGCATCAGATTCTGCGTGTCGTACGTCCGCAGGTAGGCGGCCGCGTCGGCGCGCGTGCTGTACGGCACCAGCACCGCGAGGCCGGAAATATTGCTGAGGTTATCGGTATAGCCGTTGTAAATAACCGCATCCTCCAGCGCCCGCGTCAGCGCCGCCGCGCCGTCCGCGTCGTATTGGGCGAAGATTCCGGCGAACACCCCCAGGTCGATCATGTCCGAGGCGTCGTCGTCGGTTTCGCCGAAGGACGGCTCGCTCTGCCGGGTGCGGGAAATCGCGTTGAAGTTGCCGCCGTCGATCTGCCCTTTCAGGCTCGAGCCCATGCCCTCCACCGCCGCGCGAACCGCGTCCAGCTTATTCAGGTCCAGCACGGACAGCGTGCCGAACTCCCCGTAGCCCGCGTCCGCAATGCTCCGGATAAAACCGTCCACGATCTGTTTGGAGACGGCCGCCATATCCGCGCCCGGGTCTTCGGCCAGCATGGAAAGCCAGCCCTGATAGCTCCAGCCTTCGCCGGGTTCGGTCTCCTCGCTGGCGACCATATAGTCGGCGAACGGCTGCAGGTGCACGGCCATCTCGTAGTCCGCCATCAGGCAGGCGTCGAAGCCCACGAGGGAGAACTTGCGGTAGTTGGCTTCCTTCGACGCGGCGGTAAGCGCGGCGTAGATTTCCGCCATGTCCAGGCTGTTGTCCGTGATTTCGTCGTAGCAGACGCCGTCGCTTGCGCCCGCGCCGTGATCCCACAGGACCAGGCCGTAGCGGTCGGCGGGAAAATGCTCGAAACCGTAGCGAAGAAACGCGGCGAACTCGTCCCCATCCCCCATATCGATGCGCCCCAGGCTTTCCAGCCTGTCCATGCCGTCTCCGGTGAGCCGCCACCGTTCGCCTTCCTTGGCCGTAAGCCCTTTCATTTCCCACTTTTTCGTGCCGCCTGTCTGCACGTACACGTTCAGGCCGCCGTCCGGCGAAACGCCGCTGGCAATCATTTCCTTCAGGTCGGCGGTCGCAAGGCCGCCGTCGCTTTCCAGGTCCGTGCCGCACAGGTACACCATGAGGGTGAAGGTCCCGCCGTCCGTGACCGCGGCCGCGGGCAGCAAAGCCGCGCACAACAGCGCGGCCAGCAGGAGGCATAATGCTTTTTTCATGGGCGTTCTCCTTCGTCAAGGTCGTTCGGGGGGACGCGCGCAACGGAAACCGACGCAAGGTCAGATGTCGATGAATTCGCGGAACTCCCGCATGATGCCGATGCCGTCCGGGTAATGCGCGGCGAACTGCGGCACCGCGTGGCTGGGGAAGCTGTTGCCCTCGATGAAGCGGGGGCCGCTCTCGGTCACGGCCACGTCCCAGGCGACGTAGCGCATCTGGGGTACCTTCGTGGCGGCGACGTTGCACATGTCCATGGCCTCGTGGAAGAACGGCACTTCGAAGCCCACGATGGGCGTGCCCGTGACGGGGTGTTTCTCGAAGGTGTTCCCGGCTTTGTCCGCGCCCACGGTCAGCAGCTTGCCGCTGGCAAGGTCTACGCGCGCGGCCATACCGCCGCAGTCCACGTTATCCATCACCTTGCCCACGCCGATGCGCAGGAAGGCGTACACAACGCCCTGCTTCTTGTCGCCCAGCAGCGTGGCGATACGGATGGTGTTGACGGAGGTCGGGCACATATCCATCATCCGGGGGTGCTGAATCACGCGCTCCTCCAGAATGCCGATCCCCTTTTGCCGAAGCTCGGCAAGGAACGCCCCCTCGCGCCCTTCCCAGTGCTCCTTCGTGAAGCGCTCGATGCCCACGCCGCTGCTGCCTTCCAGCGGCTTGGCGATCACGTCCGGGTTACGGTCCAGAAACGCCTTCAGGGCGGCCGTATCCGTGTCTGTGGAAAGCCTGAGCCAGTCCCGGCCCACGTATTCCTTAAAAAGCTCGTTGAACACGGCCTTGTCGTCGAACAGGTACCAGTAGGCCTTGTCGTTCATACGACGAACGATCTCGTTGCTCAGGCCCCGGGTAATGACGGTCTTTTTCTGCTCGTCGGTCAGGCGGTACATTTCCGCGATCTTATAATCCATGTATCCCGCGTTGTACCGGAGCGCGCAGCGGAGCATATCGGCAAGGAGCCAAAGGCGGCTTTCCCCGCTGCGTTTCTTCAGGAACGCGGTCGTTTTCCACATCTTCGCAAAGTCCATGCGCACCAGGCGCTTGAAAAAAAACGACAGTTTCTTCACGGTCGTCCCCTCACCCTTTCTACACGTTGAAGCGGAACAGGGTCACGTCCCCGTCCTTCATCACGTAATCCTTGCCCTCGCTGCGGATCAGCCCCTTTTCCCGGCAGGCGGTCATGCCGCCCTGCTCCACGAGCGTCTCGAACGGCACGATTTCCGCGCGGATGAAGCCGCGCTCGAAATCGGTGTGGATCTTGCCCGCCGCCTGCGGGGCCTTGGTACCGTCCGTGATCGTCCACGCGCGGCACTCGTCCGCGCCCGCGGTGAGGAACGAAATCAGCCCCAGCAGCCGGTAACTGGCCCGGATCAGCCTGTCCAGCCCGCTCTGGCCAATGCCCAGCGCCTCAAGAAACTCCTGTTTCTCGGCGCCTTCCATCTGCGCGATTTCCTCCTCGATGCGCGCGCTGATCAAAAACACCTCCGCGCCCTCGGCGGAAGCGATCCCCCCGATTTTGTGCGCCAGCGGCAACTCCGCCGCCGTCTTGCCCGCGTCCTCCTCGGCGACGTTGGCGGCGTAGATCACGGGTTTATCCGTAAGCAGGAACCACCCGTCCAGAATCTGCTTTTCTTCTTCCGTCACGGGGAAGGTGCGCGCGGGTTTTTCCGCCTCCAGATGCGCCTTCAGCCTTTCGGCCAGGTCGCCCTCCGCCGAACTTTTCTTATCGCCGGATTTCACCATCTTTACCGCGCGGTCGGCGCGGCGGCTCACGGTTTCCAGATCGGCGAAAATCAGTTCCAGGTTGACCTCCGCGATGTCCCGCGCGGGGTCCACAGAGCCGTCCACGTGGATGATGTTTTCATCCTCAAAGCAGCGCACCACGTGCACGATGGCGTCCACCTCGCGGATGTGGGAGAGGAACTTGTTGCCCAGGCCCTCGCCCTTGCTGGCGCCCTTCACGAGCCCCGCGATATCCACGAACTCCACCGAGGCGGGCGTGACCTTTTTCGGGTGGAACATCTCCGCCAGTACGTCCAGCCTGCCGTCCGGCACGGGCACCACGCCCGTATTGGGCTCGATGGTGCAAAAGGGGTAGTTGGCCGCCTGCGCGCCCGCGCGGGTGATGGCGTTGAACAGCGTGCTTTTCCCCACGTTGGGCAGCCCGACGATTCCCAGCTTCATGGCTCCACATCCTTATGCGGCGGTATCCGCCTGTTGCGGATATTATACGCCCGGCAACGGTAAAAAGCAACGAGGCGCGCGCCCGGAACGGGCACGCACGGGCTTGACAACGGCGCGGGACGTGGTATGATCGAACCGGCGGCAAACGATTCGTATTATCGGGGGGGATATCGTCCGGGGCGCGGGAACGACGCGCGCGCCTCCGGAGAAGAAAGAAGACGCGGGCGCACCGGAACCGAACGGCGATCAGGCCGTTGTTTCGTTACGCCCGCGTTTTCTCTCTTTCTAAAGCGATATCCCTCTTTTCGTTTGCCGCCGGACAAAGAAAGGAGCATCGGTATGGATAACAACCTCGATTGGATGAACGAACTTGGTCGCCCCTTCCCCTACCAAGGCGGCGCGCCGTTCTGGACGGACAGACGAATTGCCGCCGAATTGCTGAAAGAACACCTGCGCCCTGACGCCGACGCCGCCAGCTACAGGCCGGAAACCATCGCGGCGATCTGCGACCGGCTGGGAACCGTCACCGGATGGCAACCGGGGAACCGCGTGGTCGACCTCGGCTGCGGGCCCGGGCTGTACTGCGCGAAGCTGACAGCTCGGGGCGTTTCCGTAACGGGCATCGACCAGTCCGAAACGGCCCTGCGGTACGCGGAAACGCTGTGCGAAGGCCAAAACGCGCGGTTCCTGCGCGCCAGCTATCTGGAACCCTTCGGCTCGGATGCCTTCGACGCGGCGATGATGGTTTCGCAGGATTACGGCGTGCTCTCCCCCGAAAATCGCAAAAAGCTGCTCGCCAATGTGCGCGGGGCGCTGAGGCCTGGTGGGCGCTTCGCGCTGGACGTATCTTCGCTTGCGGCGTACGAAACCAGAGCGCAGGAACCCGCGCGTACCTGGGAAACGGCGGAAAGGGGCCTGTGGCGGCCGCACCCGTATCTGGCGCTGCACGCGGTGCACCTTTACCCCGCGCAAAACGCGCTGTGCGACCTGTACGCGGTTCTGGACGGCACGGCGACCGTCTACCGCATCTGGCAGACCTTCTTCTCCCCCGAAAGCATTACGCGGGAACTGACGCAAGCCGGTTTCGCCGTGGAAGCAATCTGGGCCGACCTAAAAGGCTGCGTCTGGAATGAAACCTCGCCGTCGGTCGGCGTACTCTGCCGTAGGGAATAGCCTCGTCAGCAGGCCCGGCAGCCACGGTCTTCCCGCCGGGAAACACGCATTTTCACCCCCGGCGGGGTGGCGCGGCGGCGGACGGCGTGCTATACTGGGTATCGCAATCGGCCCGACAGGGCCGCCGCCGAAAAGGAGCATCGACATGAAACCGTTCGGAGAAATGACGCTGGAAGAACTCATCGGGCCTCACGAACCCTGCGCGTGTGGACGCGAACACCGCGTAGGGCTTAAGTACGTGAAGATCGGCCCGCACGCCACCCGTTTCCTGCCGGAAGCGCTTTCCGCGCTCGGCTGCCGCAAGCCCTTCGTCGTCTGCGACCGGAACACAAAAAAAGCCGCCATGGCGCAGGTGGCCGAAGCGCTGAACGGCGCGGGCGTTCCGTTTGAAACCTACGTTTTTCAGGCGGAGCACGCGGAGCCGGACGAGCGCGCCGTGGGCAGCCTGCTGATGGCGTTCGACCCCGCCTGCGACATGATCCTGGCCGTGGGCTCCGGCGTGATCAACGATTGCTGCAAGGTGCTTGCTCGCGCGACCGGAAGGCCGCAGGCGGTCGTGGGCACCGCGCCCTCCATGGACGGCTACGCGTCCGATTCCTCCTCCATGATCCGCGACCGCGTGAAGGTGACGCTGTACAACGCCTGCCCCGCGGC
Organism: uncultured Oscillospiraceae bacterium; assembly: GCA_964497495.1. Taxonomy (GTDB): domain Bacteria; phylum Bacillota; class Clostridia; order Christensenellales; family Aristaeellaceae; genus CAXXOK01. The sequence continues at coordinate 40,076 of CAZCCZ010000020.1, forward strand.
CATCATCGCCGACACGTCGATTATGAAGGACGCGCCGGAGCGGATGCTGCTGGCCGGATTGGGCGACATGCTGGCGAAATATATCGCCCTGTGCGAATGGCGCATTTCCCGGATCGCGACGGGCGATTATTACTGCGAGGAGGTCGCCGGGCTGATGCGCCGGTCGCTTTCCAAAATCGTCGCCGCCGCGCCCCGGCTGCTGGAACGCGACCCGGAGGTAATCGGCGCGGTAGCGGAGGGGCTGATCCTCTCCGGCGTGGCGATGGCCTTCGCGCAGACGTCCCGGCCCGCGTCCGGGCTGGAGCACTATTTTTCCCACCTGTGGGAGATGTTTTCGCTGGAGCGCGGGCTACCCGGGGAACTGCACGGCATCCAGGTGGGCGTTGGCACCGCGCTGTGCCTGCATATTTACGACCGCCTGCGCGCCACAACGCCCAGCCGCGAGACGGCGGAAAAGGCCATGCGCGCGTTTTCCCCCGAAGCCTGGGAGCGCAATGTGCGCCGCGTATTCGGCAGCGCCGCGCAAACGCTGATCGACAGCGAAAACGGAGCATGGCATAAGAACGACCCGGCCCGCCACGCCGAGCGGCTTACCCGCATCCTGGACCACTGGGACGAAATCAGGCGGATCATCGCGGAGGAACTGCCGGATACGCAAAAGACCGTTTCCCTGATGCGCTCGCTGGGCATGCCCACGCGCCCCGCGGATCTCGGCATCGGCGAGCAGGACGCCTACGACGCTTTCCGCTGCTCGCGCGACATCCGCGACAAGTACCTGACCAGCTCGCTGCTGTGGGATCTGGGACTGCTGGCCGATTTTCCGCTGGAACTGTAGCTCTTTCGCATACAGCCGGTATAACGCACTGCCGCGGCCCGTTTCCGGGCCGCGGCAGTGTTCGTCTGTCCTTAATCCGGAGTTCTCGGTGTCCGCCGCTTATTCGGCTTCGTCTGCTTTCAGATAAGGTAGGTACCGGTCGGTATCGCCGCCGACTTCCAGCAGCGTCACCCTCAGATCGGCGTTCACGCCGTACTTGAACGTTACGGTCGCCTCCGGTTTCTCGCCTTTCTCCCAGGAACGGGCGTACTCGTAGGTCAGGGTCACTTCGCCCTCGGCCGCGCCCCGGAAGATCCACACGCCGATGCCGCCGGAGCCTGCGAGTTCCGTATTGTCGGGAATATAGTCGTCTTTTTCGAGGGTCAGAATCCCCTCCGCGCTCGCCTTGTAGCTCCATTCATAGCCGGTCGTCGGGTTCGCCGTCAGAATGACCACGCCCTTATCGGGCATGAATCGCTCCGGAATCCCTTCCACGGAGGTAACGGTGATCATCAGGCTCTCGTTGACAAAGAAGTTGTAAACGATCGTCGCCGCCGTTTCGCCGCCTTCCCACTGCCGCGCGAGAACGAACGTCACGCTCGCGTCGCCGGGATCCGTGCCGAAGATCGTCCAGGAGTGCGTGCCGCCGATGCCCGCGTAACCGCCGGGATCGGCGACGTACCCGTTGTCCTGAACGTTCAGAATGGTCTCGTCGCTTACGGTATCGCTCCAGGTATAACCGGTCGTCGGGTTTTCCACGAAGGTGACGGTAAAGCTTTCCACGAACGTTTCTTCCTGCGCGAAGGCAATGCCGAAGGTCAGCATCACGGCGGTGAGTACGATCGCGATCCCCTTTTTCATTCCTTTTTCCTCCTTCGTCGTCCGTGCGCGTCGTGCAGTTCCGTTCCGTATCCGGGCATTCCCGCTTCGCGTCGCGTTCCCGATCTCCTGCCGCTCAGCGCGTCCCGGCGTCGCTCCCGGCTTACGGTTTCCCTTGCGGCGGTCTCCGGTTGAAGAAGAAGAACCGAAGCCGATTCCCTCCCGTTTCCATTATAACCTCAACGCGGCTCCCGTTCAACGAAATTCCATTATTTAACATTTTAAACCGGCACTCCGATTTCTCACAGACGCGGCTGATCCGAAGAATACGCGGTTCGAACGTCCCGTCGAACGGCAGGGCGGTCATCCGGCAATCAAGCGAAGAAACGAACCGGTCGCCCCTCGTTCCCACGAAGCGCGGCCGGTTCATCTTACCTATCCGTTCAGTTCCCAGCGTACGGGTTATACGCCGCGTAATCGTCACCGCTCGCCACCACCGTGACGTTCAGCGCGTCGTCCACGTGGCAGGCGAAGGACACCGTCGCTTCCGGCGTATCGCCTTTTTCCCAGGAGCGAGCGTAGGCATATGTAAGGGTTACGTCTCCCGGGGCTTGGGCCGCGAACGTCCACAGGTGAACGCCTCCAGCACCCTCGGTCGCTTCCCCGCCCGCCGCCGTGGTTTCCGTATACAAGTCCCTGCCGGGGGTCAGAATCCCCTCCGCGCTCATCGTATACGCCCACTGATAGCCGGTGGTGGGGTTCTCCTTCAGTTCGATCGCCGCGTAACCGGGCGTGTATTTCTCCGGTACGCCGGTCACGGAGTTCACGGTAAGCCGCGATTCCTTGTCTACGGAACAGGCGTAGGCGACGGTCGCCTCCGCGGCGGTACCCGCTTCGCCCCGCGTAAGCGTGAAGGTCGCGGTCGCCTCCCCTTTGCCAAGACCGATGACCGACCAGGAGTGCGTGCCGCCCGAACCGACCATCCCGCCAGCGGCCTCACCCGCCGCATAGCCGTTGTCGATAACGGCCAGCACGGCCCCGTCGCTGACGGCGACATGCCAGGTATAGCCGGTGCTTGGGTTCTCCGTGAAGCGCACGCCCATACTGCTCGCATCTTTTCCCTTTTCTGCGAAGGCGTACCCGAAGAGCATTACGGCGCACGCCAGTGCAAGCGCGATTCCTTTTTTCACGTCGTCTTCCTCCTGTTCCGCGCCGGCCTTCGGCCTGCGGGCTGTTTGACGGAAACCCGGCGCTTTTATCTCTCTGTTTCCATTATACATCATTTCCGGAATAAGCAAAGCGGAAATGAGACTGTTACATCCGAGCGCTTCCCAAACGATTGACTTTTCGCTTCTCCTGCTCTATCATCAGGGCAGTAAACAGCATGATTAAGGAGGGGTTGACCCATGAGCCGTAAAATCATTGCGTTTCTGGTCCTGTTTACGCTGCTGTTGCCCGCGGCGGCGCTGGGGGAGGCAACCGTCCTTCCCTACGGCTTCAAGCTGGGCATGGACGGTTCCGCCACGGAAGCCGCCATTGCCGCGGACGCCACGTTAAACGCGGCGACCTGTCAAAAGCTGGACGACGGCAACGGTATGACGGAGTATACGTTCGACGGCGTCGCCATACCGGGCACGGACCTGAGCGCGGATCACCTGAGCGTGCAGATCGATCAAAATAACAGCCGCAAAGAAAACCGCCTTACGATGATCAACTATTCGTTCTCGCCTTCGCAGGGCAGCATCTCCATATTTCGGAAACTGCTTTCCGCGCTGACAGCCGCGCTGGGCGCGCCAGACGAGGACCCCTTCGACGAGAACGGCGTTAGTCAATACGTGGAATGGGGAACGCTGGACGTTTCGTGGACGAAGCCGGATGTGCGCGTATCCCTGAACCTGTCCCAGATGTACGACGCAAGCGTAAGCGTGCTGTATTCCTCCCGCCTGAACTACGACGAGGCCGATCTGGCGGAATAACGGAAACTTCTTTCCCCCATCGGTTCAGGGCGGCGCAGTGCGCCGCCCTTTCGCATGGCCGCTTTTTCGCGCCGCACCGTCCCGGAAGCGTTCGGGAAAGCTGCCTACCGTTTTCACCCCACCGTATACAACCGTACGGCGTCGCACCGCTTTTCGATGCGGCGAATCGGTCTCGTCAGTATATGTAAATGCTTACACTCATACGTAATATAATTCCGACTTTTCCGCCTGAAAATTCGATCATGAAGCCATAGAAGATCGCGTCGGTTTTCACAAATCCTTTACTATTTTACCATTGACGAACGTTCCCTATTGCGGTACCATAGGTACGCAGAATGTAATTATTTACATTGTCCGCTCAAAACGTACCGAATGTATCGGGAGGTTTCACCGCCGATGAAGAAAGCTTTGCAAATCCACCCGTCGGATACCGTCGCCGTGGCGCTGTCCCCGCTTGGCGCGGGAGAAACCGTGGAACTGGGGGAAAAGTCCGTCGTTCTCGCGCAGGACGTACCCGCGGGACATAAGTTCGCGCTGCGCCCCATCGCGCGGGGGGAAGCCGTGCTGAAATACGGGCAGCCCATCGGCAAGGCGACCGCCGACATTCCAACGGGCGCGCACGTGCACACGCACAATCTGCGCACGCTGCTTTCCGGCGAGCTCAGTTACGCCTACCGCCCGGCCCATCCTACGCTCCCGAAAGCGGATAGCCTCACCTTTCAGGGTTATCTCCGCGCGGACGGGCGCGCGGGCGTGCGTAACGAACTGTGGATCATCCCCACCGTGGGTTGTGTGAACGACATCGCCGCCGTTCTGGAAAAACGCGCCGCATCGCTGGCAGGCGGCGCCGTGGAAAACGTGCGCGCTTTCTCTCACCCCTACGGCTGCTCCCAGATGGGAGACGACCAGGAGCAGACCCGCCGGATCCTGGCCAACCTGGCCGCGCATCCCAACGCGGGCGGCGTGCTGGTGCTTGGGCTCGGGTGCGAAAATAGCGGCGTGGAAGAAATCCGCAAACGCATGGGCGCCTACGACGAAACGCGCGTCCGCTTTCTGATCTGCCAGGACGTAGAGGACGAGTTGGCCTCCGGCATGGCCTTGCTGACCGAGCTGGCCGGGCGGATGCGCGGCGACCGGCGGCAGCCGCTTTCCGCGGAGAAACTGGTCGTCGGCCTGAAATGCGGCGGCTCGGACGGTTTTTCCGGCCTGACGGCTAACCCGTTGATCGGCCGTTTTTCCGACCGTATCGTATCCATGGGCGGCAGCACCATCCTGACCGAAGTTCCGGAGATGTTCGGGGCGGAAACGCTGCTGATGGAGCGCTGCGAAAACGAGGACGTTTTCCGGGACACCGTCGCCCTGATCAACGACTTCAAACGGTATTACGAGGAGCACCGCCAGCCGATCTACGAGAATCCCTCCCCCGGCAACAAAGCGGGGGGTATTTCCACGCTGGAGGATAAATCGCTTGGTTGTACGCAAAAAAGCGGGGACGCGCCCGTATCGGCGGTTATCCCCTATGCGGGCCGCCTGATCCGCCGCGGCCTCAACCTGCTCAACGCCCCCGGCAACGACCTGGTAGCCACCACGGCGGTGGCCGCGGCGGGCGCGCAAATCGTGCTTTTCTCCACAGGCCGCGGCACACCCTTCGGCGGCCCGGTACCGACGCTGAAGATCGCCAGTAATACGCCGCTTGCGCAAAAGAAGAAAGAATGGATCGATTTTGACGCGGGTGCGATGCTGGAAGGGGAAACGCCTGATGAAGCGACCGACCGCCTTATGCGGCTCGTGCTGGATACCGCCGGCGGAAAGCTCGCCAAGAACGAGGAAAACGGCTGTCAGGATATCGCTATTTTCAAAAACGGCGTAACGTTATAAGCAATTCCGCGCTTACTGGCGCGGGCGGAAATATCTTGTCGTTTCCGCGTTTCACGGGGCCTCCTCCGGGTTGGAGGGGGCTCTTTTTATCCTTTGCAGGGCAAGGCAGTACAACCTGCGCAGAATGGGCGAGCGGAATTTCCGCTCTTCCCTGCATTCTTCGGACGTTTCTAAATAGTCAATAATCTTTTTGTTTATTTTAAATATGCCCTGCGGGGCACACCAAAGTGCTTTGCGATCGCCCTTTGGAAACCTTCGCGGCTTGCGTTCGGGAAGGGCGCGGTCTCCCTCCCGGAGTAAAGGAGCCTCGCGCCTGCGGGCACGTCCCTTCCCGGGGAAGGTTGGGGAGGGGATCGCCATCCCTTCCCCAAAGGGGCGTATATTGCGTCCCGCGCGAGGCGGGAAACCCGTGCCCGCGGGCACGGCGTCTCACCACTCTGCGCCGCCGCGCGCGCAACCGCGGGGATTCGTCGCCTTCAAGTAGCCCTTTGCTATTACAGGAAATCCTCCCGCATAGGGGAAAACACGTCGATCAGCGTGCCGCGCTTCTTGCACACACAGCCGTGCCTCTCGTCGGGGGCGAAGGCCAGCGTGTCGCCGGGAACCACGGTGTAATCCCGGCCTTCCACGGTAAAGACGAACTCGCCTTCCAGCACGTAGGTGCACTGCGTATGCGGATGGCTGTGCGGCACGCCGACGGAGCCCTCCTCGAAGCGTACCTCCGCCATCATTTCGCCCGGTAGCCACGCCAGCACCCTTCGCGTAACGCCGCCGCCAAGCTCCTCCACCTTCGCGTTTTGATAGCCGCATACTTTCGATTCCATATGTACTCCTCCCGAAACATTCCATTCGACCGCGTCGCTTACGGCGGACGCCGCGCGCGATGCTCCAACTCCGAACAGTATAATGCGCTTTTCGGCCTCCGGCAAGGCATAACGGAAAAGCCCCGCCCAAAAAGGCGGGGCTTCAACGATATCGTTTGGTATTAGCGGGTCAGCAGCGTGGCTTCGGTGTCCTTGTCGAAGAAATGGAGGTGGTTGGCGTCGAAGGCGACCTGGATCGTCTGACCGGCACGGCTGGTGGTGCGCGGGTTGACGCGCGCGATGATGTTCTCGTCCTTGCCGCTGGTCTTCAGGTACAGGTAGGTCTCCGAGCCCATCAGCTCGGTCACTTCCACGTCGCAGTTGATCACGGTGTCGGGAACGGCCTGCACGAAGACGTCTTCGTCGTGAATGTTCTCGGGGCGGATGCCCATGATGACTTCTTTGCCGATGTAGCTCTCGTCCGCGAATTTCGCCAGTTTGCTGGGCGGAATGACGACCTTGTTGGTGCCGAATTTGGCGACGACGTCCTTGCCTTCCTTCTCCAGCGAAACGTTGAAGAAGTTCATTTGCGGGCTGCCGATGAAACCGGCCACGAACAGGTTGGTGGGATAGTCGTAGAGGTTTTGCGGGCTGTCCACCTGCTGGATGAAGCCGTCTTTGAGCACCACGATGCGCGTGCCCATCGTCATGGCTTCGGTCTGGTCGTGCGTCACGTAGATGAACGTGGTCTGCA
>CAZCCZ010000021.1:0-46966 GCA_964497495.1 uncultured Oscillospiraceae bacterium
TTGCTTCGCAACGGTGCCCACCGGGCACACGCTTCCCTTCGGTGCCTTTGGTCGCGCCCACAGGCGCGATTTCCCTAACAAGCAGGGAAATATCCTTTCAGAGGAGCCGCCCGAAGGGTGCAGGGGCGAGCGGAAAGCACCTGCTGCGCCCGTAGGCGCATGCCCATAAATGTTGAGAACTTAATAATGTTATAACGGCTTCGCCGCTTCCTCATGCCCGGAAACAACTTTCTTTTTCTCGCTTAAAAGCCTTGTCTTTTCCAAAACTTTTGTTAAAAGTTCAATGGAAAGCGTCAGCGCTTCCTCCGCCCCCAGCCCCGGGCGGCGGATCACCATTTCCGGCGGCCGCCGGAGGCTGAAAACGAGGCGGGGGTCGGTTTCCGCAACGGCGGCGTAGAGCGCCGCGGGGTCGGGCAGGAACTTTTCGTCCAAACGGAGGTGTACGCCGTCCGCGCGCAGGAAAAGGTGGGTCACGCCCAGCCGGCGGGTGACCGCGCGGAGGCGCGCGATGCCGATCAGGTTTTGCACCGGGGCGGGGATATCGCCGAAACGGTCCACCAGTTCCTCCTCGATATCCAGCTTCGTGGCCTCGTCCTCGATCATGGCGATACGTTTGTAGATTTCAATGCGCAGGCGTTCGTCCGGCACGAAATCCTCCGGCAGGAAGGCATCCACGGAAAGCTCCACGCGGGTGTCCAGTTCCGGGGTTTCCTCGCGGCCCTGCGCCTCGCCCACGGCCTGCTCGATCAGCTTCACATACGTGTCGTAGCCCACGGCGCTCAGGTGGCCGTGTTGCTCCGGGCCCAGCACGTCGCCCGCGCCGCGGATCTCCAAATCGCGCATGGCGATGCGGTAGCCCGCGCCGAACTCCGTAAACTCGCGGATGGCGGCAAGCCGCTTCTCGGCGGACTCGCTCAGCAGTTTATCCCGTCGGACGGTGAAATAGGCGTACGCCTGCCGGTTGCTGCGGCCCACGCGCCCGCGAATCTGGTACAGCTGCGAAAGGCCGAACCGGTCCGCGTCGAAAACGATCAGGGTGTTGGCTTCGGGTACGTCCAGCCCGCTTTCGATGATGGTGGTGCACAGCAGCACGTCGAACGCTCCGGCGTAAAAGTCCAGCATCACGTCTTCCAGCGCGTTCTCCCGCATCTGCCCGTGCGCGACGCCGATGCGGGCCTCCGGCACGAGGGTTTTCAGCCGGTCGTACATCTGCGCGATGGAGCGCACGCGGTTGTATAGGAAATACACCTGCCCGCCGCGCGCGAGTTCCCGCCGCACGGCCTCCGCGATGATCGCGTCGTCGTAGGGGGTCACGTAGGTCTTGACCGGCATGCGCTCCTCCGGCGGGGTTTCCAGAATGCTCATATCCCGGATGCCCACCATGCTCATGTGCAGCGTGCGCGGGATGGGCGTGGCGGAAAGGGTCAGCACGTCCACCATGGTTTTCATGTGCTTGATGGTTTCCTTGTGGTTGACGCCGAAACGGTGCTCCTCGTCCACGATCAACAGCCCCAGGTTTTTAAACTGCACGTCCTTGGCGAGCATCCGGTGTGTGCCGATCAGCAGGTCGATCTTGCCCTCTTTGAGCCGTTGCAGGATCTCCTTCTGCTCCTTCGGGCTGCGGAAGCGGGAAAGCATGTCGAACGTCACGGGAAAGCCCGCGAAACGCTTTTTGACCGTGTTGAGGTGCTGCTGCACCAGGATGGTGGTGGGCGCTAAAATCGCCACCTGTTTGCCGTCCAGCACGGCCTTGAACGCCGCGCGCAGGGCGACCTCCGTTTTGCCGTAGCCCACGTCCCCGCACAGGAGGCGATCCATGTTGCGGGGGCTTTCCATATCCGCGAAAATCTGCTCCACGCTCTGCTGCTGGTCGGCGGTCAGTTCGTAGGGGAACATGTCCTCGAATTCCCGCTGCCACGGCGTTTCCCGGCTGAAGGCGTGGCCTTCGGTTCGCTGCCGGGCGGCGTAAAGCTCCGCCAGGTCGAACGCCAGTTTTTTCAGGCCTGCCTTTATCTTGCTCTTTTGCCGTTCCCACTCGCCGCCGCCCAGCCGGTTGAGCTTGGGCGCCGCGTGCTCCGCGCCGATGAACTTCTGCACGCGGTCGAACTGGTCGGTGGGGACGTAGAGCTTGTCGTTGCCCTGATAGCGGATCAGCAGGTAGTCCCGCTTAACGCCCTCGGTGTTCAGCTGCACCACGCCGTCGAAGATGCCCACACCGTATAGGTCGTGCACCACGAAATCACCGGCCTTAAGGTCGGTGAAGGAAGCGATGCGTTCGCCCGCATGCTGCTGCTTGCGGGCGCGCTGGTAGCTGGTGCCGAACAGGTCTCCGTCCGAAACGAGGCAGAGTCCGGCCTCCTCGTTGCGGAAGCCCTTGTTCACGGTCACGGGCAATAATACGGCCTCGCCCGGAACCGGCGCGGCGGGAAGGCTTTCGGCGTATACGGCTTCCATGCCCTGCTCCGCCAGCGCCCGCTGCAGCCTGCGGCCGCGCGCCTCGCCGCCGGTCAGCAGCACCACGGCGAAACCGCGTGCCTTCCAATCCGCCATGTCCTTGCACAGCGGCTCCAGACGGCTCTGGTAGGGCATCACGGGTTCGCTGCGGAAGGCGAACGCCGTTTCCGGTTCGAACCGCCCCTGCCCGCGCGAAAGGTCGGACAGGGTCAACAAGGCGTGCGACTTGAGGGCCGAAAGCAGCTCGTCGTAGGTGAAAAGCAGCCCGCTCTGCGCGCCGAAACCGTCGCCGCGGCGCTCGGCCTCCTGACGCTCTTCCTCGTAGGCGTCCCGTTTGGCTTTCACGCGTACGGGAAGCTGGTCGGGCTGGTCCACCAGCACGATCGGGTTATCCAGATAGTCCGCGGCGGTGCGCGTATCGGAGCACAGCACGTTCATCCACATGGGCGCGGTGCGGATGGGGTGCCCCCCGCGTACGCGCTCCACGTCCTCCAGGTGATGCCTGCGCTGGGCGTCCGCCTCGGCGTTGCGCGGCGTGCCTTCCGCGGGCGCGCGGGCGCTTTTGGCGGCTTCGTCCAGTAACGCCGTGGCGGCCGCTTCTTTCTGCGCGTCGGCGGCCTCCGCGTCCATGGCGTCGATCTTAGCCATAAAAACGTCTACGGAGGAAAGCCCGGCGGCCTGCGCGGCCCCGTCCGGCGATTGCGCGGAAGCGGAAGGAGCGGTCGTCAGGGCCGCTTCCAGCCGGGCGGCGGCGGCCTGCGCGTCCTCCGGCAGGCATTCGGTGGCGGGGCTCAGACGCGCTTCCTTTACGCGGAGGATGCTCCGCTGGCTGATGCAGTCGAACCGGCGGATGGTATCCACCTCGTCGCCGAAAAACTCCACGCGAAGCGCGTCCGGCTCGTTGGGGGGGAACACGTCCAGAATATCTCCGCGCATGGCGCACTGGCCCTTGCCTTCCACCATCGGCACGCGCTCGTAGCCGTTGCGCGTCAGCGCGTCGATCAGCGCGACGGGGGAGAGGGCGTTGCCCTCGGCGATGCGCACGGCGGCGGCGCGAAAGCGCGCTTTCGGCACGCAGCGGTCCAGCACGCTTTCGGCGGATACGCACAGCACGTTCAGCCGGCCTTCCGCGGCTTCTTCCAGCACGAAAAGCCGCTGCCAGGTACTCTCCTGGCTGGCGGCGGCGCGGCTGAACTGCACGTCCCGCACGGGAAGCGCAGCGGCCCCGCCAAAGAGGCGGTTCACGTCCTGCGCCTGCTTCTGGGCGGTGAGTTCGGTGGGGGAAACCAGCAGCACGGGGCGACCCGTTACGCGGGCGAGCGAGGCGGCGAAGAAGGGCTTCTCCCCCTCGGCCATGCCGCCGACCGCCGCGCAGGATCGGCGCGCGACGCTTTCCAGCAGTTCTTTCCATTGCGGCAGCGCGGAATAGGCGTTCAGCAAGCCCTCGTTCATTCGGTCTCTCCTGTGGGGTTCTGCGCGGATTCGGCGGGAGCCGCTTCCGTTTTCGGGGCTTTCGGCGGCTTCGGCTTACGTGTGTTGTACTTGTTCATGGCGGAAGCGACGCCGTTCCTCATCCATTCCACGGCGGCGTCCGCTGCGTGCTGGTAGGCGTCGAACATGGTCTGGCGTTCCTCGGGCGTGCGGTAGCGGGTCAGCACCCAGTCCACCAGATCGTATTCGGGCGGTTTTTCTCCGACGCCCACGCGGATGCGCGGAAAAGCCTCGGTGCCCACGCACTCCACGATGTTGCGCATGCCGTTGTGCGTGCCCGCGCTGCCGTCCGGCCGCACGCGCACCCAACCCGTCGGAAGGTCGATATCGTCGTAGATCACCAGCATCCGTTCGGGCGGAAGCTTGTACCAGTGCAGCAACTGTTGCACGGCCTCCCCGCTCAGGTTCATATACGTCTGCGGCGCGCACAGCACCGCCTTTTCGTTTCCGAAGAGGCCTTCCCCGACCAGCGCGGAGCACTTGCGGCGCGAAACGGGGATTTTCAGCTTGTCGGAAAGCAGCGAAAGCACGTCGAAGCCCACGTTGTGGCGTGTGTGCTCGAAGCGCTCGCCGGGGTTGCCCAGACCAACGATTAAGTACATACGGTTCTCCCTTTACACGTTTGAAGGCGAGGATGGCTTTCCACCCCCGCTTCTTTTGCTGAAAAGTGGCGTTTCCACTTTCATGAATAAGATACGAACTGAATGGTCTGCGTTCCTTCCGAGCGGGAGCACTTTTTAAGAAAATGAAGAATCAGGAACGTGCGGGATGCCGAGACGGATTTTCCGCGGACTGCATTTACGAAATCCGAAGTAGCAGCAGCGTTATGCCGAGGATTCCGCAGGCACAGGATACCGGAGATCCGGCCGGCGGCGCGCATGGAACTGGTTCGTCATTTCCCTACAGCTTTCCCTGCTCCTTGCGGCGCTTCACCCAATCTTCCTTCACCACGCCGCGGGAGCGGGCTACGAACAGCGCGTCTTCCGGTACGTCGGAAACCACGGTGCTGCCCGCGGCCAGGTAGGCGCCCCGGCCGATGTGCACGGGCGCGATGAGGTTGCAGTTGCAGCCGATGAAGGCGTCGTCCTCCACGGTGGAGCGGTTTTTCACCTTGCCGTCGTAGTTGACGAACACCACGCCGCAGCCAAGGTTGATGTTCTTGCCCAGGTCGCTGTCCCCCACGTAAGTCAGGTGGCTCACCTTGGTGCCGTCGCCGATGAGGCTGTTCTTGATTTCCACGAAATCGCCGATGCGGCAGCCCTCGCCGATGGCGGCGTCCGGGCGGAGGTAGGCGAAGGGTCCTACCTTCGTGCGCGCGCCGACGCTGCAATGAAGCAGCACGCTGTTTTCCACCGTCACGTAGTCGCCCAGCGCGGCGCAGTCCATGCGGTTGTTGGGGTACAGGGTGCAGTTTGAGCCGATCACGGTGCCGCCCTGCAGGGTGTTGCCCGCGTATACGGTGGTGCCCGCGCCGATACGCACGTCCGCCTCGATCACCGTGCGCTCGGGGTCCAGCACGATCACGCCGTTAGCGGCGTGCCTGCGCACGATGGCGGCGCGAAGGCAGCGGTAAGCTGCCGCGTAGCTTTCCGCGTCGGTCACGGCCACGTAGGCGTCCGGGCTTTGCGCGTGGATCACCTTCACGGCCTCGCCCCGCCCGTCCAGAGCGGACGTAAGCACGGCGAACGAAAGGGCGCCCTTGACCGGCAGGCTCTTCAGGCTCGCCACGGGCAGCGCCATCGCCAGAGGCGTGGCCATATCGGGCAGCAGCACCGCCGCGGGTCGCTTTTCGGCCGCGGCGGCCAGCGCGCAGTAGGTAACTGCGTCCAGGCAGGGCGCGTTTTCGGCGACGAGCACCACGCTCGCCACGTCTTTGGCCAACAGCGCGCGCAGTTCGTCGGCGTCGGCCGGGGCCGACGCCGCCACAGCGACGCCCGCGTCCGCCAGCGCCTGCTCCGCGTGGGCGCGGCAGGGTTTCCCCAGCAGGGGCATGGCCGAGAAGGCGTTAACCGGTGCGGAAAGAAGAATGCCGATGGTGCGTTTCATTCCAAATCACCTCAAGAGTATTCGTTTACACGGCCAGCCAGTCGGCGGGACGTACGGAAAGCGTTTCGGGCTCGGCGGGGTTCGCGTCCATCACCATCAGGGCTTTTTCACCTTGAATCCGCTTTTGCGCGGGGAAAGCCGTGGCGATGACGAAGCCCATGCCGGCCACCTCCACGGAGAACTCCTTCATCAGGTCGGCCATGCCTTTGGCGGTGCCGCCGCCCTTCAGAAAGTCGTCCACGATCAGCGCGCGCTGGCCCGCCCGCACCGCGCGGCGGCTGAGGCTCATGGTCTCGATGCGGTCCAGAGCCCCGGTGACGTAGGTGATGTTGACGGCGGAGCCGTCGTACGCGCTGCTGGCGCGCCGGGCGATTACCAGCGGCACGCCCAGCGCGTCCGCGGTCATCAGCGCCACGGGAATGCCCTTGGTTTCCATGGTCAGCACGAAATCCGGCGCGGCGTCGTAAAACTGGTTGGCGAGGATCACGCCCATACCGCGCACGACGGACGGCGTGCTGAGGATGTCCGACAGGTACAGAAACCCGCCGGGCAGCAGGCGCGAAGGCTGCGCCAGTTCCTCGCACAGGCCGCCGATCAGCCCGCGGGCCTCGGCCTTGCCCATGGTCGGGCGGAAGCGCACGCCGCCCGCCGCGCCGGTGACGGTGTCCAGCCGGCCCAGCTCGAAGCGGGCGAGCACGTCCTTTAAAATATCGATGTCCTCGCTCATGGTGGATTTCGCCGCGCCGAACAGGTCGCAGAAATGCGACAGGGTGAAGATGCGGTTGGGCGACGCGGTGACGATTTTCGTAAGCGCGGCCATGCGCTCGTTCCTGCGGATCCTGTCCACGGCGCGGTTCCTCCTCGCAAGGGTTTCTTTGAAAAAGTATACCATGAAACCGCGAATATTGCCAGCCCGAAAAACGGCGAACGTTCGGGTATTCGGCCTTTTTCGCGCTTTCCCGGGGCCGTGGGAACGTGTTATAATATACGCGGAACCATAACGTGAGAACGTGAGAACGTGAGAACGGAGGGGAAGGGCATGCCGTCTGAAACGATGCGGGGCGTGGTTCTGCGCCACGCCGATTACCGGGAGCACGACCGGATGCTCACGCTCCTCACGCCCGACCGGGGCCGCGTGGATTTGCTTTCCCGCGGCTGCAGGAGGCCGAAAAGCTGCCTGATGACCGGCAGCGAGCTGTTCGTGCACGGCGAGTTCGTGGCGTTCAGAAGCCGCGATCGCTACACGCTTACTTCCTGTACGCCGGAGGATACCTTTTACCCCCTGCGCCTGGACCCCTACCGGCTTACCTGCGCCGCGTACCTCGTGAGCCTCGCGCAGGCGGCGGCGCAGCCGGAAGAGCCGGCGGAAGGGCTGTACGCCCTGCTGCTCAAGGGGCTGTACCACTTGGCCTACAGCCTGGACGAGGCTCCGCTTGCGGTAGCGAACGCCTTTCTGCTGCTGTACGCGGCGGAGACGGGCTACCGCCCCCGCATGAACCACTGCGCCCTGTGCATGAAACCCCTCGAACCGGGCACGGACGTGTGGCTGGACGTGGCCGCGGGAGGGCTGTGCTGCGCGGCGTGCAGGCGGGAAGGGCAATATGCGCTTTCCGCCGCGCAGGCCGCCTGGATGCGGGCGGCGCTTGAGAAGGGTTTCGACGTCCCGCTCAACGAGGCGGACGCGGCGCTGTTCTCGGCATTGCAGGCTTATGTGGAAGGTAAGCTGGAAACGTGTTTCAAATGCAGCAGAATGCTGCCGTAAAGGCAAAGAAAAAAGGCGCTTCCATGCGCCCTGAATATCGTATGGCCGAAGCTACTCTTCCGGCATCGCCCGCGCGCGGATGGCCGCGAAACTGGTGTCACTGATGTCGTGCTCTATCTTACAGGCGTCCCGGGCGGCCGTCTCTTCGTCTACGCCGAGCTTCATCAGGAAAGCGACAAGCGTCTTATGACGGTCGTACACCCGTTCCGCGATGGCGAGGCCCTTGTCCGTCAGCGTGATGAGACCGTCCCTGTCCATGGTGATGTAACCGTTTTCCCGCAGGCGTTTGGTGGCGTAGCTGACGCTGGGTTTGGTAACGCCAAGCTCCGCCGCGATGTCGATGGAACGGATATAACCGTGCCTCTCCCGCATGATCAGCATGGTTTCCAGATAATCTTCGGACGATTTGAGGATCTGCATCGTTTTCGCCTCGCTTTTCCTGCGCAAAGCGTAGCATAATTTCAGGAAAAATGCAATCCGCGGCGGAAAAGGCGGCCGGAGCACCGCGGACGGCGTTGTGTCGATTACGCTTTTTTAACCTTTATGATAGAAAATTTTTAATAATATTATCGTACAATAAAAGTAATCCCGGTACTATTCATTGAGGAGGAAAACCAAATGAAGAAATTCCTGGCGCTGCTGCTGGCTGTCGCGTTGATCGCCGGCTGCACATCCGCGATGGCCGACGCCGTCAAAATGGACAAACTGACCCTTGAATTCGTTCCCTCCAAGGATGCGGACGTTATCATTACCGGCACGAAGAACCTGCCGGATCTGCTGAAAGCCGAAATGCTCAACCAGGGCTACGACATCGGCGAAGTGGACATCACCGTGGGCACCTCCTACGAGGCCACCGGCGAAGCCATGGCCGCCGGAACCATCGACATCGGCTGGCTGCCTGGCGGCACCTACGCCCTCTACAGCGACGAGGTGGACGTGATCCTCACCGCCACGCGCGCGGGCCTGAGCAACGACAGCACCGACCCCGTCACCTGGAACGGCGACGCCAACAAGACGCTGCCCACCGACGAGCAGGTCACCTTCTACCGCTCGCTGATCTACGCCACGCCTTCCGCCTACGGCAAGGAACTGGCCGCCAAGGTCAACGCCGGCGAAGCGCTCACCTGGGACGACCTGAACAAGGCCAGCTGGGCCGTGCTGAAAACCTCGTCCTCCGCCGGGTACATCTATCCCACCATGTGGCTGATGGATAACTACGACGGCAAGAAGCTCACCGACCTGGCCAACGTCGTCACCCTGAGCGGCTACGGCGAAGCCTTCGCGCAGGCCGCCGCAGAGGCCGTGGACGTCATCGTGTGCTATGCGGACGGCCGCCGCGACTACGAAGCCGCCTGGACGCTGCCTACCGACCAGCAGGATTCCACCGGCAAAGCCGGCATGGGCCGCAGCGATTCCATCTGGAATGAGCTGAACGTCATCGGCGTGACCGCGCCCATCTACAACGACACCGTTTCCATCACCAAAGCGAACCCCGCCGTGTACAACCCCGAGTTCATCACCGCGATCCAGAACGCGCTGATCAACATCATCAACACCGACGAGGGCAAGGCCATCTTCGCCGTGTACAGCCACACCGGCTACGCCATCGCGCAGGATTCGGATTACGATGCCGCGCGCCAGGCGCTGAAAGCCGTGGAATAACCTTTCTCTGTCACCCCAAAACAGGGGCGGTGCGGTCAAGGCCGTACCGCCCCTGCTTTTCGTCCGGGAACCGTTTCAGCGGACGCCTCGCGCGCCCTTGTCATCCGGCGCCGGAGATGGTATCATGAACGCAGCGAAAATCCATCATTCTGAAAGCGAAGAGGCCAGCGTATGATCGAGTTTGTCCATGCCGGCAAGACCTATCCCAACGGCGTACAGGGCCTGAAAGACGTGAACCTGACCATCCAACAGGGTGAATTCGTGGCGATCATCGGGCTTTCGGGCGCGGGCAAATCGACGCTGATCCGCACCATCAACCGTATGATCGACGTGACCGACGGGCACGTGGTCGTGGACGGCGTGGACGTGATGACCCTGCGCGGAAAGGCCCTGCGCCGGTTTCGCCGCCATATCGGGATGATCTTCCAGTCCTTCAACCTCGTCACGCGCTCCACGGTGATTAAAAACGTGCTGACGTCGATGGTGCCGGACATGAACTTTTTCCGCGTGCTTCTGGGCCTCTTTTCCCGGCAGCAGGAGTTGGCCGCCCTGGCCGCGCTGGATAAGGTGGGCATCCTGGATAAGGCGTATACCCGCTGCGACCAGCTTTCCGGCGGACAGCAGCAGCGCGTGGCGTTGGCCCGGACGCTGAACCAGAACCCGTCCGTTATTCTGGCGGACGAGCCGGTGGCCGCGCTGGACCCCGTGACCGCCAACCAGGTCATGAGCGATTTCAAGCGTATTAATAAAGAGATGAACATCACCATCCTCATCAACATCCATCACGTCGATCTGGCGCTGGACTTCGCCGACCGCGTGGTGGGCATCCGCGCGGGCGAAATCGTATACGACGGCCCTGTGACGGATGTGACGCAGGAGGTGCTGGACGCTATTTACAACGGCGCCCCGGTGCCCAAGGCCGTCGACGAGCAGTGCGCCAAGGACGCCGCCCGGATCGCTGCCGACCGGGCACAGGCGGGCGTTGCCGGAACGAAAGGGGCGGAGGGCTGATGGCGAGGAAAACAGCGCAAAAACAAGCCAAGCCCGCCCTTTTCGACCGTATTTTCAAACCGAAAACGATGACCGTGGGGGAACACAGCGTGCAAAAGCCGCGCTCCCGCACGTGGCTCATTCTCGCCGTGATGGTCGCCGCGGTATGGGGCTCTGTGGAGATCACGGGATTCGACATCGGCATCATCGTGCGGCGCGGGTACCAGTTCACGGTGATTTTAAAGAAGATATTCAACCCGGAATGGAGCTATTTCAGCAAGGTCTGGCCGCCGCTGCTGGATACGATCAAGATGTCCGTAATGGGCTCGGTCATCGGATCCACGCTGGCGCTGCCTTTCGCGGTAATGGCCTCGGCCAACATCAACCATAACGGCTACGTGGTGGCGTTGCTGCGCGTGGTGCTAAACATCGTCCGAACGCTGCCCACGCTGGTCATCGCTTCCATCTGCGCGCTGATATTCCGGCTCGGTACTTTCGCGGGCACGGTGGCCATTACGGTGTTTACCTTCGGCATCGTGACCAAAATGCTGTACGAAAGCATCGAAACCATCGACATGGGCGCTTTCGAGGCCATGGAAGCGCTTGGCGCGACCAGGTTTCAGGCCTTCTGGAGCGCCTGCTTTCCGCAGATCCTGCCCACGTATCTTTCGCACAGCCTGTACTCGTTTGAAATCAACATCCGCGCGGCGTCCATCCTGGGGTACGTGGGCGCGGGCGGTCTGGGCATCCTCATCAACGAGCGCATCGGCTGGCGGGATTACGAGGGCCTCGGCATGGTGCTGATCACGCTGTTCGTCGCGGTGTTGATTATCGACAACACCAGCCAGTACCTTCGCAGAAAACTGAGTTAGGCAGGAGGTACGGTATGGAACGAACGCTGAACCCCATTGAAGAAATGTACGAAAGCCGCCCGCGGCGCTGGTGGCTGTATACGCTGATCGTTCTCGCGCTGGCGCTGATCTTGGGCTGGTCCGCCAACGCCATCGAGTTCAAGGGCCTTGCGGCCAAGGGCAGCGAGGTTGCCTACGGCATCGTGTACGGCATTTTTCACCCGGATATGAACCTGTTGGTGAACGGAACGAGGGACGGCGTGCCCTACCTGTTATTCGAGACCGTCGCCATCGCCGTGCTTGGCACGCTGATCGGCGGTTTGCTGGCGGTGCCGTTCAGCTTTCTGGCCAGCGAGAACGTGGTGCCCAAATGGGTGGCGTTCTTCTCCCGCGCGTTCATCCTGCTCATCCGTACCATTCCGAGTCTGGTCTGGGCGCTGGTGTGGATACGGGTCACGGGCCCGGGGGCGTTCTGCGGCGTGGTGACGCAGAGCATCTGCTCCATCGGCATGATCAGCAAAATGTACATCAACGCCATCGAGGATCTGGATACGCGGATTCTGGAAAGTCTGGATGCGGCGGGCTGCACCACCTTCCAGAAAATTCGTTACGGTATCCTGCCGCAACTGTATGCCAATTTCGTGTCCACGCTGATTTACCGCTTCGACATCAACATCAAGGACGCCACCACGCTGGGCATCGTGGGCGCGGGCGGCATCGGCGCGGCGCTGATCCAAAGCATCAACAGCCGCCGCTGGAGCATGGTGGGCGCGTTCCTGTTCGGCATGATCGTGCTGATGCTGATCATCGAGTTCGCGTCCACGAAAATCCGCAAGAAGCTGGCAAGAGGATAACATGGCCGCGAAACTGACGATCTACTTCACCTCGGATACCCACGGCTACCTGTATCCCACCAACTTCGCGGATAACGCGCCCCGCCCCATGGGGCTGCTGGGCATGCGCTTTCCCAAGGACGGGAATACGCTGGTCATCGACGGCGGCGACACCCTGCAGGGGTCGCCGCTGACCTATTACTGCCATACGCAGGGCGTGCCGCAGCCCGCGGCCCGCGCGATGAACGAGCGGGGGTACGATTACGTAACGCTGGGCAACCACGATTTCAACTACGGGCAGGAAACGCTGCTGGCGCATTTGTCGGAACTGACCGCCCGCTGCCTGTGCGCGAACGTGGCCGACGCACGGGGACGGCTGCCCGTGGAGGGCTATGCGGTGCGTACGCTTGCCAACGGCCTGCGCGTGGGGCTGGTGGGCGTTACCACAAGCTGGATCAACCTGTGGGAACGGCCCGAGAACCTGACCGGGCTTACGATCGGCGACCCGTTCGCGGCGGCGAAGGCAGCCGTGGAAGCGTTGAAAGGCAAGACCGACGTGCTGGTAGGGCTCTACCACGGCGGATGCGAAAAAGACCTCGATACCGGCAGACGCCTGAGCGACACGGACGAGAACATCGCGTGCCGCCTGTGCGAGGAGCTTCCCTTCGACCTGCTGTTGACCGGGCACCAGCACATCGCCATGGCCAACCACACGTATCACGGAACGCATATCGTGCAGCCGCCCGCCAACGCGACCGCATACGTCCGCGTCCTCATGGACGAAGAGAAACACTTTACGTCGGAACTTTTATCTCCGCCCGCGGAGGCCGCCCTGCGGCCGTGGGAACAGGGGTTGCTCGACGACCTGAACCGCTGGCTGGACAGGCCCATCGGCAGACTTTCGCGCGCCGTGCGCCCGGAGGCCCGGCTGGCGATGGCGTTGCACGGATCGCCCGTCGCGGATTTCATCAATCAGGCGCAGCTTGCCGCCAGCGGCGCGCAGCTCTCCTGCACGGCGCTGGGCAACGAGGTGCGCGGCTTCGGCCGCGTCATGACCGTGCGGGACGTGACGGCCAGCTATACGTATTCCAACACGCTGGTCGTGCTGGAAGTAACGGGCGGGGTGCTGCGGCAGGCGCTGGAACAGTGCGCCACCTATTTTGCCATGGACGAAGCGGGGAAGGTGGCGATCGCCGAACCTTTCCTACGCCCCAAGGAAGCGCATTATAACTACGACTACTTCTCAGGAATCGAATATGCCTTCGACCTGCGCAGGCCCGCGGGCAGCCGCGTGACGACGCTCACGAGGGACGGCCGCCCCGTGGAAGACGGCGAAACCCTGACGCTCGCCATGAATAACTACCGTGCCACGGGAGCGGGCGGCTTCGACTTCTACACGCGCTGCAAACGGGTGAAGGAAATCCAGACGGAGGTCAGCGAGCTGATACTGGACTACCTGCGGGAGTGGGAGACGGTGGAAATACCCGAACGGGAACCCTATACGGCGATTCTGCCGGACGGAAGCGTGGCGTAAATAATAGCGGGGGCGGCGTTCGCTGGAACGCCGCCCCCGTAAAATTATACCCGTATGGATGAAAGCGTCTGCCGCAGCTACCACGCCCGCTTTTTCACCGCGTCCACGGCCTTCGCCGGGCAGACTTCCTGGCAGCAGAAGCAGGAAATGCACCCTTTCCGGCGGATGACCGCCTTGCGTTCCACTACGTCGATCAGGTGTTTGGGGCAGGATTCCGCGCATTTCCCGCAACCCACGCAGCGTTCCGTCCGGATGACGGGGTAGGTGCGCTTGCGGCCGAAGAAGTGGTGGAACAGGCCGTTGACGGAAAAGAAACGTTCCCGCGTCACGATCGCGTCCGGCAAGAGGAAAGGCGGATCGGCGGCGATGAGCGGGTCGCCCCGCCAGACCAGCTCGCCGGGGTCGGACAGGCCGCGCTTGCGCGCGTGGCGGATCAGCGGAGCCATGACCGGGTTCAGGGCCATCAGCGCGGCGGCGGCTTCGTCCAGCGCGAACACGTCGCGGGAGGCCAGCGTGTAGCCCATCGGCCGCACCTTGCCGCCGCCGGGGCCGTTGCCCTCCATGCAGTCCACCGCGTCCATGATCGTCAGGGACGGCGCTACGGTCCCGGCCAGATCCAACAGCATGTCCGCGAAGCCCTCGATGCTCGGGTGCAGGCAATGCTGCTCCGGTTTCTGCAGCCCCGGCACGCAGCCGAACAGGTTTTTCACCCCCGCGCTCATCACGGTCAGCCCGTGGGTTTTCAGCTTGGGGCAATTGATTACGAAATCCGCGTCCAGCACGGGCCTGATGATGGAGAAACCGCCTTTGGCTCCGTAGCTCACGTCCTCGTTGAGTTCCATGTGCTCGGCGAGCGGCAGGTACTCGCACGCCGCGTACACCTTGCGAAGCGCCGCGGGCGTGTAAACGCCGCTGGGGCTGTCCGCGAGGATAATCCGCTTCACGCCCGTATCCTTCAGCCGCCTCGCCACGGCGCGCAGCACGGCCGGGTGCGTGGTAATGGCCAGCGAGGACGCGCGCCCCGCCAGCAGGTTGGGTTTCAGCAATACGCGCGCGTCCGGCGGGATGCTTACGGAAAGCGCCTCGAAATGATCGGCTACGGACCGGTACAGCGCTTCGTCGTCGTACTCCTTCACCCGCCGGACGGATACGATAGGCATCGGCGATTCCTCCTGACGTTGATTGCGGCTTTTCGTTCAATATTCCTGGGGATGGCGAGCTCGGCCTACGCCTTGCCCGCGGAGCCGAACAGCGTAATTTTCTTTTCCGTGGCCGCGCGCATGGCCGCCGTGCGGCAGGGAATCAGCGCGGTTTCGGACCGCTTGCCTTCCCGAAGCCCCCGCTCCGCGCCCGCGGCCCCCGCGCCGTTCAAATCGGTGAAAATATTGACCTTGCTGATGCCGGCGCGGATGGCAAGGCGAAAATCCTCGTCGGTCAGCCCGCTGCCGCCGTGCAGCACCAGCGGAACGGGCACCCGCGCGGCGATGGCCTCGATGCGCCCGAAATCCAGCTTCGGAGGCAGCTTGTAGGCCCCGTGCGCCGTACCTACGGCGATTGCCAGCGCGTCCGCGCCGGTGCGGGCGACGAACTCCTCCGCCTGCGCGGGGTCGGTATAGAAACGGGCCGGGTCGCCGCTTTCGTACCCGTACGAGCCGTCCGCGTCGCCCACGTGCCCCAGTTCCGCTTCCACCGTAGCGCCGAAGGCGTGGGCGATCCGCGCCAGCTCCTTCACGTTGCGCAGGTTTCCCTCGTAGGGAAGGGTGGAGCAGTCGTACATGACGGACGAAAAGCCGTATTTCAGGGCCAGCATGGTGTTTTCAAACGTAAGGCCGTGGTCGTAGTGAAGCACCACGGGCACGGAAGCGCGGCGCGCCATGGGTAATAACAGGTCGGCCAGGTTCCGAAGCGGCGCGAAGGGAAGCAGCACTTCCGCCGTGCCGACGATTACGGGCGAACGAAGCGCTTCCGCCGCGCCCAGCACGGCCAGCGCCATTTCCAGATTGACGGTGTTGAACAGGCCGACGGCGTAACGGCCTTTGCGGGCGGTCGGCAGAACGTCGTTGAGGGTTGCGAGCATCGGAAACAGCCTCCTTCGCAGCGATTGGCAAACAGGTTCGGCATGGCGGCTTATGCGTTGGTTTCCCAACCGGCGGCGACGCGCCGGTCAAGCGCCGAAAGCGACGGCAGGCCGCTGACGGCGTCGCAGGCTTCCACGCAGCAGGCTCCGGCGGCGGCGGCACGGCGCGCGCATGCGTCCGGGGGAAACCCTTCCAGCGCGGACGTCAGGAACGCGGCGATGCTCACGTCCCCCGCGCCGGTGGCGGAAACGACTTTCCCGGGCTTGAAGGCGGGCTGGAAACCCGCCCGGTTCGCCCACAAGGCGGCATCCAACGGGGCGTCCCGCAGGGCGGCTTCGTCCGCGGTGCGGAAATACAGGCCGCGCGCACCGCACTTGACCACGGCGACCTTCGCGCCGAGGTTCAGCAGCGTTTCCGCCAGCGGAACCACGTCCCGCCGGATGTCCAGTATCGCGGTCACGTCCCGCCCGGCGGCACGGGCGAGCCAGCGCGCGTGCAGCGCCCTGTCCAGCATGAAGCACAGTTCCTCGACGCTGGGCAGAAAGAAATCCGTGGCCGGGAGAACGCGAGCAAGCAGCGCGGGCCAGTCGGTTCCGGCCGCTTCCGAACCCGGATCGACGGCGGCCATGTCCAGCGAGGTTGCCAGCCCGCGCGCGTGCGCCCGGCCGAACAGACGCGCGAGCGGTTCGCCGTTCCGCTCGCACATGCGGGGCATCAGCGGCGGATAACCGAAGTGCAGCAGGCTTGCGCCGGCCAGCAGCCCGTCCGGCACGTCCGCGTCCGTAAAACGCTCGTTGGCGCCCGAGTGGTGCAGAAAAACCCGGTCAACGCCCGGCGGCGAAAGCACCACGCTGTAGGAGGTGGCGCTTTCCGGGTCGGTCAGCAGCGCGCACTCCGCGCCGGAGGCCGAGAGCATTTCGCGCATCAGTTCCCCGAAGGCGTCGCGGCCCACCCGGGCCGCCAGCCGGGCGGAGACGCCGAGCTTTTGAAAGGCAAGGCCCGCGTTGGCCACGCAGCCGCCCGTGTGCACGTCCGCCGGGCCCACGCGCGTCAGCCTGCCGGGGCGCAAAAGGGCGTCCGGCGCGTACGCGGGAAGCGCGCCCAGATCGGGCGCGATATCCAGGCACACGTGCCCCGCCACTACCGCCGTCTTGCGCATCGGCTATCCTCCCGCCGTCTTTGCCGGTTGTTTGCCGCGAAAAACGCTTCGGTAAGGTTTCGCCGGACGGGGGAGGTTCTCCTTGCGGGCCTGCGGAAAATCAGGGAAGGCCGGAAGCGTGCCGCGCGAACCCGGAAGGAAAAGGGAATTGCAATTTCCGGGAAAAACGGGTATCATGAAACGAGAATCGAAAGGAAAGGCGGCGGATCGTTTTGGAACGGAACGAAAGCTTTGAAACTGCCAACTTGAACGATCTGGCGATCCACATGGCGTGGGCCCAGGTGGAAATATTCGCCGACGAGATCGACCGCGTGCAGGTGCTGGCGGCGGGCGACGAGAATTCCGTGCGCGACCTGCGGATCATCCGGGAAGGGGACACACTGACGGCGGAACAGCCGCAGTACGGCCTTTCCCTCAACATAACGGAAAGCCACTGGATGCAGGTATGCGTGCGCGTGCCCAAACGGTGGGACAGGCAGATTCACGTCAACACCGTCAACGGGCTGCTGAACGCTCGTGGACTTAACGGCAGCCGTATCGTGTTGGATACCATTTCCGGCGATGTCCATGCCTCCCGCATGGCGGCGCGGGAAATCGCCCTGAAATCCGTCAGCGGGGACATCCACGCGGAAGATCTGACGGCCGAAAACATGACCGTGCGTTCCGTCAGCGGCACCGTGGCGTTGGAAGGCGTATCCGCCAAGAGTTACAAATGCACCACGGTCAGCGGCAGGCAGAAGATACGGCAGAAAACGGGCTTTACGGAAATGGAGCTGCGCTCCGTTTCCGGCAACGTAACGCTGATCACGCCGGAGGAGCGCGTGAACGTTTCCATGCGCAGCCTGAGCGGCCGGGTATCCGCGGAGGGCGTGGAGGTCACGCAGGACGCAGGCGCACCCGTTCTGCGCGCCACGGGCGTATCCGCGGAACTGAAGCTGATCCGCGCAAAAGAGTAACGGAGGAATTCGGCATGGGCAAGAGGAATTTCAGCGGTTTCGGCGGCTACGGCGGCGGAGGCGGCGGCGGTGGAAACATGCAGCAGCTGGTGCGGCAGGCGCAGAAGCTGCAGGAGCAGATGGCCAAGGCGCAGGAGGATCTGGACGCGAAGGAATACACCGCCCAGGCGGGCGGCGGGATGGTCACGGTGGTGGCGACCGGTAAGCGGGAGCTCAAATCCGTGGAGATCAAGCCGGAGTGTGTGGACCCGGACGACGTGGAAATGCTGCAGGATATGATCCTCGCGGCGGTCAACGAGGCGTTGCGCAGCGGCGAGCAGGCGCGCGAAGCGGAAATGAGCCGTCTCACGCCCGGCATGGGGGGCATGCTCTAAGCTATGGCGCGGCAACTGGAGCCCATTACCCGGATGGTGACGCAGCTTTCCAAGCTTCCCAGCATCGGGCAGAAAACCGCGCAGCGGCTGGCCTACCACATCATCGGCATGCCGCTGGAGGACGTGCGGGAGCTGGCTTCCGCCATTTACCAGGGCCGCAAGGAGATTCGTTCCTGCGAGGTGTGCGGCAACTACGCGACAGCCGATCTTTGCGACATTTGCGCCGATCCGGCCCGGCAGAACGGGCAGATCTGCGTGGTGCGCGACCCGCGGGACGTGGCCGCCATCGAGCGTATGCGGGATTTCAGAGGTTCCTACCACGTGCTGCACGGCACGCTTTCGCCCATGGAGGGCGTTGGGCCGGACGACATCCGCATCCGGGAACTGCTCGCGCGGCTGGCGGACGGTAAGATAAAGGAAGTCATCCTCGCCACCAACCCGGACATCGAAGGCGAGGCCACGGCCAGCTACATCGCGCGGCTGGTGAAGCCCATGGGCGTGCTGGTCACGCGCATCGCCCACGGCGTGCCGGTGGGCAGCGACCTGGAGTACGCGGACGAAATTACGCTGGCGAAGGCTATGGAAGGCCGCCGGGAAATGTGACGGCGGTCTTTTTCTTATGGGAGGCAGCATGAACCTTCAGGACTTGCAGAACTGGCTACCCTTCGCGTTCGGCGCGCTGGCGCTGACCGTTGTTTTGCTGATCGTCGTGTTGATCGTCGTTTCCAGACGCCTGCGCAGCGAGCGGCGGCTGGTGCAGATGGAATACGCCCTGCAGGACGCCCTGCGCGAACTGCAAACGTCGCTTTCCCAGCAGAGCCTCGGCCAGCGGGAGGAACAGATGCGTACCCTGCAGGCCATCGGGGACAGCCTGGCGGGGCTCATCAACCGCGGAGCCGACCAGCAGAACAAGCAGTTTTCCGTATGGCAGCAGGGCGCCTACGAGCACGACCGCTCGCAGGAGGGGCGGCAGGCGCGCATGTACCAGCTGACGGAGGAGAGCCTCGCCAGATTCGAGCAGCGGATGCAGGCCGTGGATACGACGCTTAACCAGAAGCTGCAGCAGAACGAGGCGCGGCTGGAACGCATGCGGGAGACGCTGGAAAAGGGTATCGGCGACCTGCGCGCGGAGAACACGAAAAAGCTGGACGAGATGCGCCAGACGGTGGACGAAAAGCTTCAGGATACCCTCAACAAGCGCCTGGCCCAGAGCTTCACGCAGGTCAGCGAACGGCTGGAACAGGTGTATCAGTCCCTGGGGGAAGTGCACCGGCTAGCGGAGGGCGTGGGGGATTTGAAGCGGGTGCTGGGCAACGTGAAAAAGCGCGGCGTGTGGGGCGAAATCCAGCTGGGCGCGCTGCTGGAGGAGGCGCTTTCCTCCTCGCAGTACGCGGCCAACGTGCAGGTGAACCCCCACGCGGAAGAACGCGTGGAGTACGCGGTGTGCCTGCCCGGCAGGGACGGCGAGCGGCCGATATACTTGCCCATCGATAGCAAATTCCCGCAGGAGGATTACGCGCGGCTGGCCGAAGCCAGCGAGCGCGGGGACGCGGAGGCCACGGAAGCCGCCCGCAGGGCGCTGGTGACCGCCGTGAAGGTGGAAGGCAGGCGCATATCCGGCAAATATATCGAACCGCCGTACACTACCGATTTCGCGGTGATGTTCCTGCCGTTGGAAAGCCTGTACGCCGAGGTGGTGCGGGACGCCGCGCTGGTGGAACAGTTGCAGCGGGAGCAGCGCGTGGTGGTGGCGGGGCCCAGCACGCTGCTGGCCATGCTCAACAGCCTGCAGATGGGTTTTCGCACGCTCGCCATCGAAAAGCGTTCCGCGGAGGTGTGGAAGCTGCTGGGCGCGGTGAAAACGGATTTCGGCAACTTTTCGCAGGTGCTCGCCAAAACGCAGGAGAAGCTCAAGCAGGCATCCGACACCATCGACACCGCCTACGTGCGCACCCGCAGTATCGAGCGCAAGCTCCGCCGCGTGGAAGCGCTGGACGAGGCCGAGGCGCAGCGCCTGCTGGACGTGCCGGACGAGGAAACCGTCGCGGACGGAATTACGGAGGACGCGGAGGAACGGGACGAGTAAGCGGGTCGCCGCGTTTTTCTTAAGAAATTTTCACTTGTAACGAAACGCGCCGCAAGGGCTTTTTCCTATGGAAAAACCGTGCCGCGCGGGCGAAAACGTAAGGCGGGGCCGTAAAGTCGGCCTTGCTATTTTGCGGAAACAATGCTTTAATTGAAACGAATTCTCTTGAAACGCCGATTTTCTTCGCGTTGCGCGCCGCCGTTCCCCGCGGGCGGCCGTGCGGCGCGGGCGGGCCGCCTTCGGGAAGGAGAGCTTCCGTTGGAGATACAGTGGTACCCGGGACACATGGCTAAGGCGAAGCGCACGCTCGCCGGGCAGCTTACGCAGGTGAACCTCGCGGTGGAACTGTGCGACGCGCGTCTGCCCCTTTCCAGCCGGAACCCCGATCTGAACAGGATGCTCGCCGCCAAGCGCCGCGTGCTGCTTCTGTGCAAGGCCGATCTGGCCGAACCGGACAAAACCGCGCGGTGGCTGGCCTTTTTTGCCGCGCAGGGCATCGACGCCATGGCCTACGATGCCACGCCCGCCAAGACCAAGCAGGCGAAGGCGCTGATCGACAGGGCCGTGATGGAAATCGTGAAACACAGCCTGGAGCGCGGCCTGCGCAAGACGATCCGCGCCATGGTGGTGGGCGTGCCCAACGTGGGCAAGAGCACCTTCATCAACCGCCTGTACGGCGGTGCGATCGCCGCCGTGGGGGACAGGCCCGGCGTCACGCGCACCGGCCAGTGGGTGAAGGCGGGCCCCTATCTGGAAGTGCTGGATACGCCCGGCCTGCTGTGGCCCAAGCTTACGGACAAGCTCGCCGCCACGCGGCTGGCCTACATCGGCACCATCCGGGACGCGGTGTACGACCAGCAGACGTTATGCGTACGGTTGCTCCGCGACCTT
Organism: uncultured Oscillospiraceae bacterium; assembly: GCA_964497495.1. Taxonomy (GTDB): domain Bacteria; phylum Bacillota; class Clostridia; order Christensenellales; family Aristaeellaceae; genus CAXXOK01. Next base: position 21,168 of record CAZCCZ010000021.1, read on the forward strand.
CTGGCCGTGCGGCGGGAAGCGACCTGCGAGCGGTTTAAAATCAAGAATCCGGATGCGGAAGGCTACGAGCTGCTCAACGAGGTGTGCCTCGGGCGCGGCTTTTTGCTGAAGGGCGGCGTGCCGGATGCCGACCGCGCCTGCGCCGTCGTACTGGACGAGTTCCGCGCGGGCAAAGTGGGGCGCATCACGCTGGAACTGCCGCCCGAAACGCGCGAAGGGAGCGACCGCGCTTGACGAAACCGGACGCCCGAAGGCTTGCGCGTTCGCAGGCGCTGATCGCGCACGACGCGGCTTACCCCGCGTTCGGCGCGTCGCTGGCCGGCATGGACGAGGTGGGGCGCGGGCCGCTGTTTGGACCGGTAACGGCCGCCTGTGTGATAATGCCCGCGTCGCCGCCGCTTGCGTGGGTGGACGACAGCAAGAAGCTCTCCGCCGCCCGCCGGGAAGCGGTGTACGACCAGATCCTGGCCTGCGCGTTGTTCGTGGGCGTGGGGGAGGCCAGCGCGCGGGAGATCGACGAGATCAACATCCTGCAGGCCACGAAGCTCGCCATGCGCCGCGCCGCCGCGGGCGCGCCCGCGACCCTGTGCCTGGTGGACGCGGTTACGGGGCTCGCGCTGCCGTTTCCGGCCGAGGGCATCATCCACGGGGACGCGCTCAGCTATTCCATCGCCGCCGCGAGCATCGTGGCCAAGGTGACGCGGGACAGGCAAATGGCCGAGCTTGCGAAAACGTACCCGATTTACGGGTTGGAACGCAACATGGGCTACGGCACGGCGGAGCACATCGAGGCCATCCGGACGCACGGAGCCTGCCCGCAGCACCGGCGGACGTTCATCGGCAAATGGATCGCGTAAGGAAGATCGGGGTGGGATGGACGATGAAGAAGTTTCTTTCCGGCCTTCTGCTTCTGGCAACGCTGGCCGTTCTGCTCGCAGGCGGCGCGCAGGCGGAGGGGGAAAATCTGCTTTCCAACGGCGGGTTTGAAACGGTGAGCGCGGCGGGGGAGCCCGCCGGCTGGTACACCGCCGCTTACCGCACGCAGGAAGGATTCACGCTTTTTTCGATCACTTCCGAAAAGGCGCATTCGGGAACCTACAGCGCCAAGATCACCAACGCCAACGTGAACGACGCGCGCTACGTCTGCAATATCGCCGTGAAGCCCGAAACCCTGTACCGCGTTTCGGGCTATATCCTTGTGGAAAACATGGAGAACACGGGCAACGGCGCGAACTTCGCCATCGAGGACGTGTACGCCTTCTCCAAGCGGCTGTACGATACGAACGGGGAATGGCAGTACGTGGAATGGTACGGCGAAACGGAAGCCGGGCAGACCGAGGTGCAGCTGGACGTGCGCGTGGGCGGCTACGGTGCGGAAAGCCAGGGCGCCGCGTATTTCGACGATATCGCCGTGGAACAGGTGGATTCCGTGCCCGACGGCGTGACCGCCACGCTGTGGTACAATTATAATTACGGCGATTCCGCCGCCGACGCGGGTAACGACGCCGGCGAACCGGCGCAGCACAAGAACACGCTGCTGTTCCTCCTGCTGGCGGCGGTGTTCCTGATTCTGGTCGCGATGGGCGCGGGCGAGCTGCTGCGGGAAGAAAAGCTTGATAAATCGAAGCCGAACGCCGCGATGCTCGCGTTCGTCCTTGCGCTGGCGGCGGCCTTCGCGTTGCGGCTGGCGCTGGGCGCACAGGTGGCGGGCTACGGCGTGGACATGGGCTGTTTCTCCGCCTGGAGCCTGCGCATGGCCGGCGTTGGGCCCGCGGGTTTTTACGCCCCGGACTATTTCTGCGACTACCCGCCCGGCTACATGCTGCTGCTGTGGCCGGTGGGCCTGATCCTGCGGGCCGTGGGCTATTCGGACAGCGCGGGGGTCCGGCTGCTGATCAAGATCATCCCCATCCTGTGCGACATGGCCGCAGCCGTCGCGCTGTTCGCCTACGCGAAGAAGCGTATCCCGGTCAAGGCCGCGGTATACGTTTCCCTGCTGTTCGCGCTGAACCCCGCCGCGCTGGTGAACGGCTCGGCCTGGGGCCAGGTGGATACGGTGCTCGCGCTGCTGATGTTCTTCACGGCTGCGGCCGCCATGGAGAAGAACTGGAAGGCCGCCCTGCCGCTGTTCGTGGTGGCCGTGCTGGTGAAACCGCAGGCGCTGCTGTTCGCCCCCGTGGGCGTGGCGTGGCTCATCCTGTCACTGGCGCTGGCCGCGGGGAAAGACCGTAAAACGCAGTGGGGCGGCGTCTGGCGCGGGCTTGCGATCGCGGCGGGCTGCGCGGCGGCGATCATCGTGCCTTTTTCTATCGGGCAAAGCGACCCGCTGTGGCTGATCAGCCTGTATAAACAAACTCTTTCTTCTTACAACTACGCGACCCTCAACACCGCCAACCTCATGTACCTGCTGGGCGGCAACTGGTCGCGCCTGGACGCCGGGACGGACGGATACGTCGTCACGGTGCTCACGCCGCTGCTGCCCGTCGCCACAGGCGCGCTGCTGCTGGGAATCGGCGCGTGGACGGCCAGGCTGCACAGGGGCGTAAACGCCTTTGCCGGGCGCGCGCGAACCCTCGCGGGACGCCTGCGCAGCCGGGAAGGCACCGGGGAGGACGGGCGCAGAGTCGCGTTCACGGCGCTGTGCCTGCTGTTCGGGCTTATTTTTCTGGTATCGGCGTTCTTCCCCTGCACCTTCCAGAGCTACGGCACGATGTGGATGGTGTTCGTATACCTCTTCGCGATCCTCTACCTACTGGCGGAGCGCAGCGCGGACGCGCTTCCCTTCGCCCTGGCGCTGATGCTGACCGGGGTGTACGTGCTGGGCCTCAAGGTGCACGAACGCTACCTCTTCGCGGCGCTGCTGCTGCTGCCGCTGGCTTACGTGCGCACGCGGGACAGACGGCTGCTGTGGCTTTGCGCCGGGCTTTCCGCAACCACCTTCCTCAACACCGCCATCGTGCTGGATAATTCCATCCTCTTCGGCGCGGCGATGGGGCACCTGAACCAGGATACCTACGGCCTCAACATGACGCTGGGCGTTCTCAACGTCCTGTTGTGCGGTTATGCGGGCTTCATCGCCTACACGGGGGTCGTCGCGCAGCCGGAGGCAGCGGCCCGGCCCGCGCCCGTGCGAACGCCTAAAACCGACGCCTGTTACCGTAACGGGCTGCTGGCCCCCGCGGACGCACGCCTGCGGTTGACCGCGCGGGACTGGCTGATTATGGGCATTACGGTGGTCGTGTATTCCGCCATGACGTTTACCAACCTCGGCAGCACCAAAGCGTCGCAGACGGCGTGGGTGGCTACCGGCGCGGACGAACAGGCGGTGTTCGAGCTTCCGGAGGAGCAGACCTTCAAGCTCCTGTACTACGCGGGCGTAAGCTACAGCGACTTTTCCATTTCCGTAAGCGACGACGGCGAGAACTGGTCGAACGCCTATCCCTGCGAACTGCGGGAAGGCATGTGCTACCGTTGGAACTACGCCGTAACCAGCGTCACCAACGGCGCGGGGGACACAACTTATTACGACAACAACCCGGACAACGTCCTGTGGCTCACAGGGAAATACCTGCGCGTGAACGCGGAGAACGCGGGCCTCAACCTGTGGGAAATCATCGTGCGAGACGAAGCCGGGGAACGGGTGCCGCTGACGCTCGTTGCCCATACGGGAGCCAAAGACGTGCTGGCGACCAACAAGCCCGTTACAAACCTGATCGACGAGCAGGACACGCTTACCGGCGAGCCCGGCTGGTTCAACGGCACCTATTTCGACGAGATCTACCACGCCCGCACCGCCTACGAGCACCTGCACGGCCAGATTCCCTACGAAACCACGCACCCGCCGCTGGGCAAGCTCATCATGTCGGTTGGTATCGCCATCTTCGGCATGACGCCCTTCGGCTGGCGCTTCATGGGCGCGCTGGCGGGCGTGCTGATGCTGCCCGCACTTTATCTGCTGGCCAAACAGCTGACCAAACGGCGCGATCTGGCGACGTTCGCGATGCTGCTGCTCACCTTCGACCTGATGCACTTCACGCAAACGCGCATCGCCACCATCGACAGCTTCCCCGTGTTCTTTATCATCCTTTCGTTCCTGTGTATGGTGAGGTACCTGCAAACCGACGTGTACGCATTGCCCGCAGGCCTCGCGGCGGACGCGAAACCGAAGGTGCTTACCACGGCGTTCCTGCGCACGCTGATTCCGCTGGCGCTGTGCGGGCTGTTCATGGGCCTTGGCATCGCCAGCAAGTGGATCGGGCTGTATTCGGCGGTGGGGCTTGCGGTGTTGTTCCTGGTAGCCGCCTTCCGGCAGTTCCGCACGGGGTTGGTGGCCTTCGACGTCGGCGAGGAGGAAACGCTTACGCCGCTGCAGAAGCAGCGCGTGCGCTGGGCGCGGGAGCTGACGTTGAAGCGCATCCTCGCCACGTGCGGGTTCTGCGTGTTGTTCTTCATCGCCGTTCCGGCGGTCATCTATTACCTGAGCTACATCCCGTACCTGTCCCCGTCGGGGCCGGTGACGATCGAGCGCGTCATCCGCGCGCAGATCGGCATGTACGATTACCAGAGCACGCCGGGACTGGGCATGGATCACCCCTTCTACTCCCCATGGTGGCAATGGCCGCTGATCCTGAAACCCATGTGGTTCGGCCAGGACAAGTTCGAGCCTGCGGGATGGGCCAGCACCATCATGTGCATGGGCAACCCGCTGATCTTCTACGTGGGCGCGCTGTGCATGGCGGTCGTGCTCGCGCTGTTCGTGCGCAAATATCTTTCCTTCCGCGGCGGCCTGCGCTTCCGGCAGGGGGACGGCGACCTGACGCTCGCGGTGATCGTACTGGGCTTCATGGCGCAGTACCTGCCGTGGGTGCTGGTGCCCCGCTCCATGTACATGTATCACTATTTCGCCAGCGTTCCGTTCATCATTCTGGCAACGATGGCGGTGTTCAACCTTCTGCGGGACGGCAAATGGAAGAAACGGGCCATGATCGCCTACGTGGCGCTGGCGGCGATATTCTTCGCGATGTTCTATCCCTACGCCTCCGGGCTGCTGACGCCCACGTGGGTCTTGGACTGGCTTAAATGGTTCCCGAAACTGTATTACTAAACGGAAACGAGGGCGGCCGATTTGTTAGCGAAAACCGTGTCCGGCGGGCTGGAAGGCGTGAACGGCTTTCTGGTGGAGGTTGAGGCCTGCATCAGCAACGGGCTGGTGGGCTTCGACGTGGTTGGCCTTCCCGGCACGGCTGTGAAGGAAAGCCGGGACCGTATCCGCGCGGCGCTGGTCAACAGCGGGTACCCGTGGCCGCTGAAAAAGCTGACGGTCAACCTCGCGCCCGCGGACGTACGCAAGGAAGGCACTAGCCTGGAACTGGCCGTGGCCGTAGCGCTGCTGGCCGCGCAGAGGCCGGACGACTTTCCGAACCTCACCCGCACGCTGCTGTTGGGCGAACTGTCCCTGTATGGGGAACTGATGCCCATTCGCGGGACGATTTCCATGGCGCTGGCGGCGCGCGCGGCGGGCATGACGGAGATCGTGCTGCCCGCGGGCAACGCGCGCGAGGTGGAGTGCCTGGGGGACGTGCGCATCTACCCCGCGCGCACGCTGAAAGAGGCCGTGGCACACCTGACGGGCGCGGCCCCGATCCCGCCGCAGGAACAGATACCTTACGAAAAACTGCTGGGCGAGCAGGCGACGGAGAACGACCTGAAGTTCGTACGGGGGCAAAAGATCGCGCGCAAAGCGCTGGAAGTGGCCGCCGCCGGCGGGCACAACCTGCTGATGGTGGGCGTGCCCGGCAGCGGTAAAACCATGCTAGCGCGCTGCCTTCCCGGCATCCTTCCGCCGCTTTCCTACGAGGAAGCGCTGGAAACCACCTGCATCCATTCCGCCGCGGGAGAACTGCCCCGCGAGGCGGGCCTGATGACGCGGCGGCCTTTCCGCTCCCCGCACCATAACGCGTCGCTGCCCGCCATCATCGGCGGGGGCACGAAGGCGCGGCCCGGCGAGGTGTCGCTGGCCCACAACGGCGTGCTGTTTCTGGACGAGCTGCCGGAATACCAGCGCCAGACGCTGGAGGCGCTTCGCCAGCCGTTGGAGGACGGGTACGTGAACGTAACCCGCGTCAGCGGCCAGGCGCGCTACCAGAGCCGGTGCATGCTGGTGGCGGGCATGAACCCCTGCCCCTGCGGCAACCACGGCAGTAAAACCAAGCCCTGCCGCTGCAAGCCCTATGAGATCCAGCGCTATCTGGCGCGCATTAGCGGCCCGCTGCTGGACCGCATCGACATTCAGGTGGAAATGGACGCCGTGACCATCGACGAGATCGAGCAGAGCGAGCCGCAGGAGGATACCCGCACGGTGCAGGCCCGGGTGCTCCAGGCGCGCGGACGCCAGCTGGAACGGTACGCGCGGGAAAGCTATTTCTGCAACGCCCAGCTGACGCAGGAAGGCGTGGAAAAGTACTGCGCGCTCACGCCGGAGGGCAACGCGCTGCTGCACAAGGCGGCGGAGCAGTTTCACATCAGCATGCGCGCTTACGGACGCATCCGTAAGGTGGCGCGCACGCTGGCCGACCTGGCCGGACGGGAACTGCCGGACAGGCAGGACGTGGCGCAGGCCATCCAGCTTCGCAATCTGGACGGCCAGTATTGGAGGTAACATGCGTTTGACCGAGGAACAGAGGAGCCTTCTCTGGCTCTCCGCGGCGGAGCTTTCGGCCGACCGCGTACGCAGGCTGCTGGAACAAAGCGGCTCCGCCTGCGCGCTCCGGGAGGATTTCCGCCGGGGGATCGCCGTTACCGCCAACGCGGAGGCCAACGCGGCGCTGGCCCGTTTCCACGGGGCTACGGCGCTGGACGCGCTGTGCGAAACCCTGGAAAAGAAGGGCGTTACCGTGCTGTTTCAGGACGCCGCGGCATATCCTCCGCTGCTTAAGTGCATTGACGATCCGCCCTACGTGGTATACGCTAGGGGGGACGTGTCCGCGCTCAGCCGCCCGTCGGTGGCGATCGTAGGCACGCGCTACCCCAGCGGCTACGGGCGCAACATGGCGCGCGCCATCGGCAGCGAGCTGGGCGTGGCGGGGCTTTGTGTGGTCAGCGGCATGGCGCGCGGCATCGACGGCTGTGCGCACGAGGGCGCGCTGGACGCGGGCGGTACGACCGTCGCGGTGCTGGGCAGCGGAGTGGACGTGCCCTATCCCACGGAAAACGCCGCCCTGTACCGCTGCATTCTGGATACGGGCGGCGCGGTGATCAGCGAATATCCGCCGGGCGCGCAGCCGCAGCCTTTCCATTTTCCCAACCGCAACCGCGTCATCAGCGGCCTGAGCCACGCGGTGGTTTTCGTGGAGGGCAAGATTAAAAGCGGCGGAATGATCACCGTGACGGCGGCTTTGAACCAGGGGCGGGACGTGTTCGCGGTGCCCGGCTGCGCGGGGCAGGCGGTGGCCGAAGGCCCGCTGGCTATCATCCGGGAAGGCGCTCGGCTGGTGACCTCCGCCCAGGACGTGCTGGAAGACCTCGGGTTGACCCCGAAGCGCGATTTGACCGAGCCCAGGCGGGAACTGCCGCCCGAGGGGGACAACCCCGCGCAAAGGGCGATCCTCAAGGCACTGCTGCGGGAACCGCTGGGCATGGAAAGCCTTTGCGCGGAAACGGGGTTCGATGCGGACGCGCTGATGGCGGAACTGAGCGTAATGGAGATTACGGGGCAGGTGCGGCGGGACAGCGGAAACGTGTTCGCCCTGGCAATCCGCGCATCCCGGGGTAACGCCGGCTGACCGGCGTCTAATTATCAGGCAGGAGGCAAACGAATGGCAACGGAGAACAACAAGAAACTGGTGATCGTGGAATCGCCCGCAAAGGCTAAAACCATCGAGAAGTTCCTTGGCAAAGGCTATAAGGTGGAGGCGTCGCAGGGGCACGTGCGCGACCTGCCGAAATCCCAGCTGGGCGTGGACACGGCCAACGGTTTCGAGATGAAGTACATCACCATCCGCGGCCGCGGCGAGATATTGGCCAGAATTAAAAAGGAAGCCAAAACGGCCAGCCAGATTTACCTCGCCACAGACCCTGACCGGGAGGGCGAGGCCATCAGCTGGCATCTGGCGCAGACGCTTGATATCGATCCGTCCAAACCCTGCCGCATCGAGTTCCACGAGGTCACCAAGAAGGCCGTGAGGGACGCCATCGACCACGCGCGCGCCGTGGACATGGACCGCGTGGACGCGCAGCAGGCGCGCCGCGCGCTGGACCGGCTGGTGGGCTACAAGATCAGCCCCCTGCTGTGGGCGAAGGTCAAAAAAGGACTTTCCGCGGGCCGCGTGCAGAGCGTGGCGACCAAGCTGGTGGTGCAGCGGGAAGAAGAGATCGACAACTTCATTCCAGAGGAATACTGGGACGTGCTGGCCGACGCCACGGCGCACAACGCGAAAGGCAGGAAAATCGCCTTCCGGTGCAAGCTGTTCGCGTTGGACGGGAAAAAGGCGGTCGTCTCCAACGAGCGGGAGGCGGCGGAAGCCAAGCGGCGCATTCTGACGGGGGATTTTATGGTGTCCGCCGTCAAGCGCGGGGAGAAGCTCAACCGGGCGCAGCCGCCGTTCACCACCTCCAGCCTACAGCAGGAAGCCAGCCGGAAGCTGAACTTCTCCACCGCCCGCACCATGCAGGTGGTGCAGCAGTTGTACGAAGGCGTGGACGTGGGCAAAGGTACCGTGGGTCTGGTAACCTATATCCGTACGGACAGCGTGCGCGTGAGCGCGGAAGCGCTGGAAGCCGTGCGGCAGCAGATCAAGACCGTTTACGGCGCTGAGTATTGCCCGCACAAACCCAACGAATACAAGGGCCGCAAGAACGCGCAGGACGCGCACGAGGCCATCCGCCCCACCGACCTCGGGCTGGAACCCGAAGCCGTCAAGGCCAAACTGACGAGGGAACAATACAGCCTGTACCGGCTGATCTATACCCGCTTTATGGCCAGCCAGATGAAACCAGCGTCGTTCGAAACGATCACGGTGGAACTGGAAGGCCGGGAGAAGAACGCGACCGCCCCGGCGGACGGCGCGCACCCCAAGCAGGGAACGGTGGAACTGCGCTACTACGGCGAACATATGACGTTTGCGGGGTACCGCGCCGCCTACGTGGAAAGCGAGGACGACGCGGGCGAAGCCCCCGAAACCGCCATGCCGGATTTGCAGGAGGGGAACGCGGCGACCGTGACCAACGTGGAGACGGCGCAGCACTTCACCCAGCCGCCCGCGCGCTACACCGAGGCCTCGCTGGTAAAAACGCTGGAGGAAAAGGGCATCGGCCGCCCCAGCACCTACGCGCCGACCATTACCACCATCATCAGCCGCGGATACGTGTCCCGAGAAAAGAAGCGGCTGTACCCCACGGAACTGGGTAAAATGGTCACTGCGATGATGCTGGCCTATTTCGCGCCGATCGTGGATACGGAGTTCACCGCCTCGCTGGAGGACAAGCTGGACGAGGTGGAGGAGGGCAAGGTGGAGTGGCGCTCCATCCTGCGGGATTTCTACCCGCCGTTCGAGAAGATGCTCTCCGTGGCGGAGGAGCAGATCGAAAAGGTCGAGGTGCGAGACGAGGTCAGCAACGTCCGCTGCGAAAAGTGCGGCGCGATGATGGTGTACAAAATGGGGCGCTTCGGCAAGTTCCTCGCCTGCCCCAACTTTCCGGCCTGCCGCAACGCCAAGCCGATCGTCGTCTACATCGACACACCGTGCCCCAAGTGCGGCGCGCGCCTGATGGAAAAGACCAGCAAGAAGAACCGCAAGTTCTACGGCTGCGAAAAATACCCGGCCTGCGATTTCGTCAGCTGGGAAAAGCCACTTGCCGAAAAATGCCCGCATTGCGGCGGCTACATGGTGGAAAAGCGCACCAAGCGGGGGCAGACCGTGCACCTGTGCGCCAACGAGAAGTGTCGGTACCGGAAGACCGTGAAAGCGAAGGAAGAAAGCGACGAATGAAGGCGACCGTAGTGGGCGGCGGGCTGGCGGGCTGCGAAGCGGCGTGGCAGCTGGCCAAACGCGGGGTGGACGTGACGTTGCTTGAAATGAAGCCGGAAAAGCGCACGCCCGCCCAGCACCTTTCCACCATGGCGGAACTGGTATGCAGCAACAGCCTGCGCTCCGACCGCCTTTCCAACGCTGTGGGACTGCTGAAGGAAGAAATGCGCAGGCTGGGTTCGCTGGTGATGCGCGTGGCGGACGGAACGCGCGTGCCCGCCGGCGGCGCGCTGGCCGTGGACCGGGAGGCTTTTTCGCGGGGCGTCGACGAGGCCGTGCGCGGGCAGCCCAAGATAACGGTCGTCTGCGAAGAAGTGACGGAAATCCCGGAGGGAAACGTGATCATCGCCACGGGCCCGCTGACGAGCGACGCCCTGAGCGAAGCGATCGGCAGGCTGGACGGGCTTTCCACGCTGTCTTTCTACGACGCCGCCGCGCCCATCGTGACCGTGGAATCGCTGGACCGTACGAAAATCTTCGAATCCTCCCGTTACGGCCGGGGCGCGGATTACCTGAACTGTCCCATGGACGAGGGGGAATACGCGGCCTTCACCCGCGCGTTGCAAACGGCGGAAACCGTTCCCGTGAAAGGCTTCGAGGAAAAGGCCGTGTTCGAGGGCTGTATGCCCATCGAAAGCATGGCCAAGCGCGGGGACATGGCGATGGCTTTCGGGCCGCTTAAGCCCGTGGGGCTGGCGGACCCACGCACGGGGCGGGAACCCTTCGCGGTGGTGCAACTGAGGCGCGACAATTTTCCGGGAACGTTATATAATATCGTCGGGTTCCAGACGCGGCTGACCTTCCCTGAACAGAAGCGCGTGTTCCGGATGATTCCGGGGCTGGAAAACGCGGAGTTCGCGCGGCTTGGCGTGATGCACCGCAACACGTTCCTGAACAGCCCCGGCTTTCTGGACGAGACCTACCGCGTGATCTCCCGCCCGAACCTGGCTTTCGCCGGGCAAATCACGGGCGTGGAAGGGTACGTGGAAAGCGCGGCCAGCGGGCTGCTGGCGGGGCTATGCATGGCCCGCCGCCTTGCCGGGCTGGAACCGCCGCGCTTTTCGGGCCGAACGGCCATCGGCGCCATGGGCCGTTACGTGGCGGCGCCCAACCGGCATTTCCAGCCGATGAACTGCGCCTTCGGGCTGATCGACGCCTACCCGTACGCGCCGGGGGAGAAGAAAATCCGCGACAAGCAGCGGCGCTACGAACGCATTTCCGAACGCGCTTTGGCGGAAATCGACGCGCTGGCGCGACAGATGGAACGGGACGGGGGACGGTAACCCTCCGGTTCTGGTATACTCACGCATGGAAAGGTGGATGCACATGAAGAAACTCCTTACCGCCCTGCTCGCGGTGCTTCTTTTACTCGGTTCCGCGCCCACCTCCTCGCTGGCGGTCGCCAAACAGATGCGGGAAAGCGTGCCGGTGTGGACGGAGGAAACCGTGAAGCAGTACGCGCTGGATTTTATCACCGGCAACGACATGGAAACGCTGTTCGGGTATTACGACCTGCAGGTGCGTCGCTACATGCCCATGGACACCTACACCGCGATGCTGACCGAGATCGAGTGGATGACCGGGGATTTCGTAGGTTTCGGCACCTATTCCTCGTTTGAGGAGGAGAAACTGCAAACCAAGACGCACGTACTGCACCTGTGCATGGAAAAGCAGGACCTCGACCTGTACTTTACCCATAAGAACAAGGCGGACGACTGGGAAGTGCTGGCCGTGGAGTTCGTCCCGGGGGCCAAACAGGAACCGGAAGACACGCCCAGCGTGGTCATCGATTCTACTTCCGCCCACGCCGGCGAATATACGGAGGTTCCCGTGAAGGTGGGGGAGGAACCCTACCTGCTGGACGGCATCCTTACCTTGCCCTACGGCGCTTCCGCAGACAACAAGGTGCCGGGCGTGGTGCTGGTGCAGGGCTCCGGCCCCAGCGATATGGACGAGACCATCGGCCAAACCAAAATGTTCGCGGACCTGGCGGATATTTTCGCCACCAGCGGGATCGCCACCCTGCGCTACGACAAGCGGACGTATACCTACGGCAAAACCATGACGGCGGAGGAGATCGCCAACATCACCGTGGAGGAAGAAGTGATTCAGGACGCGATCTCCGCAGGCAGGATACTCGCCGCAAACGAATGTATCGACACGTCGCGCCTCGTGGTGCTGGGGCACAGCATGGGCGCAATGCTCGCGCCGCGCATCGCCTCCGAGGCCGACGGCGTATTCACCGCGATGATTCTGGTGGCGGGCTCGCCCAAGAGCCTGCTGGACATCATGCTGACCCAGAACAAGGACGTGCTGGCGAAGCTGGAAGGCGACCAGTTGACCGCCGCCAAAGCGCAGGTAAAGGCTTTCGAAGATCAGGTCAAGGCGCTCAAAAGGGTTAAAAACGCCGATAAAGCCAGGGAAATGACCATCGCGGGCGTCAACGGCTACTATTTCTGGGAAATGATGCAGGTGGATCCCTGCAAGCTGATTAAGAAACTGCGTCTCCCCACCTACATCGTGCAGGGCAACGCGGATTTCCAGATCTCCCTGGACAACGGCATCGACGCCTACGAGGACGAGATCGAGGTTTCGTACTCGTTCGTGGATTTCAAAATTTTCCGCAAGCTCAACCATTTGCTGATGATTTACAGCGGCCCCGGGGAAGACAGGGGGACGGTCGCCGAATACGATACGCCCGCGACGGTCAACAAACAGGCGGGCCGCTATCTGGCGGACTGGGTGCTGGGCCTTTATCAGACGGACGACGAGGAGTGAAACCGTTATGGAAATCAGGGGCACGACCATTTGCGCCGTCAGGCGCGGCAAGCAGGTCGCTATCGCCGGGGACGGCCAGGTGACCATCGGGGAGACCACGGTGTTCAAGTCCTCCGCACGCAAGGTGCGCAGGCTGTACGACGGTAAGGTGCTGGCGGGCTTCGCGGGCTCCGTGGCGGACGCGTTCGCCCTGTGCGAACGCTTCGAGGAAAAGTTGACCCAGTGCGGCGGCAACCTGGAACGCGCGGCGGTGAACCTGGCGCAGGAATGGCGCGGGGACCAGGTAATGCGCAAGCTGGAATCCATGCTGATCGTGGCCGATAAAGACGCCATGCTGATTTTAAGCGGCAACGGCGAGGTAATCGACCCGGACGACGACGTGGCGGCTATCGGCTCCGGCGGCAACTTCGCGCTGGCGGCCGCGCGGGCGCTGAAACAGAACACGGAGCTTTCGGCGGAGGAGATCGCGGTGAAGGCGCTCAACATCGCGGCGTCCATCTGCGTGTATACCAACGACCATATCTCCGTGGAGACGATAGGAGGCTGACGGCATGAAAGAACTGACGCCAAGACAGATCATGCGGGAGCTTGACCGCTATATCATCGGGCAGGACGACGCTAAGCGGATGGTCGCCATCGCGCTTCGCAACCGCTACCGCCGCGCGCAACTGCCGGAGGAGATGCGGGAGGAGATCAGCCCCAAGAACATTCTGATGATCGGGCCCACCGGCGTGGGCAAAACCGAAATCGCCCGGCGGCTGGCCAAGCTGGTGGACGCGCCCTTCATCAAGGTGGAAGCCACCAAGTTTACCGAAGTGGGCTACGTGGGGCGCGATGTGGAAAGCATCATCCGCGACCTGATGGAGAACGCCGTGCGCATGGTGCGGGGGGAATACGAAAAGAAGGTGGAAACCCGCGCCGCGGTGCTGGCGGAGGACAGGCTGGTAAGCCTGCTGATCAGCCCGCCGAAAAAGAGCAGCGGCAACCCCTTCGAGATGTTTATGGGCGGGAAGAAGGAGCCGGAGGTACCCGCGGAGGAGCAGGAAAAGCTGGCGGGACGGCGCGAGGACATTCGTCAGCGGCTGCGCGGCGGCGAGCTGGAAGACCGGGAGATCGAGGTTGAGGTGGAGGAAAGCACGCCCCAGTTGGAAGTGGGCGGCAGCAGCATCAACATCGGCGATATGATGGGCGGCATGATGCCAAAGAAGACGAAGATCCGCCGCGTGAAGGTGAAGGACGCCCGCAAGATCCTGCTGGAGGAGGAAGCGGGCAAGCTGATCGACGAGGACGCCGTGAAGGAAGAGGCCGTGCGGCGCGCGGAACAGCACGGCATCGACGAGATCGACAAGGTGGCGGGCCGTTCCTCCGGCGGACATGGGCCGGACGTGAGCCGCGAGGGCGTGCAGCGGGACATCCTGCCCATCGTGGAAGGCTCGACCGTCAACACCAAGTACGGCGCGGTGCGCACCGACTTCATGCTATTCATCGCCGCGGGCGCGTTCCACATCGCCAAAGTGACCGATCTGATTCCGGAACTGCAGGGCCGTTTTCCGGTGCGCGTAACGCTGAACAGCCTGACGCAGGAAGATTTCAAGGCCATCCTTACCCAGCCGGATAACGCGCTGACCCGCCAGTACGAAGCGCTGCTGGGCGTGGACAAGGTCTACCTGACCTTCGAGGATTCCGCCATCGACGCCATCGCCCGCGCCGCCTACGTGATGAACCAGACCAAGGAGGACATCGGCGCGCGCCGCCTGTTCTCGGTGTTTGAGAAATTGCTGGAGGATATTTCCTTCAACGCTGGCGGCGACGAGATGCCTGAAGTGCACCTGACCATCGGCGAAGAATACGTGACGGAGCATCTGGGCAAGGACGAAGCGAACTTCGATACCAGACGCTATATTCTCTGACAGGTTCGGTACGAACATTTTTTGATAATTTGTGAAAAACGTTCCGTTTTCCGCCCGCGAAGGCCGTTGCTTTTTCGCGGGCGGTATCGTATAATGATCAAGCCGTGTGCATAATGATGGCTGAGTCCCGTGCGATTTCACGGCGTGAACCCTGTCAGGACCGGAAGGTAGCAGCAGTAAGCGCTTCCTGGGATGTGCTGCGGGGGAGCTCGGCCTGAGTGCACACGGTATTGATTCGAACGACGGATAGGGGGAGATTGCGATGAACTATTCCCATGTGATGGCGTCCGATCCGGAACTGTACGCGGCGATCGCGGCTGAGGTGGAGCGCCAGCGCGCCCACATCGAGCTGATCGCTTCGGAGAATTTCGTCAGTCCCGCCGTGCTGGAAGCCGTGGGTTCTCCCCTGACCAACAAATACGCGGAAGGTTATCCCGCCCATCGCTACTACGGCGGCTGCCAGTGCGTGGACGTGGCGGAAAACCTGGCCCGCGACCGCGCTAAACAGCTTTTCGGCGCCGAGCACGCCAACGTGCAGCCCCACAGCGGCGCGCAGGCGAACACCGCCGTGTACTACGCCATGCTCACCCCCGGCGACACCGTGCTGGGCATGAACCTTTCCCACGGCGGCCACCTGACGCACGGCAGCAAGGCCAACATCAGCGGCAAGTACTTCAACTTCGTTCCCTACGGCGTCGACGAGAAAACCGGACGGATCGACTACGACGAACTGCTCGCGCTGGCCAAAGAGCACAAGCCGAAGATGCTCGTGGCGGGCGCGTCCGCCTACCCGCGCGCGATCGATTTTAAACGCCTGCGCGCCATCAGCGACGAGGTGGGCTGCCTGCTGATGGTGGACATGGCGCACATCGCCGGGCTGGTAGCCGCCGGGCTCCACCAGAGCCCCGTGCCCTACGCGGATTTCGTAACCACCACCACCCACAAGACCCTGCGCGGCCCCCGCGGCGGCATGATCCTGTGCCGGGAGCAGTACGCCAAGGCCATCGACAAGGCCATTTTCCCGGGTACGCAGGGCGGCCCGCTGATGCACGTGATCGCCGCCAAGGCCGTGTGCTTCCACGAGGCGCTGCAGCCCGCGTTCAGGGACTACCAGCGGCAGATCGTCGCGAACGCTAAGGCGCTGGAAAACGCGTTCCGGAAGAACGGGCTGCGCATGGTCAGCGACGGTACGGACAACCACCTGATCCTGCTGGACTTCACCGGCACCGGCCGCACCGGCAAGGAGATGGAGGAACTGCTGGGCAGCTGCAACATCACGGTCAACAAGAACACCATTCCGGGCGAAACGCTCAGCCCCACGGTAGCTAGCGGCGTGCGAGTAGGCACCCCCGCGGTCACCACGCGCGGTATGGTGGAAAGCGATATGGACACGGTCGCGGGCTTCATCAGGCGCGTGACCGCGGATGGGGAAGCCGCCTGCGCCCCGGTCAAGGCGGAAGTGGAAACCATGATGAAGCGCTTCCCGCTGTACGAAGGCTTCCCGAATGACTGAGGATACCTACCAAAAGGGGCTGAACGGCGAAAGCCGGGCGGCGCGATATCTGCAAAACAGGGGAATGGTGTTGCTGAAACAGCGATACCGTTCCCCTTTCGGCGAAATCGACCTCGTGATGCGGGACGGGGATACGCTGGTTTTCGTGGAGGTCAAGGCGCGGGGCACCGGCGGCAGCGGAACGGGACTGCTGGCCGTCAACCGGCGCAAGCAGGCGAAACTGGTGAAAACGGCGCTTCAGTACCTGGCGGAAACCGGCTGGGAAGGTTCCGCGCGCTTCGACGCGGTGGAACTGACCGCGGACGGCGTGCAGCACATCGTGAACGCGTTCGAGGCGGGAGACGTCGCGGAATAACCGCTTCGGGGAGCGTATATAAAAGCGCCCGTTCGTCACGGGCGCTTTCTACCTGTCCGATCAAGCTACGGCTTATACGTATACCGCGCGATCAGCCACGGCACGCCGCTGTACAGCCCGTAGGCGTCGGCGTACAGGCGGTATTTCTGCCCCTCCACCCAGTTCGTCTGGGTGGAGTTTTCCACGTACACGGTCACAGTGCCGTCCTTGGTGGTGCATTCCAGAAAAGCGCGCTGCGGCTTGGTCGTTTCCACGGAGACGATCGTACCGGTACACAGGTAAATCTGGCTCTGCGATTTTCGCATTTCGATGTTGTCCACCAGATCGTTATACTGGGTCACGATATCCCACGCCTTACGGCTGTATACGTTGACCGACGGCACGTAGTACACCGCGTATTCCACGCGCGTCTGCTTCTTGCCGGGATAATCGGCCGTGATGACAATGGTGTTGTCCCCGATTTCCTGAAACAGCGCCTTGAAGGTGAAGGAACCGTCGGTGGCGGTGTTGGTGATATCCAGGTCGCTGTGCGGGGAAAGCACGTTCACCACCGCGCCCGGCAGGGTGGTGGCGCGGATGGTCATCACGCTGTCGTAGCTGCGGTTACCGATATCGGAGGAAAGGTCCAGCGGGATCTCCTGCTTCTCCCGGTACAGTGTCACGGTGACCGAGTTTTCGCGGCAGTACTGGCTGCGCACGGAGATGTTGAATACGTTTTCGCCCACGGGCTGCACGGTGGCGTTGTAGCTTACTTTTCCGCCCTCGGTGTTGACCAGGTCTGAGTAGTCCGTGCCGTTCACGGTGATGGTGCTGCCTTCGTTCACGTAAAACACGATGGTGTACATCGCTGTGCTGACGACTTTATAGGGGCTGTCCGGCGTAACCAGATCGATGGGGGACAACGGAATGTCGATGTCGTAGATAATGGGATCCAGCGGCACCTGCTTGCCGGAATCCGTGATGAGGTAGGGGGAAAGCGACACGGCCATGGTGTCCTGGAGGTAATCCTCGTAATCGTCGTACCAGATATGGTCCAGAATGTCGAAGGTCGCCACGCCGCCGGTGACGATGGCGGAGGTGCGCAGCTCACGGATGGAGATGCGCTCCCCGTCCGTACCGGGAATGGTGATGGTGTGCGCGGCCAAATCGTCCCGGATGGTGGGCGTAACGGTCGCCGCGCCCCGCTTGCTCACGTTCCCGGCATTGACCATGGGCAGGACCACCGTGACGGCCAGCCATACGCCGACCAGCGCGACGCTGACGATGAGCATCGTCAGTAAAACGCGGCGCGCGCCCACGCGGCGCGGCGCGGACCCTTTGGAACCCCGCATGGCCACGCGATGCTCGTACTCGTCCGTGCGCTGGTATTCCGGGATGTATTCGCTGGTATCCTGAAACCCGTCATAAATCTGCGGCTCCCGGTAAGACTCACCCAGCGTGGGGATGCGGCGGGCGCTGTCGAAACGGTTTACGTTGCGCTCCCGCGTACGGCTTACCTGCTGGCGGCCTGTGCGGCGGCCGGTGTCCCTGTCCGGCCACGTATCCCGCGGCGGCTCGGTTTCTTCTTCTTCCGCGGGCCCTTCGTCCGTCGGCCGCGTCGTTTCAACGGGATCGTCCGGCATGGAGGAGAAGAAAGTTCCGCGGTTGCTGGTGGTGCGCACGGTGCGGCCGGAGGGCGCGTAGCCGCGCACGGCGGACTCGGTGCGCAGCTTCTTCTGGTGCTGTTCGCCCTCGCGTTTACGCTTGCGAAGGTCAACCATTTCCCCGGCCAATACGTCCCGGGAATCGCGGGCGGTTTCCGCTTCACCGCTGTCGTCCACGAGGATATAGGAGCTCGGCGTGTCCTTCAGCTGGCTTTGCCAGTCGGGGGGAGCAGCGGGGGAGAGCCCGTCTTCGGGCTCCAGCGGCGCGCCGCAATACCGGCAGTGGGGCATGGACGAAGCGTTCCATTTGCCGCATTCCGGACATTTCATAAGCGCCGCCCCCTTTCCTTAAGCCCCTGATTTCGCCGCCGGGCGCCCGGCTTCCTGCTTAAAGATCCTCGCTGGCTTCCTCCACGAGCGCCAGATAGGCATCTATCAGGGCCGCGTACTGCACGGCCTGTTCGTCCGTGCCGGGATGGGAGACCAAGAAGCGTTCCAGCATCGAGTCCAGCAGATCGTTCTCGTCGAAGTCCTGCTCGGTCGCGTTCCCGTCGCTGTCGATCACGCCGTTTTCCAGGAGCACCGCGGCGTAGATGTCGCTCAGCTCCGCGATATCGCCGTCCAATTCGTCCGTTATCGAAGGAAAAGGCTTCCGGTCGATATGTTTTTGAATATAACGGTTCGTAATGCGCTTCCAATCCTCAAACACGATTACTCCTCCTTTTTCAACTGCGATTCTTCGTATTGCCGCCTCTTTTTATAACGCAGAAGCCAGGCGCGCATTCGCAGGGTGAAGCGGGCCGCGTTTTCGCGGCTGATCCTTCTCATGTCTTTCAGCGCCGCGCGCATCGTCCAAGCGCCTTCCTCGGAAATGCGCGGAAGGAATACGAGGATAACGATCAGGCGCAACACGATGGTCGCGAGAAACATATAGCGCGAACTGTTAAGCGTCATGCCGAAAAGCACGTAATGCTTCGCGGCCAGCGCCGAAAAGGGATTCTGCATCAGCCAGCCGCCTACGGCGTTGGCGAACGCCACGCCGAAAAGGTTGATGCAGGCCAGAAATACGGCGATGTACATGGAACGGTGTTTTTGCGGCGAATGATTCAAATAGAGGTTCTGCTGACAAAGATCGCTGACCGGCCAAGAAGCGCCGCCCATGATGTTGCTGAACAGCACGAAGCCGGTGGTGGCGGGCGTTGCGAAAAACCATGGTAACGGCGAAACGACCATGACGATCGCGGCGATCTGCAACACGGGCTTGTTGCCGTAACGGTCCACCAGCCGCCCCCAGCGGGAGATGACGAGCACGGTCGTTGTGTTGGAAATGATCTGCGTGTACAGGGACATGCGGGTGAAGCTCATATGCAGGTCTTCCAACATGTAGATGTTCCAGAACGGACCTGCGATGTTGGCGGCGAAAAGCCATACGGTGTAGAACAGGATGATCTTCACGAACGCCTTGTTGGCGAAAACCTCCCGGATCATCGCGGGGAGGGACGGAAGCGCGTCCTTCGTCCCGGCTTCGCCGTCAATGCCCCCGTCGGTCATCGGCGGCCATTTTACGAAGAAATAACAGGCGACGTCCATCAATTGCGTAACGCCGGCCAGTACCAGCGCGAGCGAGTACCCGGGCATGCCTATGCGGTCGATCAGCGCGGAAATCAGCAGGCCCATCAGGACGCCCGAAAACAGGCTGACCATCTGCCGGACGCCGAAATAGGAACCGCGGATGCGGCCGGGTACCAGGTCGCCCAGCAGGCTTCCGAGGCTCACGTTGATGAAGCTGTTGCCGCCGAACACCATCATGACGAACACGATTACAAGCCAGATGCGCAGATCGACGGAAAATGACGGGAACAGATAGGGGACCAGCCCGATCAGAATCCAGAAAGAACGCCCGAGAAGGCCGAAAAACAGAAACAGAAAGCGGCGGTTCCGCAGCCTTTCCATGATATAGCTTACAAGAATCTGGAGCACCGAGGTAGCGAACGGAATGGCGGAGATCAAACCCAGCTGAAAATCGTTCGCCCCAAGGACCTGACGCTGAAAAGCGCTCCACACCGGGCCGTTGGTGACCACCACGCCCAGCATGCCCGCCGTGACCGACCAGATGACCCAGTACAGGTTGCTGCGCAGTTCCGGCGACATCCCCGTGTCGTCGAACAGACGGAACCCGTGCCCTCGATCGCGTACGCCCATGCTTCAGACCCTCCGTGGCAATCAATGCCGTGCGCGTGCCCAAATCGGAGTCGCACATCATTCTAGCGTATCTTCCCGGAAGTTGCAAGTGCCTCCCGCATTGTATCCAGCAGGGTTTACAAACCGGAGACGCGGCGCACGGAGAATACGCCTTCCGCGCCGGCGAGGCCCGTGGAAAGCCGGGGATACAACGCTTCCGCGGCTTGCGAGAGATAGGCTCGGTAAGGCTCCGAAAGCCCAAGGCGGAGGCAGGCGCTTTCCGCGGCGGAACGAAGCAGCGCGCGCGCTTCCGCGGGGGTCAGCGAGGCGATGCGCGCGGAAATCCGCTCCGCCTGCGCCGGGGTAACCTCCAGCAGCGTTACGCCGCCGCCCAGCAGAGACAGGCCCGTTACGGCAGCCGCCACCGGTTCGTACAGGTTAACGGGCAGGTCGCGGTAGCCGGGACAGGCGCGCGTCATCAGCGCGGTTTCCCGCTTTTCGGAGAAACGGAGGATCAGCGCGTTTTCCGTCAGCAGCCGTTTCAGGTACTCCCGAAGGTACACCGCTCCGCGCAGCGTTTCCGGAACGGGGAAGCAAAGCGGGTAATCGATCATGACCGGCAGCCGTTGGGCGTACAGTCGGTAATCGTACGCGCGGAAAAAGCCGCCGATGCCCTCCAGTGTTCCCTCGAGGGTTTGGCTGCCGAGCGTACGAACGTCCCGCAAAGCAGTGTCGTACAGGCTTTCGGTTTCCCCCAGGCATTGAAGCAGCGTCTGCTGCGCGGCTGCGAAAAGGGCGGGCAAGGCGTCTGTAAGCAGGGTGCGGGCGGGCGGGCCCTTCGCGGCCAGATGCAGCCGAAGCGTGTACAGCGCGGATTCCAGCAACTCCGCCGCTTCTTCCTCCCGCATGGAGGCGCTGTCCCCCTGCGTTTTCAGCGCCGCCTGGCGGCAGAGCAGGACCCACAGCCTCGCCTGCACCCCGGCAGTTTCCGTTTCCGTCAGCGGGGCTTCCTCAGGCGTCGGTCGCGGGGGAACCGCGAGGAAAGACACGTCATTCTCCGTCGTAGGGCTCCTCCTCCTCTTCGCCTGTCCAGGCGCGGTACAGGTCGCCGTTCGTCGCGTTTTCCAGATATTCCAGCGACCCCTGCGCCCTGCCGTTGAACAATCGCTCCATGGCTTCGATCAGCTCGTCGTCGGATAGCGCGTCCGCCAGCTCGTTTTTAAACGTGTAAAACAGCACCTGCAGCGCCGCGAGGGTATCGCGGTAGTCCTCGCGGCTGATATAGGGCGAATCGCAGAAGGCGTAGATCAGTTTGGGCAGTATGCTTCCGCCCGTCGCCACACGGCCCGCCGACCGGAGCGACTCCGTTTGCGCGGCGACCAGCGATAGGATCTGCCTTTCGTCCAGGCTCAGGCCGTAGCGCTCCGACAGCGCGTTGCACGCGCGCAGGGCCTCCGCCGCAGCCAGTTCCTGCGCTTTCCGGAGCGCCGGAAGAAAAGTATCTTCCATGTTTATCCCCTCCCCGCAAGACATTAACCCCTTGCCCGCGAAAAGACAAGACTTGACTTTTCGCCCGTATTGTGGTAAGCTATCGCCATCAAAAGAAACGAAAAACCGCCTTGTCGGGCGGCTTTTCGTTTGCGGAAACGGAGGCGCTACAGCGGCCGGATCAGGATGAGCGGCGTCAGCTCGTCGCCCTGGCCGCTGGGGTTGTCGCGCATGGCGTCCTGCAGCTGGTCGTCCGTAAGCGGCATGTCGGAACTCTTTCCCAACTGGTCGCGCTGCAGGTCGTTGGCGTCCATCAGCACCACGGGGATGCCGGTTTCTTTGCTTAACTTCTCGCAGAGTTCCGCGCCGTTGCTCGGGTTGATGAGCGCCAGCTCGTGGTAGCGCTGGAAGCTGGAACGGAAATAGAAACCGTCGATGCCGCCAACGCCTTTGCCGCAGACCCTGTAAAATACGCCGTGCAAGCCGAAGGGCCGGGTGACGGCGCTGAGCGCCGCGGCCAGCAGCACGCGGGGCAGGCCCACGATGTCGATGACCAGCTGGAGCTTATAGGGCTCGTGCATGCCGACGCCCGTGGAATTGATGCCCGCGAACTTCCACAGACGGTTGGCCCAGAAGCCGGGCTTCACCTGCTCGCGCGTACGTACGTTTTTTTCGCACATGCACATGACCTTCGCGCCGAAGGAAAGCACGTCGCCTTTCTGATAAAGGGGACGCACGTACCTTTCCACCAGTTCCTTCTGGCTCTCGCCGACCTCCACGAAATGCGTATGGATGGCATAGCGCTCGTACTTCCTGCCGTCCCTGCCGATGATGATACCGCGGTCGAAATAAACGATTCCGTTTGCCTCCCGGCGCTGTTCCTCCAGGTTGCGGGTGGAACTGTTGCCCATGGTCGGTCGCCTCCGTCACATGTTTTCAAAAAACGGGTTGCCGTCCGCGTCGGATAAAATGCCGTGCTCGTTGAATTTTAGCGGAACGGGCTTCGCGTCGATATACTTCAGAATCGCGTCCAGCCGGACGGTTTCGCTGTACGTAAGGAGGGTAAAGGCGACGCCGTGCTTCTTGGCGCGCCCGGTGCGCCCGATGCGGTGCAGGTAATACTCGTTTTCGTTGGGCAGGTCGTAGTTGATGACCGCTTCCACGTCGTCCACGTCGATGCCCCGCGCGGCCACGTCCGTAGCCAGCAGGATCTGGAACTTGCCTTTCCGGTATGCCTGCATCACCTGATTGCGGGCGGTCTGGCGCATGTCCCCGT
Organism: uncultured Oscillospiraceae bacterium; assembly: GCA_964497495.1. Taxonomy (GTDB): domain Bacteria; phylum Bacillota; class Clostridia; order Christensenellales; family Aristaeellaceae; genus CAXXOK01. Next base: position 44,337 of record CAZCCZ010000021.1, read on the forward strand.
GCAGGCACTCGGCGGGGTAACCCGCGTCCTGCAGCCGTTTGGTCAGACGCTGGGTCATATCCTTGGTGTTGATGAACACCATCACGCGCTGATATACGTCGCTGTCCAGCAGGTAAAGCAGGTGCTCGTATTTCTGCTCGCGCGTGGTCTCGATGACGTACTGGGTGATCTTCGGCCGGTTTTCCTTCGTAGCGGGGATGACGATCTCCACGGGGTCCTGCTGGTACTTCCACGCGATGGTAAGCACTTCCTGATTTGTGGTGGCGGAGTACAGCACCAGCTGGCGCTGGGGCGGCGTGGCTTCGATGATGCGGGTCACGTCTTTGACGAAGCCCATATCCAGCATTTCGTCGGCCTCGTCCAGCACCATGGTATGCACGTTATCCAGCCGGATGTTGCCGCGGTTCATATGATCCAGCAACCGGCCCGGCGTGGCGATGACGATCTGCGGATTGCGCTTGAGTTCCGCGATCTGCTTGACGATCGGCTGCCCGCCGTAGATCACGGCGATTTTCAGCCCCTCGATAAACTGGGCTAGGGAACGAAGCTCTTCCGCGATCTGCAAACTTAATTCCCGCGTGGGGGCAAGCACAAGCTCCTGCACGCGGCGGTCTTTCAGGTCTACGTATTCCAGCATCGGCACGCCGAACGCGAGCGTTTTACCCGTGCCCGTGGGCGCGATGGCAATCACGTCCCGCCCCTCCATCATCAGGGGAAGCGTTTTCTGTTGCACCGCGGTCATTTCGCGGATGCCCATTTTTTCGATGGCGCGCAGCACTTCTTTGCTGATGTCCGCGTCGGTAAAGGATAAATTCTGTTTTTCTTCCGTTGCCAAATCGTCAGGCTCCTTATTCATATTCGTTCCCGGCCCGTACAGTAAAAAAGGGATATTCCCTTTCGGTATGATAAAACCATACCAAAAGTTACTTATTCGACACTGGATACAATTATCCTTCCGGGGATGCGCGTAAACTAGCCAAAACAGTGAGAAACCGGAGGACGGGACGGAAACCCAGCCGGGAAACGCGGAAAAAGGACGGGTGTAAACCCGGCTTCGGTATGGTATAATACCGGTATCGCAACAAAACGGAGGGATTTGCCTTGAGCCGGTTGGGAGATTTACTGCGCACCGAGCGGCTGCGGCGGAAGATGACGCTGAAAGACGTAGCCAAAGCGGGCGGCGTGAGCGAGAAGTATTTGCAAGAAGTAGAACTGGGAAAGCGGATCATTGCGGACGATCAGGCCCGCCGGATTTTGAAAAAGATCGGGCTTACCGAGCATAACGAGACGGATTTCAGCCTGGACGATATCGCGGCGACCGTGGATCTGCATACCGTCGCGCCCGCCGTAGCGCAACCGAAAAAGAAACCACCCGAACCGGCCGAGGCGGAGGTGGCTTACAGCGACGGGGAGGATAAGAAGAACGGATCGCAAAGCGGCGTCTGGCTGGACGCGCTGACGAGCGTGTTGAAGCGCGTGCCTGTGTATAACGCCGTGATGAAGGAGATCGACCATAAACTGCTGCCGGTTCTGGACGGACGCATTGAAGGCGCTTCGCCGGAGAAGGTGTTCTATTTCTGCGTCCCGGACGACGACCTGCGCGGCTTCCGCATCCAGAAGGACGACCTGTGCCTGGTCGTGCCCTCCTCCAGCCCCATCGACGGCGCGGTGATGCTGGTGGACCACGGCGGCCGCCGTGCGCTGCGCAAGATCAGGAAGCTGGACGCGCTGAACGTGCTGCTGCAAAGCTACGACCGGGAGTACGCCGCCGAACCCTGTGCCCTGCCGGACGTGAGCTTCGTGGGCCGCGCGGTGCGGGTGGAAATTTCACTGTAATCTTCGGACAAGAGGAGGAGAACTGGGTATGAAACCGGACGCGATGATCGTGATCGACGTGCAGACGATGCTGGTGGAGCATCATCCCTACCACGAGGAAGAGCTGATTAGCAACATCCAAAAGTTGCTGGCCGCCTGCCGGCGCGCCGGGGTGCCGGTGATCTACGTGCAGCACGACGACGAGGAACTCGCGCACGGCACGCCCGGCTGGGAGATCGCGGCGGCAATCGCCCCCGAGGCGGGAGAGACGGTGTTTGAAAAGCACTACAACAGCGCGTTCCGCGGCACCGGCCTGCACGAGCACCTGCAAACGCTGGGCGCACGCAACCTGCTGATTTGCGGTATGCAGACGGAATACTGCGTGGATACTTCCGTAAAGGTCGCCTTCGAGTTGGGCTATTCCCTGACCATTCCCAAAGGCGGCACGAGCACCTTCGACAACAAACTGTTCAAGGGAGCCGATCTGGTGACCTTCTACCAGTACTACATCTGGAACGGTGCGTTTGCGGAAATCAAGCCTGTGGAAACGCTGCTGGAGGAGATCGGCTGAAGCGGGAAACGGGGGAGCGCGCCGCCCTGAAAAGCGCTCCCTCTCCTGAGTTTTTCCGCTTGACAAGCGCCCCCGTTTTGTTGTATGATTACATCCGTTGTGAGGGCGTCCGCCTGATCGGAATGACTGCTGACCCGTACAACGAAAGCGTCCTTCGGTAAAGCCTCGACGCCTCATCTTCGGATGGGAACTGTGCGGGCGTGGCGGAATGGCAGACGCGCCGGATTTAGGTTCCGGTGCCTAA
>CAZCCZ010000022.1:0-46846 GCA_964497495.1 uncultured Oscillospiraceae bacterium
CCCTTTGGATACCTTCGGAATCGCCATCTTACCCGGCGGTGTGCGCGCGAGGGGAATCGCACCTGCAGGTGCGACCAAAGGGCTTTCCGCTCGCCCTTTGGATACCTTCGGAATCGCCATCTTACCCGGCGGTGTGCGCGCGAGGGGATCGCACTATGAGTACAGGACAGTCGTCCGTCGCTACCTGCGGTAGCACGACCGACAATCCTGTCCGTCTGACGTGCGACCCCTCGCGCGCTCCGCCTGCTTGCATTCTGGCGATAGGCGAAATGTCCATCATCGTTGGCGCTGCCTGCAAACAATTAGACCGATGGCCGAATAACGGATATATCCCCCGGCATATATTCTCAATTATTATAAGCAGAATCTCAGTCAGTAGTGGCGATACCCTCGAACACTCGTATAGATTATTCCAACAGGAAACCACGTATAGACCAAGCTTTCTCCGCCAAGCATGAATACATAACCAGTTTGACAGCGGTTTTCACCCCCGCTTGCGCACTGTGGCTCAAGGGGCGCGGCGCTCCCTCGATGGAAGGACTGGACCGTACAACGCCGTGACGGCGTTGAAGCTGTGCAACAGCTTCATAACGCAGTCCCGGCGTTGTACATTCCTGTACTCCGAGAGGGAGTCCGCGCCCCTGCTACAGCCCAAGCGCCCGAAGGGTGCAGGGGCGAGCGGAAAGCCCCTGCTGTGCCCCGCAGGGCACATGCTTTGAATAAACATAGAAACCAGCAAATTATAAGGCCTCCCGAAGGGCACCGGAGGGAAGCGTGTGCCCTGTGGGCACTTCGCCGAAGGCGAAAGCGACCCGCAGGTGAAGAGCGAAACAAGCAGGCAAACGATCGTGCAACCTGCGTAGTTTGAGCGATCGGAAAGGGGCGCGCGCAAAGCCCTTTGGTCGTGCCCGCAGGCACGGTTCTCCTTTTAAACAAGGAAGATTCAGGAGCAATCGGAATGCTCCTGCTGCGCCCTCCGGGCGCATGCTTCTTACTTGCTGTATACTTTCGGGTCCAGCACCCCCACAAGCGGCAGGTTCCTGTACTTTTCGTCGTAATCCAGTCCGTAGCCCACCACGAACTTGTCCGGGATCTGGAAACAGGAATAATCCACGCTCAGGGGCACGGTACGGCGGCTTGGTTTGTCCAGCAGGGTCACCAGCCGCAGGCTTCCGGCGCCGCGGTTGGTCAGCGTGCGTTTCAGGAAAGAAAGCGTCATGCCGCTGTCCACGATATCCTCCACCACCAACACGTCCCGGCCGAGGATGGGGCGGTCCAGGTCCTTCACCATGCGCACCTCGCCGCTGGATACCGTGCTGGCCCCGTAACTGGAGATGGCCATAAACTCGATCTCCAACGGCAGATCGATGGTGCGGATCAGATCGGTGAAGAAGACGCTGGCGCCTTTCAGAATGCAGATCATCAGCGGCGCTTTTCCCGCGTAATCGCGCGTGATGCGCGCGCCGAGCGCCGTCACCGCGTCACGCAGCTGTTCCTCGTTATAGAGCACCTCGGTAAGATCCCTGTACAGCGAGCAATCCTGGTTCATACGGGTCCGCTCCTTTGATCCTGATTTCGGTCGTATTTATCGCGCGCCGTCCAGCCACGGCATCGGGCCGCGCACGGTGATCCTCGTGGACGGGTCCCCCGTCCCGCGGGTGCCCTCCGCCGCGCCAACGCCCGCCGCCCAGAGCGCCTCGCAGCCCGTACACAGCACGGGCACGAAGGGGCGGAAGGGCGCGTCCACCTTCCGGTCGGTGAAATAACGTCTCAGCGGTTTGCCGCCGCTTGCGCCGAAGGGGAGGATGCGATCCCCCGGACGCGACGCGCGCAACGTCGCGCTTGCCAACAGGGCGTCCGGCACCACGACGGAACGCAGGCCGTCCGGCGGCGAGTCCGCCGCGCCGCAGGGCGACAGACGGAACATAAGCGCCCCGTACCGTACCGTCCGCCGCCGGGAGAGCCCGGTTGCGGGCGGCGGAACGGGCACCGACGTAAGCGGGAAACCGTCCTCCATGCGCAACAGGTGCAGCCTGCGCGCCGTGGCGCAGGCGCGCAGGCCGCGCGGCAGGTTGACCGAGCCGCCGTCCGGCGCGCGCAGCAGGTCGAGCAGCGCCAGCGACTGCTCCGCGGAAAGGGAACGTTCCTCCGGGCCGACGTCCGGTTCTGCCGGAAACCCGGCGAGTTCCGTACCCCGCTCGGCAAAGCGCCTGATCGCGCGCACGGCCACCGCCTCCGGCGCCGCGAGCAACGCCGCTTTCGTCAGGAAGAAAAACGGCGGCCGGTCATACAGCGCCGATAACAGCAACGCGTCCGCCTGCGCCTGCAGGCAGTCCTCGTCCATTTGCAGCAGACGGGCGCTCTGCGCCATGTGCTCCGCGGCGCGCGGATTCTCCCGTTCCAGCGCAGGCAGCGTTTCCGCGCGCAGGCGGTTGCGCTGGCAGCAAAGAAGGGCGTTGCTTTCGTCCCGGCAAAAAGGCTCGTCCGCCTCCGCCAGCGCGGCCAGAATCTCCCGTTTGGAAACGGTAAGTAGCGGTCTGACGACGGTCACACCGTCCAGAACGGATACCTCCCGCATGCCGCCCAGCCCACGCGCGCCGCTGCCGCGCAGCAGGTGGGCGAGCACCGTTTCGGCCTGATCGTCCCGGTGGTGGGCCAGCAACAGCGCGTCCGCGCCGCATTCCCGCGCGCGCCGAAGGAGCAGCGCGTAGCGCGCCTCGCGCGCCCGCGCCTCCGCGCCCGGCGCGGCCATGCCGCCTTCGAGCGCGGCGTGGTCGCAACTGAAGGGCACGCCCAGCCGCGCGCATAAACGCTCGCAGAAGCGCGCGTCCGCCAGCGAGGCGTCCCCGCGCAGGCCGTGTTCCACGTGCGCCGCCCGCACCGCGAAGCCGTACCGCCCGGCCATCGCCTTAACGGTGAAAAGCAGGCACACGGAATCCGCGCCGCCGCTTAAAGCCACCAGCAACACGGCGTCGCCGCGAAGCGCGCCCGCGCGGCGCAGGGCGGCTTCCGCCGCGCCCGTCATTCGTTCGTTCATACCGCTATTGTAGCATTTCGCGCCCGCCCCGGCAAGCACAGGAACGAGGCCTCAATCCTCCAGCAGATATTTCCGCACGCCCGCGTACGCCTTGCCCTCGGTATATCCTTCGACCGGGCCTGTAATCGGTTCGTCGCGGGTGCGCGCCTCCAGCAAAGCCAGGTCGTAACCGTCCTTCAGCAGCGCGGATTTAAGAAATCCGGGCGCAATCGCCCTGCGCGGGCAGCCGTACACGCAACGCAGGCAGATAACGCAGCTGCCGCCGAAAACCGGCTTTCCGCCCCGCATTTCAATGTTTCCCCGGGGGCAGCGCGCGGCGCACAGGCCGCAGCCGTTGCAGTTTCCCCCGGCGCACAGGCTCTTCCCGAACCATTTGCTGCCCGTGTGTTCTATGGAAGCGAGGCGGGTGATCACCCTGTCCGGCAGGCCGGGCCGGGTGCGGCGACGAACGCCGGCCAACAAATCGTCCGCGATTTTCGCCGTTTTATAGGGAGCGGCGCGAAGAAGCAGCGCGGAAAATTCGTCTCCATAAGCCACCAGACAATTGCTGGGCATGACGAGCATCTGCTCGTACCCCACGTCGTAGCCCTTTCGTTCCAGCCTGCGGATCGTCGGGAGACGGCACGCGGTATTGGGCGACACTTCCCCGCCGCCGGACACGGAAATCACGGCGGCGCGCGTTCCATTCCCCCGCGGCGCGGCCGCGATCCACTCGTACACCGGCTGCGGCGCGTTAGCCGCGTATACGGGGAATAACACGGCTAGCAGGTCGGCTTTCACCGGCGGGTACGGCCCCTTGCCAAGCGCCGTGACCGTCACGCCCACGCCGCGGGCCGAGAGCGCCCTTTCCAGATGCCCGGCGGCCCTCTCCGTTCCCCCGGTGCCGCTGAAATAAACGATATGCGCCGACCGACTCCCGTCCATACGCGCTCCTCCCGTCGTGCCGAACTTTTTATCGGTTCTCTTCCCTCGTCATCACACCGCTCGTCCCGCCAGAATGCCGCTTGCGAAGGCGAACATCAGGTTGAAGCCGCCGCAGTCCCCGTCCACGTCCAGCACCTCGCCGGCGGCGTACAGGCCGGGGCAGAGACGGCTTTCCATCGTCTGTGGGTCGAAGTCCTCCGCCGCGATACCGCCCGCCGTGACCTGCGCGTATTCGAACCCGCGCGTGCCGGTTACCGGCAGGCGCAGGCCCGTAATCGTCCGGGCCAAGCGCTTCGCGGCTTCCGTACCGAACCGAGCCAGCGGTTCGGAGGCGTCGCGGAAACCCGCCTCCCGAAGCAGGAGCCTGGATACGGGTGCGGAGAACACGCCGGTCAGCAGTTCCGAGGTCGGCCTGTCGCGCCGCATGGCGGCCAGCGACAGCAGGAAGGCTTCCACCTCCCCGGACGAAGGCGCGGCAAGCGCCCGCCCCTGCGCGTCCGCAAGGCCGAGGCCCGGGCGCACGTCCAGCAGCGCTTCCATACCCGGCTCGTAAAACCGAGCCAGCTGCATGGCCGCGATACCGCTGAGCGCGTCCTCCGCAAAGAGTATCTCCCCCCGCGCGCTCCGCGCCTCGCGCCCGTCCGGCCAGACCAGGCTGATCCTCCCGCGAACCCGCTGCCCGGCAAGCCCCGCGATGCGGCGCGTATCGGTCAACAGCGCGCAGAGGGCGGGCCGCACCAGCGTGAGGCGGTGACTCAGCGCGGTCAACAGTCCGTAGCCGCTGCCGTCGGTGCCGTGCGCGGGCGCGGCGGCCCCGCCGACGGTGACGATCACGCGGTCGGCGCGGTATTCCCTCGTCTCGTATCTTCCCTGTCCGGCGGTCTTCCCGGCGGATTTGCTTCGTTCCTGCAACTCCCCGGTCTTTACCGCCGCGCGGAGCCGGAAGCCGTCCTTCTCACGCGTAACCGCCTCCACGAGCGCGTTCGTCACGAACGTCACGCCGAGTTGCGAAGCGCGCAGCAGCAAGGCCTCTGCTGCCACGGAGGCCTGCAGCGCCGCGGGGTATACCCGCCCTTCCTCCTCTTGTATCAGCGGCACACCCAAAGCCAGGAAAAACGCCCGCAGTTCGGCGTACCCCACACGGTCCAGCACGTTCCGGGCGAAGGTTTCATTGCCGAAATACACGGGTTCGCCGCTGTTAAGCAGGTTGCCGCGCCCGTTACCGGTAACGCACAGTTTTTTCAGGGGCTTGCGGTTGCGTTCCAGCACCAGCACGCGTTCGCCCCGTTCCGCCGCCGTAATCGCCGCCGCCACCCCCGCCGCGCCGCCGCCGATGATCGCCGTGGTCATGCCGATCCCCTCCACGGGGTATCATAGCAGATACGGCAAGCGGAAAGCAACGGCAAACCTGCGGGCGAAACGCGCGGCGGGACGGCGTGGAAAACTATGTGGACAGAAAACGACGCGGATTAGGAAAACCCATGGAAAGCAGGTGGTGAATCGGTCGGGGACGGACGACGCGCGTTGGAGGCCGGCGCGCGGGAACGCATGTTTCCATTTCCGATAATTTCCTTTTCAAAATGGACGGAAGCGTTTCGCCGTATGCGTTTCCCACGCATCGCGTGTCGGCGGGTCCGTATCGGAAACCGTTACATGCGTATCCGTATTTAACGCGATCACCGGGTTCGTTCCGCAGCGTCAAGCGGTGTGGAAAACATCTGTAAGGAAGGCATCTTTTGACACAGGCGAAGTCCGGCGGAGGCGTAAAACGGGTATCTGCCGCGTCTCCGGTCCCGCCGTGCGGGCTTCGGGCGTGATAAAAACGGGATGGGCCATGGCCCGATTCGGGGCTCCCGAAGCCGTCCCGCGTGGCGCGCTGGCTAAGGGAAAAAGCAAGGAAAAAGACGCGCGCGGAATAGGAAAACGCAAGGGGAGCGGAAGGAAAATCCCGCGCGCACGGACCGGGCTGGTTTAGTCCCTCCGCGAGGGGTCGCCGCGTACCCAAAACCCGGTTTAAATGGCCGAAAGCCCCGGAACGGAGGCGGATTTCGGGTATTCGCCCGTCACGTGCCGAAGCAGGGCCTTTATGGAGGAATTTTCCGCGCGGCCCGGCTTTTCTCCGTCGCCCGGAGAGCACGCGCGGCGAACGGCGAGGCGCGCGCCTTTCGGAACGAGGGTTCGCCGCGCGTTTCGCGGTTTCTTTGCGCCTTCGTTGCCGGAAACCTGTTTTCAACAATTCCATATGGATAACGCTGTGGGAACCAAGCGGGCAATCCGTGGGAAACAAAAGGATAATCCGTGTGAAATCTATGTAAAGCCCATGACTCCTCGTTTTACGCGCTCCCTCCCCATGCCGCGCCGTTTCCGCCGCATCCGGCGGGCGGCGGGAAGCGAACGCAAGGCGGCGCGGCGCTTTCCCACACGTTTTCGTTCATGACGCGCGCGGCGTTCCCGGCCCGGCGGCGCGGCGCGCGCCCGTTCGCCGCAACCTCCGCTTTCCGTTTTGCTCTCTGTGGAAAACTCGGCCTTTCTCCATAGCCGTTCCGCGTTCGCAAGCCGTTTGCGCACGTAAAAACGGTTGGTTCGCCCACATTCGCCGCCCCCTGAACCGTGGTTCCAACGTTCCCGTACGCGAGCCGGGCGCGTTTCGCCGCCACCCGAAAGATTAGAATTACGTTAAACGTGCTAAAAACGCTTGACATAAATAGCTAACACTATTATATTGCTAACGTTGTTCGTTATTTCGGGACGAAAGGGGTCTCAGATGGATTACGAGTCGCTGGCAAAAACGCTCTTAAACAGAATGTACCTGCTGAACAAAACCCGCCCCCAGCGCAGCCTGAACGAGGAGATGCGCGGCGAAGGATTCGTGCTTCAATACATCATCCACCACGAAGGCTCCGTGCTGCCCAGCGAGATCAGCGCGTTTATGAACATCAGCACGGCACGCATGGCCGCGGCGCTGGGCAACCTGGAACGCAAGGGGCTCGTTACCCGCCGCATCGACCCCAGCGACCGCCGCCGCGTTCTGGTGGATCTGACCGACGCGGGCAAAGCCTTCGCAAGCAGAAAACAGCAACTGATGCTCCGCCATACCGCGCAAATGCTGGAGAGGCTCGGCGAAACGGACGCGGAAGAACTGGTACGACTTACAGATCGCGTAATGGAGATCATGACCGACCTGCACGCCGGCTGCTGACCCCCGCCGAAACGCGCGCCGGGTAACGCCCAAAGAAACCGTGGAAACGAAAGGAAGGTTCTATGCTGAAAATACTCAAGCGGCTCAGCCTGACCGAATGGCTTCAGGCGGCCGTAAGCCTGGCGTTCATCGTGGCCCAGGTATGGCTGGATTTGAAACTGCCGGATTATATGGCCAAAATCACGACGCTCACCCAGACGGCGGGCAGCGACATGGCGGAAATCTGGGAAGCCGGGGGCTACATGCTGCTGTGCGCGCTGGGCAGCTTCGCGGCCGCGACGATCGTGGGCTTTTTCGCCGCGCGCATCGCGGCGTCGTTTTCCAGGCGGCTCCGCAGCCTGCTTTTTAACAAGGTGGACAGCTTCTCCATGGAGGAGATCAGCCGTTTTTCCACCGCCAGCCTCATCACCCGTTCCACCAACGACGTCACGCAGATCCAGATCCTGGTCACCATGGGCCTGCAACTGATCGTCAAGGCGCCGATCATGGCGGTGTGGGCGATCCTCAAAATCGCGGGCAAGGGCGTCGAGTGGACGATGGCCACGGGCGTGGCGGTGGTGATCATCATGATCCTCATGGGCCTGCTCCTGATCCTTGTTCTGCCCAAGTTCAAGAAAATGCAGGTGCTGACCGACAACCTGAACCGCGTCACCATGGAAAACCTGTCCGGCGTGCGCGTGGTGCGGGCTTATAACGCCGAGGAGGTCCAGAACCGGAAGTTCGAAGCCGCCAACGACGAACTGACCCGTAACCAGCTGTACACCAGCCGCGGCACGGCCATGCTGATGCCCGTCATCAGCGCCGTGATGAGCGGCCTCACGCTGTCTATTTACTGGATCGGCGCGTACCTCATCAGCGCCGCGGGCCTGTTCAGCAAGCTGACCCTGTTTTCCAACATGGTGGTGTTCTCCGCCTACGCGATGCAGGTGGTCATGTCCCTGATGATGCTGGTGCTGATTTTCTTCCTGCTGCCCCGCGCCATGGTTTCCGCCAAGCGCATCAACGAGGTGCTGGACACCGAGCCCGCCATCCTCGAAGGGACAAAAACGGAGGGCCTGCCGGGTCTCGAGGGCGAAGTGACGTTCAACCACGTCAGCTTCCGCTACCCCGGCGCGTCCGAGGACGTGCTGCACGACGTAAGCTTCACCGCCCGCAGGGGCGAAACCGTGGCCTTCATCGGCTCCACAGGCAGCGGTAAAAGCACGGTGGTCAACCTCGTGCCCCGCTTCTTCGACGCTTCCGACGGCGAGGTGCTGGTGGACGGCGTAAACGTGAAGGAGTACGCGCAGGATGCCCTCAACAACAGGATCGGCTACGTGCCGCAGTCCGCCGTGATGTTCAGCGGCACGGTAGCCTCCAACGTGGGCTACGGGGACAACGGCCGCGGCGCGCCCACGGAGGAGGACGTGAAGCGCGCGGTCGCCATCGCGCAGGGCGCGGAGTTCGTGGAGAAAATGGAGGGCCGGTACGACGCGGAGATTTCCCGCGGCGGCACCAACGTATCCGGCGGGCAGAAACAGCGGCTTTCCATCGCGCGCGCCGTGTGCCGCAAGCCCGAAATCTACATCTTCGACGACAGTTTTTCAGCCCTGGACTACCAGACCGACCGGCTGCTGCGCGTGGCGCTTAAAAAGGAAACAGCGGGCGTAACCAGCCTGATCGTGGCCCAGCGCATCGGCACCATTATGAACGCGGACCGGATCGTCGTGTTGGACGAAGGCCGGGTGGTAGGCTCCGGCACGCACCGCGAGCTTCTGAAGGATTGCGACGTGTACCGCGAAATCGCCATGTCTCAGTTAAGCGAGGAGGAACTGGCCCTATGAGTGAGAACAGAACGGCACGGCCCCGCGGCCCGATGGGCGGCCGCGGCCCGATGGGCGGCGGCCCCGGCATGATGGGCGTCACGGAGAAGCCCAAGAGTTTCAAGGCCACCATGGGCAAGCTGATCCTTTATTGCAAAAGCTACCTGCCCGCGATCATCGCGGCGCTGGTGGCCGCCATGGCGGGCACGGTGCTGCAGATTCTGGGCCCGGATCAGCTGAAAGACCTGACCAACGAGATTACCAAAGGCCTGTCGCCACTGGGCGGCATCGACCTGACGGCCGTGGCGGGCATTGCGTGGACGCTGGTGTTCTTCTACGCGGGCGCGCTGGTGCTGAACTTTTCGCAAAGCTACGTCATGGCGACCGTAACGCAGCTGATCTCCAAGCGGATGCGCACGGACATCGCCGAGAAGATGAACCGGCTGCCGCTCAAGTACTTCGATTCCACCAGCCACGGCGACATTTTAAGCCGCGTTACCAACGACGTGGACGCCATCGGGCAGACGCTGAACCAGAGCGTGGGAACGCTCGTGACCTCCGTAACCATGCTGGCGGGTTCGCTGGTCATGATGTTCTATAACAGCTGGATTCTGGCGCTTACCGCCATCGGCACCAGCCTGGTCGGTTTCGTGCTGATGATGTTCATGATGAAGAAATCCCAGAAATACTTTACCGGCCAGCAGAACGCGCTGGGCGCGATCAACGGCCAGATCGAGGAAGTCTACACCGGCCACAACGTGGTGAAGGTCTACAACGGCAGCCGCAAGGCCCGCGCGGACTTCGAGGAGATCAACGGCGAGCTGTACGTGAACGCCTGGAAATCTCAGTTCCTGTCCGGGCTGATGATGCCGCTGATGATTTTCGTGGGCAACCTGGGTTACGTGGCCGTATGCGTGGTGGGCGCGGTGCTCGCCGTGCAGGGCTCCATCTCCTTCGGCGTGATCGTCGCCTTCATGATGTACGTGCGCCTGTTCACCCAACCGCTGTCGCAGATCGCGCAGGCGTTCAACAACCTGCAGCGCACCGCTGCGGCGGGCGAGCGCGTGTTCGAGTTCCTTGGCGAGCAGGAGCTGCCGGACGAGAGCGACAAGAAGCTGTGCCTCTCCACCGTGAAGGGCGACGTGGAGTTCGACCACGTGAAGTTCGGCTACAAGCCGGACCAGACGATCATCCACGATTTCTCCGCGAAGATCAAGGCCGGGCAAAAGGTCGCCATCGTGGGCCCCACCGGCGCAGGCAAGACGACCATCGTCAACCTCGTCATGCGCTTCTACGATCTGGACGGCGGAAAGATATTGCTGGACGGCGTGCCCATCGCCGATCTGCCCCGCCACAACGTGCACGAGCAGTTCGGCATGGTGCTGCAGGACACCTGGCTTTTCGAAGGCACCATCCGCGAGAACATCGCCTACGGCAAGGAGGGCGTGACAGACGAGCAGGTAATCGCCGCCAGCAAAACGGTGGGGCTGCACCATTTCATCCGCACGCTTCCGGACGGATACGACACGGTGCTGGGTTCGCAGACCAGCCTTTCCGAAGGCCAGAAGCAGCTTGTGACCATCGCCCGCGCCATGATCCAGAACGCGCCGCTGCTGATTCTGGACGAAGCCACCAGCTCCGTGGATACACGCACAGAGCGCATCGTGCAGCGCGCCATGGACAGGCTGACCGAGGGGCGCACCTCCTTCGTGATCGCGCACCGGCTGTCCACCATCAAGAACGCCGACCTGATCCTCGTCATGCGGGACGGCGACATCGTGGAAAGCGGCACCCACGCGGAGCTGTTGGCCCGGAAGGGCTTCTACGCGGAGCTGTACAACAGCCAGTTCGAACCGGCGGCGTAGAATTTGTAAAAAGTGAAAACATCCCGACCCGCGCGCAGGCTTGCCTGCGCGCGGGTTTTGGGTCCCGGCCCGTACGCGCGGGCGACGGGCCGGCTTGACAAGCGACCGGCAGTTCGTTATTGTTAATATACAATATAAAGTTTTCACGGCGTTCCCTGAAACGGTCGTTCCCCGTACGGAGAAGGAGGCCCCTTACTCATGCGAAAGCTCGTCTGTTTCGTCCTGATGATCACGCTGCTTCTCACCGCCGTCGGTGCGGAAGCAGCGAAGAAACCCGAATACACCCTTTCTACCAAAAACTGCACGGTGTTGCAAAATGCGCCGGATCGCGGCGTTACGCCGCAAACGGAGGCCGCGCGCCGCGACCCGGTCGCCGGGGAAAGCCCCGTGACGGGCCTGCCCTGGGAAGGCGAGTATCTGCCGATCATGGCGCAGATTTGCAATACTTCTTATAAAGTAAAGGTAAACGGCAAGAGCGTGAAAACCGCGGGCGTCGGCAACCGCGCCCCGTGGGGTCTGCAATATGCCGACGTGATTTACGAAGTGCCGCTCTACCGCACGGGCGGCACCCGGTTTACGGCGCTGTTCAGCGACTGTTTCGCGGACGGGCAGACGGTGATCAACGTGGGGCCGGTGCGTTCCACGCGCATGAGCCAGCTGCTGCTGTGCGCGGAATGGCAGGCGGGCTTCGTGTACGGCGGCGGGGATTTCAACACCTTTGATTGGATGGCGCCGCTGGTTTCCCAGCTGTACGACGAAAACGGCGGGTTTAAACTGGGCGTCCTGCTGGACGTTCAAAAGCCTTTCACCTGGGATTACCGCTACCGCGTGCAGGGCAAGAAGGCGCCCAGCAACCTCAACGTGGATATCGCGGGGCTTCGCGGCCTCATCGCCGGGGATTACGTCGCCCAGCCGCGCCCGTTCCTGTTCGCGGATAAAAGCCCCTACGCAGACGGGTACGAATCCGCCGGAACGATCCACCTGGACTGGGGCGAGCCCGTAATGGTTTCCCATTTTGTGTACGACGAAAGCAGCAACGCGTATACGCGCTACTGCGGCCAGGGCGTGAAGGAAACCAAATGGGTGCCTTTCACCTCTTTCCCCTCCCCGGAGGACGCGAACGAGGACGACAAGCTGCCGCTGTCCTTCGCCAACCTCATCGTCCAGCGGGTAAAGTACGAGACCGACGACCAGCGGTTTTTCATGCCGTTCACCCAAAGCATCGGCCGCGGCAACGCGGATATCTTCATCGGCGGGCGCTATATCCCCGGCTACTGGGTGCGCGCATCCGCGGCGGAGCCCACCGTTTACTATGACGACCAGGGCAACGAACTGGTGCTGAACCGCGGAAAGACGTACGTCGCGCAGATGCCGCCGGAATGTCTTTGCGCATTCACGCAGGAGAAAAAGTAACCCGCGTCGTACCCTACAATTCGCTGCCCCCGGAAACGGGCCGCCGGCACCGCGGTTCCCCCGCGAGCCGCTTATCGAAAGGAAAGGTTTTCATGATTCTCTGCGTTGTCTCTGCTCCGCGCAAGGCCTGATACGGGACGATCCCGCGCGGAGCAAGCCTGATTCCCCGTCCTGTCGTCCCCGAGGCTTTGCGCTTTCGATTTGTCCAAGCTGAAAATCGAAAGGGAGCAAAGCAATGCGTCATGATTATAAAACCGCGCTGTCCGATCTGCGCGTTTTCCTGATTCTGTGGATTACCAAGTCTTTTTCGGCGCTCGGCAGCGCCATGACCGGTTTCGCGTTGATCGTATGGAGCTACCAGCAGCAGGGTTCAGCGCTCAACACCGCGCTGCTGTCGGTGTGTTCCTACGCCCCGTACGTGCTGCTCAGCGTTTTCGCGGGCGCGTTCAGCGACCGCTGGAACCAAAAGATCACCATGCTGGTCAGCGACGCTTTCGCGGCGCTGACCACGGTCGCCGTGCTGTACCTGCTTTCGGTCAACCGGCTGCAGATCGGCTACCTGTACGTCATCAACGCCCTCAACGGGCTGATGAACACCGTGCAGCAGCCCGCGACCGACGTGGCCGTGAGCCTGCTTACGCCGCGCCGGTATTACCAGAGAATCGCCGGAATGCGTTCCTTCTCCAATTCGCTGGTGACCATGCTCACACCCGCGCTCGCTACGGCGGCCTTGCTGTTGGCCGGTCTGCGCGCCGTGTTGCTGTTCGATCTGGCTACCTTTACCGTCGCCTTTACGGCGCTGCTGGGCTTCGTGCGCATCCCGCGGCCGCCGCAAAAAGCGGGCGAAGCGCGAGAAACGGTCCCCCAGTCCGCCAGGGCCGGGCTGGCCTACCTGAAGCGCAACGCCGGAATCCTCCACCTCATTTTCTTCCTGGCGATCATCAACCTGACCGCCTCCATGTACAATGCCGCGCTGCCCGCCATGCTGCTGTCCCGCGAGGGCGGCGGCGAGCTTGCGCTGGGCACGGTCAACACCGTCACGGGGCTGGCGACGCTGCTGGGCAGCGTGATCGTTACCGTGCTGCCCACGCCAAAGAGCCGCGTTAAAACGATCCTCAACGCCCTGCTTTTTTCCATGAGCACGGAAAACTTCGTGCTTGCTTTCGGCCGAAGCACGCCTGTCTGGTGCGCGGGGGTCGTGATGGGCTGGTTGTTCATCCCCATGATGGGCGCGAACATGGACGCGCTTTTCCGTTTGAAAATCCCCGTGGAGATGCAGGGGCGCGTCTACTCGGCGCGCAACACCTTCCAGTTCTTCACCATACCCGTAGGGTACCTGCTGGGCGGCGCGCTGGTGGACAGGGTTTTCGAACCCCTGATGGCCGCGCAGCAGCCGGGGAGCCTGCTTGTCAACGTATTCGGCTCCGGCAAGGGCTCCGGCGCGGCGGTGTTATTCTTCCTCCTGGGCGTGTTCGGGGCGCTGTCCTGCCTGCCGTTCCGAACGGATCGGAAGATATGGGCCCTGGAAAGCGAATAAAAGGAAGCGCCCGCCGTAACAGGCGGGCGCTTCCTATTGCACTTGATTATCTGCCTTTCTCCGGCGTCGCCACGGCCACGCGGTAGAACATTTTCAGCAGCAGGTCCGCGATCATGCGGCTGCTCTGCGCCATACCGGTATCCAGCCAGGTTTGCACCAGCCCCACGCAGCCCGTGAGGGTGAAGGAGTAGACGTATTCCAGTTCCTCCCGCGTAAAGGGGCTTCCGTCGGCAAGGCGCAGAAAATACGGGTCGTATACCAGCGTCATGATCCGCTTCTGGAAATCCAGGTTCCGCCGGTCGTTCAGCAGCAGCTTGCACAGCGCGGCGTTTTCCTTTAAATAATCAAAAATCTCCGCCACCATGTTCACCGTGTCGCTCCACTCCGAATCACTGCTGGGGTAGCCCCTCTGCTCGTTGCCGGCCAGGTAGGCGCGGATGTTGTCGAACAGCTCGTTTTCGATCTTTTCCAGCAGGTCGTACTGGTCGGCGTAATGCGCGTAGAAGGTCGCGCGGTTCACGTCCGCACCGTCGCAGATTTCCTTGATGGTGATGCGCGAAATGTCCTTTTCGGACAGAAGCTTCAGCAGACTGTCCTTCAGCACCATCTTCGTGTACTTCACCCGCCGGTCGTCTTTCTTCGCGCGCACAGGACCGCCCCCCGTTTGTAAAATCTTCATGCTTGCCCGACATAAATGCCGAATCTGTTTGAGTACGAACAGAACCGTAGAATGTGTCGGTTGACTTATCCAACACATCAGATTATATTAAACATCGTGTTGATTGTCAACATATTGTTGTTATTCAACGCGATGTTATCGAACACAACCGAAGGAGGTTGAAGGGGCCGGAAGCGTTTTTCATGCGTTGGACCGGTCCGCGCGCTTACATGAGTATAGTTTCGTCCTGGGTCGTCCGGCACCGTAAAGGCGTCCTCGTTCTTTTCCTGGTCCTCGCCGTGCTGGGGCCTATCGTTTCCGGTATGGTAACGGTCAACTACAACATGGTGGATTATCTGCCCACCGACGCCTCCTCCACGCAGGCGCTTGAACTGATGCGCACGGAATTCGGCGGCGAACTGCCCAACGCGCGCGTGATGGTGGACGGCCTGACGGTGCCCGAGGCGCTGGCCATGAAAGACGCGCTTGCCGGAATCGACGGTGTAAGCGGCGTAACCTGGCTGGACGGGGCGGTGGGCCGCGAAACGCTGTTGACCACCCCGCTTCAGGCGCTGGACGCCGATATCGTGGCCGCCTACTACCGGGACGGCACGGCCCTGTACTCCGTCTCCATTGAAAACGGCGCGGAAAAGTACACCGTAGCGGCCATCCGCGCGCTCGTCGGCGACGACAACGCCGTGGCCGGGGAAGCGGTCAACACCGCCTCCGCGCAGGAAATGAGCTACACCGAGGTCGTCAACGCCCTGTACATTCTGGTGCCTCTCATCCTGCTGATTCTGGTGCTCACCACCTCTTCCTGGGTGGAACCGCTGCTGTTCCTGCTTTCCATCGGCGTGGCGGTGCTCATCAACATCGGCACCAACGTATTCTTGGGCGAGGTTTCCTTCATCACCCAGACGGTCAGCCCGATACTGCAACTGGCCGTATCGCTGGACTACGCCATTTTCCTGCTGCACAGCTTCAACGATTACCGCACCCGCTACGAGCCCGAAGAAGCCATGCGGCGCGCCATGAAAAAGTCCCTGCCCGCCATCGCGGCCAGCGCCGCCACCACGGTCTTCGGTTTTCTGGCGCTGGTGTTCATGCGCTTCGGCATCGGCCCGGACCTGGGCCTCAACCTGGTCAAGGGCGTGCTGCTCAGCTTTATTTCCGTCATGCTGTTCCTGCCCGCGCTGACGCTGGCGAGCTATAAGCTGATCGACCGCACTCACCACCGCCGGCTGATGCCGGAGTTGAAAAAGGCCGGGCAGAAACTGTTCAAGATCAGTCTCCCGATGCTGATTCTGGTGGTCGTGATCGTCGTGCCGTGCTACCTGGCGCAATCCCGGATCGATTTCCAGTACGGTACGGGCAGCATCGCGCTGTCCACCCGTGCGGGCCGGGACGCGGGCCGGATCGACGAGCGCTTCGGAGCCGAAAACGCGCTGGTGCTGCTGGTGCCGAAGGGGGACGCAGGCCGCGAAGCAGAGTTGAGCCGAGCGCTGGAAGCCGTGCCCCACGTGACCGGCGTGGTGTCCTACGCCACGGCGGTGGGCGCGTCCGTCCCCTCGGAGTACCTGGACGCGGACGTGACCGCGAACTTTTACTCGCCGAACTACGCGCGCATCATCCTGTATACCGATACGGCCTCCGAAGGCGCGGACACCTTCGCCGCCGTGGAGCGGGTAACCGCCGCGGCCCGGGAATATTACGGCGGCGACACCTGGCTTGCGGGCCAGAGCGCGACGCTGTACGACATGAAAAACGTCGTCTCCGCGGATACCACGCTCGTCAACCTCTGCGCGATCGCGGGCATCTTCCTGGTGCTGCTGCTGACCTATAAATCCTTAAGCATTCCCCTGCTGCTGCTGTTCACCATCGAGTCCGCCATCTGGGTGAACCTGTCTCTGGCCTACTACATGGGGCAGTCGTTCAATTATATCGGCTATCTGGTCGTCAGCACCGTGCAGCTGGGCTCCACCGTGGATTACGCCATTCTGCTGTCCGACCGGTACCTGCGCAACCGCCGGAAACTGCCCAAACGCGAGGCGATCCAAAAGGCGTTGGGGGACAACCTGCTGGCCATTCTTACCTCGGCGGCCATCCTGTCCACGGCGGGGTTCACGTTGGCGGCCACCTCCACCAACGCGATCATCGCGCAGTTGGGCACGCTGCTGGGGCGCGGAACGCTGCTGTCCCTGTTTATGGTCACGTGCGCGCTGCCGGCGCTGCTGACACTTTTCGATACGGTGATCCGGAAAACCACGCTGCGCCATAATTTTCAGCAGGCGGACGACGCAGAGAACGGCGGAACGCCGCCGGAGCTGCCGGGCGAAACGCCCGAAAAACATCAAGGAGCATGATTCCGATGAAGAAAGCGATATCGATTATAATAGCCCTGTCCCTGCTGCTGGTCTCCCTCGCCGCCGCCGCGGAAAGCGCGGCCCCCGCCGGCAAGGAGGAGGTCGTCTACGGTCTCCTGAATACGGACGGTTCGGTAAACGGGCTGACCGTGGTCAACATCCTTACCGGGGGCGGCCGCCTTACGGACTACGGCCCCTACACAGCCGTGCAGAACCTGACCGGCACCGAACCCCTGACCCAGAACGGGGACGAAATCAGCGTCGGCACGACCGCCGAACGCTTCTACTACCAGGGCACGCTGCCGGAAGGCGCGGAACTGCCGTGGAACGTGGCGATCACCTACACGCTGGACGGCCTTGCGGTCACAGCGGACGAGCTAACGGGCAAGAGCGGGGAAATGGGCCTGAACATCTCCGTAACGCAGAATCCCGACGCCGACGAAACGTTCTATCTGAACGATACGCTGCAAATTTCCGTGCTGCTGGACACCGCCCTGTGCGACGATATCCGCGCCGAAGGCGCCACCGTCGCCGAGGCCGCGGGGCAGAAGCAACTGACCTTCACGGCGCTGCCCGGGCAGGGCGCGGAAATCGCCGTGAAGGCGACGGTGCACGATTTCGCCATGGACCCCGTGTCGATCGCCGGCGTCCGGATGAACCTGAGCATCGCGCTGGACGAGGACGCGCTAAACGCGCAGGTAACGGCGCTCACCGACGCCATCGCCTCTCTGGACGACGGCGCGGGCAACCTGCAAAGCGGCGCGCAGCAGCTTTCGGACGGCCTTGCCCAATATACGGCGGGCGTTACGTCCCTCACCGACGGGGTAGGCCAGCTTGCGGACGGCGCAGCCGGGCTTTCCACCGGCGCGGCCTCCCTGCGGGACGGGCTTGCGGGCCTGACCGCGCAAAACGACACGCTCACGGCCGCGGCAACGGCGCTGCAGCAATCCGTGTTCGACGCCGTAAACGGGCAGCTGGCGCAGAGCGGACAGGGCCTCCCCACCCTGACGCCCGAAAACTACGCGCAGGTACTGGGCGGCGTGGACGCGCTGGCGGCGATCAAGGCGCAGCTGGACGGCGTAACGCAATTTACGCAGGGGCTGCAAGGCTATACGGCGGGCGTGGGCCAGCTTAGCGCCGGAGCCTCCGCCCTGGCGGACGGCGCGGCGACCCTGTCCGATTCTCTGGCCGCCGTTCCCGATTCCGCCGCACCGCTTTCCACCTCCGGAACCGAACTGGCGACCGGCGCGGAGACCCTTTCCTCCGGCCTGACGACTTACAAGGCGGGCACCGCCGAACTGCGTTCCCAGACCGACGGGCTGGCCGAAAGCGTAGGCGCGCAGATCAGCGACGCGCTGGGCGGCGCTGCGGGCGGCGGGGACGCGGTCGTCGTCTCCTTCGTATCCCCCAGGAACACGAACGTAAGCGCCGTGCAGTTCGTGCTGAAAACCGGCGCGATCACGCCGCCGAAGGCGGTAGCGGAACCCGAGCCGGAGCCGGAACCGGAAACTTTCTGGCAGAAGCTCACGGCGTTGTTCGGGTTCTGACCGGAACCGTACGCAAAAGCCGCCGCGCGATACCCGTCGCGCGGCGGCTTTTTCATGCGGCTATGAAGGATTCGGATTACTCCTCTTCGGGCTCCTCCGGCAGTTCCGCGTTGTGCCACACGTTCTGCACGTCGTCGTTATCCTCCAGCATTTCCAGGAGGCTTTGGATTTTCTCCACGTTTTCCGGCGAGGGGGTCACGGTGTTCTGGGGAATCATCTGCACCTCGGCGCTGAGAAACTCCATCCCGTCGGCTTCCAGCTTCTCGCGCACGGCGGAGAACTCGTTGGGGTCGGTGGTGATCTCGAAGGCGTCGTCCAGCACCTGCATGTCCTCCGCGCCCACGTCCAGCGCCTTCATCATCATCTCGTCCTCGTCCATATCGGCGGAGCGGGGCACCACCAGCACGCCCTTCTTATCGAACATGAAGGACACGGAACCGGTGACGCCCAGCGTGCCCTCGTTCTTGACGAAGCAGTGGCGAATGTCGCTGGCGGTACGGTTGCGGTTGTCGCTGATGCATTCCACGATTACGGCCACGCCGCCGGGCGCGTAGCCTTCGTAGTTGATTTCAGAATATTCCACGTTGCCCAGTTCCCCGGCGGCCTTTTTAATGGAGCGCTGGATGTTGTCGTTGGGCATGTTGTTGCTCTTGGCCTTGGCGATCACGTCCCGAAGCTTGCCGTTGCTTTCCGGGTTACCGCCGCCTTCGCGCACCGCTATGGCGATCTCGCGCCCGATCTTGGTGAAGATCTTGCCGCGGATCGCGTCCGTCTTGCCTTTTTTGATTTTGATGTTGGCCCATTTGCTGTGTCCGGACATCGTATCAGCCTTTCTTACCCGTTACGCCGCGAGAAGCGGGGATGTTTGCATACCCAATGATAGCACGATTCGGAGCCGCGGTCAACGGCGGGAAGCGCCGCGCGGGGCGCGTGGCGCAGGCATAATCCCCCTTGCGTTTCGGCCGCCCGATCCGCTATACTGTACGCAGCTACTCCGGCGGCACGGGAACACGGCTACCGGAAACAAAAACAGGATGATTCGAGGCGCTTCATGATGGAATCCGTTGCTTACGACCTGGGCTATCTGTCCGATCCGGGAGTATTCGCCGTCGGCCGCCTGCCCGCCGTCTCCGACCACGACACCTTCGCCGGCACGCGGGAAGCCGAAACCGGCGCCAGCAGCCTGCGCCGCAGCCTGAACGGGCGGTGGAAATTCAGCTACGCCGAAAACCCGGCCGCCCGGCCCGAGGGCTTCGAGCAGCCGGAATACGACTGCTCCGGCTGGGGCGAGATCGACGTGCCCGCCCACATCCAGCTTCAGGGCTTCGGCAGGCCGCAGTACGTGAACATTCAGTACCCGTGGGACGGCAGCGAGGCGCTGCGCCCGCCGCAGATCCCCGAACGCTTCAACCCCGTGGGCAGCTACGCCACGTTCTTCACCCTGCCCGAAGGCTGGGCGGACAAGCGCGTAACGCTCGTGTTCCAAGGCGTGGAGAGCGCCTTCTTCGTCTGGCTCAACGGCAACCTGCTCGGCTACGCGGAGGACAGCTTCGCCCCCTCGCGCTTCGACCTGACCGGGGCGCTGGTAGCCGGGGAAAACAAACTGGCGGTGGAAGTGTTCCGCTTCTGCTCCGGCTCCTGGCTGGAAGATCAGGATTTTTGGCGGTTCTCCGGCATTTTCCGTACTGTGGAGCTGCGCGCGGAACCGCGCGCGCACGTGGAGGACGTTTTCGTACGCGCCGTACCCGCGCCGAACCTGCGCTCGGCGGAGCTGACGGCGGAACTGACGCTGTCCCTGTCCGGCGGCCCCGCGACGCTGACGGCGGAACTGCTGGACGCGGGCGGGCAGGCGGTGGATACGGTCACCCTGCCAGCCGAACCCGCCGTGCGCTTCACCCGCTCCGTACCCAACCCCCGCCTGTGGAGCGCGGAGGAACCGAACCTGTACACCCTGAGCCTGACGCTTCGGGGCGCGGAGGGCGAAACGCTCGAAGTCGCGCGCACGGAAGTCGGCTTCCGCCGGTTTGAGATCGGCGGCGGCGTGATGCTCCTGAACGGCAAGCGGCTCCTCCTGCACGGCGTGGACCGGCACGAGTTTTCCTGCAAGACGGGGCGCGCCGTCAGCGAGGACGAGATGCTGTGGGACGTGACGATGCTCAAGCGGCACAACGTCAACGCCGTGCGCACCAGCCACTACCCCAACAACAGCCTGTGGTACCGCCTGTGCGACCGGTACGGTATCTATCTGGTGGATGAAACCAATCTGGAAACCCACGGCACCTGGGGTAAGCTGAAGCATGTCAGCGCGAAGGAAGCGCTGCCGGGCGACCGCGAAGAATGGCTGCCCGCCTGCCTGGACCGCGCGAAAAGCCTGCTGGAGCGGGACAAGAACCATCCGTCGGTGCTTTTCTGGAGCTGCGGCAACGAGAGCTTCGGCGGCAGCGTCATCCACGAGATGGCGCAGTTCTTCCGCCGCCGCGACCCCGGCAGGCTGGTGCATTACGAGGGCGTGTTCCACGACCGTCGCTTCGACGCCAGCGACGTGGAAAGCCGCATGTACCCGCCCGCGGCCGAGATTGAAGAATGGCTGGAAACGCACCGGGACAAGCCGTTCGTGCTGTGCGAATACTCCCACGCGATGGGCAACAGCCTGGGCGGCATCCACGAATATCTGGCGCTGGAAGACCGCTGCCCTCAGTATCAGGGCGGCTTTATCTGGGACTGGATCGACCAGGCGATCGACGCGCCGCTGCCCGGCGGCGGCTCCGGGCTGGCCTACGGCGGCGATTTCGGCGACCGCCCCTGCGACCGCGCCTTCTGCGGAAACGGGCTGGTGTTCGCCGACCGTACGCCCACGCCGAAGCTGATGGAAACGAAATACCAGTATCAGGGCGTGCGCATTCTGCCGGACGCGGGGGGCGTAACGCTGGAAAACCGCAATCTGTTCGACGGCCTGCAGGGCTACCGCCTTGTCTGGCGGCTGACGCGGGACGGGGAGGAGGTCGCCGCGGGCGAACGGCAGGACGTGTGCGTGCCCGCGGGCAAAGCGAAGCGTTTCCCGCTGCCGCTGCCCGCCACGGACGGTTCCGGCGAGTACGCGCTGCTGTGCGAACTGTGCCTGAAGGCCCCCGCGCCGTGGGCTCCCGAGGGTTATGCGCTGATGCACGGGCAGGCGGTGCTGGGCGGTTCGCCTGTCGGCAGGGAAAACGGCGGCGCGCAGGGGTATACGGTCGCGCGGGGCGACTGGAACGTCGGCATCCGCGGCGGCGGGTACGCCGCGCTGTTCAGCAAGGTCGAGGGCGGGCCGGTGGCCTTCGGGCCGGAGGGCGCTTCCCCGTTGCTGGGCTTCGCGCCGCGCCCCAGCCTGTACCGCGCGCCGACGGACAACGACGTGGGCAACCGGTACGCCCAGCAGGCCGCCCTGTGGCGGGCGTTCAGCGAGCTGGCGACCCCGGCGTTCGTCTCCGCGAAAACGGAACGCGGCCTGCTGGCCGTGCGTTACCGCTACGCCCTGCCGGAACTGACCGGCGCGAAGGTGGAGATCGTCTACACGGCGCTGGCCGCAAACCGCCTGCGCGTGGACGTAGCGCTTTCCGGGAAAAGCCGCCTGCCCGATCTGCCGACCTTCGGCCTCAGCCTGCGGCTTCCGCGCGCCCTGCGCAACGTCCGCTATTACGGCCTCGGCCCGTGGGAAAACGAGACGGATCGCCACGAAGGCGCGCTGCTGGGCATCCACCGGACGACCCCGGAGGAGAACCTGACGCCGTACCTGCGCCCCCAGTACTGCGGCAACCGAACCGGCGTACGCTGGCTGGAGTTGACCGACGGCGAGGGCCGCGGCCTGCGCGTGCGGATGGCCGACCGGCCCCTGCAGGTTTCCGCGCTGCCGTACGACCAGGCCACGCTGGCCGCAGCCCGGCACCGGCAGGAACTGCCCGCGCCCGCCTGGACCTTTCTGGACGTGGCCAGCGCCCGCTGCGGCGTGGCCGGGGATGACAGCTGGGGCGCGCCCGCGCTGCCCCAATATCGTCTTCCGGCCTGCCCGCCGCCGCGTCTGTCCTTCATACTGGAGGTATTGTAAGCGCGCGGAACGGTTCGCGCCGTCCGCAGCCTCCGGGAAAACGCTCCGTCCGGGCATGCAAAACCGCCGGCATGAATCGCCGGCGGTTTTCCGTGTTACACGGCGGCTTTCCCGCCTGAATTTCTATCCGTTCAGCGCGTCCAGCGCCTTTTCCAGCGCGGGGACGTCCCCGTCGAATTTATAGGCCTGCCAGCCGGCCTTTCGCGCGCCCTCCACGTTGACCTCCACGTCGTCGATAAAGAAGCACTCCTCCGGCGTCAGCCCGAAGCGCTCCGTCAGGCGGCGGTAAAAAGCGAGGGCCGGTTTGAGCGTTTTCTCGTCGTAGGAAAACAGTACGCCGCTGAACTTTTCCAGACGGGGGATAATTTCCCGGTGCTCGCTTACCGCGCGGCAGGCGTTGGACAGCAGATAGACGCGGTAACCTTTGGCGAGCACGCGGTCCACCACCTCCGCCATGCCGGGAAGGGGCGTGAGGATGTTATACGGCATGGCGTCCAGCAGCGCCGGTACCAGCGGGCGCAGAGCCGCGTTTTCCAGAAGCGCCTGCGCGCGGCGGCCCAGTTCGTCCGGTTCCAGGGAAGCGTCGTCCAGCCGCACCCATTCCGGGTTCATGAACAGCGCCGCATAAAGCGCCTGCGCGCTCTCCTCGTCCGGCGCCACGGCGCGGCAGGCCTCCAGCGGGTGATAATCCATCAGCACCATGCCCATGTCGAAAACGATATTGCGAACCATGCAGGCCTCCTTGGGCCGCGTTCTTACGCGACAGGAGCATTTTACCACGCGTGCGGCGTCGGCGCAAGGCGCCGCAAACGCGGCGCCCGTTCCGAAACCGGCCGCGTACGGGAAGCGCCGGTACCCGTTCCGCAACGCGGAAGGACACCGGCGCTTGTTTACCCTGCGGGGCGGGGCCGCGTCCCGGTCTTATCCCTTCTTGCACACGGGCAGCCAGATCTCGCTTTCGTACTCCGGGCTTTGCATGTCGCCCTCGGTGTACATCTCCACGGTGATGCCCTCGGCAAGATCGTACTCCGTGTTGTTGGGCAACCACTCGGAAAAGATCTGGCGATTGAGCTTCTGGATAGCGCCCGGCATCGGCCCCACGGCGCGGAACTTGCCCCAGGTATGCGCCGCGATCACGCGCTTCCCGAATCCCTCCGGCACGGGGGCGTCCGGCTTGCAGAAGATGCCGATCATGTAGGTGAAATCCGGGCCGTCTTCGTCGTCGAAGCACACGCCGATCACTCCCGGCACCTTTTGGTTCAACCCCTTCTCGTAATACTCGCTCCAGAACCTGGGAATCTCCTGAAGTGAGCTCTCGTACCGAAACTTGCGGCACAGCCCCAGCACCGCCATTTCCCCCATGGGTTCCATGGAATAGTCCATTACGCTTCCTCCCGTCAGACTGACTTTGATCTGGAGGGGGTTCAGGTAGCGGAGCTGCACCCGCGTCTTCTTCGCCGCCGACGGCGTGATGCCGTGGAAGCGCCGGAACGCCTTCTGGAAGCTCTCCGGCGTTTCGTACCCGTACCGGAGCGCCACGTCGATCACCCGGCCGCCGGTCTGCAGCTCCTGCCCCGCCGCGGATAGCCGCCTCTGCCGCACGTAATCCGACAGGGTCATGTCCGTGAGCACGTAGAAGATCCGTTGCAGATAGAAGGTCGAGTAGGCGCCGCTGCGGGCGATGGATTCCACACTAAGCGTGTCGTCGGTCAGGTGCTCCTCCACGTAGCGTAGCGCCCGGTTGAGGTTGGTGATCCACTCCACGTTCCTTCCCCCTCTCGGTTACCAGCATAGCGTAACGGGCGGCAAAAAACCTGTCCGATCTTGCACCCTTTTGTCCGTTTTGCCGTCGGGGCGTAAAAAAGCGCGGCCGGGCAGGCCGCGCCGCGGGTTTGCGTTTACCGTACGCCGAAAGCGTAAACGGTGTGGGTAAGATACACTTCCCCGGGCCGCAGCACGATGCTGGGGAACTGCGGCTGGTGGATGGCGTCCGGGTAGCGTTCGGTTTCCAGGCACACGCCGCTGTACGGGCGGTATTGCACGCCGTTCTTGCCCTTCTGGTGCAGGCCCTGCCCGGTGTATACCTGCACGCCGGGCAGATCGGTGTACACCTTCATTTCGCGGCCCGTCCCGGGGGAGTACAGCGTGGCGATCAACTTGTTCTGGCGGTCGTTTCCGGCGCAGTAACAGAAGTCCACGCCGCCCGCGGCCTTCATGACGGGGTCGGTCGGCGTGTGGGCCAGCACGTCGCCCAGGCGTTTGGGCGTAGCGAAACCGTATACCGCGTCCTTCTGGGGGATCAGCGTGCCGTCCGGGATCAGCCCTTCGTCGACGCCCGCCACGTAATCGGCGAACACCTGCAGTTCCAGGTTGTCCACCGTGAGCGTGTCGCAGCCGTCGAGGTTAAAATAGGCGTGGTTGGTCATGTTGACGAGCGTGGTTTTGTCCGTGACGGCGCGGTATTCGATACTCAGCCGGTTCTGGTCGTCGAAGGTGTAGCGCACGTCCGCCTTCACTTCCCCGGGGAAGCCCTGATCCCCGTCGGGGCTGACCAGCGACAGTTCCAGCGCGTCCGCACCCGGGCCTTCCACGGGCTTCACCTTCCACATGCGCAGGTTGAAGCCTTCGGGCCCGCTGTGGAGGTTGTGTACGCCGTTGTTCGCCGCCAGCCGGTACGTTTTCCCTTCCAGTTCGAATTGGGCCCGCGCGATGCGGTTGCCCACGCGCCCGATAAGCATGCCCATGCTGCCGTGGTCGGCGGTGTAGGCCCGAGCGTCCGGGAAGGCCAGCGCCACGTCCGCGGGCTTTCCGTCGCGGCCGGGCACGGCGATGCGCGTGAGGATGCCACCGAAATCGAGGATGGACACGTACGCGCCGCCCGCGTTGGTCAGCGTGTATTCCGTAACCGGATTGCCGTACTGGTCGTTACCGAAAGGTCTGGTCGAAATGCTCATATAAACCGTCCTCCTGTTATCAGGGCGGTTCACGCCGCCCGTAGCTCGTGGAAAACGGGCCGTCCGGCCCGGGATGCGCGCGGCTTCAACCGTTGCGGAAACGAAAAGGTCACCGACAGTATAGCGCAACCGCACGCGGGGGGTCAAGCCCGCGGGAAACGCGCCGCGCTTGTGCAGCCCTCGGCGGCTGTGCTATACTGAAAGCCGTTCCAACCGGCGGTTTCCCCGTCGGGTCGATCCTCGCGGACAATGGTTGTAAAGGAAGATTCCATGCGCGTATCTTTTCGGGCCGCCGGCCTCCGGCCGGCCCCTGTTTCCGCGGAAGCGGCGGATGGCTGCCTGACGGGCGTATCGCTCGGGGACGTGCGCCGTTTATGCCTGCCGCCGGTCACGGACTCCTTCGGGCGTCTGCGCCCCCCGCCGGACGGCGCGGCCCTGCGGCTGTCGCTGGAGCTCGCCTACATGACCTATACGCTGGAACTCGGCCCCTGGCTTCGCGCGGGGTGGACGGACGTATCCGTGCAGGTGGACAACCGGCTGGAAAGCGGCGTGACCGTCGGCGAAAGCGCGGGCGCGGCCAGCGAACGCTTCCGCGGCCTGCTTAACGCCTGGAAGCTGGCCCGCGCGCGGATGGCGCTGAAAGAGCATAACCCCGTGGCACAGGCCATGGGCGCCTTCCGACAGCGGGAAAAGAGCGACACCATCAAGGCCGTTACGATGCTCCATCCGGCGGACGGCGGGCGGTACGTGGTGGCGATCGGCTTCATGGGCACGGGTTCCCGCTTCTACGACTGGTTCAGTAACTTCCGCATGACCTCCCAGGACGGTTTCCACAAGGGTTTCAGCCAACTGACGGCGTATTTTGAACAGAGCGCGGAGCGCATCCATTTTCCCGGCACGGCGACGGCCCTGGGCTTGCCCTCGCTGACGCTCGCGGACGTGCTTGCGGAAATGCGCCGGCCGGACAGCCGGTTTTCGCTGTGGATGGCGGGGCACAGCCAGGGCGCGGCGGTGATGCAGGTGTTCTGCCACCGGCTGCTGGAAGGCCGGGGCGTGCTGCCTCGCCACGTAGTGGGGTACGGCTTTGCCTCGCCCACGGTCGCGGCGGGGAACACGGGGCGGCCTTTCGCGGCCTATCCGCTGTACCACGTTGTGAACACCGACGATCTGGTGCCCCGCATCGGCGCGCTGGCGCATCTGGGGCTGGGGCTGGAATACCGCGCGGACGCGGCCCTGCGAAACGCCGCCTACGGCTGGAGCGCGGAACCCGCCGAGGCGGAGCTTCGCCGGAGCGCGGACGCGCTGCTGGCGACCGTGAAGGATACCCCTACGATGCTTACGGCGGCGGCCGCCTTTCTGGAAACGGTCGTACGGGAAAAGACCGAGGAGAGCCTGACGGCGCTGACGGAAAAGCGCTGGAGCGTGGCGCCGCTGGACAAGGCGTTCATCTTCGCGGAGGGTAAGGCGAAGGAGACGCTCGCGCGCATGGCGCGATACGCCCGCGTGGCCTATTTTTCCCTGACCGGAACCCGCATGGACGAAGCCGCGGTGGCTGCGCTGGGGGCTTCCATGCGCCCCGTCGTGGCGGGGCTGCCGCTGGGGCGGCTGCTGAGGGCGTTGCGGGATCGTTTGTACCCGCCGCACATGCTTTGCCGCGGCGGCCGGTTTCCCGGCGCGTACGGCTATATCGTCCGGCAGGGCGGCGCGAGGCTGCGGCCTTTCGTTTGGGAGGGCGCGCCCGCCGCGCCACGCCGCGCGTTCGCGGAAGGTTTCGTCCGCTTCGCGCCGCGGCTTTCCGGTTCCGCCGGGCGCATGCCGTATCCGCGGCGTCCGGCGCGGCCTTCGCCGCTCGGGCTCAGCCTGAGCGCGCTGCGCGACCGCCGGAACCGCGCGCGCGGGGCCTTCACGGCCGGGCGGCGGTAAACGGAAACCGCGTGCTGAAACAGTCAGGGAAAGGAGAACGGGCCCATGATCGCAGATACCGTATCACGCTGGTGCCGGGCCGTCGGCGGTTTCTTCTCCGGGCGCAGCATAAGCCAGATAACGCTGGGCCGGGCCTGCGCGGTGCTTTTCGTGGCGATGCTCGTGCCGCTGGTCGCCATCGCGCCCTTCAACTACCCGGCGGACGACGACTTCGGCTACACCCTGCCCGCCGCCACCGCGTGGGTGGAAACGCACTCCCTGCCCGCCGTTTTTCAGGCGATCGTGGAAAAAACGAAGTCGATCTACGCGGAATGGCAGGGGGACTTCGTTTCCACCTTTCTGTTCGCCGTCAATCCGCTGATCTTCAACATCGACCTGTACTTCCTGAGCAACTGGTTCATCCTCGCGCTGCTGTGCCTGTCCGCCGGGTATCTGGTCGGCGGCGTCACCTCCGCGCGGCTTTCCGCGCCTCGCTCGGCGTTCTGGATCGCCTATACGGCGCTGATGATCCTGATCTTGCAGTTTATGCCCAGCATCGGGAACAGCGTATACTGGCACAACGGCGGGCAGTACACCGTGACCGCCTGCGTGCTGATGCTGGCGCTGGGGCTGCTGCTGCGGTGCGGCATGGCACAGAGCCGCGCGAGGCGTATCGTCCGCGGCGCGCTGCTGGCGCTGTGCGGCTTCGTGCTGGGCGGCAGTTTCTACGGCCCCGCGCTGGGCGCGTTCGTGATCCTCGCGCTGGTCGCGTTAGCGGGCCACGCGCGCAGGTCTCCCGTCCGCTGGCCCGCCACGGCGGCTTTGGCGGCCTTTCTGGTCGCGTTCGCCGTCAGCCTCGCCGCGCCCGGCAACGCACTCCGGCAGGGGCGCACGGGCGAAACGGCGGGCGTGGCGTACACGCTGATCACCACGCTGCTGGATTCCTTCACCCTGACGGGAAACTGGCTGACCCCGCAGCTCTTCGCGATGCTCCTGCTTATCCTGCCGACGCTTTGGGCGCCGCTTCGGCACAGCGGGTTCCGGTTCGAGCATCCGTTCTGGGTCGCGCTGTCGCTGTACGGCATGTTCGCCGCCACGCTGGCGCCCGGCATCTACACGGGTTTCGGGTATGAAACCGAACGGTACCTGAACACGATTTATTTCTATTTCCTGATCGCCGTTTCAGGAAGCCTTGTCTACGCCGAGGGCTGGCTGATCCGCCATTTGGAACGTCGGCGGGAAGCGGGCGGCGCGGCCGTTCCGGAAGCCGGAACGTTCACCCCCGGAAGCCGCTTCACGGCCCTTTGGCTTGCGCTGTGCGTGGCGCTGCTGACGCTTGGCGGCTTCGGGTACACGATCATGAACACCGCCTCCGTGAGCGCCGCCAAATCGCTGGCCACCGGGGAAGCCGCAGCCTTCCGCGAAGAGATGAAGGCGCGGGAGGAATACATCCGTGTAACGGACTCGGATGTGACCAGTGTAACGGTGCTGGACGCGCAGCCCCACGTGTTCAAGCAGGACAAGCTGCCGTTCCAGGGCGTTTACGGCCGCATCCGCTACATGAAATGGTATTTCGAACTCTTTTACAACGCGCGCAAGCCGTAGCCCGGAGGCGCGCGCCGAAAGGGGTTCCGGGGTCGCTTGCCCCGCGCGGAAGCGATTTAGGGCTTGTGGAGCCTTTCGATTCTTGATATAATAATGATTGGTGTATGATTTTGTTCGGTATCAAACGGCTTTGCCCGGTCTGGGCCGCGGACGCATATAAGCCATGCAATCCGGAGATAAGGAGTGCAGGATTTTGAGCGATTATTTCGGCAAGAACCCTCATTCACCCGATGATCTGCCCGATGCCGCCAACCCCTGGCAGCGGGATCCTTTCACGGCGTACGACGACGCCTCGCTCAATCCGTCCGGTTTCCCGGCAAGGCCGGCGGGCGAAGGCGCCGCGCCCCGCGCGCGCAGGGACGCCCCCGTTTCCGGCGCGGAGGGAAGCGGCTCGCGCGCTCGCGCGAACGGGCCGGATTTCACCGCGACTCCGGCCGGTTTCGGCGTCAACCGCTCCGCCTTAAGCCCCGACGATCTTTCGCCGCTCACGGAGGGCGCGCTGGGTTCCGTGCCCCCGCCTGCGCAATTCCGCAAGCGCGCGGCTGTGAAGGCCGACGATGCGGAACCGAAAGCCGCGGCTCCCGAAACGCCTGCCGAAGAAGCCGCGCCGGAGGCGGAAGCCGCCCCCGCGCAGCGTCACCGCCGCGCGGGCCGTATGGGCCGCGCCACCGAAACGGCGCGCACGCCCGCGGTGCCCGTAGCGCCGCCGCCCCGGATCACGCCGCTGCCTTTGAATACCTTCGACCGCCCCGAGCCGGATTTCGACCCGTTTGAGGCGGGCGACAGCGAAACCGCGCCGTCCCGGCAGCCGGACGCCGACGGGACCGCCGCGCCGCCCGCGCGCCGTTCCGCCGCCGTTGGCGAACGCTACACCGGTGCGCGCACGGCCGTTCCACAGGCAGGCGCACCCGTTCGCCGCGAAGCGGCGGACGCGGCGCGGTATCCGGCGGACAACGAGCCAGCGGACAGCCGGAACCCTCAGTGGAACCGGGGCCGCCCCGCCTACGCACGGGACGAAGCGCAGCCGGAGCGCAACCGGCCGCCCAGAGAAGAAACCTTGCCGCCCGCGCGGCGGCCCCAGCAGGCCCCTCCACGCAGCGAGGAACGCGACGCCGGGCGCGCGCCCGCGGATGCCGAGCCGCGCCGCCGTTACCCCGAGCCCCAGCCGCGTGCCTCCGTGGAGCGGCCCCGTTATCAGTTTGAAGAAGAATATGAGGAGCAGCCAGCGCCACGCCGCGGCAAAGTGCTGGTGCCTCTGCTGGTGGTTCTGCTGGTCATCGGCGGCGTGCTGGCCGGCATCCTGCTGCCCGACTGGGCCGGGATGAACAGCGGCCTCGGCACCGCCATGAACAAGATCAAGACCGCCGTAACCGGCGTGTTCGAGGACGTAAAGGCGTTGATTTCCCCCGAGGAAGCGGGCATCAAGAGCTTCTCCGCAAGCCCCTCCTCCGCCACCGCGCCGGTGGAAGTCGTGTTCACGCTTCAGGCGTCCTCCTCGGTCACCAGCATCCGGATCCTGGATCAGGCCGGTTCCCAGATACTGGAGAAAACGCTCACTGACGCCGACACACTGGGCGGCGAGGTGACGAAAAACAGCAACTACAACATCTGGACGCTTCGCTATACCTTCGATAACGCCTACGACGGGCTTTTCACCGCTCAGGCCATGAAGAAGGACGGCTCCTGGGACGAGGGGCTGGCCCTCGCACAGGCGGTAAGCATCGCCGCGCCCGTGGCGGTGGAACCCCCCGTGCAGGATTTTGCGGCCGAGCCCCTGCAGGGCGCGGTGCCCGCTTCCGTACAGTTCGTGCTGGTCACCAGCATGGACGTGACGGCGGTGCAGATTATCAACGATTACGGCGACCCGGTTGCCGAAGCCTATCTCAATGACGCTGAAAGCCAGGTGCTGGAAGGCGATTCCACGCTTACGTGGAGCCTCTCCGCACAGTTCGACGAGGCCTATTCGGGCGGTTTCTACGCCTGCTACGAGACGGATTCGGACCTTACCTTCGTCCGCAGCGAATACGGCGTGAACGTCGTGCTCTCCGCTTCCGACGCGGAAACGGCCGGAGACGGAACGGAGGTTTCCCCGGAAGAGACCGTAGCCGAAACGCCCGTGCCATCCGCCGCCACGACGCCTACCCCCGCGCCGACGGTCGCACCCACGGCCACGCCTACCGCGGTGCCCACGGCCACGCCTACGCCGTCGCCCACGCCGGAACCCACGCCCGTCACCACGCCGGAGCCCACCGCCCTGCCCATTCTCTCCGCCGAAGCCGCGGACGGCGCTCTGCCCTCCGCGCTCAAGCTCACCGCAAAGGCCTACGAGGGCACCAAAGCGCAGGATCCCTATTCCCGCGCGAATAAGATCGTCGTCAACAATCCGTTCAAATACGCCGTCTGGGACCAGAGCGGCGTGCTCACCTTCCGCGGCGGCCCGTTCCGCCAGAACGCCGCGTTCGGCACGGTCGAAATCGCCAGCGGCACGCTGACCCAAATGTGGAAAGTGCCCATGGAAGGCTCCGTGAAATCCGGAAGCGGCACGCTGGCCGGCGTGCCTTGGCCCGGGCAGCCGCTGATCGTTAAGTGGCCCACGCAGTTGCGCGCCATCCTGTCCATCAACACGGAACTACGCAACAAGACGGCGCTTAAGGAAGTCATCGTCGGCGCGCAGAACGGCAACCTGTATTTTCTCGATCTGGTCACCGGCGAAACGACCCGCGACCCCGTCGATCTGGGCTATCCCTCCAACGGCGTGCTCTCGCTGGAAACCAACGCATCCCCGATTTTGGCCGTGGGCCAGCACGTGAGCGTGCTCGCCAAAAAGACCGTCGACAACGGGCTGCACCTGTTCAGCCTTCTCAACAACAAGGAACTGGATCTGCTCAACGGCCGGGATAAGCTGATGCGCACCAATTTCAGCGGCTTCAACGGCGCGCCCCTGTTTGACATGAATACCGGCGCCATGATCGTTGGCGGCGAAAACGGCATATTGTACACCATGGAAACCAACGATGATTTCGACCATATCATCGGCACGCTGAAGATCAGCCCGTCCATCCAGCGCTATTCGTGGCTGGCCGGCAGCCAGAAGAAAAAGGCCACCAACATCGACGGCGCGGTGGCCATGTACGGCGCCTACGTGTACTTCGCCGACCAGACCGGCATCCTGCAGTGCGTGGACGTCAACACCCTGACCCCCGTATGGGCGGCGGATACCGGCGACAACGTGGACGCGGCCGTAGCGCTGGACATGGAAAACGAGTCCACCGTGGCGCTCTACACCGGCAACACCATCAAGAACCAGGGGCGCAGCGGCGTGTGCACCCTGCGCCGTTACGACGCTCTGACCGGCGCGCAGACCTGGGCCTTCGAAGTGCCCGACCTCGTTTATACCACCGAGGCGGAAATCGGCCTGGAGGCGAGCCCCGTCGTAGGCCAGAACGCCGTGAGCGACCTGGTGTTCTTTACCGTCACCAACGGCGTGACCGGCTCCACCGTATACGCGCTCAACAAGGATACCGGCGCCGTAGCCTGGAGCCAGGCGCTGGCGACGCCCACCCTTTCCAGCCCCGTGGCCGTGTACAACCTGCTGGGCGACGCGTGGCTCATCCAGGCCGAGAGCGACGGCAAGCTGCACCTGATGGACGCCAAGACCGGCAAGATCCTGAACACCCTTCAGCTGGAAGGCGAAGTGCAGGCCTCCCCCGCCGTCTACCGGGACGTGCTGGTGATCGCCACCACCGGAACGGACGCCAGCTATATCTACGGCATCAAGCTTGAGTAGGAACGGGGGGTACGCATGAAAATCTACCTGGACGTCATGGGCGGCGACCACGCCCCGCAGGCGACCGTGGAAGGCGCGCGGGAAGCCCTGGCGCTGAACCCCTCTCTGACGCTGGAACTGGGCGGCCCCGCCGAAACGGTGCGCAGGGAAGTGGCCCGCGTGTTCGCGGACGCGCCGGAACTGGCAAAGCGCCTGACCGTTACGGATTGCCCCGAGACCATCGCCAACGACGAAGCCCCCGTGATGGCCGTGCGGAAAAAAAAGAACAGCGCCATCGTGGACGGGATGCTCAAGCTCCGGGACGGGGCCGTGGACGGCTTCGTATCCGCCGGTTCCACGGGCGCGGTACTCGCGGGCGGCATGTTCCGGCTGGGGCGCATTCCCGGCATCGACCGCCCCGCGCTGGCCCCGCTTCTGCCTAACGGCAAGGACTTTTTCCTGCTGATCGACTGCGGCGCCAACGTGGATTGCCGGCCCGAATACCTGCAGCAGTTCGCGCTGATGGGCAACGCCTACATGCAGGGGATGCGCGGCATCGCACGCCCCCGGATCGGTCTGGTGAACAACGGAGCCGAAAGCGAAAAGGGCTGCGCGCTCACCAAGGCGGCCTACGAGCTGCTGAGCCATACGGACGTGAATTTCGTGGGCAACGTGGAGGCGCGGGACATTACCGGCGACGTGGCGGACGTGGTGGTCTGCGACGGGTTCGTGGGCAACGTGATCCTCAAGTTCATGGAGGGCGTGGCCGGAACCCTGATGGGCATCATTAAAAAAGAGATCACCGCGGATTTTCGCGGCAAGCTGGGCGGGCTTCTGGCCAAACCGGCGTTCAAACGCGTGAAGAAGACCATGGACTACACCGAGGTAGGCGGCGCGCCGCTGCTGGGCGTGAACGGCAACGTGGTGAAAGCCCACGGTTCCAGCAACGCACACGCCGTCGCCTGCGCGATAAAGCAGGCCGTGAACATGGTTTCCGCAGACGTGGTCGGCAAGATCCGGGAGCGTCTGGCTGCCCCGGCCGCCGCCGAACCCGAAGCCGCGGAATAGCGGCATCCCCCGCGCGCTCCGGTCGGCGCGCAGACTTCCCTCAGCCATTCATAACAAGGAGGAGTTCTTATGGTATTTGATCAGGTACGGGATATGATCGCTTCCCAGCTTCAGGTGGACGCCGCCTCCATTACCCCCGCAAGCAGGCTGGTGGAAGATTTGAAGGCCGACAGCGCCAACATCATGGTGATGATTCTGGAGCTGGAGAACCAGTTCGGTATCGAGGTGGAGGACGAAGTGATCCTCAACCTGAAAACCGTGGGTGACGTGGCCAAGTATATCGAGGAACACAAGTAAGAGCGCACCCTTCCCCGTTCGCCCCGGTTTTTCCCGGTGCGTCGGCGGGCCTGCGGAGCGTTCTCCGGCCGCGCCCACGGGCGTGAAACCGTTTCGGCGCTGAGCGTTCAGCGCCTTCTTTCTTCCATTCGCCGCCGAAACCGGCCTGAAGGAGTCCTGTCCGATGCGCATGCTGCAAACCGCGCTGGGGTACCGTTTTCGGGACGAAGCCCTGCTTCGCCTCGCGCTTACGCACCCCTCCGCCAAAGAGCCGAAGGATAACCAGCGTCTGGAGTTTCTGGGCGACGCGGTGCTGGAGTGCTCGGTCAGCGACCTGCTGTACCGCAAGTACCCCTCCCTGCAGGAAGGCGAGCTTACGGCGCGGCGCGCGGCGCTGGTTTGCGAGGAGACGCTGTGCAACCTGGCGCGCACGTTGGGAATCGGGCCCCGCCTGCGCATGGGGCACGGCGAGGAAAGCACGCTGGGCCGCGAGAAACCCAGCATTCTGGCCGACGCCATGGAGGCCGTCATCGCGGCAGTGTATCTGGACGGCGGCGCAGACGCGGCGCGCGAGCTGATCGGGCGACTTTTCGCCGACGAGGAAAGCCTTTCCGCCCTGCGCGGGCAGGATGACAAGGGTCTTTTACAAACGTACACCCAGGCGCGGAACACGGGCCTGCCGGAATACGCGGTGGTCGCGGAAAGCGGCCCGCCGCACGACCGCCGCTTCGTCAGCGAGGTCTGCGTGGCGGGCGCGGCCGTAGCCCGCGGCGAAGGCGGCAGCAAGAAGACCGCGGAACAGGCGGCCGCGCGCGCGGCGCTGGCAATATTAAAAGCCGGGGAGGGTGCCGATGCGGCTGAGTAAGCTGGAGATCTACGGCTTTAAATCCTTTGCCCGGCGCACCGAGATCGTTTTTCCGCAAAACGTCACCGGCATCGTAGGCCCCAACGGCAGCGGCAAGAGCAACATCGCGGACGCGGTGCGCTGGGTGCTGGGCGAGCAGAGCGCCAAGACGCTGCGCGGAAACAGCATGAGCGACGTCATCTTTAACGGCACTCAGCAGCGCAAACCCATGAACTACTGCGAAGTCACCCTGGTGTTCGACAACGCCGACCGGCAGCTTCCCGTGGAGTTCGCGGAGGTCAGCGTGACCCGGCGGGTGTACCGCAGCGGCGAGAGCGAGTATATGCTCAACGGCGCGGCCTGCCGCCTGAAGGACGTGGTGGACCTCTTCCGGGACACGGGCGCGGGCAAGGAAGGCTATTCCATCATCGGGCAGGGGCGCATCGACGAGATATTGTCCCAGCGCAGCGAGGACCGCCGCGCCGTGTTCGAGGAAGCCGCGGGCATCAGCCGTTTCCGCGCGCGCAAGGACGAAGCCGAACAGAAATTGAAGCGCAGCGACGAAAATTTGCTGCGCATCGGCGACCTGCTGGAAGAGCTCAACGGCCGTCTGGCCCCGCTGGAAACGCAGGCGGAGGTAGCGCGGGAGTATCTGGCGCTGTCCGAAACCCTGCGGGAACTGGACGTAACCCTGTACCTGCGCAGGCACGACCGTCTGGGCAAGCGTTCCGCCGCCATGGAGGACGTTCTGCTGACGGTAAAGGATCAGCTGGCGGAGCTCAACGGGCAACTGGCCGAGCTCACCGCGGAGGGCACGCGCCGGGAGGAGACTTTGGAGGCGCTGCAAAAGGCGCTTTCCGAGGCTCACGAAACGCTGCTGACCCAAAAAGACCTTCTGCACCGCGCCGAGGAACAGGCGCAAGCCGTGGAAAACCGTTTGCAGGCCGGTACGGAAACCGTGGAGCGCCTCGACGGCGAGGCGGAGGCAGTGCAAACGCGCATCCGGCTGATCGAAGCCACCATGAGCGAGTCCGAAGGCGGGCTGGGCGAGGCCGAGCGCATGCGGGCCGAAGCGGAAAAGGCGCTGGAGGAACGCAGGCAGGCGCACGCGCTGGCCACCGAAACCGCCCGGAAGTGGGAGGACGAGCTTTCCGAACATAAGGCGGCCATCATCGACGGCATGAACCGCATGCAGGACGTGCGCACCGCGCAGGCGCGGCAAAGCGCCATGCACGCGCAGATGACCGCACGGCGTGCGGAGCTTTCGACGTTGCTGGAAAGCGAGGGCGAAAAGGAAAGCGCGCTCACGGCGGCGCTGGAAACCGCCGGAATCAATTTAGCAAAAGAAACCGCGCTGTTGGAAACGCAGCGCGCGCAGGCCGACGCGCTGGAGGAACAGGCCCGCGCGCTGGCCGACGCGCTGCAGCGTAAGCAGCAGGAAACGCAGGCGCTCGCACAGGGCGCCCGCGCCGACGAGACGCGGCTGAACACGCTGAAAGAATTGCAGGAAGGGTACGAGGGGTACCAGTACCCCGTGCGGCAGGCGCTTTCCTACGCCCGTCAGAACGGGCTTGCCGGCGTGCGGGACGTGGTGGCCATGCTGCTGTCGGTCCCCAGGGAATACGAAACGGCGCTGGACATGGCGCTGGGCGCGGCGATGCAAAACATCGTCACCGATACCGAGCAGGACGCCAAGAAGCTGATCGAGCACCTGCGGCGCAACAATCTGGGCCGCGCGACCTTCCTGCCCCTTTCCGCCGTGCAGGGACGCACGCTTACGCAGACCGAACGGCGCGTGCTGTCCATGAAGGGCTGTCTGGGCGTGGCCAGCGAACTGTGCGGCTTCGACAACCGGTACCGCCCCGTGATGGAAAACCTGCTGGGCCGCACCGTGGTGGCCGAGGATCTGGACAGCGGCATCGAGATCATGCGGGCGGGCGGGCACGCCTTCCGGCTGGTGACGCTGCAGGGCGACGTGATGCACTCCGGCGGCGGCATGACTGGCGGAAGCCTGCGCCAGAAGGCGCAAAACCTGCTGGGGCGCGAACGGGAGATCAAGGAGCTGGAAACCTCGCTGGCCGAAAAGAACGAGCGGATCGCGGCGGCTGCCGGGGAACTGGAAGCCGCCGAAGGCGAACGCGCAGCCCTGCGGGAGAAGCGGGCTGCGGCGCGCGAAGCCGTGCAGCAGCAGGAAATCGCCGTAGTTCGGGATACCGAGCGCAGAAACGCCGCGCAGGCCGAATTTGCCGAGCACGCGCGCACGCTGGAAAGCACCCGGCAGGCCGTGGAACAGTTGGACGGCAGTCTTGCGGATATTCAGGAAGAACTGAAACGGCTGGAGGAGCAAACCGGGCGCGGGCAGGTGGACGCGGACGCGATGAACGGCAAGACCGCCGCGCTGACCGCGAAGCTGGAAACCGTGCGCCGGGACCGCGAAGCCGCGCAGGAGGCGCTGACGCAGGCGATGCTGGCGCTCAAGGAAGCGGAGCACACTTACGACCGTCTCCACCGGGACAAGCGCAGGCTGCTGGGCGACGGCGAAGAATGCCGCGCGGAACTGGCGGCCATCGCCCAGAAGCGCCAGAAGGCGCTTGCGGACATCGAAACCGCGCGGCGCGAACGCGAGGCCACCGCGCGGGCCGAAACGGACGCTACGGCGGCGGCGGAAGCGGCCAAGGCGCGCGTGGACGCAGCGGAGCGGGAGCGCGAGGAAGCGCAGAAGGCGCTTAAGGACGTGCACGGCGAAACGGAAGCGACGCGCGCCCTGGCGGACAAGACCACCGAACGCCTGCACCGGCAGGAACTGAACCTTTCCCGCGTGTCCGCGGAGCTGACCGCCCTGAACGACCGCCTCTGGGACACCTACGAATTGACCTACGCAGGGGCGCAGCAGGCCTGCGCCGAATATGAACTGTTGAGGCGAAGCGAAGCGGAGCAGCTGACCTTCTCGGACGGCGGCGACGGGGCCGACGTCGCGGTGCCCGCGCCCCCCGCCGATTTCGACGAGGAAGCCGCGGACCGCCGCGCGCAGGAGATCCGCGAGCGCATCAAGCAGATGGGCAACGTGAACGTGGGCGCCATCGAGGAATACGCGAAGCTGCGCGAGCGCGTGAACGACCTGTCCGGCCAGAAGGAGGATCTGGAGCAGGCCAAGCGGGATCTGCAGGCGCTCATCGCCGAGCTGCTGAGCCACATGAGCACGGTATTCACCGAGCAGTTCGCACTGTTGCAGGGCTACTTCGCCGAGACGTTCGTGCGCCTCTTCGGCGGCGGGCACGGCGAGGTGAAGCTCGCCGACCCGGACGACCCGCTGAACTGCGGCATCGAGATCATCGTGCAGCCGCCGGGCAAGAAGCGCCAGATATTAAGCCTGTTCTCGGGCGGCGAGCGCGCGTTGACGGCCATCGCCATCCTGTTCGCGATGCTCAAGCTCCGGCCCACGCCGTTCTGCATTCTGGACGAGATCGAGGCCGCGCTGGACGAGGCCAACATCAACTATTTCGCCGATTATCTTAAAGAATTTTCGCTGGGCACGCAGTTCGTGGTGGTCACGCACCGCAAGGGAACCATGGAGCGGTGCGACACCCTTTTCGGCGTGGCGATGGAGGAACGCGGCGTCAGCTCCATGGTCAGCGTAAGCCTGAAGGATTACGCGCTCCAGACCGAAGCCGGCGCCGCCGCAGGGAGGTAAACCGATGGCCGACGGACTTTTCGCAAGGCTCCGCGAGGGGCTGGGCCGCAGCCGCAAGAACGTGGGCGGCATGGTGGACGACGCGGTAAGCGAACACCGCGCCGTTGACGACGACTTTTACGACGGGCTGCTGGACGCGCTGATCCTTTCGGACATGGGCGCGGCCAACGCCGAGGAGGCCGTGGATAGGCTGCGCGCGCGGGCGAAGGCCGAAAACG
Organism: uncultured Oscillospiraceae bacterium; assembly: GCA_964497495.1. GTDB lineage: Bacteria > Bacillota > Clostridia > Christensenellales > Aristaeellaceae > CAXXOK01. Next base: position 38,751 of record CAZCCZ010000022.1, read on the forward strand.
TGAAGGATACGGCGCGCTGCAAAGAAATCCTGAAGGAAATCCTCGTTTCCATGCTGGACGTTCCCAAACAGCCGCTCAAGTGGCCGATGGTCATTCTGACCGTGGGCGTCAACGGCGTGGGCAAAACCACCACCATCGGCAAGCTCGCGCTGCGCTTTCAGGGGCTGGGGCGCACCATCATGCTGTGCGCGGCGGATACCTTCCGCGCGGCGGCAGCGGATCAGCTGGCCATATGGGCGGAGCGGGCGAAGGTTCCGCTGGTGCGCCACAACGAAGGGGCCGACCCCGCGGGCGTGGTATTCGACGCGGTGCAGGCCGCAAAGGCTCGCAAGGCCGATCTGCTGATCGTGGATACCGCGGGCCGCCTGCACAACAAGAAGAATCTGATGGACGAAATGGAGAAAATGCGCCGCGTGATCGACCGGGAGTACCCGGAAGCGACGGTGCGCTGCCTGCTGGTGGTGGACGCCACCACCGGGCAGAACGGGCTTGCCCAGGCGCGGGCGTTCAGCGAATCGGCGGGCATCAACGGCGTGGCCCTGACCAAGCTGGACGGCACCGCCAAAGGCGGCGTGATTTTCTCCATCGTCCGGGAACTCCGCGTGCCGGTGCTCTACGTGGGCGTGGGCGAAGGCATAGAGGATTTGCAGGCTTTCGACGCGAAGGATTTCGTGGCGGCGCTGCTGGACTGACGCGCCGGGACCGTCCGCGGGAGGGAACAACATGAGCGTGCCTCCGTACGTATTTAAAAGCCAGGCCGTACGCGCCCTGAAAGGCAACTGGCAAACCGCGCTGCTGGTAAGCTTCGCGGCTTCCCTGCCGTTGACGGTCGTGCAGGTGCTGCGTTCCACGCAACTGCCCGATCTCGCGGTGCTGGGCACCTACGGGGCGGCGCTGGCCGCTTTGCGCGCCGTTCGCCCCGTCACGTGGTTTCTGCTGGGCGCGGCAGGCGCCGTGGCCGCCGCGCTGACGCCCGCGCTGGCCGTGGGATGCAACCACTATTTTATCCGGCGGCTGCGCAAAGAAGAATTGGGTTTCGCCGGCCTGTTTTCCCGGATGGACGTATTTGGCAAGGCGTTTCTGCTTCATCTGCTGATCGGGGTCAAAATTTTCCTGTGGTCGCTGCTGCTGGTGGTGCCGGGCATTCTCGCGCTGCTGCGGTATTCGCTGGCGCCCTTCTATCTGGCCGAGAAGCCGGAACTCGGGGTAATGGAAGCGTTGGAGCTAAGCAAGCAGACCATGAAGGATAAAAAGGGAAGCTACCTGCTCTTGCAGCTGAGCTTCGTCGGCTGGCTGCTGGCCTCGATGCTATGCCAGATACTGCTTTACGACGTAAGCCCGATTCTGGCGCTGGTGGCTTCGATGTTTATCCAACTTTTCATGGCGACGTACCTGAACGCCGCCTGCGCCGGCTTCTATCTGGCCGCGGTCGCGCCGGACGGCATGCGTTCCGCGCAGGCCGATGCCGCCGCGTGGCTAAACGCCATGAGCGGGGGCCGCCGCTTCTTCGGCGGCAGCGACGGCGACCGGAACGACGGCGACGAAACGCCGGAAAACGGCGACGCCGATCGGAACGGGGAAACCGGCGAAACCGGGGACGGCGACGCAGCCGAACCGAAGGATAAGGACCGGGGCTGACCGGCCTCTCCCAAAGAAACCGAAAGGAGGCGGGCCGCATGCCGCCGCTCAAGGCATATTCCGCGGAACTGCCCTACAGTTACGCGCCCGGCGTGTACCCCAGCCTCCAGCTGATGGCCGCCGCGCCGGAGCGGGCCTTGCGCCTGCTGCTGAGCTCCCAGGCCGAAGGCGAGGGGATCGAAAAGCTGCGCGCGCTCTGCCGGGAACACCGCGTGCGGGAGGAGGTCGCGGACAAGGCGCTGGCCCGCGTCAGCGGCAAGCAGAACTGTTTCGCCGCCGTGGTCTTTGAGAAATGGCAGGCGGCGTTGGCCCCCGGGAAACCGCACGTCGTGCTGCACCACCCCATGGACGAAGGCAACCTGGGCACCATCCAGCGCACGATGCTGGGGCTGGGCATCCCGGATATCGCCGTCGTGCGCCCCGCCGCCGACCCCTTCGACCCGCGCGTGGTACGCGCCTCGATGGGCGCGGTCTTCTCCCTGCGGCTCCGGCAGTACGACGATTTCGCCGCCTACCGGGCGGAGTTTCCCGCGTACGCCCTGTACCCCTTCATGCTCACGGGCGCCGTGGGGCTGGCCGAGGCGGCGCGCGGCGCGAAAGCGCCCTATGCGCTGATCTTCGGCAACGAAGGCAGCGGCCTGCCGCCGGAGTTCGCCGCGCTGGGGCAGGCGGTGCGCATCCCCCATTCGGACGCAATCGACTCGCTCAATCTCGCCGTGGCCGCGGCCATCGGCGCGTACGCATTTGTCCACGCGAAGGACGGGGAGGATTGAAAAATGAAACCGGAATATCGGGAAATTTACGACCGGCTGAGCGCCTGCGTGCGCTACCTGGCGGAGCACGGAAAGCTGAAGCCCGGCGCGACGGTGGTGCTGGGGTGCAGCACCAGCGAGGTGGCGGGCGGGGTGATCGGCCACAACAGCGTGCCGGAACTGGGCGAGGCGCTGGCCGCCGCGTTTCTGGATACCTGCGAGCGGTTGGGGCTTAACGCCGCCGTGCAATGCTGCGAGCACCTGAACCGCGCGCTGGTGATGGAGCAGGCCACGCTGGACGTCCTCCGGCTGACGCAGGTGAACGTGCGCCCCGTGCCCACGGCAGGCGGCGCCACGGGCGCCGCGGCCTATTCGCTTTTCGCGCATCCCGCCATGGCAATGAACATTCAGGCGGACGCGGCCATCGACGTGGGAGACACGCTGGTGGGCATGCACATCCGCCCCGTGGCGGTGCCGCTGCGCATGGAAAACGCCGCGGTCGGGCAGGCGCACGTGGTGATGGCTTACTCCCGCTATCCGCTCATCGGCGGGCCCAGGGCGCAGTATCCGGAAAGCATTCGCTGAGTTGCCGAACTACGCGGCCTATCATACAGACAAGCGCCCATCTTACTGGTTGGCGCTTGCTCATTTTTTATTTCTCGATCACGCTGAAGCGGCGTTCTATCGTACGTCGGGCGTCTTATTCCCCCGGCGTAACAACCTGCGCCACGGCTTGCGCGTCGCCGAGAATTGTCGCGTTATAATCATGAAAATACGAGCTCGTTACGTCCAGCGTTCCCAGATTATCAATCACGCTGTCCGGTCGCAGGGAGGCGTTGCCGCCGTCCGCCGTAACACGGATAGTCCCCTCGTTCACCAGAACGCCGCTGTTCGTCCATCCGCCTCCGCGGTCGCATTCCAACAGGCCATTCTTCTCGATATACGCCGCGCCGAAATTCACGAAGTCCGACTGGTACGAGCCTAACAGCCCGCCGCTGCGGATGCGGACGTAGCCGTGATTGTTGAACGTTCCTCCGCCGAACGAAAGGTTGCCGCTCACCGTCGCCTGCGCCTGAAGGTCTACGGTGCCTTCAACGAAAATCAGCGACCCCTGCACGTCGAGGGGTTTGCCTACGGTCAGCGTCGCCCCGTCGAGCACCGCCTCGATGTCGGCGTCGCCGCCGACCACGACGCCCGTCACGCCGTCGTCGTTCAGCGCCGCCAGCAGTTCTTCGGCAGTCGTAATGGCAGATATGTTCTCCTCCGTTGCCTGCGCCGCGCCAATAACGGACAACATCAGCAGGCATGTAAAAGCGATGGAAAACAATCTCTTCATCGATCCATTCTCCGTTTCCCTATTTATTTGAATAGGGTTATAATATAGCAAAAACGGATGAAGCGCAAGCCGCCGCACCGGAACCAGTCGAGCGCAAAAACCCGCCGGTTTCCCGGCGGGCTTTTTCTATGCAGTTATTACGCGCGCGTCTGCTCAGCCTTGTTGGTTGCGGTGTTTCGCGAAGCACTCGCTGCAATAGATGGGGCGGTCGCTCTTGGGAATGAAGGGAACGGTGGTCGGTTTGCCGCATTCGGCGCACACGGTCTCGTACTGCTCGCGGGGGGCGGCGGCACGGGCGTTCTTGCGGGTGGTACGGCACTGCTTGCAACGGGTGGGTTCGTTCTGGAAGCCTTTTTCGGCGTAGAATTCCTGTTCGCCGGCGGTGAACACGAACTCAGCGCCACAGTCGCGACACGTAAGCGTTTTGTCCTCGTACATGGTTTGGGTATCCTCCGTTTTCGTATGTCTGATCGTTACGGCTGACCTGGTCTTTGACCCCACACTCGCCGACGGGAAGGCTTGCTCATCGCCAGCGCGCCCTACGCACCCTCTCTCGGAGATCGCTCTCCGGTCGGACTTATTCCTAGAACGCGCCATGCTCGCCGGACATTGTCCGGTTTACGTGGGCCGCTTTGCCCGCGTCTGGCTTCGGCTTTCAACCACAGACCCGCATACGATCTATGCTATTATAACGTTATCATACAAGGAACGCAAGTATTTTTTTATCAAAACGGTAATTTATGTAAGATCACAATAATTGCGGACTTTCGGCTCCCGCGCGCGGATCTTACCCGCTTTTTACGCGGACTTTACAATCCTCCGCGTCTATGATACGCTATACCCGTAATCAGCATAATGAAGAAGGGGATGCGGGAAAAGAAGCCGCGCCCCACATGCACAGGAGGATTGCGCATGCAGGTAATGGATATCGTCACGCTCGTGGCCGGTCTGGGGCTTTTCCTTTTCGGCATCAAGGAAATGGGCGAAGGGCTGGAAAAAGCGGCCGGCCACAAGATGCAGCATTTACTGGAAGTATTAACGAAGAACAAGATCACCGCCGTATTGGTCGGCGTACTGGTGACCGGCGTTATCCAAAGCTCCAGCGCCACTACGGTAATGGTGGTCGGCTTTGTGAACGCCGGTCTTTTACCGCTCTCCAAAGCCATCGGCGTCATCATGGGCGCGAACATCGGCACCACGGTTACGTCGCTCATGCTCTCGGTCAAGCTGGATTTCGGCGTCATTTTCGCCGCGCTGGGCCTTATCTTCCTGCTGGGCGGCAAGCGCCCGGCGTTCAAGATGCTGGGGCAGATCTTCATGGGCCTGGGCGTGCTGTTCGTCGGCATGAGCACGATGACCGAGGCCATGAAGCCCATGCAGTCCTGGAGCGGTTTCCGCACCCTGATGACGGAAATCAGCAACCCCCTTCTCGGCGTGCTGGTGGGTGCGCTGCTCACGGCCCTGATCCAAAGCAGCTCCGCCTCCGTGGGCATCCTGCAGGCGCTGGCCGGTTCCGGCCTCATCAGCCTGCACGCGTCCCTGTTCATCCTTTTCGGGCAGAACATCGGCACCTGCGTCACGGCGCTGCTGGCCTCCATCGGCGCGCACCGCACGGCCAAACGCGCGGCGGTGGTGCACCTGCTGTTCAACGTCATCGGCGCCGTGCTGTTCATCATCATCTCGCTCACGCTGCCCTTCGCGGAATGGGTTACGCAGCTTGCGGGCGATAACCTGCGGCTGCAGATCGCCTTCGCGCACGTGATTTTCAACGTCACTACCACGCTGATCCTGCTTCCGCTTTCCCCAATGCTGGAGAAGCTCGCCTGCCTCGTGGTGCGCGGCAAGGACAAGGAAGAGGAGCCGATGCGCCTCACCTTCTTCGACGACCGCCTTTTCTCCACCCCGCCCATCGCCGCCAAACAGCTCTTCCGGGAGGTCATCCGCATGAGCGATCTGGTGAAGGCCAATTTCGCCTTCGCCATGAAGGCCCTTTCCGCTCCCAAGGAACCGCCGATGGAGGAATTCAACAACCGCGAGAACGTGATCGACTTCCTGAACGCCGAAGTGACCGCCAAGATGATCGAGCTGCGCGGGCTTACGCTATCCGGCCGGGATATGCACCTGATGGGCTCGCTTTTCCACGTGGTCAACGACCTGGAGCGTATCGGCGACCACAGCGTCAACATCGCGGAAATCGGTGTTGCGCGGCGCAAGCAGAAAACGCAGTTCTCCGCCAAGGCGGAGCACGAGGTCGAAGCACTGTACGAGATCGTCAACCGCATGGTGGAGCAATCGGTCGAGATCGTGGAAAAACAGATCATCGACCCCGAATATATCGGCCGGGTAGAGGCCGACGAGGCCACGGTGGACAAACTGTGCGAAGAACTGGCGGACCACCACGTGGACCGCGTGAAGAATAAAAAATGCACACCCAAGAACGGCATGCTGTACATGGACCTGCTCAACAATCTGGAGCGGATCGCCGACCACGCGGACAACCTGGCCACGTCGGTGGACGCGCCCGACGCGGAGGGGAAAAAGCTGCTTTGGTAAACCCGTCCTTCGGGCGCGTCGGGACAGCCTGAACGCTTCCCGGGCAGACGAAGAGCCTCCTTCCGGCAAATGCCGGAAGGAGGCTCTTGGCTTGGGTTCCGGTGTCTTATTCCGCCAGGCTCTTGTACTTGGCGTACTTGGCCATGGCTTCCTCTTCGTTCTGCTTGAACATCTCCTGCGCCACGTCCGGGAACTGTTTGGCCAGGGAGGAGTAGCGGATCTCGCTCTTGAGGAAATCCTGGTAGCCGCCCGCGGGCTCCTTGCTGTCCAGCGTAAGGGGGTTCTTGCCTTCCTCGGCCAGCGCGGGGTTGTAGCGGTAGAGCGTCCAGTAGCCGCAATCCACGGCCTTCTTCATCTCGGCCTGCGAGTAGTTCATGTTGATGCCGTGGTTGATGCACGGCGCGTAGGCGATGATGAGGCTCGGGCCGTGATAGGCCTCGGCTTCCTGCATGGCCTTGATGAGTTGCTGGGGGTTGGCGCCCATGGCGACGGAAGCCACGTACACGTAGCCGTAGCTCATGGCCATCATGCCCAGATCCTTCTTCTTGGTGCGCTTGCCGGCGGCGGCGAACTTCGCGGTGGAGCCGGTCGGCGTGGATTTGGAAGCCTGACCGCCGGTGTTGGAATAGAGCTCGGTATCCAGCACGAGGATATTGACATCCTGATTCTGCGCCAGCACGTGATCCACGCCGCCGTATCCGATGTCGTACGCCCAGCCGTCGCCGCCGATGATCCATACGGACTTCTTGGTCAGCAGGTCGGCGTCCGCCACCACGAGGCGGGCCAGCGTGCAGGCTTCGCAGTCGCAGCCTTCCACGATGCCGTCCTTGCAGGCGGCCAGCAGTTTATCCCCGGCGGCCTTGGAGACCTTCGCGTCTTCCATGCCGTCCAGCCATTCCTTGCCCGCTTCCTTAATCTCCGGTACCGCGTAGTCCACGGCGATCAGGGCTTTCACGGTGTCGGCCAGCTTGGCGCGGCGCTGCGCGTAGGCCAGCTTCATACCGAAGCCGAACTCCGCGTTGTCCTCGAACAGGCTGTTGGCCCAGGCGGGGCCGTGGCCTTCCTCGTTGACGGTGTAGGGGCAGGTGGGGGCGCTTCCGCCGTAGATGGAGGAGCAGCCCGTGGCGTTGGCGATGACCATCCGGTCGCCGTAAAGCTGGGTAACGAGCTTCACATACGGAGTCTCGCCGCAGCCCGCGCAGGCGCCGGAGAACTCGAACAGAGGTTTCAGGGCCTGGCTGGTCTTAATGGAGGTAATGGCGTCCGGCCGTACCTGCGGCACGGTCATGGCGAACTCCCAGTTGGCTTCCTGTACCTTCTGGCTTTCCAACGGCTTCAGCTCCAGCGCCTTGCCCTTGGCGGGGCAGACGTCCACGCAGTTGCCGCAGCCGGTGCAGTCCAGCGGGCTGACCTGTACGCGGAACTGGAGGCCGGCGAATTCCTTGCCGGTAGCGTTCTTGGTTTTGAAGGCTTCGGGCGCGCCCTTCATCTTCTCCTCGGTCACGTACGTGGAGCGGATGGCGGCGTGCGGGCATACCAGCGAGCAGGTGCCGCACTGGATGCACTTATCGATCTGCCACTCCGGCACCGTAACGGCGATGCCGCGTTTCTCGAACATCGTGGTGCCGGTGGGCACGAAACCGTCGGGGCTGAACGCGCTGACCGGCAGGTTGTCGCCCTCCTGCGCCAGAATGGGGTCGATGATCTGCTCGAAGTACGGGGTGCACTTGACCTTCACGGGCTCGGCGCCGGTGGTGGCCTTGGCCCACTCGTCGGGCACCTTGATCTCCTTCAGACCGCTGATGGCGATGTCGATG
>CAZCCZ010000023.1:0-43217 GCA_964497495.1 uncultured Oscillospiraceae bacterium
CCAGCAACCTGCACCTGTGGTTCGGGTGGAACGAGAACTGGATCAAGATGCCGGTGGACATCCTGCTGTTCTTCCTGAGCTATTACGTGCAGCGGCGCTGGGCTTTCGGCGGCGGCGCGGCCCGGGAGAACGGCGGGAGGAAAAACGGCCGCAAGCTGGAAGAATAACGTTTAAACGGTTTGGAAGTGTATCCGAAATGTTCGATCCGTATCCAAGCGCTATCGGACACGGTACGGACGCTGTCGCGCGAAGAGAACTGTATGGGACGCCCAATATGCGGCTAAAGCAGAGCGCTGCCTGAAACACTCAGGCACACGAACAACGGTTGTAAAAGATGGAGGGGAAAAGACAATGGAGGGAAAAGAGACGTAAGCATTGATTTATTAAGGATTCTTTCCATCTGCCTCATGATGATGTTTCACGTCGTTAGGAAGGGAATGTATCTGGCGACGACGGAGAAATACTTCCTTTTATCTACGTCCGTGAACTGGATTACGCTGAATTTTTTCGAGTCGGTGGGGCGCATGTGCATCCCTCTGATCATCATGATCTCCGGCATGTTCATGCTGGATACGTCCAGACAATATTCGTATTCCAAGATTTTCTTGAAAATTCGCAGGCTCGTCCTCTGCATCCTCGTGTATTCATTACTGTACGACCTGTATCATATGCTGGCGGAACGAACCGACTGGCGTCAATTCTGGAACGCGTTTTTTGCGGGCGGCAATTACCACCTAAATTTCCTGTTCAGCCTGACCGCTTTATATGTGGTTACCCCGCCTTTGAAGCAATGGCTGGAAAAAGCGCAAAAGAAAGACCTGGGTTATGTGCTCCTGATCCTGATTATCAGGATGACCGTCCTGCCGACGATTCAATACTGTGTGGCAACCGACGGCGCGGTATCCAGGATCCTATCGTATATCACGAAATTTCTGCCGGTACAAATGTGCGAATATCTTTTGTATTATCTGCTGGGGCATTATCTGACGAAGTACGCGCCTGTTGAGGGCAATATCCGAAGGTTGGGGCTGCTTTCGCTCATCCTTTTCCTTCTTGAGATCGCATTATCCGTCTTTATCCCACAAATCGGTTCCATCGGTTATTATGAGATGAACGCGCTGCTGATGTCCGGCTTCGTTTTTCTGGTCTTTTCGCGCAATGTTTCCCCAAAACGGTTCTCTCCCAAAAAGGCGACATGTATCGCCGCCCTTTCCAAATGGTCGTTTTCAGCCTATTTAGTCCACGAGTTCTGTAACCTCCTGATTGTGGACCGCATATCCCCATGGATTGTTGCGTCTCCCATCGTCGCCGTTCCGGTTATCACGATCATCGTGGTCATCTGCAGTTTTGCCGTGGGCGGGATTTTAAATCAAATTCCGATCGTAAATAAGTACCTGACCTGAGTCGTACGTAATCAATGTGGCCTGCTAATCAGTTGTTCAGTATACTATCGGACAGATCGCCAAACAGGCCAGATACCGAAATGATCATTCGCTCCGATAAACAGACAACGGAAATCGGTACCCCTCCTATCTGCAGGGCGGCGCTGCAATGAATGCAACCCGCCCTGAATGGGATTGAAAAAGAAGCATAAGAACGGAAATCATCTAAAATAAATCTTTATGTTTGATATATGAATTTTACATATAACATGATTGTATGGACCGGCATATGGTAAAGGATATGATTCTTATCTGTTATGCGGGCCTTTGATGTGAAAATCCGCCGAAAGGATACGAACGACACGCCTTTGGCATACTCCTTTCGGAACCGCAGCCCGTATCCGGATGCAGAAGTATTACGATTATGAGTTATATAGAAATAGATATGTGAGATTGCATTACTGAAGGGGGCATGTTAAAATAACACATTCGTAGTTTTTCTTGCTTTGCCTGCCGTCCCGATATTTTGCGCTGGGAAAAGGAGGAAAACCTTTTCGAAAGGGGAATACCTCTTACCGACCGTCTCCGTCAAGCGCGGGCGACCGTTTTTGACGATGGTGAGCGCGATATCGCGGACGTGCTTTACGCCGTTATGCATCAGGCAAAACAACCAATACATAATGGGGGGCAACTGTTATGGATGCGGATTCCGCCTTCGGCGGCGTGCAGGAAGCCGGCAAACAGGATAAGATCAGCGTCATCGTACCGGTATATAAGGTTGAAGATTACTTGGACGTCTGCGTCGGTTCCATCATCAGGCAGACGTACTCGAATCTTGAAATATTGCTCGTTGACGACGGCAGCCCGGACCGGTGCGGGCAGATGTGCGACCTGTGGGCGACGACGGACGCGCGCGTGAAGGTCATCCATAAGAAGAACGGCGGCCTGTCCAGCGCGCGAAACGAGGGGATCGACGCAGCGACCGGAGACTATATTCTTTTTGTGGACAGCGACGACTGGATCGATCCCATGATGGCTGAAATCCTTCACCATTTATGCGTCCGTCATCAGGCGCAGATCGCGGAATGCAGCTACCGAAACGTGTTTGCCAACAGAATCCAGGAGGAGTCCGCCTGCAGCGGGCAGGTGATCGAGGTTTCGCCCGTGCAGGCGATCGAGGGAAATCTGGATTGGCGTTATTTTAAACCCGTGGCATGGAATAAACTGTACAGCCGCCGGACGATCGGCGATATCCGTTATCCCGTCGGAAAGCTTCACGAAGACGAGTTCACCACGCACAAATACTACCTGTCCGCGGGGAAGATTGTATTTATCGATATATCGCTGTATAATTACAACCGTAAGAGAGAAAACAGCATTACGACGTCTTTCAGACCCGCGAACATGGACAGTTGCGAAGCCTTCCGGGAAAAAATGCATTTGGTATGGGGGAGGCCCGACTTGCAAAGCATTGAACGGAAGATGAACAACTCTTATTGTTACGTCCTGTTCGAACGCCTTTCTCAGAGCCGGAAGGCGAAATGCACCGGGACGGAAATCGACAGGGCTGTGAAGAACGCGCTGCGGGACTATCCGCAAATCAGGAAGCACGGAATTGACGAGATGTATATCCTGTGTTTCGATCTTTTAAAAACGGACGGCATCGGCGCCGCGGTAAGCCAATGGAATAGAATACGAGGGATAGAGTAAATGAGCGCAGAGAGGAACCGCCCCAAAGTCAGCGTTATCATACCGGTTTACAACGCGGCCGCCTATTTGGGATATTGCCTCAATTCCGTATTAAGCCAGACCTGGACGGACTTTGAAGCCGTCGTCGTCAACGACGGAAGCACGGATCAGTCGCTGGAGATTTGCGAACGCTTTGAGCAGAACGATTCCCGTTTTCGGATTATTTCGATCCCGAACGGAGGCGTCAGCAACGCCAGAAACACGGCCGTCGCCGCTGCCGGTGGCGAATACTTCGTTTTTCTGGACAGCGACGATTACCTTGCGCTCGACGCGCTGGAACGTATGATCCAGGCGGAGGAAGTGCACCATACCGGGCTGGTCGTCGGAGACGTGCAAACGGTGGATTTGAGCCGCGGCGAGGTTTTACCGACGCGGCTAAGCGCGGATTATACGGGGGAGAAATCGCTTTTTTCCAAAGAAGAATTCAGATCGTGCCGGATGGAACTGATCTGGCATACGAGTATGATGGAGGGGCTGTACGGAAAACTGTACAGCGCAAAAATCTGGCGGAAATCAGGAACGCTGTGCCCGCCGGACATGACGCTGGGCGAGGACTTCGTTGCGAACATGAATTATTACCGGGCTTGCGACGGCGTCGTTTTCCTGAAACGGCCGACTTATTATTACAACTGCATCGCCACGTCCGATTCGATCACGCATAAATTCCGCCCGGACCTGTTTGATATAAAAATGTCGCTGATGGAGGAACTGCAGGCGCATCTGGGCGGGCTGGAGCATATGTGCCCGTACGAAAGGCGCTGCTATTGCGAATACGTCGCCTCGACGGGGCTCGTGTGCATCGAAAAGATACGCGCTGAAAACGTGCGCCTGACGGAAGACGAGAAATTCATCATCCTGTCCAACATTTTGAATCATCCGCGTTTCCGGCAGTGCATGGGCGAAGCGAAATACTTCGACGGTCGTTTCTATCCGCTTCTACCGCTGATTCAGGCCGGGAACGTGAAAGGGTTGCTGGGCATTCCCCTGCCCGAAGAAGCCGTGCCGAAGGACACCCAGAAGGCTTCGCAGGCGTCCGCTTCCGATACGCCGCAGGGCAGGCGGCACTTCCTCAACCGAGTGATCGGCAAGGCGGCCAGAACGGCCGCCGGCATGTGCGGCAACCGTCCGCTGGCGGGCAAACTGTTGCGCTTCGACGAAAGTCTGCGCGCCGTAGGCATCAAAATCACCCTGCGTCAGCACAGCCGGAAAGCGCGCAGAAAGAACGACGCCATAAACGACCAGCGCGCGATGCTCCAATCGGTCCTGGACGAGCGGCAGGCCGGCGTGCTGTCCCGCCTGGAAGCCGTCCGGGAGGACATACAGGGCAGCCTGTGGGTGATTAAGGAACGGCAAAGCGTGCTGGCAAGAACGGAGAATCTGGCAAAACTGGAAAAAACGCTGGACGAACTGCAAATCATACAGCAAGGGGAACGGGAGCAAATCGAAGCCGTTCAGGAAGAACGGGACCAGATACAAGCCTCGCTGACGGAAGCCCGGAAGCAACAGAAAAGGCTGATAGACGCGCAGACGGAGGAACTGAAGGCCCTCCAGCTTTTCATGCGGGAACTCGAGACGATACAGCAGGAGAATCTGGAACAAAGCAGGCATACGCTGCAAGAAGCCAAGGACCACCAGATCATGATCGCCCAAAAACAAACGGACGACGTAAAGGCGCTGCAGCGTTACATCGAAGAACTGCAGGACATGCACAAAGAGGCGCGCGCACAACAGGAAAACCGAAACGAAGCGCTGCAAGGCTGCTCCAAGGAGATTCAGAGATCTCTGGAAAACATGCAGGAAGTGTTGCATAGCAATAGGAGCATGGTCGAAGCGTCCACCCAAAGCGTTCTGGAAAACGTGCGAGCGGCGCTACAGAGCAACAAGAGTCTGGTCGAAGCGTCCACCCAAGACGTCAAAGATCAGATCTATCTGGGCGAAAGCCGCATCACGGCGAAATTCCAGCGCGACAGGGTCAACGGGCTTCGCCAGCAGAAGAAGATATTGCTGATCAGCACGGCGGAGCACGCGAATATCGGCGACGCCGCCATTACGCTCGCCGACCAGTATCTGCTGCGTCAGCAATACCCGGACTACTTCCAAATGGAGTTCTCCACCTACGAAATGGACAGGCAGTATTCCTTCCTGCAGGCGATCATGAACCCCGAGGATATCCTGTTTATTCATGGCGGGGGCAACCTGGGAAGCCTATACCGCGAGGAGGAGGACCTGCACCGAAGGATCGTCACGGATTTCCCGAACCACCCCGTCGTGATCCTCCCGCAGACCATCTTCTTCTCGGACGACGAACACGGGCGCCGGGAACTGGCGTTGTCGGAAAGCGTATACAACCGGCATCCTAATTTGACGATCTTCACCCGTGGCCGGGAGAGCCACGCCTTCGCGTCGGAACATTTTCCGAACGCCCGTGTGTTCCTGATGCCGGATACCTCGCTGATCCTGCGAAGGAATTATACGTTTGAACGCGACGGCGTGCTACTTTGCCTGCGCGACGACGGGGAGGGCATATTCGACGAAGCGCAGACGTCGTGGATTCAAACCATGATATCCGAAACAGGCAGTCCGGTGGACAAGGTTAGCAATATCGCAGAGGAGGACATCCCGCGGGAGATGCGCGCCGAAGTCGTCAACGGCCAGTTGAAGCGCTTCGCCCGCCACCGCGCCGTGGTGACCGACCGGCTGCACGGCGTGCTTTTCGCCGTTATCACGAATACGCCCTGCGTCGCTCTGGACATCGGAAACCAGAAGATCCGCGAGTTCGTCGAAACGTTCCTGCAGGACAGCAACGCCGTATTCTTCATCGGCAACGATCTGGACAAACTTCCGGAAGCGGTCCGCAAGGCGCTCAGCGTGGAGGAACCGGCGTTTCCCATTCTGAGCCGTCGGCCGCTTGAAAGCATCAGGCATATGGCGGGGGAATAATTAGCCGTAGGAACCGGCCGTTCGACGAAGGGCGGGGCGTGTGTTGCACAAGATAAACGGTACGATAGGGAAACGCGCGGTAGCCATGACCCTGGCGCTACTTCTGCTGGCAGGGTCGTATATCTATGTTTGCCTGCAAAAGCAGGATTTCCACACCGACGAGTACTATACCTATCAGCTGGCGAACAGCACGCTCGGCCCCTGGTGGGTAGTCCCGCAGGACGAATGGTTTTCCCCGGATTATCTGCAACAACAGATGGCGGTGCAGGAAGGGCATCAGTTCGACTATGCATCCGTGATCTACCATGAAAGGTATGATTTTCACCCGTTCTTATATACGGCGCTCATTCACACCGTATGTTCATTTTTCCCGGGACAGTTCAACAGTTGGTTCGGGCTAGGCGTGAATATCGCTTTCGCGTTGCTGTGCGTCTGGTTTCTGTACCTGTGCATGAAACGCCTGACGGGCGGTTTTTGGATACCGCTTCTCTCCAGCCTTTTTTTCGGCGTTTCTTACGGGATGGTCAACGAAGTCGTGTTTACCAGAATGTATGTGATCGCCATGTTCCTTGTAACGCTGACGGTCTGGCTGCATTTGAAGTGTTTTGATGATCCCGACCATCCCGGTTTTTACATCGGGTTGGGAATCACCAGCTTTGCCGGGGCGCTGACGCATTATTTTTACGTGATCGTCCTCGTTTGCGTATGCACTGTGTATTTTATCATCCTGCTGTCCCGCCGCAAGGTGCGTTCGGCCCTGCTGTACGCGTTCACGGAGGCCGCCGCGGCGCTTGCGGCAATCGCCGTATTCCCGACCATGATCAGTCAGATTTTTAACGGAGCAAATGAGTATAATACGGTTTCGCAATACAGCTATCTGTATCGGATAGGGACTTTCCTTAAAATCGTCAACCACGGTGTGTTTGGCGGACTCATGTGGGTTTTGCTTGCACTCATTATCATAACAGTTGTCCTATATAAACGATACCACCTAATCCGTAAGGAGTATATCGGCTGGCTTGAAAAACTGTTTATGCTTGCCATTCCTTGCATCGTCTATGTTATGACTATCGCTCAGTCTGCACCTTACCTTACGGATCGTTATATTTCGACTGTTTACCCGCTGTTTTTACTGATTGCTGTTTGGATGCTGTACGTTACATTCAAGGTGGTGCGAAGAAAACAGATCGTTGTTGCGGCCTTTGTCATTGCCGCGGCGGTCTCTATTACTGGCATGTACAGCCAACAACCCATTACTAATCTATATACAGACCGAGCCTCAATCAACCAGTTGCAGGAGAAAAGGGAAGACAGGAATGCGCTCATTTTCATTGCAGATAATTGCACCTGGACGATCCCAAGCGCTTTATCTGAACTGAAGGATTATCGTTTATTGCTGGTTATGCCTTATTCTGAGATTCCAGGGGGACAGTTGGACGAACTACTTAACGATGAACAAGCAATGAATATTTACATGTACACATGGGATGTCAACGCAGACGACCTTACACGGTACCAGGATCAAATAACGTTATTATTAAAGAAGAATAATCCAGAAATGAGATTGGAGTACCTATGGGATGCGCCTTACTCTCAAGTTTTTCAATGCGTATCAGATTAGGGACTAAGCTGTTTTTCGCTGGGTTCAGGGCGATATAATTCCTGTTTTGCTCGTTCCTTTTTGGAGAAAATGACAATCACCCAAATCGCCGGTTGCATTCATGAACCAGCATCGTTTCATTATCTATTTATGAAGGATTAGCATGGATCATAGTGAAAAGTATAGATGACGTTTTTGTTTAATAGGAGGCACTGAAATGCCGCAGAGTAATGATGGGAAACACTATCAGCCTTACCTTGGCTTGTTATTATTTTTATTAGCATTTTTATTTTGCGCCATGTCAATACTCTACGGTGTTTATTACTATTGCAATCACCGTGCCGGATTTCAAATGATTGCAATGCTCATTATTCTTGTTGGGTCACTGGCTGTTTTCTTTCTGTTTTATTTCATTTTTAGATATCTTGGGAATCAACATTCGTTTAATGAAAAAACATACCGTCACTCACCTATTATAACGACAACGATTTCGGCATTGCTTTTTTCTGCTTTGGCGATTGCTTACTTCGACCGATACCTGAACGATCAGCTTAATACAACTATCACGTATACATTCAATTGGCAGCGCTATCCAATTATGCCGGTTGCAGTCGTCATCGTGATAACAGCAGTTATCCTTTTCTTGTCGGCTTCTCAACCAATAAATAAAAACAAGATCGTTGGTTGCCTTGTTATATTTTCATATATCTTCTCGGCCTATCAGTACGCATTATACGCATACAATCCCAATATCTTTGTTACGGACGCATGGCATATGACGGCTGTTCAAACAAGTATTTATAATATCGCATTCGATACCCCCTTCACGGCGGCCAGCAGCAGTATTTACGGCCATTATGCTTTATTTTTTCTTCCGATCGTAAAACTGTTCGGTCATCGTGAAATCGTTATCGCAATTGGTATGACTTTCTTCGGAGTCTTATCACAGGCATTATTCCTGTATTCGGTACATAAGCTGGTTCGTTCTGATATACTTCGGATCATCGGCGCGTTAGCCAGCGTTGCGACGGTTACCGCGATCCGTTCGGCAGTCTATTGGCAAGCACAACCCATGCGCGTTTTACCCGTCAGCGTTATCATGGCCTATGCGGTATGGTGTTATTCTCATGGCAACAAACTGAACCTGAAGCGTGTAATCGTTGGCTACGGTTTATGCAGCCTGTGCATTTTATGGGTCACGGATATAGGCATTGCCGTTACGTTGGCCTATTCGGCATACGTATGTATCTGGCATTGGCAATATGTGCGTATTTTTTCCCGCAAGATGTGGCGCGTGTACCTGACGGTCGTTCTCGGCCTCGTTGGCGCCGTTATCGGCATGATGCTAGTTACAAATATATACAACCTATTGTGCGACGGCCCCGTTATACTTGAGGCCTGTTTTTATCCATTCGTCGATGGCAGCGGGTTCGTTACTTGGCTGGAATTTCCGTTTATATGGGGAAACCGTTCCTGGATATACGTTACGTTGTTATTTATGTTCTGCCTGGTTCTTGGGTTGGTGGGGAAAAGACACGCCGCTTTTTTTGAGAAGCCGGAGCTTATGCCTTATTTAGCGCTCATGGCAATCCTTGGCCTATGTTCTGCTACGTATTATTATAACCGTGCCGCCTATTTAAACCTTGATGTAACGATTACTTCTGCGGTTCTATGCATGATGCTTCTTGCGCAAATTGGGTTGCGCCAAGCCGGGCAGATTCGGACGAATACCAATAAAGGGATCGCATATATTGCCGTAAACAGCGTATTTATCTGCTTGAGCGCCGCAAGCGTTCTATCGTTGACGACGCTATCCTGTTTAGTATTACAGCAGTGGCCAGTTACGTTAACGTCAAGACAATGGAGATATAACGAAGATTCTTTAAAATCATATGCGCAGATTGTACGTGACGAAGTTCCCCCCAATACATACGCATTCGGGCAATTGACACAGGAAATATACGCGCAATTGGGCTGGGATCCTCAGTATCATTTAAAAGACGTGTCCGATTTATTCGGAGACGGCATAACAGAGGTTTTAGCAGAAGTTAACGCTCAGGATACTTTATTGGTGAATATTAGTTCATCAATTGATACTCTGATACAACGCGAATCGGGCTTAAAGCCTCAAAAGGCAATTCCCGAGAACGATCCGATTTTTTACTACTACACCAAGGACACGCCGTATCCGTCGGAATGTGACTTCAACGCTTCGGCAAAAAATGATCTTCTAACATTGAAGACCTTTGCTACCGGCATTAAACGCGATAGCGATACGAATGCGTTTAGATGTGATAAAAAGGCCAGCTTAACACTGAACGCGTTAAAACAAAGGGGTTCAGAACTTGAGCTAAGAGT
Source organism: uncultured Oscillospiraceae bacterium (assembly GCA_964497495.1). Classification (GTDB taxonomy): domain Bacteria; phylum Bacillota; class Clostridia; order Christensenellales; family Aristaeellaceae; genus CAXXOK01. The sequence continues at coordinate 10,030 of CAZCCZ010000023.1, forward strand.
CAGCTTTCCGCCTGATACTTCAAATAGCCTTGCCGAAAGCGAAGCCTTCTCGGTTCATATTCTTGTAAATCAGACGGAAGTAGGCGCCATTATCTGCAACCCTTCGGATGAAAAGAAGGAATATTCCCTTACAATAGATTCAACGAAGATGCCAACCCCTAATGATGACGGAACGTACTTTATCGAGCTTACTGCCGATTGCCAGTCGGACGATCCATGCTACGAGATAGAGTATATTGGGCTACAACCATAAACGCGTTATAAAATACGGAAACACGATGATATGAGACGGCGGCATTGACAAAGTACCTGTGAAAACATATACTTTTTATGTAAGAAATAGCGAAGGACACCGTAAACCCGGCAAACCGCCCGTTCCGACATTTACCCCGCGATCGTCTGCCGACAGGTGCTACAGCGGACGACGAAGACCTTTCGCCGTTCCCGGTCGATTCACCTCCTTCCGAATCCTACCCTACATCCCTATGCGAGCGCATCCCTCCGAAGCCGCCGCGGCTCCGTGTGGGCGAGCCTGCGAGGGGTCCGGTCGGCTTTCATCGGTCTTCCGTTGCGACCGCATCGGGACTCCGCCGGGCATGCGCAAACAGGAAATGGCGACCTTGGATGCATACAGTCCCAGGGTCGTCATTGACAATCGTTATGAAATATGGTGATATCGGCAGGTGGATGGTTTACCAATGGCCCCGCTTCCGCGTAAAAACGGTTGTCAGCATGGAACAAAGCCGATCCCTGCATGCGGATGTACCGCGGCCCATGCGGTCGGACGCCTGCTCCGTGCAGCGCCGATTACAGAACGACGGGCGGACCGGTCCGCACATCGCACAAATCCACGGCAGGACAGAATAAATTCGACGGTGTTGTACAAAAGACGCGGAGAAATGGAGGATCAGCCGACATGAAAGTTGTTTTGCTGGCCGGCGGCTTCGGTACGCGCATCTCCGAGGAATCGCAGTTCAAGCCCAAACCGATGATCGAGATCGGGGGCATGCCGATCCTCTGGCATATCATGAAAGGGTATGCGGCCTTTGGTTACAACGAATTCATCGTGTGCGCGGGCTATATGCAGCACGTCGTGAAGGAATGGTTCGCGGATTACTATCTGCATACCAGCGATATCACCTTCGACTTCACGCAGGGCAACAAGATCATCGTCCATCACCAGCACACCGAGCCGTGGAAGGTCACCGTGGTGGATACGGGCCTTAACACGATGACCGGGGGACGCATCAAGCGGATCCGGCGCTATACGGACGACGAGCCCATCCTGATGACCTACGGCGACGGCGTGTGTGACGTGGACATCGGCAAACTGGTTGCTTACCATCAAAGCCACGGGCGTCTGGCCACGCTGACGTCGATTATACAGGAGCAGCAGAAAGGCGTGCTGGACATCGGCGGCGATAACGCCGTGCACTCGTTCCGCGAGAAAAGCGCCACGGACGGCGCGCCGATCAACGCGGGCTTCATGGTGCTTCAGCCGGAGGTGTTCGATTTTATCGAGGGAGACCAGACAATTTTCGAGCATGAGCCCTTGCAGATGCTCGCGGCGCAAAATCAGCTGATGAGTTATTCGCACAAAGGCTTCTGGCAGTGCATGGACACGAAACGGGAGAAGGACATGCTGGAGAAGCTTTGGGCGACCGGGCAGGCCCCTTGGAAAGTGTGGAAAGACTGATGAACGATCTGGCTTTTTATCGCGGGAAAAGCGTGTTCGTCACCGGGCATACCGGCTTTAAAGGTAGCTGGCTGTGCCGGATGCTGGTGGGCGCGGGCGCGAAGGTGACCGGCTTTAGCCTGGACCCGCCGACCACGCCCGACCTGTTTTCCATGGCCGATCTTCACGGGCACATGGAGGACATCCGCGGCGATATCCGGGACTTTGCCGCGTTGAAGAAGGCGTTTGATCGCGCCGCACCGGAAATCGTGCTGCATCTGGCCGCCCAGCCCATCGTCCGAGAAAGTTATAGAAACCCGGCCTATACCTACGAAACCAACGTAATGGGAACCGTCCATATTCTGGAATGCGTCCGTATGGGCGATACGGTGCGGAGCTTTCTGAACGTCACCACGGACAAGGTGTATCATAACAACGAGTGGGTATACGGCTACCGTGAAACCGAGTTGTTGGACGGCTTTGACCCCTACTCGAACAGTAAAAGCTGTTCCGAGCTGGTTACGCACAGCTACCGGAACAGCTTCTTCTCCGAGCCGGGCTCGCCGGCGATCTCCACGGCTCGCGCCGGCAACGTGATCGGCGGCGGCGACTTTGCCGCCGACCGGATCGTGCCCGATTGCATCCGCGCGATCAGCCGGGGCGAGAGCATACTGGTGCGCAACCCCAATTCCACGCGCCCCTACCAACACGTGCTGGAGCCGCTGGCCGCCTACCTGATGATTGCGGAAGGGCAGGCGCGCGACCCCGCGCTGGCCGGGTGGTACAACGTGGGTCCGGACGAATGCGATTGCGTAACGACCGGGGAGCTGGCGGACTTGCTGGTGGCCACCTGGGGCGGGGACGCGCGCTGGGAGTGCGGAAACGCCCGGGGACCGCATGAGGCGAACTTCCTGAAGCTGGATTGCTCCAAGTTGAAAGCCGTATTCGGCTGGCAACCCCGCTGGCATATCCGCGAAGCGGTCCGGCAGGTGTGCGACTGGTCGCGGCTGTGGCTGGCTGGAGGCGATATCCCCGCCGAAATGGACTGTGAAATTGAAGAATATTATCGCAGCGAGGTGCAACATGGCTGAATGGAAGACGGAAGCGCAGGCGCGGGAAGAGATCAAGGCGCTTGTGGCCGAATACTACCAACAATTTATGAAAAGCGATCACGTTTTTACGCCCGGGGAACGTATTCCTTACGCGGCGCGCGTGTTTGACGAGGCGGAAATGTGCAGCCTGACCGATGCGACGCTGGATTTCTGGCTGACGGCTGGGCGTTTCGCGAAACGGTTTGAAAAGGAATTTGCCGAATGGCTGGGCGTGAAATACGCGCATCTGGTCAATTCAGGTTCGTCCGCCAACCTGCTTGCCTTCAGCGTCCTCACTGCCCCCGAACTGGGGGAGCGCCGCATCCGCCGGGGCGACGAGGTGATTACCGTGGCCTGTGGCTTTCCCACCACCGTGGCGCCGATTCTGCAATACGGCGCGGTGCCGGTGTTCGTGGACGTCGCGCTGCCCCAGTACAACGCGGACGTTTCCCGGCTGGCCGACGCCCTGAGCCCGAAAACGCGGGCGGTGATGTTGGCGCATACGCTGGGTAATCCGTTCGACCTGAAAGCCGTGAAGGCGTTTTGCGAAGCGAATCGCTTGTGGCTGATCGAGGACAATTGCGACGCGCTGGGCTCCCGTTATACGATCGACGGCGAAACGCGCTACACCGGTGCGTGGGGGGATATCGCCACCAGCAGTTTTTATCCGCCTCACCATATGACGATGGGAGAGGGCGGCTGCGTATACACCGACAACCCGACGCTCAACCGGCTGATCCTGTCCTACCGGGACTGGGGACGGGACTGCGTTTGCCCTCCGGGGGTAGACAACAGCTGCGGCCATCGTTTCGACGGTCGGTACGGCCTGCTTCCGAAGGGCTACGACCATAAATATGTATACAGCCATCTCGGGTACAACTTAAAGGTTAGCGACATGCAGGCGGCCGTCGGCTGCGAACAGCTCAAGAAGCTGCCGGAGTTCATCCGCCTGCGCAGACGCAACTGGGCCCGCCTTCGCGCCGCGCTGGCGACTGCCGAAGATAAGCTGCTGCTGCCGGAACCCGCCCCCGGTAGCGAACCGAGCTGGTTCGGCTTCATGATTACACTACGGGAGGGCTGTAAGATAGACCGCGAGCAGGTCGTGCGGGCCATTGAAAGCCACCGGATTCAGACGCGGCTGCTGTTCTCCGGCAACCTGCTTCGGCATCCCTGTTTCGACGATCTGCGGGACACCCCGGCCTATCGGGTGGCCGGGACGCTTACGAATACCGATACCGTTACCGAACGCACCTTCTGGGTGGGCGTTTATCCCGGTATGACGGAAGAAATGACCGATTACATGGCCCGGGTCATTCTGGAAGCGGTAGCACAGGCATGATCGCGAGAATCATGGCGTTCCTTTGCCGGTTGAGCGCCGACCCCAAATATGCGACGCTGATCCAGTTCGTTAAATTCGGCGTCGTGGGCGTCGGTAACACGCTGATCGCGCTGGGCACGTATTGGATGTGTTTCTACGGATTCGGATGGCATTACCAGCTCAGCAACGCGATATCCTTCGTGGTCAGCGTGACCAACGCCTATGTCTGGAACAGCCGATACGTGTTCCAAAACGGGCGCGGCTACCGGTTCTCACAACATATGCGGGCCTACCTGAAGGCGTTCGTCTCCTACGGAAGCACGTTCCTGCTCAGCACCGCGCTGCTGACGCTGTGGGTGGAGGCCCTTTCCGTCAACGCGGGCGTCGCGCCAGTGATCAACCTGATCATCACGATCCCGCTCAACTTTTTCCTGAACAAGCACTGGGCGTTTCGGAACAGAAATGATTCGCAGAACTGAGAAAATGACAAATCATGATGAACTGCTTAGTTAATAAACTATCACAGGAGCCAGAACATGGAAAAGGTTAACGTCGGTATTATTGGTACTGGGAATATTGGTATGGACCTTCTTATGAAAATACAGCGCAGTCCTTTCTTAACATGCAGTGTTTTTGCGGGCCACAATATCGCTTCTGAGGGGATCAAGAGAGCGAAGGAAATGGGCGTACTAACTACATACGATTCAGTTCATTATTTCGAGGAGAACCCCGATTGCTGCAGCATCGTTTTCGATGCGACATCAGCCAACGTTCATGCCTATAATGCCCCAATTCTCAAGCAGCTTAATAAATTCGTCATTGATTTGACACCCGCGCATGTTGGCCCGTTTTGCATCCCAGCTCTAAACATTGAAGAAGTCATGAATACCAACAATGTGAACCTGATCACCTGTGGGGGCCAAGCATCCGTGCCGATCGCGTACGCGATTACCCAGGCGCAACCGGATGTTCAATATATTGAGATCGTTGCCACTATCGCTTCGAAATCCGCGGGGCCTGGAACGCGGGCAAACATCGACGAGTTTACGCAAACAACCAGTGATGCATTGGCACAATTTACAGGTATATCTAGAACAAAAGCAATTATCATACTCAATCCATCTGAACCGCCGATCACCATGCGCAACACGATCTATGCTTTAATTAATGATCCGAATATGAAGCTGATTCAGGAAAAAGTTGATGCGATGGTGAGAAGGATACGAGATTATGTTCCCGGATATCAGTTAATTGTTCCTCCCGTGTATCAAAACGGCAGGCTGACCATAACCGTCGAGGTGTTAGGCAAGGGGGATTATTTACCTAAATATGCGGGCAACCTAGATATTATTACTTGTGCCGCGCAGAAAGCAGCGGAGGAATATGCAAAGCGGATGCTGGGACAAGAGGTGGTAATATGATTCAGTTTTTCGATGCTACGTTACGTGATGGTAGCCACGCAATAAAACATCAGTTTACAAGAGAAACAATAGAAAATTACTGTCAACGCATGGATACATCCGGTGTTTACTGTATTGTTGTTGGCCATGGAAACGGCCTGGGTGCTTCTTCTTTGCAGGTTGGCCTGTCAAAGATGAACGATATCGAAATGCTTCAAGTCGCAAGAGAAAATTTGCAGCACGCTAAGCTGGGTGCATACATGATCCCAGGATTCGGAACGATACGAGATAATCTGGTGCCCGCTATTGAGGCTGGTGTAGACATATTTAAAATTGGCTGCCATTGCACGGAAGCAGACACAACGCGGCAGCATATTGAGTTTTTAGCAGGTCAGAATATACCTGTTTTTGGTGTCCTGATGATGTATCATTTGGCCAGCCCTGAAAAAGTATTAGAGGAATCACAAAAAATGCAATCCTATGGCGCAAACGGCGTTATTATCATGGATAGTGCGGGCGCTTCTACACCAGAAATGGTGACACGCACGATCGATACGCTTGCGATGAATCTTCATATACAGGTTGGATTTCACGCTCATAACAACCTGTCTTTAGCTGTTTCTAATACATACCTCGCAATTCAACACGGAGCGACCATCGTAGACGGAACCCTTCGCGGTTTTGGGGGTGGCGTAGGTAATTGTCAACTTGAGGCGCTAGCAGCTTTATTGAAAAAAGAAAACATCGAAACGGGGCTTGACCTTTATCGCATGATGGATACAAGTGAGAAGCTCGTTAAGAATTTTGCTCCTGCTGATAAAGGGATAGACGATATTAGTATCATAAATGGTATTGCGGGAACGTTTTCTGCTTTCAAAATCCATGCGATAAGAGCCGGTGAAATGTATGGGGTCGATCCTCGAGATATTCTGATAGAAGCAGGTAAATATCATGCTGTTGCAGGGCAAGAAGACTTATTGATCGAGATCGCGAAAATGCTTAAAGAAAAGAATAATGGTGATGATTCGTACTATCTTTCATCGCTGTTATAAAAAGGGAGGGCTTTACACCATGAACGTTTCCGAGTATATTTTTAATTATTTCTTTCAAAAAGGCGTTGATACGGTTTTTATGATTACCGGTGGACAGGCGATGTTTTTGGACGACGCTGTTGGAAAGCATGGAGGCTACCACATTATTTGCAATCACCACGAGCAGGCTTGCACAATGGCGGCGGACGCATACGGCCGCATCAAGAACAAACCGGCTATTGCACTTGTTACGGCCGGGCCGGGAGCAGTCAACGCGATTAACGGCGTTGTTGGTGGATACACGGATTCTTCTCCGATGATCGTTATTTCCGGTCATACAAATCTTGCTTTCGTGAAGTACCAAAGCAGTACAAAAATAAGGCAATACGGCGTACAGGGGATCAATATTGGCCCGCTTGTCGAAAACGTCGTGAAATATTTCGTTTCCATCGATGACACTCATAAGCTAGAGAAAATACTGGATACAGCTTATACTGCCGCCACTACGGGCCGTCCGGGTCCTGTATGGATAGAAGTTCCTCTGGATGTTCAAAAAGCGATCGTTCCCGAACAATATGAAGATGTTGCATCTCCAAATTTTGATTCCATACCTGCACTGGGCGATATTAAGCAAGCTGTTAAAACAACCTATCAGGAACTAGAAAAAGCAAAGCGGCCAGTTTTTTTAGTTGGGCAAGGCGTTAATCTAGCAAACGCAAGAAACGAGTTTTACGAGACGGTTACTAAGCTTCGTGTTCCGGTCATCACCGCCCGTCTTGGCATTGATTTGATTGAGTCCGATAGTGAATTATTTGTAGGCCGCCCAGGCAACTATGGCGAGCGCGCCGCTAACTTTGCAATTCAGAACGCCGATCTGATTATCGTCACCGGGTGCCGGCTTGCTTCATCCCTTATCGGGCATAATCCAGCGGAGTTTGGTAAACATGCGTACAAAATCGTTGTGGACATTGATCCGGAAGAACTGAAAAAACCCGGATGTCATATTGATTATAAAGTTGAAGGGGATTGTAAGGATTATTACACATGGATGCTTGCATATATGGATCATTATCGCATTCAACCTCAGGAGGAATGGATTGCGTTATGTAATATGTGGAAGAAAAAATATCCGGTTATACAGCCCGAGTACGTTGATGAGAAGCCCGTTAATTCGTATTATTTCATCGATAGATTAAGCGCTTTAATTTCCCCGGACGTAATGATTACTGTCGATACCGGGTCTTGCTTTCATGTTGCCTGCCAAACGTGGAAGATTAAAAAAGGGCAGCGCTTTCTGACAACAGGTGGCATTTCCTCAATGGGATATTGGGTGGCGGGAATCGGCGCTTGTGCCGCTCGTAATTTTAAACAAACAGTTATCATTACGGGTGATGGCAGCCTGCAGATGAATATTCAGGAGTTTGCAACGATACGCGGCAACAACTTGCCAATAAAAGTATTCATTCTGAACAATAACGGCTATTTATTGATTCGTCATACTCAACATAATTTTATGGAGGATCGTTTCGTCGGGGAAGGCCCCAAAACAGGCGTGTGGTGCCCAGATAGTTTGAAAATTGCCGAGGCTTACGGTATCAAAGGCGTAAGAATTGATTCCGTGGATGATGTTGACGTTAAAATTAAAGAAGTGCTTGACTATAAGGGCCCCGTTATTTGCGACGTAATGACGCCGGAATGGCAATTGCTCATTCCTCGTATATCTTCTGAAAAACTGCCTGATGGCACGCTGGTTTCTCATAAATATGAGGATATGTTTCCATTCCTACCGCAAGAGGAGTTATATGAAAATATGATATCGGATAGAGAGCAGGGATTATTATGAGCCGGGCGGTAGTAACCGGCGCAACCAGCATGCTCGGCGCTGCCTGCATTGAGGCATTAATTAATAATCGCACCGAGGTACTGGCGATCATCAGGCCGGGGACCAAAAGACGTAATCGATTGCCTGATTCTGAATTGATATCCATAATCGAGTGTGATATTGACAAGATGGATCAGTTGTCAACTCTCGACATACAGTATGATCTATTCTTTCATTTTGCGTGGACGGGGACATCCCATGCCGACAGAAACAATCCGACTGAACAAAACCGAAACATCGGTTATGTGCTTCAAGCCATTGAGCTTGCAAAGCGGCTTGGATGTCGCCGCTTCATTGGAGTAGGATCACAAGCAGAATATGGCCCGGCCACAGAAAGATTATCACCGGGTTCCGCTGTACGTCCGATACTGGCGTACGGAATTGCTAAATATTGTGCTGGTAGGCTCGGCGCGCTGTTATGTTCGCAAATCGCCCTGGAGTTCATATGGGTACGCGTTTTCAGCGTATACGGCCCATATGATAATGACTTTACTTTTATTAACAGACTGCTTGAGCAGTTACAGGCGGGAAAGATAATGCCTATGACGGCTGGTGATCAGTTATGGGATTATCTTTACAGCGAGGATGCGGGAGAAGCGTTTCGGCTGATTGGAGATAATGGGAGAGATCAAGCCATCTACTGTCTCGGCAGCGGGAAGGCGTATCCTCTGAAAGAATACGTGGAGATCATTGGAAGCGCGTATCATAAAGATATTAGTGATTGCCTTGGAAAGATACCATATCCCAATGGTCAAATCGAAAATCTACAGGCTGACATTCAGACGTTAACAGAAGACACAGGGTTTTTACCGAGAATATCGTTTGACGATGGTATTAGAAGAACAATAGCTTGGAAACGAGGAAAGAGAGAATGAGAAGAGTGTCGGTCTTAATTCCCACCTATAACGAGGAAGCAAATGTCGTGCCGCTACATGATGAGCTTTGCGCCTGCTTCGCTGAAAATTTGCCAGATTATACATACGATATTATTTTTATCGACAACAAATCAACGGATAATACGCGTAATCTGTTACGCAACCTGTGTAGTAAAGACTCAAATACCAAAGCTATTTTCAATATTATGAACTTTGGGCAGTTTAACAGCCCTTATTATGGATTATGCCAGACAACTGGCGATTGCTCGATTTTGATGTGCGCGGACTTTCAAGATCCCATACCAATGATTCCCCAAATGATACACAAATGGGAGGAAGGATATAAAGTTATTTGCGCGATCAAGAAAACCAGCAAAGAAAGCAAAGTACTTTACTTCATGCGTTCGATGTATTACAGGGCGATTAAAAAAATGAGCCCCGTCAAACAAATTGAGCACTTTACCGGTTTTGGCTTATATGATAAGAGTTTTATCAATGTCTTGCAGAATCTTCATGATCCAATGCCATTTTTACGAGGAGTCGTAGCAGAATTTGCTCCGGATCATTATGAGATTCCCTACGAGCAGCAAAAACGCCGCGCCGGAAAGACGCACAATAACTGGTACACGCTGTACGACGCCGCCATGCTGTCCTTTACGTCCTATACGAAGATCGGCCTTCGGCTCGCCGTGTTTATCGGGTTTCTCGTGGCCGCGGTCAGCATACTCATCGGGCTCGTCTATCTGGCGATGAAGCTGGTCATGTGGGACCGCTTCATCGCAGGGCAGGCGCCGCAGATGATCGGCATGTTTTTCCTGGGCGGCGTGCAGCTGTTCTTCATCGGGTTGATCGGCGAATATATCATGAGCATCAATAACCGCGTGATGAACCGGCCGCTGGTCGTCGAGGAAGAAAGGATCAACTTTAAATAATACCCGCCCGCGACCGTATCGGGCTACGGCAGCCCGCCGGCAAGGCCGCCGTGCAACATCCCGGAGGCGAGCAACGGATGGTTCGGATCAAACATTATATCGATTGCTATATCCCGGTCACGACGTGCAACCTGCGTTGTTCGTATTGTTACGTAGCCCAGCAGGGACTTTTCAACCGGCAGGTTCCGAAGTTCGAACATACCGCCCGGGAAATCAGGAACGGTCTTTCCCGGGAACGGATGGGCGGAACGTGCGTGATCAACCTGTGTGCAGGCGGAGAAACCCTGATCCCTTCCCAGGTGATCGATATCGCCGGGGAACTGTTGGCGGAAGGGCATTATGTGGCAATCGTGACAAACGGACTGCTCGGCAAGAGAATCGGGCAGTTGGCTGCGCTGCCGCCGGAAGCCCGGCATCATTTGTTCGTCAAGTTCTCCTTTCATTATCTGGAACTGAAACGGTTGAACGCCTTTGAAACATTCTTTGCCAACGTCGACACGATACGCCGTGCGGAGATATCCTTTACGGTTGAACTGACGCCCTGCGACGAAGAGATTCCGCTGATCCCGGAGATTCAGCAAACGTGCCTGGATCGGCTGGGCGCGCTGTGCCACGTGACCATCGCGCGTTCCGACGTCGATCCGGAGAACCGAATCCCGCATCTGTCGAAGCTCCCGTTCGACGAGTACCTGAAAACGTGGAGTTCCTTCGATTCTCCGCTGTTTGATTTTAAAGCCTCGATTTTTTACCAGCATCGAAACGAGTTCTGCTACGCCGGGGATTGGACGCTTTACGTCCACCTGGGAACCGGAGACGTTACGCAATGCTACTGCGGTAAGAAGCTCGGCAACATTTTCAGTAGCTTCCGGCTTGAGGCGGTCGGCACCGGCTGCACGCAGGCTCATTGCTATAACGGCCACGCATGGCTTGCTTTCGGCGATATTCCGGAGCTGAAAACGCCCACGTATGCGGAAATGAGGAACCGGGTCGATGCTTCCGGGAGGGAGTGGCTCGGGCCCGAGGTGAAGGCGGCGTTCAGCGCGAAACTGAAGGACGGCAACCGCCGTTATTCCTTCTGGAAGAAACGGCGGATTCAAAACGGCCTGTAACAGCGGACGCTTCCGTTAACAGGACGCGTGCGTAACGGGCCTGTAACGGACGGCGTCGCCGCAACGCGGACAGGCGGGACGGGAAAAGAAACGGGGCGACTAAAGCCGCCCCGTTTCTTTTCCCGTCCCGTTCCGTCTTCGCGGTTTGAACAGGCGCAGGCCGCCGCCGCGATATGAAAGCATCCACAGGATACACAGGATCAGGCTCGCGAGGCTGACGACGGCGCCGGGAACGAGCCCGGCGGGAACGTAGCGGAACTCCACGTGATGGGCGCCGGGCTCCAGATTCACGGCTAGAAGGGCTTCGTACCGGCTGGCGGTCTCCCGCTTCCGGCCGTCCACCCAAACGGACCATCCCCGGTCATAGGGCACCGTAAGCAACAGCTGGGTATATTGACCGTCGGCCGTAACGTCGAGGCTCAGGTGGGAAGCGGTGTCGCTTTTCACCTCGTATGCGCGGGCGGCCAATTGCCGGTATCCGCGGGCCAGCTCCTCGATATGGAAAACGGCGAACAGCGGCTCGGCACCCGTGCCGGACCACATTTTCAGCCGGTACGTGGTATCGACGGGGGAGACCGGTAGCAGTACGCAGCCCTGGAAACGGGCGTTATCCTGCCCCGGCAGGTCGTTCAGGTAATAGTAGCCGCCGGAGGACGACAGGTAAATTCTCTCGCCCGCGGCAACCGGGAACTCAGCGTAGACGAACCCGCCGTCGTCCTTGGTGACGGTCGCTTCCAGCGGCACGAACGCCCGGATGTCCGCCCCGGTCAGGTCGGACAGAATCGCGTTCTGGGTCAGGAACGGGTTTCCCGAATCCAGCGCCGCGTCGCTCATGCCGGGAACCAGCATCGCCAGCGGAAGCGCGTACGGGTTTTGATACGCGGTGATCTTCCCATTTGTCCAGAGCGCCGTATACTCGGCCGGAAGACCCTCAAGCGACGCATCCGGGTCGAACAGGATATATTTGACGCCCAGCAGGCTGTCGAGCACGGGGGTCGTGCCGCTGCCGTACAGAATGCGCAGATAACTGTGATAGAGGCCAATTTGGTCCGCGAACCGGGAGACGGCGGTGTTGACCGCGGAACTGTAATGGCTCAGCCCGGGATAATCCAGCGAAAGGGACTCGTTATCGCTGTAATGGTAATTCTTCTCGATCCGGTATAAGCCGCCGGATTCCGGGTCGGAATCCAGGAGTCTCCGAAGATCGCTCGAGTTTTCGCCGATGTTGGCGGCGTATTGCCCGACGGTCAGGTCCGCCACGGCGCTCATGCGGTGATAACCCATGTAGGCGTTCACGCACAGACCCGCCACCTGCATGGCGCAAACCAACGCGCAGGCGGCGCGCCTGTAACGTGTCGCCGAAGGGCGAACGAGGATCAGGCAGGTTGCGATCCACACGAACACGTCCATCAGGATCGTTTCATAAGCAAGATAATTGATGATTTCGTCCCTGAAAGCAATCGCCGTAAAGGCGATCATGCCGAGGCACAGGCCGACCACGCGCCGGCGGAAGGAACCCGCGGCGGGACGGGGAAGCGCCAGATACCCCCGCACAGCCAGATCGATAAGGACAAAACTGAACAGGAAGGAAAACCGGGCGGGGAGGCAGTTGGGAAAATCGCCGCCGTGCCAAAGCAGATAGACCGGCCTAACGATGAAGCTGACCAGCAGCACGCACGGAAGAATCGCGCCGACGAGCCTTTTACGAAAAGGCACGCCCGAATTGAGAAAGTAACCCGCGGCCAGAATCAGCACGGGGATACCCACGTAATAATTCGGCTGTCCGTAGCACAACTGGTCGTAGCTTACGGCGCCGGTATAAGCCTTGAGAAGGATGGAGAACAGCGAACTGACCCGCGTTACGGGCTCCCCGGCAAGGCTGAAAAGGCTGTATCCGCCGGAAACCGCCAGAAACGCCGGAACCAGCATCACGCCGGCCAGCCCCGCCGCCAGCAGCGATGAACCCACGAAAACCCCGGCCGCGCGCAGCGCTCGTTTGTCTTCCAGCGCAAGGGTCACGGCGAACAGGACGGAAAACAGGCAAACCATGAAGCCGATGTAGAAATTGCAGAACAGCGCGTAAGCCAGCGAGAAAATGTAGACGAAAGGTTTCTTCCGCTCGCCGATCCGCCGCAGGCCCAGCGCGACCAGCGGCAGCACCGCCACGCTGTCCATCCACATCACGCACCAGCCGTAAACGGCCACGTACCCCATGAGCGCGTACGTTACGGCAAACAGCAGCCCCCGGTAGCCGAGGCGGTACGTATGGCGAAGGTAAGCCGCCATGCTTACGCCCGCCAGCCCGATTTTGACCAGCACCAGAAGGCTGTAGGTCAGGGGGAGATCAGTTTCTTTAAACAGGACGAGAAGCAGATTCCACGGGCTGGCCAGATAGTACGACGCCAGGCCCGCCGTTCCGCTGCCGAGCGCGGCGCTGAATGTATAAAAGGGGTCGGACCGGCCCAGAAGCACCCTTCGCAGCGCCGCCAGAAAATCCGAGTACTGCCCGTTGGCGTCCCATACAAGCAGCGTGCGGGAGCCGAAGGGAACGATGCGGCAAACGAGCATGACCGCCATATAGAGAAAAACGGGAATGAAGAAAGCCAACGGATACAGCACCGCGTCGGACGATCCGTTGGATTTTGTGTTCTTCACTTCGGAACCCTCCAGCATAGCGGATAAATACAATATAGCCCCGTCGCCAGACGTTGTCAACAGAACGATCTTCGTGGCCGCGCCGTTCGGACGGTGCGGGCGTCGGACGCGATAATAAAACCCGCGCGGACCGAAACTGCCGGAAGCGGCGTTCCGTTTTCCGCCGGAACGTAAACGCCGCGATTGATTGCTTCTACGGCCCGCAAGTTTTTGCCACGCGCCCGGAAACAGTTTATTTTCGTTATGCCCCCGAAACTCGTTGACGCGGAATCAAACGCGATATATGATGGACACTGCGTGTAAACGTAAATAACGGAGGTATTGATTCCATGAGAAAAGCACTTGCCCTGTTCCTGACCCTCGTGATGCTCACCCTGATCACCGGTGCCATGGCTGAAAACAACACGGACGTACAGGAAGTCGCTCCCATTGAAAACGGTACGGTGGTGCCCTTTACGGACCATCATTTCCAGATCACGCTCCCCTCGGACTGGAACGTGCTCGAAATTTCCGAGGAGCAGGCCGCCGCGGGGATTATTTACAGCTGCGCGAATCCTGAAGGCACGCGCTCCTTTACGGTCGCCTACACCGCGCTCGACGCGGCGACGGATATGGATTCCGTAACCGCAGCGCTTGCCGCCGAGTATCAGAATGTTCAACAGCTGACGATTAACGATATCCCTTTCGTCAGCTATGATATCGCCGAGAACGACGTAACTGGCATCGCAACCCTGGACGCTTCCGGTGCGGGCATGTACCAGTTCGTGTTTTATCCCGCTTCCGACGCGGACTACGGCACCTTAGCCCTTCAAATTGCCGCATCCATCACATCCATCGAGTAAAGGGCGGTTCGAGCCGTCCGTAAAACCTGTCCGTTTCAAGGGGACGCGCGGCTTGCGCGTCCCCTTGCGGTATACATATTCAGGCTGGGCGTTACAGGTTTTCCCGGTGTCCCAGCGTGACACCGCAGCTTTCGCGTACGATGAACGAAGGCGCGCGCACCAGCGTGAAAGGCGGCTTGGGCGCGGCGTCCCGGCTGCTGGCGATCAGCTCGTCCACGGCGGTGCGGGCGCGCTCCTCGCTGTATAGGTCGATGGTCGTCAGCGGCGGGGTGGTGTAGGGGCTGAAAAAGGTATTGTCGCAGCCGATGACGGCCACGTCCTGGGGGACCCGCAGCCCCATGACGTGCAGCTGTTTCAGCGCCCCCAGCGCCACAAGATCGCTGAAGGCGAGAAGGGCGCTCGGCTTTTCGGCTCCGTTCTTTTCGGAATAGAGCCGCAGCACCGCGATCTCCCCGGATTCGGCGGTAAACCCGCCTTCCCCGTGGAAGGAGGGAATATCCGTAAGCCCGAGGTCGCGTACGGCGCGCAGGTAGCCGCGCGCCCGCGCGCCGGACTCCGCCAGCGTCCGCGCGCCGCCGATGAAGGCCGTACGGCGGTGCCCGAGCATATGCAGGTGCTGCACGGCGTGGTACATGGTGGTTTCCAGATCGTTATGCAGAAACGTGCAGTTCACGCCATCGATCGGCGGGGAAATGGCCACCAGCGGCATATACTCCGTCAAGCGGTTCAGGGCTTCCGGCAGGTCGTCCCGCAGGGCCTCCAGCACGCCGCCGGAGTACAGCGCCCCGTCCAGCCTGCGGCGGATCAGTTGATTCACGATATCCCGAAAATCATATCGCTCGTTTCCGGGCAGTTGAAAAAGAAGCGTCTCATACCCGAACCGGCGGGCTTCGCGCGTGGTTGCGGTGAGGATTTTTCCGGAGTAGTGATCCGTCACCTCCGGCATAATCACCCCGATCGCCTTGACGTGTTTTCCGTTTTGCTCCAGCGCCTGCGCGGACAGATTGGGAGTAAAGTGCAGCCGGTCGATGACGGCCTGCACCTTTTCGCGCGTTTTCCGGCTTACGTTGGGGTGCCCCGTGAGCACTCTGGATACCGTGGACGCAGCCACGTCCGCTTCCTTTGCGATGTCGTAGATCGTCGCCCGCTCGGCCATGCCTCCCACCTTCCTTCCCGCGACCCATTATACCGGGGCACCGGGCAATATGCAACAGAAAAATAGAATCGATACCAATTAGTTTTTAAGACGGATTGAATTGAAAAGCAGATATGGAAGGGTTGACAATGGAAAATCAAAATGCTAACATGGACATAAAGTAAATGCGACAGATCGTGGAAGAGAAATAATCCAAACAGAAATGGAATCGATTCCAATTGTCGCAGATTAAGGGAGGTAATCGTAATGAAGAAAATGGTATCCCTTCTGTTGGCCGCTGTGATGATCCTGGGGGCCGTGAGCCTGGCGAGCGCCGAAGGCAAAACGGTGCTGACCGTCGCATCCTGGGATACGACCACCGGCGGTTATCTGGCCGCCACCGAGGCGGCGTTCGAAGCCGCCAACCCGGACATCGACCTGCAATACGTAGACGTTGCCTCGCAGGACTACAACGTGAAAACCACCACCATGTTGAGCGGCGGAGACACCACGGATGTGTTCGACGTCAAAGAGCTCAGCGACCTGCAGAACTGGATCGCGCAGGGGCTGGTGGACGATTTGGAAGGGTACGTCAGCGCCGATAGCTACGATACCAGCCACTACCTGGGTATGGAGAAGTATTACCGCGGCACGGACGGCAAGCTCTACGCGCTTCCCTACCGCAGCGACTTCTGGGTTCTGTTCTACAACAAGACGCTGTTCGACAAGGCCGGCGTCGCGTACCCCACCAACGACATGACCTGGGAACAGTATGCCGACCTTGCCCGGAGCATGACCAGCGGCGAAGGCATCGATAAAATCTATGGCACGCATTACCACACGTGGCTGAGCGCCGTGTGTAACTGGGCCGTGTGCGACGGCAAGTACACGCTGGCCGACGGGAACTACGACCCGCTGAAGTACTTCTACAACCTGACCCTAGGCCTGGAAGACGAGGGCGTATGCCAGGCGTACACGGAGCTGAAAGCCGCCAACCTGCATTACTCCGCCGCCTTCTATCAGGGCAACGTCGCCATGTTGCCGATGGGCTACTGGTTCGCGGCAACGCTGATCAATGAAAAGCAGAAGGGCACCTACGACTTCGACTGGAGCTTCGTGGCCGTGCCGCACATGGACGGCGTACCCGCCGGTTCCAGCTTCGGTTCCCTCACGGGCGCCTGCATCAACAAGAACGCCCTGCATAAGGACGCCGCCTGGAAGTTCATCGCATGGCGCGCCGGGCTGGAAGGCGCCAAGGCCATCGCCGCCGTCGGCACCCGCCCCGCGTACGTGAGCGAGGAAGTCGCCGCGCTGATGGCGTCGGCCAAGGGATTCCCGACCGACGACGCCTGCAAGGCGGCGCTCGTGCCCGCGCAGATGAGCATCGAGTGGCCGGTGGGCGACAAGGTCAGCGAGATTAAAACCATCGTAAACGAAGAACACACGCTGATCATGAGCCGTGAGGCCAGCGTGGACGACGGCGTAGCGGAAATGAACAGCCGCGTAGCCGAGTTGCTGGGCAAGTAAACCGTAAGCCGGGAGGGGGACCCCCTCTCCGGTTCGCTCCGGCGGAGCGCCGCCGCGCCGGGGAGGGCATCGACTCCCCGGCTTTCTCCTGCCGGCGCGTATTCCCGGAGGAATGCGCGCCGGCAGGACGAAGTATAAACTGGATGTATGCCGCCGGGAACGGGCGCCGCGCCCGGCCGGGAGAGGCAACGGGGTCGGGAGGTTTGGTTATGGACGGAGCATCCCGGATACGGTCGGGAAAACTGAGACGAAGGAACACGCTGATCGCCTATTCTTTTCTGGCTCCGAATTTCATCGTATTCGCCGTCGTCACGCTCGTGCCGGTGATTTTCTCCATCGTTCTGGCGTTCCTGAACTGGAACGGAGGTTCGTTCGACCGCATTTCGTGGGCGGGACTGGAAAATTTCCAGGCGATTTTTAAGAACTTCAGTTTTGCGAAAAGCGATTTGGGCATCACCATCCGCAACACGACGGTGTACACGCTCTTCACCGTGCCGATAACGGTGGGGGCGGCGCTGGGGCTCGCCATGGTGCTCAATCGGGCCACCAGGGGAGCAAAGGTGTTCCGGACGCTGTTCTTCTTTCCGTACGTAGCTTCGGTGGTCGCCATCTGCGTCTGCTGGAGCTTCATGATGATGAAATTCGGGCCGGTGAACGAACTTCTAAAAATGTTCGGCCTTAACGTGAATAAATCCTGGACGCAGAGCCGCGACCTGGCTATGGTGTCGCTGATCTTCGTGGGCGTTTGGCGCAACGCGGGCTACTACATGGTCATGTATCTGGCCGGCCTGCAGAGCGTGCCCCGGGAACTGTACGAGGCGGCCACGGTGGACGGGGCCGGCGGGTGGAAGAAATTCACGAAAATCACGCTGCCGATGCTGACGCCCACCACGTTTTTCGTGACCATTATGATGACGATCACCTGCTTCAAGATCTACGACACCGTCGCCCTCATGACCGAGGGCGGCCCCGGCCGAGCGACGAAAATGCTGGTGACGTACATATTCGACCTGAGCTTTAACCAGATCAAGTACGGTCTGGCCGGCGCCGTGTCGATGATCCTGTTCCTGATCGTGCTTACGATCACGGTCGTGCAGTTCCGCATCGAGAAAAAATGGGTGAATTACCTGTAGGGGAAGGGGGAAGATACGGGATGGATCGGAAAGCGTATGCCGTGACGACGCCGGCATTGAACAAAACGAATACCCGCGTGCTGGGCCGCGTGGCGCTGTGGCTCCTGCTGATCCTGTTTTCCCTGGTGGTAATCGCCCCGTTCGCGTGGATGATCTCCTCCTCCCTGAAAACGGAAAAGGATGTGTTCCGGTATCCCATGCAGTGGATACCCGCCGATCCGCAGTGGAGCAACTATCTGGAAATCTGGCAGAAAGTGCCGCTGCATATCTACCTGAAAAACACCGCCGTCGTGTCGGTGGCGGTAACCGTGATGCAGATACTGACCTCCACGTTCGCGGCCTACGCTTTTGCCAAGATGAATTTCCGCGGGCGGGACGTGCTGTTTCTGGCCTACATCGGCACCATCGCGGTGCCGTGGCAGGTATACATGCTGCCGCAGTTCATCATGATGCGCGCGGCCGGGTTGTACGATACGCTTTACGCCCTCATTATCCTGCAAAGCTGCTCCGCGTTCGGCGTGTTCCTGATGCGGCAGTTTTATCTGGGCATCCCCAACGAGCTCAGCGAAGCCGCGCGCATCGACGGCCTGAGCGAATACGGCATCTGGTGGCGCATCATCCTGCCGCTGGCCAAACCGGCGGTGGTGACGCTGCTGATCTTCACGTTCGTCAACACCTGGAACGATTACATGGGCCCGCTCATCTACCTGACCACGGACAGCGTGAAAACCGTTCAGATCGGGCTGAAGCGGTTTATCCAGCAGTATTCCAACGAGTACACCCTCATTATCGCCGCGTCCTTGGTGTCGCTGGTGCCGGTGACCGTCGCCTTCCTGTCCCTGCAGCGGTATTTTATCGAAGGCATCGCCACGACGGGCCTGAAGGGGTGAGCCGGACGATGTTTCAGGAGTTTTTACGCGGCGCGGATCTGCGCGGCCTGCTGGTTGCGCCGGAGCGTCGCGCGCCCTTCCCGACGGCCACCGACCGCCTCGCCTGGGAAGCCCTCCCCGCGAGAAAAGCCTTGCTGAAGTGGGGGGACGAAGCGAAGCGGGGGTACCCGCCTCTGACGGCCTCGCAATATCTCGCTTTTGCCCGGACCGGCGACCGGCGGGCGTTCGAAGAACCGTATTTCAGGCGCCGCACGCGGCTGATCGGCGCGGCGCTCGCGGAATGCGCGGCGGGCGACGGCTCGTATCTGGACGCGGTGATCGACGGCGTATGGTGCCTGTGTGAGGAAACGAGCTGGGTGATCAGCGCGCATAACGGTGCGGCGGACGGGAAACCCGGCCACGAACGGCAGCAACCCCTGCCCGACCCGCGCAAACCGTACATCGACCTTTTCGCGGCGCAGACCGCTTCGACGCTCGCCTATACGGCGTATCTGCTGGGGCCCGCGCTGGACGGCGTGACGCCGCTGATACGCCGCCGCGTGCGGGACGAGCTGGAAAGCCGCGTCTTCGTTCCGTTTCTGACGCGCGACGATTTCTGGTGGATGGGGTACGAACGCAAGAATCTCAACAACTGGACGCCGTGGATCCTCTCCAACGTCATCGACGCCTTTCTGCTGACGGAAGAAGAGGACGGGCGCCTGGCCGCCGCGCTGAACCGCGCCATGGAGATGCTGGACCGTTATCTGGCTTGCCAGCCGGAGGACGGGGGGACGGACGAGGGCTGCGGCTATTGGAACATGGCCGGGGCGAGCCTTTTGGACTGTCTGGAAAGCCTGAGCCTCGCCACCGGGGGAAAGGCGGATTTCTACGGCGACCCGCTGGTGCGCAACATCGCGGCTTTTCCGCTGAAAGCCCACGTGAACGGGGAATGGTTCTTGAACTTTGCCGATTGCGACGCCAAACCCCTTCTGGACGGCGAGCGGATGTACACCTTCGGGCTGCGTACGCGCAACCCGGCGCTTGCCGCGCTGGGATACGCCGTCGCGAAGCGCGCCCGTTCGCCCGTACCGCGGGACACCCCGCAGATGAGCCGCGTGCTTCATGCCCTGTTCACGCCACTCGCGCCCGTGCCGGGCACCGGGAAACCCGCGGACGTCGCGGCACTGCCGGGCCTTCAGGTGTTCGCGTTTCGCAGGGGGGCGTTTTACGCGGCGATCAAGGGCGGGCACAACGACGAAAGCCACAACCATAACGACGTGGGTTCCGTGGCGGTGTACTACCGGGGGGAACCCTGCGCGGTGGACGCGGGCAACCTGACCTATACGAAGAAGACCTTTTCCGCCGAGCGCTATACCCTGTGGAATACGCGCGCCGCCTTCCACAACCTTCCCCTCGTGGGCGGCGTGGAGCAGCGCGAAGGCGCTCAATACCGCGCCGCGGACGTCGGCGTTGGGCCGGACGGCGCGGGCATGGAGCTTCGCGGCGCCTACCCGGCCGAAGCCGGGCTGCTGTCCTTCCGGCGGGAGTTGACCGTGGAGGACACGGCCGTTACGGTAACGGATGAAATGACGCTTTCGGAACCGCGGCCGGTGACGTGGGTCTGGATGCTTAGGCATAAGCCGCTGCCTGCGGATGCCCAACAGGGGAGGTTCGCGCTGACCGTCGGCAACGTGCGCCTGGAAGCGGACGCCCCGCTCCGGTTCGAGGCGCAGGAGATACGGGTGACCGACGCGCGAATGGCGCGGTGTTTCCCCGGCAGCCTCTGGCGGGCGACGCTGACGGCCGCGCCGGCGAAAATCATCCGGATCCGATTCAGCTTTAAGGGGGATGAACGACGTGGGTAATCCTGTGGCGGAAAACCCGCTGCGCACCCGCGCGGACGTGGAACGCGCCGCCGCGCAGCTTTTGGAACCGCTGATCCCGCTGATGAGCCCGGGCAAAGCGCGGCTGCATCTGGGCGACAGCGGCGCGGTATACCCGGACTCCGTTACGGAAATGGAGGCGTTCGCGCGCCCGCTGTGGGCGATCGTTCCCATGCTGGCGGGCCGTTGCGCCGCCGTGGAGCCCTTGTGGCGCGCCTGGCGGGAAGGCATCATAAACGGCGTTGATCCCTCGCACCCCGAGTACTGGGGCGAGGCGGGGGATTACGATCAGCGCCTGGTAGAGATGGCGGTATTCGGCACGGGAATGTGCCTTGCCCCGAAGGACTTTTACCTTTCCCTGCCCGAAACGGCGCAGGCGAACCTGTACCGGTGGCTGAACCAGATCAACCTGCGCGACATGCCTAAAAACAACTGGATCTTTTTCCGCGTGCTGGTGAACGTGGGGTTCAGAACCTGCGGGCTCGCCTACCCGGCGGAACGGCTGGAAGCCGATCTTGCGCACATCGAGACCCATTACGAAGGGGACGGCTGGTATTTTGATTACGAGAACCAGCGCGATTATTATACGTTTTGGGCTTTCCATTATTACGGGCTGGTTTACGCCCTGGCCATGAAGGACGCCGATCCCGCGCGGGCGGAAACCTTCCGCAGGCGCGCAGCAGCCGTGGCGGGGGATTACGCCTGCTGGCTGGACGCATCGGGTTCGGCGCTGCCTTACGGGCGAAGCCTCACGTACCGTTTCGCGCAGGGTGCGTTCTTTTCGGCGGCGGCGCTGGGCGGCGCGGTGGGCGGCGGCGTGGAGTACGGGATGCTGAAACACCTGCTGCTGTCCAACCTGCGGTGGTGGTTCGGGAAGCCGATCTTCACCCGGGACGGCGTCCTGACCATCGGGTACGGATACCCCGACCTGCTGATGGCCGAGGGGTATAACGCGCCCGGATCGCCCTACTGGGCCATGAAAGCGTTTTGCTGCCTCGCGCTGCCGGAGGATCATCCGTTCTGGACGGCGGAGGAGAAGCCCTTCGACGCGCCGCGAAGGAGCCTGCAGCCCCACGCGCGGATGCTGGTTTGCCGCAGCGCATCCGGCGACCACGTGATCGCCTACCCCGCGGGCAACCACGCGCACGAGCACGCGCACGACGAGGCGAAGTATGAAAAATTCGCGTATTCGACCGTTTTCGGCTTCAGCGTTCCCAAGGCGACCAAGCTGTTGAAGGACGGCGCTTTCGACAGCGCTCTGGCCGTGAGCCTCGACGGCGACGCTTACCACGCCCGCTACGGCTGCTCCGCCTGGAACGTGGCCGAAGACAGGGTCGTTTCCACATGGTCGCCCTTTCCGGGGGTCGAGGTGACAAGCGAAATCGTCCCCCTGCAAGAAAACTGGCACCTGCGCACGCACCGCATCCGCTGCGACCGGGAGATATTCGTAGCCGAGGGCGGTTTCGCGATCGCCAGAGACGGCGCCGGATCGCCCGTGATAACGGAAAC
The DNA here is from genome assembly GCA_964497495.1 of uncultured Oscillospiraceae bacterium. Taxonomy (GTDB): domain Bacteria; phylum Bacillota; class Clostridia; order Christensenellales; family Aristaeellaceae; genus CAXXOK01. Next base: position 32,896 of record CAZCCZ010000023.1, read on the forward strand.
GCGGGATCGCGCCGCCGTCGTAGCCCCCTGGGGCGTCAGCGCGATATTCGCCCTGCGCGGCTACGAAGCCGGCACGGTGATCCTGCCGGAACCCAACACGAACCTGATGGCTTCCCGTACGGAACTGCCGACCCTGACCGGTCGCCTGGCCGCCGGCGAGCATGTGCTCGCGTGCGCCGTGCACGGTTCCCCGTCCCCCGAAACCCCCATTCTTCCGCCGGAGGTTCAACGCTATGCAGACCTGGGCTAATGAGGCTTTTATACGGATGACGGATAAATACCGTAAAAGCCTGCGGTTGGCCGCAACCCGAAACATGATTCCCTACGGCGGCGTGCCCGGGGGCTGGATAGGCGCGCCGTTCGACGGAAACAGCTGGTGGACGGGCGGTTTCTGGCCGGGGCTGATGTGGCAGTTTTACACCGCGACGTGGGATACGACGTTCGCCACGGAGGCGCGCCGCGTGGAAGCGCTGCTGGCGGACGAACTGACAACCTTTGAAAAGCTCAACCATGACGTTGGGTTTATGTACCTGCTCTCCTGCGGGGCGGACAACCTGCTTACCGGGGATGCCGTCGCGGGGCGAAACACGCTGCACGCCGCCACGCTGCTGGCGGGGCGTTACAACCCCAACGGTTTCATCCGCGCCTGGGACCGGGACCGGGCCGGGTGGGCGATCATCGACACCATGATGAACCTGTGCCTTCTGTACTGGGCAAGCCGCCGCACCGGCGACCCGCGTTTCCGCCTGATTGCCGAACGCCACGCGGATACGACGTTGCGGGAGTTCGTACGCCCGGACGGAAGCTGCCACCATATCGTGATCTTCGACCCCGTTACGGGCGCGGCGCTGGAGAAGCCCGCGGGGCAGGGATACGACGAAAATTCCAGTTGGAGCCGCGGGCAGGCGTGGGCGCTGTACGGGTTTGCGCTGGCGTACATGAATTCACGGGACGAACGGTATCTGGCGACAGCCTGCCGTATCGCGGACTATTTTACGCAGAATATTCGCCCGGACGGGCTGACCGACTGCGATTTCCGCCAGCCCGCCGGGAACGAGCGGATCGACAACATCGCGGGCGCGTGCGCTGCCTGCGGGCTGTTGGAACTGGCGGCGTTTACGGATGCCCGGCGGGCGGAAACGTACCGCGCCGCCGCGGAAAAGATGCTTCGGGCGTTGGCCGAGACCAGCGCGGATTGGACGGACGATACGGCGGGTGTGCTGCAAAAATGCACGGCGGCCTACCGTGACGACGGCGCGGGCACCCACGTGAACCTGGTTTACGGCGACTACTTTTTTACGGAAGGGCTGGCGAAGCTCTGCGGAACCGACCCGATGCTCTGGCAGGCAGGGAGGGGTTAAACGATGGCGGAAATTGCCGTTTACCGTTCTGGCGAATGTCTGGCGTGCGCCCGGGGCCGGGCGGAAACCAACCTGCTTTTCACCGGGGCGTACCTGCCCGGGGACGAAATCGTATACGCCTCGGATACGCCTTACGCCCGCGTGAAGGCTGATGCGTGCGTGGAGGCGGCGTACCTGTACCTGCCGAAACAGACGTTCCGGTTTCGGCTCCCGCTGGCGGGCGACGGCCTTGCCCCGTATCCGCCGGGCGCGTTTCAGGGCGCGCCGCACCTGCTTTCCCTGTCGCCCTACGAGCCGGGCTTGCGCCGCAACCTGGCGGTCAACCCGTTGGATCAGCGCGATGCTGAGGCGGGCGCGTATCCCCACGCGTCGGCTAATGTGGAAACGCGCAACGAGAGCGTGTTCTTTGCCCGTAACGTGATCGACGGCATCACCGCGGCGGCGGGGCACGGGGTCTGGCCGTACCAGAGTTGGGGCATCGGCGCTCGCGAGGACGCCTGCCTGACGCTCGATTTCGGCCGGGATGTGACCGTGGACGAACTGATACTGTACCTGCGGGCGGATTTTCCGCACGACGCGTACTGGACGCGCGCCACCGCGGCGTTTTCCGACGGCTTCCGGCTCGCCTTTCCGCTGACGCGCGCGGACGGCCCGCAGCGTGTTGGGGTGGGGGAACGTACCGTCCGCTGGCTGAGGCTGGAGAATCTGGTGAAAAGCGACGACCCTTCCGCGTTCCCCGCGCTTCGGCAACTGATGGTCATGGGGCGGGACGCGTGACGGGTGTTACCTGCGAGTGCGCTGGCGCCTTCGTTTTACAACTGACCGGACAGCCGAGGGCGCTGGGTTCTAACTGCGAAACATATCCTGATAAACCGTTTAAATCGCCCGTTCCGACATAAGTAAACACATCGACGCGCTCCGGAAAATCTTTCCCTGCGGCGTCAACGCGATCGCGACGCCGTAGGGCAGCACCGCGCGGCTGAACGGCGCTTTCCGTCTGCTAAAGAAGCAGGGACGGCTGCTTCAGTACCGTTCGACGCCGGACGATGCGGATATCGTCATCAACCCCGCCTTTTTTCATCGCGACAAGCTTCAGTACTATATGCCAAACGCACGAGTTCGGCAGGGCTACCGACGCGCTTGCCACAGTCAAGGTCAGGGTGGCCCGGATGATATCGAGAATTTACGAATGGGGCGACTTCCCGACGGCGATCGATGAGGTCGTCAACCGGGATATCGTGAAAATCGTGATTCGGCCCAACGGGTTCGACGATTGACGCATTGAAATCCGGCATCCGCGCAGCCGTCCGCTTTGCTCGAGGGTCGCGCCGAATGGGCTTCCTGTCAAGCGATGCCCGGAGGCGCCGCTTGACAGGAGGCCCCACTGCGGCAGACGCGCTGCGCGCCCCGGCGCAGCCAAGGACCTCATGCGTTGACGGCCTGCGGCATGACCGATGCGGGCCTTCGGTCTCGTCCCATTTTGTTTTTCAAAGCCTGAACTGTATGAGGACACCGGAGGCAGACCGGTTTTCCTTATAATAAGCATAAAAGAAATCACATTGTTTATTAAATTCTTAACTTGAACCCGATGTATGAGGGAGCCTGATGGAATACAAGCGGAACACACAGGCACACGTGCAAATGAAACACGTGAATAAGCGCTAAAACTCGGATGGATCAATCATCGTCATTTTCATGTTTCCCATCATGTTTGCGGATAACTCAATCGAATACCCACTGATTGAATTGCCGTATGCGCTGTAGTATGTGGTAAAACTCAAGGGCTCATCAGCTTTGAAACAACCGGTGTAATACCCGAACAAGTCTTTGACCCCATACCATTCGTTGCCCGCGGCAAACTTGATCGTATACTCTCCTGCAGGCACCATCATCTCCGCTGTTTGCCCAGGCCTTACGAAAAAAACGAGGTGATAGATTGTTTTTGGGTGTAAAAAACTGGGAATGTTATAAATTGAACCGGGTTTCCTGGTCTCCTGCGTATTTTCAACATCGGCTTCATCATCGTCGCCGCTTTCCACCTTAACACAATAGGCCAAATTGCTGAGATTATAGATGGTTAGCGGGCACACGCCCCCTTCCTTGTCAACAAAGAGAACCGTCTCCGTTGTTGGGTACGGCCTTTCCTGAAGTTCCGACGATACGGACAGATTATCGCTGTACAGATCGACGGTAGTGACGGAATCCTTCACAAAAGCATGCACTTGATAAACGCCCGCTTCAGTCGGCGTATAACTGAATGTGTTCTTTGCGGAGAAGTCGCCGTTTGATTGGGGAGCACCGTCTTTGTATAGTTGGAAACGATAGGCTTTGGCTCCGCTGCCGCCCGTTGCTTTCGCTTTCCAGGTAACGGTTTCGTCCGTTCCAACAACCGTTTGATCCGCTTCAACGCTCGTTATGGTCAGATCCTTCGCGGCGATAATCTGATAAGATATCCTATGGGCTACCGCGTAGTCAAGAGCGTAGCTGTTTGGCTGGCAGTAGATTTTCAACTTTTTACATTCTTTAAACGCGTCCTCGTCAATGCTTACGACGCTGTACGGGATTGTGACGCTTGTAAGTTTCTTGCACCCTGAGAACGCCGATGCGCCAATTTCCTTCATACTGTCCGGAATCACGACACTTTTTAATTTTCCGCATAAGTTGAAGGCGCTTTCCCCGATGCTTGTCACGCCCTCCGGTATTGTTACTTCCGTCAGTCTTATGCAATAGGAGAAGGCCGTCCCTCCAAGGCTGGCTACGCCCTCCGGAATGGAGACCCCCGTAAGCGCGGTGCATTCGCAAAACGCGGCCGATCCGATAACCGTTACGTTTGGCGGTATTGCGAGGTTCTTGAGGCTGGCGCAGCCGAAGAACGCCATACTGCCGATGCTTATCAACCCGTCCGGAAACGTTACCCCTGCCAGCCTGGTGCAAAGGGAGAAGGCGTTATCCCCTATATATAAGACATTATCCGGTATCGTAATGCTCGTAAGTTTATCGCAATCATCAAACATAGCGTTTGCCACACGGATAATTCCCTGCGGCAGCGTAACGCTTTTCAGTTTGTCACAGTTTTTGAATGCGCCCTTGCCTATGAACATCACCGTATCGGGCAGAACGATACTTGTTAAACCGGAGCGGGAGAACGCAAAGGATCCAATTTGTTTTACGTTTCCCGGAACAGAGACGCTTTTAAGGCTTGAGCAACCGTAAAACGCGCTTTCTCCAATGCGTATGACGACATCGGGGAGATGAATCCTCTCCAGTTCGACGCACCCTGAGAACGCTTCGTTTTCAATGTCCGTTATCGTATCCGGGAGGACGACGTTCTTCAGTTTTATGAAGCCTTTGAACGCGGATTCGCCGATGCTTATCACCGGATATCCGTTCGACTCGGCGGGAATTGATATCTTTGTACTGGTACCGGAATATCCCGTGAGCGATGCCTGCCCGTTGGAGTAAGTGAACTTGAAATCCTCATCGGAAGACATTGCGGGTACGCAGATCCCCAATATAGCGGCGAACAGGAGCAGGCAGAGACCTACCCGTAACAGCCGGGCTTGCCGGATTGCCATACAGGTTCATCCTCCTCACAATGAACGCTCCATGATGCGCCGTAAGGTTCACGAACTGGGCGTCTGCGCTTCCGCGCGGGGTTATCACCGAGTTTCGCATTCTCCGGCCAGAAGCGGCGAGTTTTACCCGACTTGCCGTACGCATCCTTACGGCGAACTATTTGTATACGACATCGCGGAGAATCTCTTCAACAACGTCGATCATTTCATCTGTAGCCGCCGTGTCGGTGGTAAACAGGTCGAATTCAATCCGCGAATAGTCAGCGCTGCCATTCAGTTTGACGGTTGAATAGTAATTGCGACGGTAACATTTTCCCCGGTTGTCAACGAACGAATAGTTGATCATCACGTATGTAGCTTGATTAAAAACTTCCGTCTCCATGGCATACAAGGGATATCGGTTCTCCTCGCATATCGATTTCAGGCTCTGCATTAAATCGCTCCGAATGGTCGCTTCCGAATCATCTTGAATGTCGTCAGCCTCAGACAGAGTCACGAAGAATATTTCAAAGTAAAAACAGAGGGAACTGTCGTAAGACAGTAAATAGAGCGTTGGATTGGACTGAAACGTGTTTAGAGCAAAGTCCTGATCGTTCGGCGATAGTAGGTTAGCGTCTGCGGCAATCCCCCGGACGCCGTCGGTATCCAGGGTATAGACCACAAAGTCGTGAGGGATGTAAACCTTAAAACTGCCAAAATCATACTCGGTTTTCGTTGGCGCGCTGGTGTCAATGGTTACCACGCCCGTCCACCACGTCAACCCGTCGTCCCTCGCTTGCGGCTCGGGCGAAAGCATGACCGAAGGTTGAGGCGTATTGTTGATCTGCAGGGGGATTCTCGTATCGGGCGACGTCGTAGACGCGGGCTCTGGGGTCGCCGTGAGCGTGGGTGTGATGGTCACGTTTTTACCGGCGGATTTCGGAAGAGCCTTGTCCGAATAGAACAGCGCCTGCATGGCCGGGTCCGCTATGCCGTCCGCCGTAAGCCCGTTGATTCGCTCGAATTCTTCTACGAATTTGGCTGTTGAGGAGGTGAAACTCTCGTTGACGATGTTGCTGTTATAATAACCTAGTTCGTACATGCGCTGTTTCAACGCCGCCACATCCGCACCTTTGGAGCCGACGGTCAGCGTTCGATATTGAGACACGTCCTCGGCTTGCGTCGGTACGCAGGCCAAAAGAATCAGGATGACCAACAGCAGGCAAGCCGGTTTTTTCATAACTAAAAACTCCTTCATACGTTCCATTATGACGAAGCGGATCGTATGCCGCGGAAAGCCAAACGACGTCAATCGCATCTCTTTTCGGAATAAGGCATTCCCCCGAATAACGTCACGGAACGGTCACAGGGTTTGCGATCGATTGGATCTTTTTATTGGCCGATGAAGATTGTTTCAATCCGCCGGCCTTTACGTAATCCTGATACAGCATGGCTATATTCTGTTTCGTCGAATCGTCCAGCTGGAAGTTCTCTTCGGCATCGCGCCTGACGAGCTTGATCCTGACATCTGCCGTAGGATCAGCGGCGACGGCTTCCAGTAACGGGTACGAATCGCCTGCAAAGTTCAGCAGTATGGTCTCGCCCGTTTGCCCCTCGGAAGACTTGATCTGATCCTCTATCCCTGTGAACGTATAACTGGTATCGCCAATGCTCACGACCAGTTTTTCGATCTCCCCGTATAGATCGATCGAATTTGCGTCCGTGACCGAGATGCGGGCAACGACCCATGTAAAGACATCGGCATTTTTCTTCTTATTATCTTTGTAAATGAATACGCAAGGGAACATGTAGCCCATCCCGTTCGCCTCGAAGTTCAAGAAAACGGAAAAGTTTGCGTTCGCCTGTTGGATCAGGCCGGAGGTGTCCTGATACTGGATGGAATATTGATCCGTCTCAAACACCGACATATCAATTTCGGCCGCTGCCAAGAACGGGCTCCATGTGAACAACAGAGCGAGCAATAACGAAACAAGCTTTTTCATAACTGCGATTCCTCGACTATATCGGTCACATCCAGAAAGCCATTCAAACTGTAAAAAATTATATATCAATAGACGCCCAAAGTCAATCTCCTTTACTTACCACACAGCATACGAAGCCATACCGCCCAAGAGAGCGGATTTAAGCAGATTATGTTCGTCATAGCCCATGACATTGGAGTTATATTTGCATGGGCGCCTTGTGTTACTTTAAATTATGAGGGCAACTGTGAACTGATGTGACCTGCTCCCCCGGTTACGGTAGCCCGAGTTGAAAAAGAGAAACGGACAACCATATGAAGTAATGGGCTGGTGAGAATGGAGAAGAATCGGTACGCGGAGGCGAAGACCGCTTACGCGCTCAAACGAGCGGAAATGGACACGGCGGTGTCTAAGAACCGCCCGAGCCGGTATTGACAACTAACCGGAACGGGTTGAGGGTGGCGACAGGTTATGGTATACTCAGATTGGTAAAGACAAAAACATAAGGATAAGGTGGGTCCTATGCAGTTTAGAGATATTGGCCGTACGGGTCATAAGGCCAGCGTGATCGGTCTAGGTTGCGAGCATCTGGACAACAAGCCTTACGAACAGGTGAAAGAAACGATCGACGCAGCGCTCGAATGCGAGATTAACCTGCTTGACGTGTTCATGCCGGGAAAGGCTGTTCGAGAAAATATTGCCAAAGCGTTGGGTACGCGCCGCAAGGATGTGATGATTCAGGGGCATATCGGCTCTACCAATATCAACCAACAGTACGACATCTCCCGCGATCTGCCTACGGTGAAGCGGTTTTTTGAAGACATGTTGCGCATCTTCGGGCACGTCGATTTTGGGATGATGTTTTTTATCGATTCGGAGGACGATTACAAGGGCGTGTTCGAGACCGGATTCGCGGATTATGTGCTCAAGCTCAAGCGGGATGGGGACATCGGCCACATCGGCTTCAGCTCGCATAACCCGAACACCGCGATCCGCGCGATAAACACCGGACTTCCGGAAATGATGCTGTTCAGCATCAACCCCGCGTTCGACATGCTTCCCGCGGGCGAGTATGTGTTCGATCATTTCGAAAAGGGGTTTGGAACCGAGCTTTTCCGCGGCATCGATCCCAAGCGTGCCGAACTGTACAAGCTATGCGAGCAGAAACTGATTGGCATCACCGTGATGAAGACGCTGGGCGCGGGAAAACTGATTTCTCCCGAGCATACACCGTTTCAAAAACCGCTGACGGTGCAGCAGTGCATCCACTATGCCCTCACGCGCCCAGCGGTCGCAAGCGTGATGCTTGGGTGCCAAACCAGGGCTGAAGTGCTGGAAGCGGCTCGCTACCTGGACATGAGGGACGAGGAACTGGATTATACCGATGCGCTGGGCTCGCTGCGTAACGATTTTCGAGGCAACTGCGTGTACTGTGGCCACTGCCAGCCCTGCCCGGCGGAGATCGACATCGCTGCCGTCAATAAGTATCTCGATATCGCGCGCCTGGACAAAGCGAACGTACCGCCCTCTTTGCGCTCGCACTATCAAGGCCTGAAGGCTACCGGAAAGGATTGCATCGCTTGCGGAAGTTGTGAAGCGCGTTGTCCATTCGGCGTATCCGTGATCCGGAATATGTCTGAGGCGGAGCAGCTGTTGGGCTGAGGGTAAGGCTTCGCGCCAGGCCGCAGGGGCGGGGCAACTTGGTTTCAATAGGTGGGTCAGCCAGCCTTTATCACGGCCGGAACACTCAAAGCCAGCTATTTTCAGTGTATGTTTAATTTTACGACCGTTTTGACCACCTGAACGGTGGAAATAACGTTTTATAATAAAATAACTTCGAATAATAAATAACTAGAGGGAAAACTAAAACCGCCTGAAAGCATTGATTTCAGGCGGTTTCCTATGTATGATAACGCTTGCCTCCATAGGAATATTCGTTTCCTATAGTGTTCTAATGTTCGTCCCAATAATTCTTGAGTCACACGATGCAAACACGCGTAAACGCTGTTTAATAAGGGAGGTTCTTCTATCTGTTTGAGAAGCCAATTGAATTATCGGCCTTCCTACCCCTTATAGGCGATTGCATCGATCTGAAAGCTGATTCCCTTTCTGATGAATTTTGTTTCAAATGCTTTTCTGGCAGGATATTTCCCGTTAAACTTATTTTTGATTATATCTCCCAAAAATGATAAGTCCATAATGTTCTTAAACATGCAATCCATTTTCACAACCGATTCTAATGTTAGTCCAAGTGTATTCAGCCTTTCGCTTAAAACATCAAAAGCCCCGTTAATCTGATCCTCGATTGATTGCCCCTCATTTCCCATACAATAGCTTATAAAGACATAATCTCCGGCTTCAACAATTCCGGAATGCGCCCATTCATCGCTAATTTCTATTCTTTTTATCTTATTCATTATGAGTCCTCCTTGTAGAGAATATTAACATTCCGTAGTTGAGAAGAAGTATATCAAATAAAAAGGGAAAAATAAACACATCCCGTGTCATTGTATCAATGTCAGAGGGATGTGTTTCATGTATGTCTAGTAACGCCTATATCAATACGAATATACGTTCTCGATAATGCATGTCTTAAGAATTTTACGGTCCGTCCTGTTAGTATACGTAAACGTTGTTAAATAAAGAATTTCTCAGGTATTATTCGGGAAAGTTTTGTTGAGATTATAGAAACATATAAAAATCGCTGCAGATTATTCGGCTTCTCTACCCCCATCGACATATTCGAAAGCACTTAAGTTCTCAAATCATAAATGTTAAGCTGCCCATAATACTTGAAATTCTCTATAGCGTCTGCTATAATATACGCTATGAGGTGATATTGCATGAATCTTGATGAACTACTCAAAGAAGTTCGAAAGGAATTGAATATATCACAAGAACAGTTTGCTCATGAATTAAACGTAAGCTTCACGACATTGAACCGCTGGGAGAACAACCGCTCCGTTCCGAGTCGTTTGGCAAAGCTGCGCATTTTGGATTATTGTAAAAACAAAGATATACCGAAAGATATCATCGCAGCATTAGAACATGTTTAATGCACAATTATCAAAGTTAGAAAGGCAGGGTTTCAATGGAAATACAAAATGAACTTAAAACCCTGACTGACAAGTTTGCGGCGAATCTGACATACTACAAAGATCAGAGAAACGCTTACAATGAGCATTCTTGCAGGATCGAGTATATTGATCCTCTTTTACAGTTGTTGGGATGGGATGTATCAAACACGAAGGGGTTGCCTCCCCAATATCGCGAAGTGATAGCCGAGAATTACTCCACACAAACCGATCGGCCAGATTATTCGCTAACCTTGCGTGGAGTTGCAAAACTGTTTGTTGAAGCAAAGAAACCTGCCGTTGATATTTTCCGTCACCCCGAACCAGCTTTGCAAGCCCGGAAATACGGCT